>NZ_JBNHFQ010000012.1:0-116074 GCF_059090425.1 Arthrobacter sp. B055-34
GCCCTAGTCGCCGAAGAAGGACTCTGGATCCGCTCCGGATGGGCAGGCAGGCCATGAAACACGCCCGGGTCATACACACTTTTTTGCCTATAAGCCAGCATTGAAGCCCCGCAGTACCCTGCGGGGCTTCAATGCTCTGTACGGTATTCGGCTATGTGGCCCGGTCGCTGGCCGGCTCTTCAGACTTGTCGAGGAAAGCCTTCACTTCGGAGTCATCGGACTTCGTCCAGGTCTCGCCTCCGGCGTCCTGGTCTCCCTGGCGGGTTTCCGGCGTGCGCACGCTTTCCTTTCTGAAGCCCCAACCGAAATCCTTATTCGAGGCGTAGCACATCACGAACCTCCTCTATCTCGGTCCTTTAATCGTCCTCCGGTCAACGGCGGAAGCCAAGTGTCCGACATGCAATTCACTCCACGCGAGTTGCCCAATAGTCTGGTCAAATGAACCCAAGCACCGTGAACTCTGACCAGCAGGTTGATAGGCAGTCCCGCATTCTGGAAGCGGCACTGGACCTGCTGTCGCGGCATGGCATCTCTGGAGTCAACATGCGCGCCGTAGCTCGCGAAGCCGGCGTCGCCTTGGGGCTTGTGAACTATTACTACGAAGACAAGTCGAGTCTGATCCGTGCGGCTTTGCACCGGATCGACGAGGACGACCTTATGCTGGTCGCACCCGACTCGGCGATGACGCCGGACGAACAACTGCGCAAAGCCCTCAGACGCGTTGCCGGCCCGGAATTCCTGAACACGCCATACCTGTCCCTGCGTCTGCACCTTTGGGCGCTCGCGAAAGCCGATGAAGAGTTCGCACTGATCAATGCCGCGGCCTTTGACCGGTATATTGATGGGCTCGCGACTTTGATTGCGAATGCCAAACCAGAGCTTTCGCCCGATAAATGCAGGGAGCGGGCAGCCGACATTGTCGTCATACAAAACGGCATGTGGCTAACGGCGCTCCTCGCCCTGGACGAGGCATCCATCCAAAGGAGCCTCGCCCGCACGGAGGAGATCGCCTTCGCCGCATAGCAGGGCTGCCCTCTTGTAACGGTTGTTTCGCGCCATTATGCACCTTGAACACTTGTTCAAACAAGGTCTTGAACAGATGTTCAACCTCCGCTACTGTGCTACATATGAGTTGGATCACAGTACAAGAAACATTCGAACAAGATGCGGCCGCTACCGCTGCCCCGGGAACTTCGCGGCAGGGACGCGTCATCGGATGGAGCTCCGCAAGCATGCCTGCAGCGCTCTGGCGCCAAGCGGTAAGTAGCACGCCGTCGTGCTTCGGACTCTCGGTCTAGAGCGAGAACTCCACCCTTGCAGAAAACGCACGTACAAGTGATGCCGCTCCATCAAACAGGTATTTTGACCCCTTTTTGGATGTGCTAGGGGCGCGCCGGAACTGATTCCTACTGTTGCCAGCGTCAGGGTTCCGACCCTGATGGGCCATAGCTATCGGCGTGACGCGACCAGCACCAGCTACCGATGCGAGGTACGAGACCAATATGAGCACGCCTCCCGAAATTGTCGAATCCCAGCAGGACGACGCAGACAACAAGCGCCCAGCACCAGACACCGTCCTGCCTTCGTACAAAACCCCGCCCGATCCCGCACCGCGGACGCGGGTGAACAAGACCGTTTTTATCGGCTCGGCAGCAGGTGTCCTCGGCATTGCGCTGTGGGCCATCCTTGACCGTGAATCGGCAGATGCCGTGATCGGCACCGCCGTCACCTGGGTGGGCGAGACGTTCGGCTGGTGGTACTCGCTGATCGTCGTCGCGGTACTCGCGTTCGTCCTCTTTGTAGCTGTATCGAGAGTAGGAAAAACCCGCCTCGGGCCGGACCACTCGCGCCCGACGTTCAACATGTTCACTTGGACGGCGATGCTCTTCGCCGCCGGCATCGGGATCGACCTCATGTTCTTCTCGGTGTCGGAGCCCGTGACACAGTTCTTGGCCCCGCCGGGAGGCGAAGGTTCCACTGTTGAGGCCGCCCGGCAGGCCATGGTCTGGACGTTGTTCCATTACGGCATCCTCGGCTGGGGGCTTTATGCCCTGATGGGCCTGGCACTCGGCTACTTCGCTTACCGGCACAACCTGCCGCTCAGCATCCGCTCCGCGCTGTACCCCATCCTCGGCAAGCGGATCCACGGGCCGCTAGGGCACGCCGTCGATATTGCTGCCTTGCTGGGTGCGATCTTCGGCATCGCTACCAGCCTCGGCATCGGCGTCGCACAGCTCAACTACGGACTCAGCTTCCAGTTCGGCATCCCCGAGAACACCCTCGTGCAGATCGCGCTGATCGCCGTCGCCGTGGTGATGGCGACCGTTTCGGTGCTCACCGGAGTGGAGAAGGGCATCCGCCGGCTGTCGGAGCTCAACATCATCCTGGCCATCGCGCTGATGATCTTCATCCTCGTCACCGGGTCCACACGCTTCCTCTTCGACGGCATCGTGAACAACATCGGTGACACGCTGTCCCGCTTCCCGTCGATGGCGCTGAACACCTTCGCTTATGACCGGCCGGACGAGTGGCTCAACGGCTGGACACTGTTCTTCTGGGCCTGGTGGATCGCCTGGGCTCCCTTCGTGGGGCTGTTCCTGGCCCGCATTTCCCGCGGCCGCACGCTGCGCGAGTTCGTCTTCGGAGTGCTGGTGGTGCCGTTCGGCTTCATCCTGCTGTGGATCTCGATCTTCGGCAACAGCGCCCTCGAGATCGTAATGGGCGGCAACGCCGAGTTCGGCGAAATGGCGATGAGCAACCCGGAACGCGCCTTCTACGGACTGCTCGAGCAGTATCCGATGGCCCCGCTCAGCGCGGCCGTGGCCACCTTCACCGGGCTGCTGTTCTACGTCACGAGTGCAGATTCCGGCGCCCTCGTGATGGCCAACTTCAGCTCGCACCTGAAGGACGCAGACTCGGACAGCCCCAAGTGGCTGCGTGTCTTCTGGGCCGTAGCCACCGGCCTCCTGACGTTGGGAATGCTCCTGGTGGGTGGTGTCCCCACATTGCAGAGCGCCACCGTGATCATGGGGCTGCCGTTCTCCGTGGTGCTGGTCTTCATCATGTTGGGCCTCTACAAGGCGCTGCGACTGGAAACCGCACTGGTGGACAGCTACCAGACAAGCCTGCACTCCGTGCTCAATTCGCGAACGAACGTCCAGGGAGGCGCGGACAGCCGCCGAGGTTGGCGCCAGCGTCTGGCCCGGGCCATGAACTATCCCCGGCACCCTCAGGTCCAGAACTTCGTCTCCACGGTCGCGGTTCCCGCGCTGAACGAGGTGTGTGAGGACCTGCGTGCCCGCGGGCTGAAGGCAACTCTGGAGACCAGTACCGTGGAGGCCTTCGGAATCGATACCGCGGACCTGTGCGTGGAGCTCGACGGCGAGCGCACCTTCAAGTACCAGATCTACCCGGTCCAGCGGAACGTCCCGTCCCACGCCCTGTCCAGCGCCGCGGGCGGGCGGTACTACCGGATCGAAGTGTTCTCCCTTGAGGGCAGCCACGGCTACGACCTCATGGGCTACAGCAAGGACGAGGTCATCGCCGACGTCCTGGACCACTACGAAG
The DNA here is from genome assembly GCF_059090425.1 of Arthrobacter sp. B055-34. NCBI lineage: Bacteria > Bacillati > Actinomycetota > Actinomycetes > Micrococcales > Micrococcaceae > Arthrobacter > Arthrobacter sp. B055-34. The sequence continues at coordinate 3,568 of NZ_JBNHFQ010000012.1, forward strand.
TGCATCTCGAGTTCCTGCAGCAGCACTGCGACACCTTGCACTACAGCACCGTCGCCGAAAATGTCCCGCCCAAGGCGGACTGGGAAACCGACTACACCACGGTCGACGAATCCGTCGACGCACCTACAAAGGAGACAACATGACCGATACCGCCTCCACCCTGTTCATCAACGGCGCCTGGGAGCCGGCCGCATCCGGCGCAGTGCGGGAAATCCGCAACCCGGCCGACGGCGAACTGGTCGCCACCGTGTCCGAGGCCGGCAGGCAAGACGCCGAACGCGCCATCGCCGCGGCCCGTGCCGCCTTCGATTCCGGCGTCTGGGCCTCTGTCCCGGCGCCCGAGCGCGGCGCGTTCCTGCTCAAGGTTGCCGCCGGCCTGCGCGAAAGCCGCGAGAAGTTCGCCCGCGCCGAGTCGTTGGACACCGGCAAGCGCATGGCCGAAAGCCGCATCGACATGGACGACATTGCCGCCTGCTTCGAGTATTTCGGGAAGCTCGCCGGGCAGGACGCGGGCCGCGTAGTCGACGCCGGGGACCCCGCCGTCGTTAGCCGGATTGTCCACGAACCGGTGGGGGTTTGCGGCATGATCACGCCGTGGAACTATCCGCTGTTGCAGGCCGCGTGGAAGATCGCGCCCGCGCTGGCCGCCGGCTGCACGTTTGTGCTCAAGCCCTCCGAGCTCACCCCGTCCACGGCCATCCTGACCATGCAACTGCTCCAGGACCTCGGCCTGCCGGACGGCGTCGCCAACCTCGTCACCGGCCCCGGCGCGGAGGCAGGCGCACCGCTCTCGGAACATCCCGACGTCGACCTGGTCTCCTTCACCGGCGGCCTGGAGACCGGCAAGCGCATCGCAGCGGCCGCGGCCGGCACGGTCAAGAAAGTTGCCCTGGAGCTCGGCGGCAAGAACCCCAACGTGGTGTTCGCCGACGCGGACTTCGATGCCGCAGTCGATAATGCGTTGAACGGCGCCTTTGTGCACTCCGGGCAGGTTTGCTCCGCCGGGGCCCGGCTGGTGGTCGAGGAATCGATCGCCGAACGCTTCGTCGACGAGCTGGTCCGCCGCGCCGAAGGCATCCGCCTCGGCGGCCCCTTCGACGAGGCCGCGGAAACCGGGCCGCTGATTTCCGCGGCGCACCGCGAGAAGGTGGACGCGTACGTCCAGCGCGGCGTGCAGGAGGGCGCGCGGCTACGCTGCGGCGGCGCCGCCCCGGACGGTGACAAGTACGACGCCGGGTTCTACTACCAGCCGACAATCCTGGACCGCGTGGAAAGGGGAATGTCCGTCGTCGTCGATGAAGCCTTCGGCCCGGTGGTGACGGTCGAAACCTTCCGCACCGAGGACGAGGCCGTGGCCACCGCCAACGACACGATCTACGGCCTGGCCGGCGCGGTCTGGACCCAGGACGCCGGCAAGGCGCAGCGCGTGGCCGGCCGGCTGCGCCACGGCACCGTCTGGATCAACGACTTCCACCCCTACCTTCCGCAGGCCGAGTGGGGCGGCTTCGGCCAGTCCGGCGTCGGCCGCGAGCTGGGCCCCACCGGCCTGGCCGAGTACCAGGAAGCCAAGCACATCTACCAGAACATCAGCCCGCAGGTGACCGGCTGGTTCGCTGACCACGGCAAGGAGAACTAAATGCACCTCGACAACATCGACAACCTGATCGACCGGGAGTTCGACTACATCGTGATCGGCGGCGGATCCGCCGGCGCCGCCGTCGCGGCCCGGCTGAGCGAAGACCCTGAAGTGAGCGTGGCGCTGGTCGAGGCCGGCCCCGACGACCGCAGCATCCCCGAGGTCCTGCAGCTGGACCGCTGGATGGAGCTGCTCGAATCCGGCTACGACTGGGACTACCCCATCGAGCCGCAGGAGAACGGCAACTCCTTCATGCGGCACTCCCGCGCGAAGGTCATGGGCGGCTGCTCCAGCCACAACTCCTGCATCGCCTTCTGGGCCCCGCGCGAGGACCTGGACGAATGGGAAGCCAAGTACGGCGCCACCGGGTGGAACGCGGAGAACGCCTGGCCGCTGTATCAGCGGCTGGAAACCAACGAGGACGCCGGACCGGCGGCCCCGCACCACGGCGACTCAGGCCCGGTCCACGTCATGAACGTCCCGCCGGCTGACCCGGCCGGCGTCGCCCTCCTGGACGCCTGCGAACAGGCCGGCATCCCGCGGGCCAAGTTCAACAACGGCTCCACAGTGGTCAACGGCGCCAACTTCTTCCAGATAAACCGCCGTGCGGACGGCACCCGCTCCTCCAGCTCCGTCTCCTACATCCACCCGATTATGGAGCGCGAAAACTTCACCCTGCTGACCGGCCTGCGTGCCCGGCAGCTGGTGTTCGACGCCGAGAAGCGCTGCACCGGCGTCGATATTGTGGACTCCGCCTTCGGCCGTACACACCGGCTGACGGCCCGGCAGGAAGTCGTCGTCTCCACCGGCGCCATCGACACGCCGAAACTGCTGATGCTCTCCGGCATCGGCCCCGCCGCGCACCTCGCCGAGCACGGCATTGAGGTCCTGGTCGACTCCCCCGGCGTCGGCGAACACCTACAGGACCACCCCGAAGGCGTCGTCCAGTTCGAGGCCAAGCAGCCCATGGTCCAAACGTCCACCCAATGGTGGGAGATCGGCATCTTCACGCCCACCGAGGAGGGCTTGGACCGCCCTGACCTGATGATGCACTACGGCGCAGTCCCCTTCGACATGAACACCCTGCGGCACGGCTACCCCACCACGGAGAACGGATTCAGTCTCACCCCGAACGTCACGCACGCCCGCTCACGCGGCACCGTCCGCCTGCGCAGCCGCGACTTCCGCGACAAGCCCATGGTGGACCCGCGCTACTTCACCGACCCCGAAGGCCACGACATGCGCGTCATGGTCGCCGGCATCCGCAAGGCCCGCGAAATCGCCGCCCAGCCCGCCATGGCCGGATGGGCCGGCCGCGAGCTGTCCCCGGGCATCGAGGCCCAGACCGACGAGGAACTGCAGGACTACATCCGCAAGACGCACAACACCGTCTACCACCCCGTCGGCACCGTCCGCATGGGCCCGCCCGAGGACGCCATGTCGCCGCTCGACCCCGAGCTGCGCGTCAAGGGCGTCACCGGCCTGCGCGTCGCCGACGCCTCGGTCATGCCCGAACACGTGACGGTCAACCCCAACCTCACCGTCATGATGATCGGCGAGCGCTGCGCCGACCTCATCCGCACCAGCCAAACCCTTCAAACAACGACGGCGGACGCGAACCTCAGCGCGTCCCTCGTCTAAAAAGTTCCCGGCCTGCACGCCAACTGGCGGCCGCCTCCGTCGTCGGAGTGGCCGCCAGTTTCAGTGCGCTGTGGGTGTTAGTGCTCCGCTTCTGCGGCAGCCTTCTTGGCGTTTTTCTCGGCGTCCTTCTCGGCGCGCAGAGTCTCCGTCTCGTGCTGTTCCTCGGCTTTTTCCTGGTGGATGACCTCCGCAAGGAGCTTCTCCATCTCCTTGGCCACGCCGGCGGCTGAAGCCGGGTTCTGGCCGGTCACCAACCGGTCGTCGACCACGACCTTCTCCTCAAAGACATCAGCGGAGACGTGGGTGGCCCCCTGTTCCTCAAGTCGGTCTGCCAAAAAGAACGGGATGACCTTGTCTTTCCCTGCGGCAACCTCCTCCTCGTTGGTGAAGGCGGCCACCCTCCGGCCCTCGACGAGGCGAAGCCCGTTCTCCAATTCCACGTTCAGCAGGCCGGCCGGCCCGTGGCAGACCGCGCCCACCACGCCGCCGGCGTTGTAGACGCTGGCCACCAGATTCTGCAAGCCTTCGCTATCCGGGAAATCCCACATGGTGCCGTGACCTCCCACGAGGTAGACGGCGTCGTACTGACCGGGATCAACAACGTCGACGCGGGCAGTGTTGTAAAGCCCAGCGCGCGTGACCTCGTCCTTCGTGAAGGCAACCTGGATAGGATCTTCCGAGTCCACCTCATCGCGCGGGGGCTGGCCGCCCTGGATGGACGCGAAGTCGACGAAATGCCCGGAATCCTTGAAGACCTTCCAGGGATGTGCCGCCTCGGCCACGTTGTAGCCGGTCTTCTCGCCCGTATCGCCGATCTCGGAAACGCTGGTCAGTACCATGAGGATTTTCTTCATGAAGTGCTCCTATCGTCTAGATTCCACCCTACGCCTAGCCCAGATTCCGGTCCTCCCCGTTTCCTGGAATCGTACCAATTCGTCCGAGTGGAAGCCCACGGCTGGTAGCTGGCACTCGTTCCTCGCGACGGCGGGGAGGGCTCTACCCGCTCCCGGTTCGAGGCGAACAAGAACGTGGCGCAACGACGGCCACGTGGTGCGCCCTGTCCTCGTACGGGTATAGGCGCAAAGCCGGACTTCGGGCTGGGGGAGCGGGAGAATTACGACGCCGGGTGGCGGCTTCCTGTCCGCGGGCAGCAACCGACGCCCATGCCAGCAAGGATGAGGTCTTCGACAAGATCGAGGCTGTCGGCTTCATGGCGCAGGCGGGGTTCGAAGCCTGCGAGAGAGCCTATGGACCGCACCACGACCTCGTCAGCACCGGCCTGCGCATCGCCGACGCCTCGGTCGTGCCCGAGCACGTGACGGTCAACCCCAACCTCACCGTCATGATGATCGGCGAGCGCTGCGCCTACCTCATCCGCGCCAGCCAAACCATTCAAACAACGACGGCGGACGCGAACCTCAGCGCGTCCCTCGTCTAATCGTGTGTGGCGGAAGCGAAGCGTGTCTGTGCCGCGATCTGCATCTACTCGAGCGAGGTGTGTATATTTCAACTCTTAGTGGCGCCCTTTGTGGCGGCTCGGTGTCGCAACCCTCAGGCTGTGATCTTTGAGTTGTCCGTAAAGCGGATTGTGCAGCGGAACAGACCTGCCAGGTTGAGCATGCGTTCTGTCTCAGCCGGGCGGCCTAAGAGAAACTCCTGACGGTGATGCGACCGCTGCTTGCAACTTCAATCCGTCTCGCCAGTATTGCCAAGCGGGACGCCCGGCTCTAGACCGTTCTCTCTCAGATACTCCAGCGCACGCTCGATGGCATCAATCTTCCGCTTCAGCTCTTTGAGGGCCGGCGCTGATTCATCAGAGAACTCATCGAGCCGCTCGTGCTCACGCCGCACCTCGATCTCGGTCTCAACCAGCGTTCTCCAAAGGGCTGTATCTGGCTCTAGGTGTTGCCGTTGCCGCAGAATTGCCGCAGCCAGCCTACGCTCAACAACGGCTTCGAGGGTTTCCGCAGTCGTTCCGGGACTGGCTAGGCTGAATGCGATGCCGCCCCCACCGGCGGTGACGAGGGTGCCCGCAGTTATCAGACCCCCAATCATTCCGCCAGGCCCAAAGCTCGCCAGGGCGCTGGTGATCACTGCGGCTCCGGCAAGACCGGCGCCAGCAGCAAGCGCAAGGCCACCGGTCGCCACGACAATCGCCGCCGTTCCGGCACCTAATGCGCCCCACTTGATCCAGTTCACTCCGCGACCACCGCTCAATGTCTCCTGCGCGCGTTTGGCTGCGAAAAACACATCGGCGCCATACTGGCTTCCCAGTCCCATCTCGGCGGTGAGATTTTTCATGGCATCCTGCCACTTGTCCTTCGAGAGCGAGATCTCGAAGGGTCGAATGACGTTCTCTGCCGCGAGGATCGTTAACAGGACGACGGCCTCGTCCTTCGCGATATGGCTGCTCGGAAGTGGCTCGGGAACAGTCGCGTGTGGATCGGAGAGGTCGAATGCGAGGCGTGCAACCGCTGACGGCATCGCTCTGCCCTCGCAGGCATTTCTCCTCCTAATGTCGTCGACAACCGCCGCTTGCACTTGCCTAAGCGCGCCAGTGAAACGATCCAGTTGATCGCCTTCCAGACTCATCTTCATAAGGTATGCGTACCTCAGCGCCAGAAGAGCGAAGTGTTCCGGGGCGTCCAAAGGGATGTCGAGGCCCGTATTGATATCAGCGAGCTCCGTAGACCTGGACCCGAACAGTGCAAAACCGATGGCCGCGGCCACCGCCTCGTTGGTTAGATACTCGGCCGCATCGTGGACCCGGGGACTTACTTTCGTCTGGATACGAAAATCGATCATCCAAGGGAAGACAGATGACACACCGCGGTGGGCGGCCACAGGGTCGTGGATGTTCCAAAAATTTACCCACCAGGCCAGGTTCGTCGGCGGCTCCTTCAACGTCTCCCGGAGTTTGTCGACGTCGAAGTTTCCGTTCGCCAGGGGGCTCCCGATGGTCAACATGCCGGCAACGTCGAGGCCAACCGGCAAGCGGCGCACGAGGTCGGCAGCGATTACGGAGCCAAGGCTATGACCGACGATCACAAGCCTCCCTGACTCGGGCAGCATCTTAAGGATGCGGTTTAGGACTTGGGCGCGAATTTGAGGATTTTTCATGTAGTTGCGCGCTTGGATGAAGAGAGGCAGCCCGACGACAAAATTGATGACGGCATCTCCGCCGAGGCGTCCATTGCCTTGATCATGACGTCCCAATCTGAACTCCACGGATCCAATGCGACGCTCGAAGTCTCGGCGGTTCTTCTTGGCCGCATCGCGGAGTGGCTGTTTGATCGTCAAGCCTGGCACTGGCTCGTTGTCATCCGAACCCTTTAATGCGTGCGCGTACTTGGGCGCGATAACTCGCACGCCATCCAGATCAGGGTAACCAAGGCGGAGCAGGCTGTCTGTGAGCCCGACTTTCCAGTCGTCATCTCGGTCGCCGTCTCCAACGCCATGCAAAAACAGCAAGATCGGCTCGTTCGACACAAAAACTCCATTCGTCATTGCCCCGTGGGCATGCAGGGCTAAATGCCCGAGGATTCCTGGCAAGCTTAGCGATTCAACTTGGAACTACCTGCGGTGGACTTCCGATGTGTCGGCGAGTCGACGCAGAAGTACCCGTTCGTCTCGACAGGTGGCAAATGTCGACCTAACTCTGTTCTGAGGAGAGGCGGGCTAACACATAACGCAAGGGCGGCCACATGGTGCGCCCTTTCCTTGTATGGGCGTAGGCGCGTAGCCGGACTTCGGGCTCGTCAAGCGGGATGATCACGACGCCGGGGGGCGGCTTCCTATCCGCGGGCAGCAGCCCGACGCCCATGCCGGCAAGGATGAGGTCTTCGACGAGATCAAGGCTGTCGGCTTCGTGGCGCAGACGGGGTTCGAAGCCGGCGAGGGAACCGATGGACCGCACAACGACCTCGTCCGCCCGGTTGCGCGAATTGCCAACCCAGTCCCGGTCACGAAACGCGCTGAAAACCTCCGGGGCGCTGTCGTGGACCGCCTGCATGTCTTGCTCGGGGACGCCCAAGCCCCAAGGCGTGGACCAGAGCGGAAGCCTGTCCAACCGCGGATCCTCCAGCTCCGGGGCGAGGTTGTAGTCGTAGGTCAGCGCGAGGTCCGTCCTGTCTGCCAGGAGCATTTCGAGCGCCTCGGCGGGCTCATGTTCTTGTACGGCGATCCTGAGTGCCGGATGGCTGACCGCGGCCTCCTTGACCGCGGGGATGATGTTCCTGCGGATCGCGGTGGCGAAACCAGCCACGCGGAGGGTGCCCGAGGGCGCGGCCTCCGGGTCAAGATCGGCCCGCGCGGCCTCGACCGCGGCGAGGATAGTGGCGGCGTGCTCGGACAAGCGCCGTCCGGCTGGCGTGAGGCGCACTCCCCTGCCCTCAGGCTCCAGCAGAACCGTGTCCGTCTCGCGGGCGAGCAGCGCGATCTGTTGCGAGACCGTCGAGGTCGTAGTGCCGAGTAGGTCGGCCACTTCCCGCATCGACCCGCTGCGCGAGAGCTCAAGCAGCGTTCGGAGCCGTCGAATATCCACCCCTTAATTGTCCATGTTTTGTGAACGGTATGCACGTGATCATCACGTGGACGTGAATAGAGATTGCGGTTCTACTAGTGGGATGACAACTGCGCTCCGCATCTCCGGCACGACTTCCGGCAGCGCCATGGCGTTCGCCGCCATGTGCTGCGTTCAGATAGGTCTGGCCGTTTCCGTGGGACTCGTCGACCGGCTCGGCGCTGGAGGCGTCGCGTGGCTTCGCCTTGCGTGGGCGGCTGTGATCCTGGTTGCCATCGCACGTCCCTGGCGGATCCGCTTCAGCCCGGTCGCGTTGCGCACCTGCGTCCTGCTCGGCGTCGCCACAGCCGGCATGACCATCCTGTTCATGGCCGCGGCCGAACGGCTGCCCTTGGGCACCGCCGTCGCACTGGAGTTCCTCGGCCCGCTGGGCGTGGCCTTGGTGCGCGGCCGAGGGGTGTCGCGGCTGTGGGCACTCGTAGCCGGAGCAGGCGTCGTCGCGTTGACCGAGCCTTGGCATGGCCAGACCGACGGCGTGGGCGTGCTCTTCGCGCTGGGCGCGGCCCTTTGCTGGGCCGCCTACATCCTGCTGACCCAGTGGGCGGGCGACGCCGCCGAGGGACTGGGCGCTCTGGCAGTGTCCATGCCGGTCGCGGCGCTCGTCGCGACATTCACGGTGGGACCGGAAGCTTTCGCCCACCTCGACTGGCGCCTGCTGCTGGCCGGCGTCGGCCTTGCACTGCTGCTGCCGGTGGTGCCGTTCAGCCTCGAGCTGCTGGCCCTGCGCAGGCTCACCGCCGCGGCCTTTGGCACACTGATGTGCCTGGAACCGGCCATCGGCATGGTCGTCGGCCTCGCCTTCCTAGGCCAGGTTCCCAGTCTCTTCGCGATCCTCGGGATCGCCCTGGTCATCGCCGCCGGCATCGGCGCCACCCGCACAGGAAACCGCCCTCCGGTTGCCTCCAGGCCCGAACCCTGCCCGTCACATAGCCGACTACACCCACCGAATCCGCAGCAGCACACGCCGTATACACAACGCGCTCCCGCCCGATAGGGTCGCCCTAAAGGCACGCGGACCAGTCCGGGAGAGCGCGGTGAAATGACGACGACGTACAGGTACAACGTGGAGATCCTGCACCTGCTGGTGTCGTCGGGCCATGCGTACTTCGGCAGAGCTAACGACGGCGCCGCCAGCGTCCCCACGTCGGACCTCGACCGGGTCGAGGTGGTGGCGGGCAAAGGCATCGTCGGTGACAGGTTCTTCGGCAAGGCAGCGCATATGGATGCAGCCGTCACGCTGATGGCCGTCGAATCCCTCGAAGCCATCGCTGCCGAGCTCGACGTCCCGCCGTTTGACCCGCTTTTGGCTCGCCGCAACGTAGTCCTGCGGGGCGCCCACTTGGCTCCGCTGATCGGCACGGAATTCGCGCTGGAATCCCGTGGGGAAGTGTTACGGCTCCGCGGCGGACGGCATGCCCACCCCTGTGTCTGGATGGACCGGATGCTGGCTCCCGGCACCCACGCCGCTATGCGCGGAAGAGGAGGCCTGCGCTGCCAGCCCTTGTCGGACGGTGCCCTCCACCGCGGGCCTGCGGTTCTGCTCAGCCCAGTGCCGCTCCAGCCTGAACAGGCCGGAAGATCTGCCCGGCTCAGACCCGGGCGACTGCCCTAATGCGCGCTTGCGAGACAGCAGAGCGACCGGTCGCAATTTCAGATGTTCCGTCTCGTGAACCGTGTCCACGATCCATGTATCGGAAGCAGCGTCGTTACACCGGTGAGTGGCTTCAGCTACCGCTGCTCCCGTGAATGGTAACTGAGGGAAACAGCTGCGAAAGCCGGTCCTCCAACGCATCACTCCAAGTGAGAAATGGGACGCTGCAGTTTCCCGCGTTTCCCTGGTTTCCCGATGCGCGGTTACCCCGCCCGCAAAAAAGCCCGTCCAGGTAGCTCAAGTGCTGCATTTGATAGGCCACCTCGTTTACGGGGCACATTGACGATTACTGTGTCCTGGCCCGGTTCGGACATACTCACGGTTAAGGCGAGTGTGTAGGACGAGTTGAAACAGACGAGAGACGTCGTCGAGTTGTGTTTTCGGGTGTTCTTGCAGGTCAGAATCGGGCTGCGACAGATAGGCCCCAGGCATCGGCGGTGAGGTCGGGAGTACACATGGCCGTCCTGGGAGAAAGGCGCAGAACCGAGCCCAAGCAGAGAATCGCAAAGAACTTGATATTCTCGGACGATGGAGCTCGAACGGGACCCGCGCGGTGAACCGGCCACGGACCGCCTGAATTACACGGCCTACCGCTTGGGGCGGGCCCTGGACCGGTTCACGGAGAACCTGGCCCTGGCCCACGGTGTCACGCTGTCCCAGTTCCTCCTGCTCCAGGTCCTCGGGGAGGGCCTGCCGCTGTCCAATGCGCAACTGGGCCGCCGGACTTTCGTCAGTGCCCAGGCGGCGCACCTGGTGGCCAACGAACTCCTGGAGCTGGGTCTGGTGGAACGCGGCAGCCACCCGACGAACCGTAGGATCCGCCTGGTCCAGCTGACCGAGAAGGGCTGGCAGCTGGTCCAGGCCTGCACGGACGAACTCCGCGCGCACGAGAGGCGGCTCACCGATGCGGTGGGGGACGATCTCGGCAACTCGATCGTCGGGGTCCTGGACCGTGCGGCCCGTGAGCTCGCCGGCGGCTACTTTGGTGATGACGAGGCGGAGACGGAAGCAATCTCGCGGCGCCAGATCACCAGCCGCCCGCGTCATGTCCCGTCCCGCCTGGCCGCCGGCCGGCTGCGGTCTCTGGAGAAGTAGTCCTCAGCCGCACCAGCACCGTGCAGGCTAGGTGTATTCCCCACGGACGTTAGTGATATTCGGCGTGGCAGGGTGACGTAAAGAAGACCTCCGGGTGGAGTGGGGCTTGTCTAGAGTCCAGTTCCACAAACGGAGGTCTTCATGTCCCACCCTAACGCCGTTCTCGCTCCCAAGGGACGACTCCAACTGGCCAAATGCGTGGTCGAGGAGGGTTGGACGCTGCAACGCGCCGCGGAACGATTCCAAGTTGCCGTGACTACCGCAGCCCGCTGGGCCAGCCGCTACCGCGACCATGGCGAAGCCGGCATGACCGACCGTTCCAGCCGCCCGCACCGGTCACCGAACCGGATACCCCTGAAGCGCGAACGCCGGATTATCAGCCTCCGGGTGAACCTGCGGTGGGGTCCTGACCGGATCGGCTACCGCCTCGGAATCCAGCCCTCCACCGTCCACCGCGTGCTTTCGCGCTACGGGCTGGCGAAACTCAAATGGCAGGACCGGGCCACCGGCCGCACCGTCCGCCGCTACGAACACGAACATCCTGGTGATCTGGTCCACGTCGATATCAAGAAGCAGGGACGCATCCCCGACGGCGGCGGGCACAAGGTTCTGGGCAGGGCAGCGGGAAAACGGAACAAGACCGGCACCGAAGCCAACCGCCGGCCCGGCTACATGTTCCTGCACAACGCCGTCGATGACTACTCCAGACTGGCCTACGCGGAGATCCTGCCCGATGAGAAGAAGGAAACCGCCGCAGGGTTCTGGGAACGCGCGAACGCCTACTTCGAATCCTGCGGCATCACCGTCAAGTGTGTCCTGACCGACAACGGTTCCTGTTACCGCTCCCACGCCTTCAAAGACGCCCTCGGCAGCGACATCAAACACAAACGCACCCGCCCCTACCGTCCCCAGACCAACGGCAAAGTCGAACGCTTCAACCGCACCATGCTCGAGGAATGGGCCTACGCGAAGCCCTACGCGTCAGAAGCCGAGCGTGTTGCAGCGTTCCCGGCCTGGCTCCATCACTACAATCACCAGCGAGGCCACACCTCGCTCAAAGGTCACACACCCGCCAGCCGCGTACCCAACCTCTCTGGGGAATACAGCTAGGGCGGTCGCGGCGGCCAGGGCCAGGGACACCCGCCCGGAGCTGGCATCGATCACCCAGCCCATCAGCAGGGCACCGAAGGGCACCATGCCGTAGCCGCCCAGAGTCATCCAGGACATCATCCGCCCGATGAATTGCGGTGGCACCGCCTCCTGCGCCGCCGCGTTGATGATCCCCTGGTAGTAGCCGATCCCTACCCCCAGGAGGGGCGCGAACATCAGGAACAGGTTCAGCGTGGGCGCGGCGGCGTTCAGGGCCAGCGTCGCCCCGAATAGGGTGGTGGCCGGAGCCAGGGACCGCACCGTGACCAGCCGGCGCCGGGCTGCGAGGATTCCGCCTGCCACGCCGCCCACGGCGTTCAGGGCGTGCACGGCGCCTACGGCGGCGGCATCCCCGCCGTAACTCAGGTCCACGGTTGAGGTGAGTACCAGCCCGAAGTTCATCGTCAGCAGGGACACCATCACGTTGACCGCCAGCAGGGTGTTGACGTTCCGGTTGCGCTGGAACGGGGCCGATGCCGGCCGGTCGGCTTGTGCGGCCGCCGACGGGTCAGCGTCGCCCGCCTCGGAAGTGCGCGGGTGGAGTGTTGCGGGCCGGATGAGGCGCCGGGAGGCGAAGACCAGCAGGTAGGCGCCGGCGTTGATGAGAATGCACACCGCGGCGCCGAATTCCTGGAAGGCCAGGCCGGCCAGGGCAGGGCCCACCGAACGGGCTGCGGCCAGAGCGATGGTGCTGATGGACGCCGCCTGGGAGAGCCCGGCCTCGCCCACCAGTTCGAAGATAATGGTCTGCGCCGCCACCCGCTCGAAGGCCTGGACGGTCCCGAGCACGCCGACCAGTGCGTAGAGCAGCCACAGCGTCGGCTCCTCGGTGACCACCAGGGCCAGGGCGGCGGTTACGACGGCGGAGGCCAGCGAGGTCACCAGCAGCACCGTGCGGGGCGGCACCCGGTCCACCAGCCGGCCCGCCGTGAGACCGAGCAGGAAGATCGGCAGAAACTGGGCGACAGTGATGCCGCTCAGGGCCTGCCCGCTGCCCATGGCGCCGAGGACCACCAGCTGCAGGGCGAGGTTCTGGAACCAAACCCCTGTGTTGGACACCACCTGCCCGATGAAATACAGGGAAAAGTTCCGCTGCCGGAAGGAGTCCGTCGCACCAGGTGTTTCCGCCACGCCGGTCGGCTCAGACACGGTGCCGGAGGAATTCCGCCATCCGCTCGGGTATGCGGGCCGCCGCGCTCGAGCGCTGGTCGGCATTGTTCGCACGGATCTCCAGCACGGGGATTCCCTCGGCCTCCAGGGCCTCGGTGATGAAACCGCTGCCCGGGGTGTCGTCCGCGACCAGGTGAACCACACCGTCCACGCCATGGCCCAGGGCCTCCTTGACGTACCACTGGGCCGACCACGGCGGCACGTAGAGCTGGTCGGTGATCCCCACGAATCGGGCGGCGAGGGCCCGGACCGGGTCTTCGCCGTAGCGGGCGTAGCCGTCGGCAGCGATGGCCAGGTACATGGACCACACGAAGACGGCCCCGAACTCCTCCTGGAACCGGGTATAGAGACCCAGATCGGACCAGAGCCCCCGGCCGATCCACATCAGCCGCTTCCGCTCGCCCGGGCACACGGCCACACCGTTCGCCACCCGTTCGGCGGTCTCCTCGTAGAGGGACCGGGCGGCGTCCACGGCCCACTGGGTGCCGCGCTGCCACTGGGGCGCCATCACGGCGGGCATGGTGTCGTTGACGAGCACGGGAGTGGGCCGCGCGGAGGCGATCAGGTCACGGGTGCGCCGGTTCCATTCTGCCTGCTCATTGCCCAGGGCCATGATCTGGGCAAGTCGCGTGCGGTCCAGGGTCCGTCCGGTGCGCTCCTCGAGCCAGACGATCAGGTCCTCGATCTCGCCCTGCAGGAGGTCCAGCCGCTCGGAGCCGAAGGCCTGCTCCCAGTCGTGGGGTACCAGCTCCCACCAGTTGTCCGGCACCGGTTCGGCACCGGTGCGGGAGAGCAGGAAGGTCTCGGTGCCGGGCCGGCGGCCCCACTGCTCGAAGATCTTCGCGGTGACATCCCCGCTGCGCTCGGCCACGGCGAAGCGCGGTGCCGGCAGCCCGCCCCAGGGACGGTTTGCGGGATCGAGCTCCTGCTCGCCCAGCGGCATGGCGTCGTACTGCAGGCTGAAGTCCGGCAGCCCTGCCGCCGCCAGCCGCTCCATCGAGGCGGGGCCGGCCCGCTTGGCGGCGATGATCGAGGACCACCACTGGGTGACCACATAGGGGATGTTGAGGGCGCGGAAGACCTCGTGCGGGGCATCGGCGTTCACCAGTGCGATGGGCTCGCCGGCAGCCGCCCGCTGCCGCAACTGCTGGAACCACTCCTTCTGGTGGCGGGTGGCTGCCAGGGCCGCTTGGAGTCGGTACTCGGTCACTGTGCAGCCCTCCTGGCTGGATGGAGTCTGGCGGTGAGATCGGCGGCGGCCTCCGCGGCGCCGTCGGGCGGCACGCGGACGGTCTCGGCCAGCCACGTCCCGGTGCCGGCCAGGGCCCGGCGCTGTTCGGCCAGGTCCCAGACCGGGCCGTCATCGAGGTCCCGGACCAGGGCAACCACCCCGGCGGCCCCGGTGCGCACGAGTTCGGTGAGCAGGTGCCGGGTGCGCTCGGCGGACAGGGAGCGCGCGGCAGAGGGCGGGCGTAGGGCGTGCTGTTCGGCCAGCGACCGGCAGGTGTCTTCGAGCGATGTGGCGTCCACGGTCTCGCCAATCCACGCCGCATCCCCGGCATCGTGGTCCTCACCGACCACCACGGCCCCGGCTGCCTCGAGCTCGGCGTACACGGTGGCGTCCGGATGCGAGCTGCCGGTCACATAGACCGGCACAGTGGCACCGGTCCCGGACGAATACGGCGGCTCGTCCGCTGCGGACAGCAGGTCTGCGATCCGGCCCACGGCCTGGACAGGTGCCGTCTGGGCGGCCAGCCGGTAGGCTTCCAGGGCCGCGGTGCCGCTCAGCGTCCGGGCGCAGCGTCGGTCCCGCAGCTGGGCGAGCGTCCGGCCCAGTGCCGACTCGACCGCCGCAGCCCCGGCCAATGCGGTGGCATCGGCCGGGCGGCCGGTGATGCCGGAGACGAACCAAGCGAGGCGGGCGTACTGGCGGGCCACGAAGCGGCCGCGATGGGCGCCGCCTCCTCGCGGGGCGTCCAGGAGATGGATAGGGAACCGGAGCCGGCCGCGGTCGGAGAGGATGCGCAGGACGTAGAAGAGCCGCAGGTCCGCCATGGAGTCGTTGCAGACCACGACTCCGGCCAGCCCGTCGTGGCGGCCGGAGAGCACGTCGCCGAGGAGGCGGAGGGCCACGGCATCGGCAGCGCCCAGTAACTCGGCAGCCTCCCGTGTGATCTCGCCGCTCCAGGCGCTGTGGAGGCGAACCGGAATCGCCCCGCAGGCCAGGACGAGCTGGCGCGGCACGTCGGCGCCGATGACGCCGATACGGGGCAGGCCGGTGTCATCTCCGTGGGACGCAGGGCCGGGATCTGCCGGGTAGGGTGCCGTCACAGCACGCCGGCGGTGCGCAGGTCTTGGATCCGCGCAGGGCCGTAGCCGAGCTGGGCGAGTACGGTGTCCGTGTGCTCGCCCAGGTATGGGGCCGGGGCGTCCAGGGAGGTGACGCTCTCGGAGAAGACCATCGGCAGGCCGGATCCGTAGAGCCCGTCGAAGTGGCCGAACTTTGGGTGGCTCAAGGGCACTACCTCGCCGCGGGAGACCACCAGCGGATCGCGGACGGCCTCGGCGGTGGTGCGCACCGGCGCCGCGGGGGCGCCGCGGGCGGTGAGTGCCTGGAGCACCTCGGCGAGGGGCTGTTCCGCGGCCCAGCCGGCGATCAACCCGTGCAGGCGGTCGGCATTGGCCACCCGGGCGTCGCGGCTGCCGAAGTCCTCCGACTCCAGGAGGTCCTCCCGCCCGATGGCCTGGAGCACTCCGGCGGCGAACTGGTCGGTCGGGGCGCAGATGGCGAAGTATCCGTCCGCGGCGCGGAAGGTGCCGAAGGGGGCCAGCCGAGGCACATAGTCGCCGGTACGCAGTGGGAAGCCCACGGATTCCAGGGCGTCGAAGGGCTCACAGGCCACCAGCGAGGTCAGGGCTCCGAGCATGGACACGTCCACGTGCTGGCCCTGTCCGGAGTGCTCGGCGTGGAGTACGGCTGCCAGGGTGCCGATGACGGCGAAGAGCGGTGCGGAGAGGTCGCCGATTGGCAGGCCGAAGCGCACGGGCGGCTGGCCTGGCTCGCCGGCTGTCATCATCACGCCGCTGAGGGCCTGGACGATCGTGTCCATGGCCTTGCGGTCCCCGTTGCCGTTGGAGGCGCCGAAGCCGCTGATGGAGGTGTAGACGAGCTTCTCGTTGAGGTGGCGCACGCTGGCGTAGTCGATGCCCAGGCGCCTGGTCACCCCGGCACTGTAGTTCTCTACCAGGATGTCAGCCTCGGTGATGAGGTCGAAGAGCACCTGGCGGCTTTCGGGATGTTTGAGGTTTAGCGTTATGGACTCCTTGCCCCGGCCTCGGAGCATCATGGAGACGGACATGTCCTCATCCGCGGTCCGTCCCAGGCTGATCCCGTCCGCCGTGACGTAGGGGGAGTTGTTGCGGGAGGAGTCCCCGCCGCGGGTGGGGTTCTCCACCTTGATGACCCGGGCGCCGAGGCCGGCCAGCAGCAGCGTCGCGTAGGGGCCGGCCAGCGCGGTCGTCAGGTCGATGATGGTCTTGCCGGCCAGGGGTGCGGTCTCGGTGTTCATTGGGGATGTGCCTCCAGTTTTATGGTCAATCGGTCCCCGTTCCAGGCCAGCACGGTGTCCAGGCCGGCCTCTCGGGTGATGGTCTTCAGGTACTCGCCCACCCGTTCGCCGCCCTCGGTGCGGGTCAGCGGCACGGGTCGGGCGTCGTCGTCGATCCAGCAGGGGATCACTTCCGCCCCCACCCGGCCATCGTCGGCCAGGGTGATGACGGCGATGGCGGTGTTGCGGCTCTCCGGGTGGAACGGGTATTCCGGCATGGCCGGATCGGGTGTGAAGCCGAACAGCCGCACCCGCTCGCGGGCCCAGGCCCGCCGTTCCGGGGAGTCGTCCGGTGCGCCGCCCAAGGCCCGGGTGACAGTGGCGAAGTTGCCCAGGCCGTGGAAGATCGGCCGGCCCCGGTAGGCCTCGATGCCCTTGAGCAGGTGGGCGTGGTGGGCGATGACCGTCACGGCCCCTGCATCGATCGCGGCATGGGCGACCTCGTACTCGTACTGCGTGAGGTCCGCCGGCTGGTGGACCAGCCCCTTGTGCAGTGCCACGACGACGGCAGCGCCCTCGTGCGCGAGTGCCGCCACCCGCTCGGTGAAGGCGGCCAGGGACCGGGGCTCGGCGAAGGTGTAGGTGTGGGGCGGCCCGCCCGGGTTGGCGCCCCGGGGCTCGTAGTGCGTGACGACCTCGATCCAGGCGCAGCCGGCCTTGGCGCTGCCGGCCCAGGACTCCCGGGGGCCGACGCAGTTGACGCTGAGCACCGCGATCCGTCGGCCGCCGTGCTCCACGAGGGCCGGTTCCCAGGCCTCGGCGATGTCGCGTCCGGCACCGGTGGTGCGCAGGCCGCGGTCCCGGCAGTGCCGGCGGGTGTCCTCGATGCCCTCACTGCCGAAGTCGTAGACGTGGTTGCCGGCCAGGGTGAGTACGTGGAATCCTGCGGCGGCCACCGCGTCCAGGGCCGAGGGCGGGGCCGGAAGGGCGGGCACGTCCGTGGACATGGAGACGGTGGAATCGGTGTGTGGGACCTCGAGGTGGCCGATGACCAGGTCGGCGCCGGCCAGGGCCGGGGCCGCGGCGGCGAACAGGGACGTGGCGTCCTCCCGCTCCAGGACCAGGTCCCCGGTGGCCATCAGAGTGGTCATCGCCGTGGTCACCGCCGCTGGTCCTCCTCCGGGCGCTGCCCCTCGGCCTGGCGCTCCTCGTTCTGGCGCTGGGAACGGGCCAGGAAGGCGCGCAGCCGGTCGGTCCTCGGCTCGCGGAAGAATGCCTCGGCCGGGCGGTCCTCGACGACACGGCCGTCGGCCATGAAGACGCAGCGGTCCGCGACCTCGCGGGCGAACTCCATTTCGTGGGTGACGACCACCATGGTCCGGCCGCTGGCGGCCAGTGCCTTCATTGTCTGCAGTACCTCGTCGATCAGTTCCGGGTCCAGCGCACTGGTGGGCTCGTCGAACAACAGGACGCGCGGTTCTACGGCCACGGCGCGGGCGATCGCCACGCGCTGCTGCTGGCCGCCCGAAAGCTGCCGCGGATAGGCGTCGGCCTTGTCCGACAGGCCCACCTTGGCCAGCAGGTCCAGGGCCGCGGCCTTGGCGTGTGCCCGGGCGATGCCGTGGACCGCGATCGGCGCCTCGGTGACGTTCCGCAGCACCGTCCAGTGCGGGAACAGGTTGAACTGCTGGAACACCATGCTCATCCGCCGACGCTGGGCGCGAACCCCGGAGTCGGTCAGCGGTCGCAGGCGCTGGGCGCTCTCGAAGCCCAGGAGCTCACCGTCCAGGTACATGGCCCCGCCGTCGATCTTCTCGAGCTGGTCGATGCACCGCACCAGGGTGGACTTGCCGGAGCCGGAGGGGCCCAGGATGGCCACGACCTCGCCCTCGTTAACGGTCAGGTCGATCCCGTCCAGGGCAAGGTGATCGCCGAAGCGCTTGCGCAGCCCCACGATCTCGAGGACCGGGGCGGTGGTGGCCATTGTCCCTGTCGCGCCGCGTGCGGCGCCGGGATGGGATCCGTTCATGCCTGGTTCTCCTGGTTCCGGTTGTCGATCGGGGTACCGCCCTGACCGGTGTCGGGCCCCGGGGTACCACCGCCCGACGCCGCCGCGCCGCCCGTGGCCTTGGGCGCCGTGCGGGTGGCGCCACGGCTGTAGTAGTCCTCGACCTTGCGCTGGAAGACGGTGAGGACGGAGACGGCTACGAGATACCAGATGACCGCCACGATGAGCATGGGGACCACGTCATAGGTGCGGTTGTAAATGACCTGGACGGCGTGGAGGAGGTCGCCCATCGCGATGACGCTGACCAGGGAGGTGCCCTTGAGGGTGGCGATGACCTGGGAGCCGGTCGGCGGGATGATGACGCGCATGGCCTGCGGCAGCACGACCCGGGTGAAGGCGTGCCAGCGGCTGAAGCCCATGGCCGCGGAGGCATCATGCTGGCCCTGGTCCACGGAGAGGATGCCCGCGCGGATGATCTCCGCCATGTAGGCAGCCTCATGGAGGGAGAGACCGATGATGGCCGCGGTGAGCGGGGTGATCAGGTCGTTTGTGGACCAGCTGAACAGCTCGGGGCCGAACGGCACCCCCACCGAAATCCGCGGGAGCAGGTAGGCGAGGTTGAACCAGAAGATCAGCTGGACGAGGGGCGGGACCCCGCGGAAGAACCCGACGAAGGCTATGCAGGCCATGCGCGCGGGCCAGTAGTCGCTGAGCTGGCCGGCAGCCAGGACCACGCCCAGGGCCGTACCGAGCACCATGGCGACGACCATCAGCAGGATGCTGGTCAGCAGACCGAGCAGTACGCTGGGGTTGAACAGGTACTCGGCCACGATGGGCCATTCGAACCGTTCGTTGGTGACGAGGAACGAGATGATGCCGAACGCCACCAGGGCCAGCAGCGCAGTGCCCAGGATGCGCAGCGGCCTGATCCGGGGGCGGGCCTCGGCCACATCGACGGCATCGATGCGCACGGCGGGTGCGGAAATTGACATACGGTTCTCCGTAACGGTCATGAGCCGGAGTCTGCGGTCGTCATCGGGTTAAGGACCGGCTTCTCCACCGTGACGTCATCGAGCTTCCATTCAGACATGATGCGCTCGTACTCGCCGTTCTCAAAGATGCCCTCGAAGGCTGCGAGCATGGGGGCCGCCAACTCGTTGTCCTTGGGCATGAACATGGCAAGCTGGTCCATGCCCGCGCCCTGCTCATCCGACTGCACGATGAACTCGAAGGTTCCAGGGTCTTGTGCCTGCATGTCCAGCGCCGCGGTTTGAGTGGTGCCAGCGTAGTCCGCGCGGTCCGACTGAACGGCCAGGATGGTGGAGTTGGTATCCTCCAAGCCAATGAACTCTGGGGCCCCGAGGCCCTGCTTCGAGCACCACTCGGCATAGTGCTCCAGCTGGCTCTCGGTGACCGAGCCCGTGACGCCAGCAACGCGGGCACCGCAGACCGCCTCCGGAGAGCCGAGCTCGTCCTGGCGCTCGGCAAGGTAGAGATAGGAGGTCCGGGTGGTCATCCAGACCACGGCGTCGAAGTCCTCCTCACGCTCGGCAGTGGTCCGGACCGGGCCGTTGAACGCGTCGTACCGGCCGGAAAGCATGCCGGTCAGCATCGCGTCCAGACCGGAGGAGGTCTTGATGGAGAAGGGCACGCCCAGCTGCTCCGAGAGGGCGGCCTGGATGTCCGGGTCGATCCCGGTGATCTCCCCGCTTTCCTGCAGGGTGCGGTACGGCGGGTGCGTGTCGCCGGCGATGTTGATGACCCCGGCGGATTTGATGGCTTCCGGCAGCTGGTCGTAGACCGGCGCCTCCGTATTGACAGTGCCGGTGGAGACCCCGGCTGCCGCTTCGCCGGAAGACCCGGCATCGCCGCCGGCGGAGCAAGAGGCGAGGGACAGTGCGGCGAGGCCGGACAGGGCCACGGTGCCGAAACGGCTGAGCTTCATGGTGATCTCCCGAATGAGTGAGGTGTGTCACGTGAGCAGTGTTCGAGGAGAATATCATACTGCTTGATATTCTCACCACCAGTTGAGCGTGTCGCCGTCCGGCCTCATCCCCATCCGGCCTTGCTGAGCGGATACGTCATCGACGCGTGATCCTGCCGCATCTCCCTGTTCAGGAGGGGCAGGCCGCTTTGTCCGAGCCGCGATCGCCACGCTTGAGGCAACAGGGACCCGGCGCCGGGATTACGGTGGCTTCCCTGGAGAGTCGGAGCTTGCGCGCAAACTCCGACCGAGTCGAAGTAGATTATCAAACTGCTTGACATTATTTGTCGACATGGGCAGACTCACCAGAGGCCGGCCGACGGGCCGGAACAACAACGACGTTGGACGAGGGAGCACTGCAGATGCCCAATGCAAACAGGACGACCCATGCCATGATCGCCGCCGCCGCAGCGGTGGCGCTCACGGCAGCCGCCGCACCCGCGGTCGCGGCGGAGGACGCCGACACGATCGTCTCGGGCCGATTGTCGGATTCGACGGCCTACCGATTCGTCGTGCCCGCCGACTGGAACGGCACAGTCTTCGTCAGCCTTGACTTCGCGGGCGGCTCGCCGTCGGCCGCACAACAGGAGCTGATCGACCGCGGCTACGCCTTCGGCGGCACCACAAGGAATGTCACCGGCTGGCACCTGGGTGCCGCGGTCGACAACCAGATCGAAGCGCTCGACGCGTTCACCGCCGCCGCAGGAGAGCCGGACCGCGCGATCGCGATGGGCAACTCCATGGGTGGCATGATCGCCGCCGCGACCGGCGAGCTGCACCCCGACCGCATCGATGGGGTGCTCGCCGCATGCGGTGGCCTCTCGGGAACCGTGTCGCAGTGGAACCAGAAGCTCGACACCGTGTTCGTCCTATCACGGCTTCTCGACCCCGCGGGCGTCCTGCCGGTCGAGGACGTGCCGGCCGATATCGAGAGTGCACGCACCGCGTGGCTCACGCGCCTCGCCGAAGCGCAGCAGACCCCCGAAGGTCGTGCCCGCATCGCCCTCGCCGCGGCAATCGGACAGCTGCCCGCGTGGTCGCAGGCGATCGCCGACCCCGACCCGCACGACCCCGACGCTTACCAAGCGGCCTGGTACGGAGCCCTGGCCGGCGACCCGCTTCCCTACATCGGCCAAGCGATGAGCAGCCGCTACTCGAGCACCTTCGTGTTCGGCGGGATGCCGTCGTGGAACACCGGCATCGACTATGTCGAACAGCTGCGAAAGGCATCGCCCGAGTCGCGTCGGGCCGTCGCCGCACTCTACGACGCCGCGGGGCTTTCGCTCGACGACGACCTCGCGACGGTCAACGTCGGCGACCGCGTCGCCGCCGACCCCGACGCGGTCGAACGGTTCGCCGCGTCGTACCAGTTCACCGGCCAGATCAGCGTACCCACGGTGACCCTCAACAACGTCGGCGACCAGATCTCGACCGTCGCGCAGCAGCAGGAGTACGAGGAGCGCGTCACGCAGGCGGGCAACGCCTCGCTGCTGCGGCAGACGTACGTCGCCTCGGCCGGTCACTGCAGTTTCACCGCAGCCGAGACGGTCGCGGCAACGCAGCTGCTGCTGGACCGCCTCGACACGGGACGCTGGGGCAGCGCGAACGCGGTGCAGATGAACCGCGCCGCGACCGCGCTCGACCTCGGCGAAGCGCGCTTCCTCGGCTTCCACCCGGATCGGTTCAACCGATGATCACGCGCACGAATAGGGCATCCCGGCGGGCTCTGGTCCGTGCGGCCGCGCTGGCGGCAGGGTCCGGCCTCCTCGCCACGCTGATCGCGGCGGTCCCGGCGAGCCCGAGCGACGTCGGCGTCGCACCGCCGGAGATCCCGGCGGCCGCGCCGCCCGCCGCATACTCCGAGGAGCCTTCCCTCGCCGCCCCCGCGGCATGGCCCTTCTCGGAGGACTTCTCACGCACCTCGGGGACGAGCCGGTACGACGACGGCGCGCTCCTGTGGACGGACTGGCTCTTCGATGACGTGGGCGACGGCTCGCTCACGTACGCGGACGAGGCCGCGCACGCGAACGGCGCGGACGTGTTCCGAGCCGGAGTGGGGGTGCGCGGCGATCGCTCATACTGGCGCGTCGACTGGACCACACTCGCCGATCCCGGGCTCCCGATCGCGGTGTGGGCGCTCGATACCGACGCCAACGAGCGGACCGGCACCTCGACGTGGCCGGGCAACGCCGGTGTCACGTCGCCCGGCAGCGACGCGTTCCTGATCGTCTCCGCCGACGGCGTATGGCTCGAGGACGCCGAGGGCAACCGGCGCGACCTGGCCGGACGCGGCGGGCGGGTCAACGTCGACGAGCAGGCGAAGTCATTCGTCGCCGAGGTGCCGCGCGCGGCACTGCGCTTGAACGGCGCCTTCACAGTGCGCCTGGCTGCGGGTGTCGCCGATTCCAGCGGGGCTGGATTCGCCGCTGCGCCACAACGGGATGACATGCGCGTGTACAACGCCACGTTCCGCAGCGCGAAGCAGGAAGGCACGAGAACCGCAAACCGCCAACAGGCCACCGGGTGGGACAACGGTGCACAGAGTGCCGCGCTGGCCGAGGGGGATATGTCGCCCTTCGCGCTCGAACTCGACTGGCGCGAGCTCGCCCGCGGCACGGTCGATCCGCAGCCGTCACCCACGGGCTTCTCCACCCGCTGGTACGTCTCCTCCGTCGACCTCGGTCCGGGCCTGCATCCGGACACGCGTCAGCCCTTCGGGCAGCCGCCCACGACCGCGCCCCGGGTGTACGGTCAGGTGCAGCCGTACCTGGTCTACGTGCCCACGACCTACGATCCGGCTCGGCCCGCACCTCTGACGATCCTGCTGCACGGCGGAGGCAGCAACCACAACGGATTCCGGGGTGCGCAGGAGGACCACCTGTTCGGTCCGGTCTGCGAGGACCGCGGGTCGATCTGCGTCTCACCGCTCGGCCGCGGCGACGGCACCTGGTACGTCAACGAGGCGGAATTGGACGTCTGGGAGACGTGGAACCGTGTCGCCACGGTGTACTCCCTCGATGGCACCCGAACCACGATCGCCGGGCACTCGATGGGCGGCACCGGCGCGACGCGCTTCGCGACGAATTATCCCGACGTCTTCGCGGGCGTCGGCATCGTCTCGGGCGCCGGATACATGCAGGCCGCGGGCATCCGCGACAGCTCCGGCGACATCGCCCGTGTCGAGAACCTCGCAGCGATGAGCGTGTTCCTGGATGCTGGAACCGCCGACATCGCCGAAGGCAACACACGCACTTGGGGGGCGGCCCTCGAGGCAGCCGGTGTGGGACACCGTGTGCACTATTACGGCGGCGCGACGCACGGCGACTTCGGATGGCTGGGGTGGCGCGAGTACGCCGAGCACGTCGCGGGCGCGGAGCTTGAGACGTCGCCTGGTGCGTTTGCGTTCCAGTGGGACCCGCGCGAGAACCGACCCGACCTCGGGCTCGTGATCGACAGCGCGTACTGGGTCGAGGGGCTCGTGGCACGAGATGCCGCCGCGCGCTGGAGTCGTGTCGAGGCTCGCTCCGGAGCCCTCGACGCGATCGTGACCGAGCCGGTGCTGACTACCGACAGCGCGGTGTACGACGGGTTCCCGACCGAGATCCGCGCCCTGGAGCGCCAGTCGGCGGGCAGCATCCCCGCGAGCAGCGAACTCGACCTCGCGCTCGTGAACGTCGCCGCCGCGAACGTCGACCTGTCGGCCGCGGGGTTCGCAGCCGGGTCGCAGGTGCGGCTCCGGGTGACCACTGATGGACCGACTGCGCTGCACCTGCACGGCGCCGACAGGACGCGTCACCTGGACCTGGACGCCGGCACCCACGACGTCCTCTTCGGGTGACACGACGCCCGGCCTCCCGCATCGGCGGGAGGCCGGGCGTCGTCGCGTCCAGGGGACACATCGCGGCGCCGCAGCGCTGCACCCCCGGCACAAGATGTGGTTCCGTATCAGGACAGGTGTCTTTCTCCGAGACGCTTGTGCGTCAGTTTTACGTACAGCCCAACCTGACGTCAGGTGAGTGGGTGAAATCCCGTCAGGATAGAGTCCCATTCTCCTATTTCTGACGTCCTGCGACTCCAGTCTTAGAGTTCACTCTGACACGTCGCGAACTTCCATTGCCTGACCTCCCCCAGCGGTTTTGGCCTCAGCAGTGATTTCACGGCACCTTGGACATACTCACGGTTATCGGCGTCCTGTGCGTGTCGCTGGAGCGTGCCTACCTTGGCCGGGTAAAGGACGTTCCTGGGGCTGGTGCGCGGACCGCCCGGTCAGGGTTTGCCGGGGCAGATGCCGGGCGGGGCGGCTGCGCCCTGCGGGAGCCAGGTTCACCGCATCGGCGATCGCATCCGGGTTCGTTCCGGTATACAGGGCCTCGCCGAAGGTGTCGTCCAAGGCCGCCTGAGCCCGGTCCATGTCGCCCCGGCGCATCTCCAGGGCCGCCGCAGCAGCCCAAACCCGCTTCAGCGCCGCATCCATCTGTCTGACTTAGGGCCTGTCGGCGACGCTGAATTCGGTCACGTCAGTCACCCACCTTTCGTCGGGGCGCCGGCATCAAACTGCCGGTTCAGCAGGTTCGGGGCAACGATGCCGTGCTCGCCCTTGGTAAGAGTTGCAGCGTTTCTTCCGCCGGACCTTGCAGACCAACCGCAGCGAACGCAGCATTCGCCTGAGCCGCCGCAGATCCCGTCAGGCCAGCCAGCGACGCCAGCGTGACTGCTCCGGTTCCGGCGTTGGTTCCGGCTCCGGTTCCTCGCCCAAGGCCAGCGCGGCCTCGACGATGTCGTCCTCGGTGAGCGTCATGACGGCCTCACGATCGAGCGCGTCGAGACTTTGTTCCTCGTCCAGCGACAGCCGCAGCGCCTGGCGGTTGAGCGCCTGCTCGAACAGCGTGCGGGCGAACCGTGCGTTGCCGGAGTCCTCGCCCGCGTGGAGCCCGGTGAAAATGCGGCGCAGCATCTGGTCCGCACCCGGCTCCAGCGTGTACTCGTGTTGGGCCAGCATCTGGTGGAAGATCGTCTGGAGTTCGTCGATGGAGTAGTCGGGGAACGTGATCTCGCGGGCGAAGCGGGAGCGCAGTCCGGGGTTCGAGAGCAGGAAGGCCTCCATCAGCTGCGGGTACCCGGCCACGATCACGACCAGGCGGTGGCGGTGGTCCTCCATCCGCTTGAGCAGGACCTCGATCGCCTCGGGGCCGAAGTCCGCCCGGCCGTCGTCCGGGGCCAGCGCGTAGGCCTCATCGATGAACAAGACGCCGTCCAGCGCACGCCGGATCACCCGGTCCGTTTTGATGGCGGTCGCGCCGACGTACTGCCCCACCAGCCCCGAACGGTCGACCTCGACCAGGTGGCCTTTCTGCAGCAGACCGACCGCTCGGTACATCTCGGCCAGGAGCCGCGCCACGGTGGTCTTGCCCGTGCCCGGGTTTCCGAGGAACACCAGATGCTGTGATGTGGCCACCTCCGGCAGGCCGTGCGCCTTACGGCGGGCCTGGACCTGGAGCAGTGCGACGAGGGCCCGCACCTGTTCCTTCACGGTCTCCAGTCCGACCAGCGCGTCGAGCTCGGCCTGCACCTCGGACAGCGGCCGGGCCGGCCCGGGCCTCGCACCGATGAGATCGCCGACCAGGTCGTCGACGCGCTCAGAACCGTGCAGCTTGAGCTGATCGGCCAGATGGCCGATGGTTTCGCGCAGGTCGTCGAGCGGATTACGGCTGGCAGCCATGCATCCACTGTAGTACCCGGTACCCGACCCGGGGTGGAGTTGACCTCACCAGCATCAACCCCCTTTTGGCCGTAGTTCACACGACACAGGCAGTCTCCATTGGGCAATGCGGGCTCTGGCCGGAGAACAATGAGGAGATCATCCCTGCCGATCAGCTCCGTCCCTGACGGCTTGGCTCTGTAATACCTTCAGATGTCCAAACAGGGGAAACCCTGGACGCAGGTCGTCCGTAGGTCGCAAGCTGCCAACCACCTGCCATACAAGTCTCCGTTACGGAGGAGCATGGTTATCCCAGTTCTAGGTCGAATTCCTTCCCTGCTCAGGCCCAACCCTGCCCACCTCGGCCTGACTGTCCCGCAAACCGGCCCCCACCGCGACACTCGATTGCCACTCCCCCGCCGCGAACAAGAGAAGGTGTAGTGGGTCTGGGCCAGGACTCGCCGCCCCGCAAAAGCGGAAGCCCTGAGGCTTAGCATCGTATCCTGAACTGCGCCCATCCGGACCTCAGTTTTTCTTGAGGTCCCCAGCGAGCATCACGATGATGCCGCTGGGGTCGCGGACGTAGGTCTAGAGACGTCCTTATAGGTGCCATGTCCCGAGGCGGACTGCAACCGTGCCCGCGGCTATCTTCAAGGCTTTGTCCATAGCGTTTCATGCGTTCACACTGCTCATTCCAGCTCCTTTGATTAGTAGATCCTGCCCGCCAAGCATCGCTGCCTGACCGATTCTATTCAAAATTGGACTCTACATGTCACACATCACTCATACTAGACTTGCAATATGCGCAATCGAATTAAGAGTCTGGATGGACCTGATCTCCAGATCGTTGCCGCCCTGCAGCTGGCTCCAAGAGCGGAGATGCGTGAACTGGCCCAGATTCTGGACATATCCGCCAGCACACTCAGCAGGAGGATGAACTTCTTACGGCAGAATCAGCTGCTGCGCATAGTTGCGGAAGTCGACTGGTCTGTGGACAACCAGCCCTTCCCCCGGCATGTTTGGATCAATGCAGTTCCTGGGCAGGCCCGGGACGTAGCACGTGCCCTCGCCCAGTTTCCCGAGGTGCAATTCGTCGCCATAGTTACGGGGCCTTACGACGTCTACGCGATCGTGCACCCCACGGACATGGAAAGTATTGAGGACCTTCTTGCCAACCGGCTGCACGCCGTTCCGGGCGTCTCCCATACGACTTCGGATCTGGCGGTTCGCCAGTTCGCATCCGGGGCCCAATGGAAGCTGGAAATTCTTAGCGAGGAGCAGGAACACTCACTTCGCTCGCTATCTCCCGCCGCCCTCCCCAACGAGGCTCGACAAATTGGCAACGATGAACGGCTTGTAATCAAAGCGATGCGGTGGGATGGCCGCGCTTCATCGGCGCAAATCGCACGAACAACCGGCCTCAGCCCTTCAACGGCTTACCGAATTATGGCATCACTGCTGGGCAGCGGACGCATAAAACCCCGTGTCGAAATTGAACCACCGCTTCTTGGCTACCCGCTGGAAGTCGTCATGCGGCTGACGGTACAACCCGACAAGACAGCCGACGTCGTCGAAACACTAAGAACCTCAAAACGCGCCAGACAAGTCACAAGGACAGCCGGGAGCTCCGATGCACTCTTCCACGGTGCATTCACTAACGAGATCGACCTGTCGGATTTCCTCGAGAATCGCCTTGGGTCCGAAGCAGCAATACACTCCATCCAGGTCTTGACGGTCCTGCGCACCTTCAAACGCTACTGGCTCCTCCGAGATGGGAACCGAATACTGGGACCGGCAACCGAGCTCGCACCGGACACAGGAAGCAGACCCGCAAAAGTCGAGATGGACAACGCAACAATTCCATTCGAGAGAGCAAGTGAGCGGCAGGCGGTGCGGTAAAGCTGTAGGCAACGCCTGCCGATAACAGCGCATATGTCCCACGTGCTCGATGGGCATAAGGGATTACATTTGCCGATGGCCTCACCGGGCCCTGCCGCCGCTCCCAGCCTTGCCTTGGGATGAACGATTTGTGCGGCAGACAACGATGCAGGCGCTTAAACCATTACACTGATCGCGGGGCGAAAACGGGTTGGCCGTCCACCCCGCGAAGCCTTTCATTCTGTTGGGGGAAATAATTGAAAATTAGTCAGTGGAGGCACGTGCACGCCGCCTTCCATGCCATGCTGATCGCCGCTGTCCTGGTGGTCGCCTCGATCGCCGGTGCACTGCCGGCCCGGGCCGCCGACGCCTTCCTTGAAGGCCGCGTCGTCGATGCCGCCGGAACGCCCATCAACGGCATCCGGCTCGACATCTACGCGCAACCTGACGGCAGCGAGATCAGCCAGACGCCGACCAGCGTTGTCACCAACTCGCTCGGCCAGTACAGTGCCGGTGTTGCCAGCGGCGGCTCCTACCGGGTCAAGTTCACTGACCCAATCACAACCCGTGAAGCTGGGCCTTTCCCCGCGGAGTGGCATCTGGACGCTGCTTCCATGGACGCGGCGACGCCTGTACAGGTCCCATCCCCTGGCGTCACCGGCTTGTCGGACACGGTGCTGGTGGCACCTGCGGCCCCCGTGCTGGAAGAATTCACTGAGGCTCCGGTGCCGGTCATATCCGGGACACCGGGCCTGGGTGCACTGCTGACTGCAGACCCGGGCGCATGGGCTCCTGACGCGGCCCTTAGCTACTTGTGGTACCGGGGAAACCAATGGGTTGGCTCGGGCAATACCTATCGTGTCCAGGAAGGCGACGGGAGTTCGGCGCTAACCGTGCAGGTGACTGCCAGCAAGGCCGGGTATAAGAGAACGACGCGCACTTCGGCACCGGCGCAGGTTCATCTCTTCGAAATGGCGCCCGCCGTTCCCGTTATCATCGGCAAGGCCCTCACCGGCAACACCTTGTCGGCTGACCCCGGGACTTGGGTGCCTGCGGTCTACCAGTACTCCTACGAATGGTTCCGCAGCGGCAGCAAAGTTTCGGGGATCACCGGCTCGACCTATAAGCTCACAGCGGCAGACCTCGGCCACGCGATCACCGTTGGGGTGACGGGCGCCAGAGCCGGATACAAGACGACCACAAAAACGGCTTCGCCGACCGTCGTCGTCGCCCGCGGCTCCTTCACCCCCGCTACACCCGTTATCGCCGGGGAGGCAGTTGGCGGCACCTCATTGACCGCCCAGCCTGGGAACTGGGGCCTTTCGGCAGCGTCCTTTGCGTACCAGTGGTACCGGTCCGGATCACCGATCGCGGGCGCAGTACGGCAGTCGCACTATCTCGGGGACGCTGACCTCGGTAAAACAC
Organism: Arthrobacter sp. B055-34; assembly: GCF_059090425.1. NCBI lineage: Bacteria > Bacillati > Actinomycetota > Actinomycetes > Micrococcales > Micrococcaceae > Arthrobacter > Arthrobacter sp. B055-34. The sequence goes on from NZ_JBNHFQ010000012.1 coordinate 33,033, forward strand.
TGACGGTCAAAGTCACGGCCACGGCCTCCGGAGTCACCACGGCCACCAGCACGTCCGCGGTCACAGGCACGGTCGTACCGGGCACTTTCAAGACGCTGGAAGCCCCCGTCGTGTCCGGGGCCCCGTCCATGGCCGCCGGCGAGAAGCTGACCACGGAAATGCCCAACTGGAAGCCTCAATTTTTCGATCACAATTACCAGTGGAACCGCGACGGCATGCCCATCCCCGGAGCAACCCAGACGCATTACACCTTGGGTGCGAACGACTTGGGTACACACGAGTACTCGGTGACCGTCAACGGCTACCTGAGCGGCTTGGCCCCTGGGTCAGCTACCTCATTCCCGGTTGCTGTCGAGGTCTCCCCCGGTTCCTTCAACCCGGGCACCCCGGTTATCACCGGAACCCCGAAGGTCGGGTACGGGTTCACCGTTGCGACTCCCGGCTGGGGGCCCGCGCCCGTTTCGCTGAAATACCAGTGGTACCGGGACGGGCGAGCCGTCAGCGGAGCGACCGCCAAAGCGTACTCCCCGACTTCAAACGATCTTGGCTTCCATACCTACTCGGTGCGGGTAACCGGCACAAAATCGGGTTTCATTACCCTTACCAAAACATCGGCACCGTACGCGGTCACGGTCACCAAGGGGACCCTTGGAACGGACGGTGTCATCTTTGCCCCGACCGGGACCAAGAAGGCCGGGTACACGCTCACCGCCTCATACGGAAACTGGTTCTGGACAACCCCGTCCATGGTGAACCCCAACGAGTCCGCTGTCGTCCGATACCAGTGGTACCGGACGGGAACGGCGATCAAGGGCGCAACGGGCAGGACATACCGCCTCACGGGTGCCGATGCCGGTAAGACAATCACGCTCCGCTATGCAGTCTCGCTGACGGGCTACAACACGTCCTACCGGCACTCTCGTGCAACAACGGTGATTGCCAAGGGCACCTTGAAGACCTCGACCCCGACGATCTCCGGGACGAAGAAGGTCGGCTACCGGCTCACGGCGAACCCGCGGACCTGGACGGCCGGGACCAAGTACAAGTACCAGTGGTACCGCTCAGGAAAACCCATCAAGGGCGCCGTCTACCGCACCTACAAGCTGACATCGGCCGACCGGCACGACACGATGAAGGTCCGCGTCACCGGCTACCAGACCGGCTGGAACACCGCATCCAAGACGTCCTCCTCGACTGCAAAGGTCAAGTAGGACAGCAGCAGGTTGAGGGGCCGGGCATTGTCCGGCCCCCTTCTTCATGCCTTCCGGTCAGTGCCACGGCTCGTCGTCGGGAGGTGTGTCGTGCCGGTCCTCCCGGATCTCCCGCCATGAGCCGTCGTAAATGTTCCACACCGCGTACGGATGGCCTTCCCGGTCCAGGCGTGCGTACCGCGCCGCCACATCGCGGAACAGCTGGGGCATCCCGAAGGCAAGGGTTTTGCTCTCGTACACCCACTGGAAGTTCTGCCCGCCGACGAGCTTGCGCTCCAGAGGCGACTCGGGACCGGGGCGGGCACCGAAGTCGATGTAGGTGAACCGGGGCCGCGGATAGCGGAACCAGTCACCCTTCCAGTGGTTCCAGCGGACCTCCTCGACCTCGGGCTTGCCCAGGACAAAGTTCTCGATGTAAACCTTGAACTGCACGTACTTCGGGTCGACCGGGTCTCCGAACGAATTCTCAAAGGACATGCCCACTCCGATCACCAGATGCGACCAAGGTAGTGCAGCCGGGCCTGTCCGGCCACCCCCAGATGAGGGCCCCGTCAGCCGCAACAATTTCCGGTGAGGGCCTTAGGGAAGCTCAACGGTCGCGCGTCTTCCTCCGCGCACATGAGGAAGATGAGCAGCCCATCCATGTACGAAAACCTTGACGGATCCCCGCGCTACGGCATCCGCACCCTCGAGACGCCCGCTACCGCCGTCGTCGAGGTGCCGCACGCCCCAGCCGGCGTTCTTCGGCCGTATGCGTCCCGGTCGAGTATCCTCCGTTCACTTTCCGGCTCGACGGGGCTTCATCTGCTCCGTCGGTGCTGTCCTCCTTCACCATCATGCTCTTCTCCGCGAAGTACATCTTCGCCTTCGTCAACCGCCACCCCACCGTCAAGATGCTCGCCCTGGCCTTCCTGGTACTGATCGGGGAGTTCCTGATCGCCGACGGGTTCGAGGTCAAGAATGACAAGGCTCTCATCTACGGCCCGATGGCGTTCGCCATCGCCGTGGAAGCACTGAACCTGGCGGCCAAGCGGCGGCAGGAAAAACGCCTGGGCAAGCCCATCGACCCTGTCCATCTGCGCCACGCCTACACGAAAGCCGATGACCGCGATGCCGTCGCCGCCGCAACAGCCCGTGGGCCGGAAGCCGGCGACGTCCACCTGTCCCGCAAACCGGTCACCGGCCGAATCACCGACGACGACGGACACCAGGAACCTGCCGGGCTGGGCTAACCCGATGAGGCCGCCGACCAGGCCGGACGGCGCTTCTGGTCACAGCTACACATCCGATGACCCAACGGCAGGTGCGGAATTTCAAACGCCGATACGGCGCATATGACCAGTGATAGGAGAAGGGATGGTTCGTCGCCTAAGCGCCTGCGGCAGCGCCCCATTAATCCGATGCGACCACGTCATCCGTAAATACCAGTCGTCGCTCGCCCAACCCGTCCTCGCGGATCCAAGCTGCCCCGATTTCCGGCGCGATCTGCTCTACAATGCCGCTGATCCTCGTCCCTGCAAGGTCCAGGGCCTCGACATGCTCGCCTTCGTTCCAGATCATCTCTGCCATGGTGCTCCTCCGGGTCGGTCATCCTATGCTTCTTCCACTTCCGGGACGCCCGTTTCGTTCCCTTATTAGTGAGCCCTAAGCCATGGAGAAGTTTCCCTGGCTTGATGTACGGCTCGGCGACCTGAAAGGCCATGAATGGCCGCCGAGTAACAACTACCGATAACGGCGCATACGACAAGTGGCGGGTTTCGGCCTCGCTGCCCTGTATGACGCCAGGACTATGTCCGCCTGCCTTGCAAGCGCTTGTGTTGATTGTCCAAGGCGTTCGGAATCCGGGGCTACAACGGAATATCGCCGCGAATAGCATCAGATCTGCTGTGGGCTGCAGCAGATGCACCCGTTGTGCACGGTTCAGCATGTGGGTGAGACATCTCATCTGGACACTGGACACGGACAGCATTTTCAGGTTCACTCCCCATATGGACTGGGCGGCCCTCGCAGCGGTTATCTCGGCAATCTTCGGCATTCCTGTTGCCGCACGAGAGCTCACCGCCACGCCCAGGCTTGAGCGTATGTCCAAGGCACTAGGAGAAGCTATTGCCTATATCGGAAAAGATACGTCCAAGGGACAAGTCCTCCTCCGTGTCGCGGAGGATGTCAGTCTGCGGCTGGCTGCTCGCCACATGCTTCCACCGTTGCTGTGGCCTTGGCTGTGGATTCCTGTCCTCCTGCTCCTCTCGTTCCAGTTGGAGCCAACATTGAACTCGCTCATTGGGCCAGAGGGAGCACAAGGTCAGGGCATACGAAGAACTTTGTCCGTGCTCTTGTTCGGCGGCGCAATTCTGACGGGAGTGTTTCTATATCTCAATACGAAGCATCGTCGGCGTGTTCGCAACCGGATGGTTGATGCGGGCAGAAAAGGGATTCTCATGCACGAGACCCACGATCGCGTGCGAGGAGGAGGAAATCAGACGGCACGTCTAACGAATGTAACCACGGAGCCGAAAAGCCTTCGTCACGAACAAGGTAATGGAAATCAGCAAGAGTGAAGGCTAGATTCAATAAACTTCAAATCTAAAAAATGCAGCAAGGAGCCTGCTCCCGGTTTCGGGGACTCAATCACCAAACTGCTCTCCAACCATGCCCCGCAGGCAGAAGTCAGTCTTTGCGCAACTGCTGAATTACAGTGGGAAAGGCAAGTGATGCAGGCGGTCTCAGCCCCCTAGAACTGGTCATTTTCTTCACACCATTGCGGTGCTAGGCTTCGGCCATTCCCGGATGAAGCGGAGACCTGACATGGGAATGCTGGAAAGTCTCAAGAAGTCGCTGTTTGGTGACAAGTCCGCCGAAACGATCAAATCCGGAACACTGGTAACGACGAGGGGCACCGGGGTAATCGCCGTAGGCCTCATAGGTACCTTCTTCATCATGGACGCGCTGGGGGCGGAGCCGTGGGAAGGACTGTCTCCCGAAAACAAACTGGAATTTGTCCTGGCCACCGACGTTATCTGGGCGTGGATTGTGGCTGCCGATTCCATAGCCCGTGGCATCGCGGCAGCGGCAGTCCGGCCAGCCGTCGTGCGGCTTCCTGCCGGTCTGATAGCGACCAGAACGAAAGGCCGCGATAGCACCGGCTGGACAGTAGTGGACGTTGAGATTGCCCCGAAGGCTGGGCAATCGTCGATGAAGTTTCTCGTGGTCAGGGAATCAGAGACGGTTTGGGTCGATAGCGACGAGTTGGAGTTCCAGGATGAACAACGCAAGTTTCAGTGAGTCCGGCCAACAGTCCCCTGTCGGTTCGGCGGCCGGGCTCTTGGTTTACGTACCGAGCATAGGACTGAAAAGCCAGGTGGGCAGACATACCGACCTGTTGCAGCGCCTTGCGTCGGATCCCGAACTTCAAGGCTGGGCTTTCCGCACCTACGACCACGGGATCGGCCCGTGGAGCAGGACTGGAATGCGCGCTGCAGCCAAGCAACTGGCGGTACAGATCCGCACGTGGGCGGGGGAACCGTTCGGGACCGAAGGCCCGAAGGAGATCATCCTCGTCGGCCACAGTCTGGGCGGGCTGCTTCTGCGGCAGGCGTTCCTCATGGACCACGATGCGGCGCACGGAAAAGGCCAGGTCAAAACCTGGACGTCCAAGGTCAAGCGCATTGTTCTGCTGGCCACGCCCAACGCCGGTTTCCGACGCGAAAACCTGCCCTTGCACCTCAGAGCCCTCCTCGCAGCAGTGTCCCTCGGACCTTCGCTGACCATGCAAGAGATAGAGTCCGGCTCGGATTTCATTACCGACCTGCGGCTCCGCTGGTTCTCGCTGTGGGCAGGCGATCACGGGCACAACGGCACTGAGCTTCCGAAAGTGGTCCAAGTTCTCGGCGACCGGGACACACTGATCAGCAGCGAAGACGTGGAAGACACGAAATTCCTTCCCCGTACCGCGCAAATCCACGTCCCCGGCGCCCATCACGGTGATCTGGTGGATCTCTCTTCAGCCTCTGACCCGCACTGTAGGTACAACCTCCTGCGACACGCCATCTGTGGGACGTTGGGCGAGGAGGAATATGCCGAACAGGGGCGCAGTACCGAGCCTGCGTATTTCATCCTGCACGGTATCCGGTCATCACGGTACGGGAACTGGGTGAGGAAACTGGCCGACGCCCTTAGCCAAAATCCCTGTCCCGGAGGCTCCGTCATATTCACCCCGTCCTACGGGTTCTTCAGCGCCCTAGAGTTCGCCATGCCATGGACGCGAAAAAAGAACATGCGGCATTTCCTGCACTGGTACGGCAACTACTTTGTCACCCACCAGTCCGACAACATGTACTTCGCCGGACACAGCAACGGCACCTACATGCTCGGCCGCGCGCTACTCCAAGTACCATCCATCCACTTCCGCAGAATCTACCTGGCCGCATCCGTTCTCCCCCGAAATTTCCCCTGGTCAACAATCGTGGAACGAGGACAAGTCGGGCCAAGCGGATCCTCGGACACCAAGCCCGTCATACACTGCGACCGCGGGAGCAAAGACATCCCCGTGGGCTGGCTATGCTCAGCCCTCAACGGTCTAGGCATGACCGATATCGGCACCGGCGGATACGACGGCTTCGATCAATCGATCCCTGCTCTCGATGAGCACGACCAGGCGTTCCCCGGAGACCACGGCGCGGCCTTCGCCCCAACACCACCCCTACCTCCGGGAACCGACCGCCGCGACGAGGGAGCCACCGCACAGCACAAGGCTTTATTGGACAGACTCAGCCGGGCACGGATCCGGGCCATCGCCGACTTCCTTCGAGACGGAACGCCGGAAACCCCAGGGAGCGACGCATTGCAGACAGTAGAAAGTGATAAACGGTTCGCCAGGATCAGCAGGCTAGCCGGCGTCGTCTCACTACCCGTGGCCCTCGGCGCTGGAGCCGCAACTATCCAGGCTGTCGCCCGCTCACCCCGTTCCCGGAAAATGAAAATCGCCTTCGCGGCGCTAGCCGCATGGATCACAGCACGCTCGTTCTGATCCCCCGGGTCAGGGAACAAGGCATATCATCCGCCTGCTTCTTCACCTCAAGGCCATCAGCTCATGGCAAATACCCGGGGTAGGTGGCCAAACGCAAGAAAACTGCGGACGGACCTCATTCGGTTCGGAGCAAGACACCGATACCGGCAAATACCTCGGCGAGAACCCGGCGACTCACATGTCGCGCGAATTTTGCCGGACTTTTACTGCGGGCGTCACGGCTGCGGGCAATCCCGAAGTCCTCGAGCATGCCTACTATCCGCTTGTACTAGATGTATGAGGACAGGAAGTTGTTGACGGCAACGGGCACAGTTGACGCGGTAGGTTGCTGTCTTGCGCGCCATGGGGCGGTGGTAGTTGTAGTGCACGCTCCAGAGCACGAGACCGTCGGTGCGTTCCCGCTCTGACTGCCAGGTGCGTTCGTAGTGGAACTCTTCGCCGAGGATCCGGTTGTACCGCTCCACTTTCCCGTTGTGACGCGGCGTGTAAGGCGTGATCCCGCTGATATCTGGGCGGGAGCACCGCTTCATCGAACACTTTCGACCGGTAGCACGCGCGCTGTCGGTAACGATGCGCTCGATTGCGGTGATCCCGTGCCCCGCGAACCAGGTCTTCGCGCGTTCGAGGAATCCGGCCGCGGTCGCGCCCTGGCAACTCCTTGCCGGCCGGGCAACAAACCCCAAGCATCGGAAACCAAGGGGATTACGACTGGTTCTCGCAAGCGGCTGGAACAGGAACCGAGCTGGGGTGCGCTTAGGAAACCCCGGACAGCGCGTGAAGAAGCGCACCGGACGGGCAGTGCAATGGGCACCGCGGGCCACCGTTCGGGCTTCTCCCTTTCCGGGGGTACAAGGCTTTGTTCTCGAGGTAGAACCTGCAAAGACCTCCATGGATCCCTAGATGGGGGACTTTGACCGCCCTGGCAAACCTCCTCCCAGGACAGGCCCGGCATCGAAGCTGCCGGCCGTCACGCAGCGGGCAAATAGCAACCGCTCCCTGCCGTTTCCATTCTCTTCAGTGGCTAACGCTGGAAGGCTCCCAGGTGTCGCAACAGCTGTGATTTGGTGCAGATTTCATCTCTTCCATCTTGTCGGCATACGAACGGTCCGCCTTTTTCGTCTTCAATCCTTAGCTCGAACCCATTCGTCCTGCTGAAATCCGGCACAAAAATAACGTCGCTGCGCCCCTCGATGTCGATTTGCATCGATTTTTCGTGGTCACCGCTGAAAACGGTTGCCAGCAGGGAACCCTCAAAGTTCCGGGATGCCTTAAACTCCAGCACAAGGCTGGCTTTCTCACCTGGTTCAAGGTTGAACGCCGCTGGAGCGGTTGGGACTGCATCGGGACCAGAGGTTAGCTGTGCGAAGGATTTTCCATCGGCCTGTAACGCTCCACGCGGTACCTCGATCGTGCCCCCTATTGGGGCGGTGCAGTAGACAGGGATCAGAGGTACCGGTGCAGGTGCTGTTCGCCCCCTAGTGGTGAAATCGCCCACGGTGATAAGAGGCCCCGCCTCTGCGGTGCTGCGAAGGTTAATGAAGGCATTACGAGCGAACGGATCGCCATGCTTGGCCAGCCACCTGCGCTGCTCTTCACTGCACACTTTATAGGGCCCGTCGGGGGAAGGCACTAACTCTGTGGGCAGAGTTTCGAAAGGTGCATCAACGGGCACTGCATACCCCTCCGGACCAAGCATGTTCAGGTGTGCGGTAGCTGTCAACGAGTCAACGCTAGCGTCTGTAGTGCTCCAATCAGCACCGAGCTCTCTCCCGAAAGAGATGATGGGGATGGCCACAGCGGCGACTGCAGCTAAAACAGCCCAAGCTTTCTTACCCATCCCTAGGAAACGTTTCGAGCCTGCTTCCTGGGGCCTGGCTGCGGCTGCGCCACCTTGTTCGTGCTCGCCGTGCATTACGTCCCACCGCCTTCTTGGCGCCTACATATAAGTGTCAGGCCGGGGGCACCCCTCGGACAAGCAAACCTCGGGAGCGTTGACCATCGTCGCAATCGCCGACCCGTTTCGCCTGAAAATGACACCAGGCGGACAAGAGAGTGTCATTACGAAGATAACGACTTGGGAAAAGGGTTTGCGTGTGCGGATTGGGGAGGATCACGATGGGCAAGGTGGGCAATCTTCTCTTCTCTTCTCTTCTCTTCTCTTCTCTTCTCTTCTCTTCTCTTCTCTTCTCTTCTCTTCTCTTCGGAAGATGTTGCCTGACCAGCCACGGTGTTAGAAGTGCCAGGGAGGTTCTGTGTGTCAGAAGTCGTTGAAGGAGCCGAATTTTCCGGCGTTAAAGGCCAGCCCCGATCCGTTGCGGTCGCGGCAGGTCGTGACCTGGCCGAAGAAGACCTGGTGATCTCCGATTTCGTACTGGTTCACGACCGTGCAGTCGGCTTGGGAGAGGGCGTCCTTGACGACGGGCATACCGCTGTCGGCGTAGTGGAATTATCCTCCTTCGAAGTGTTCTCCTCCGCGGGTGGCGAACCTGCGTGCGATGGCTTCCTGTTTGGCTCCGAGGACGGAGATGGCGAACCGTCCGGATTCGAGGATCGCGTTTGTGGTTCGGGCGCCGGACTCGTCAGCGCCCGCGAATCCCAGTTACTCCTTGCCAACGAGACACCAGCTTCCAAAATTCAGGGCAAGAAGTAGCCCACTAGTACCTGCGACCGCCGATAACGGCGCCTATGTTGTCTTCAGGGGGATCCCAGGTGGTGACGTGAACCGGCCTGCCATGCAGGATCGTGGCCCGCTCGTCGCTAAACAGTGTTGACGGCGGCAGCGATCTCCTGCAGGGCGAGCCGTAGCTGCAGGTCGGTTGGAGCGCCATAGCCGAACACGATACCGTACCGCCGCGGCTGAGTATCGGTGTGGTAATAGGTTCCAAGTGAGGCGACCTGGATGCCCCGCTCCGCGAGGAGCGCTACGATGTGCTCGGCTGGTTTCGAGTCTTCCCATGAGAGGGTGGCGTGAAGTCCGCCCTCGATGGCATCCAGTCGGACGTGCGGGGCGAGGTTTGCGGTAGCCGCGATAACGAGGGACCGCCGGTGCGCGTACTCCCGCCCGACGCGAATCAGATGACGGCGCAGGCCGCCATTGCGCAGGAACTCTGCGAGGGCTGCCTGGACGAGACCGGACACGGGCTGCCCGAGGGTTCCGCGGACCTTGAGGACCTGTGCGCGCAGATCCGGGTCCGGAATGACGAGGTAGCCGCAGCGCAGCCAGGGTGTGAGTGTCTTGGAATAGCTGCCGATCAGCACGGCCTGATGCCCGCCGTCGAGGGAGGCGATGGCGGGCAGTGACGTAGCGCCGTGCCGGAACTCGCTGTCGTAGTCGTCCTCGATAATGATCGCGCCCGTCTCTTTCGCCCATGCGAGCATCTCCAGGCGTGCCGCGACTGGCAGCCGGCCGCCGAGAGGGTACTGGTGGCTCGGTGTCAGAAGCACTGCCGCGAACGGCCACTGTTCCCGAGCGAGTGCGTCCGGGTCCATGCCGCCGTCCCTCACCGGGATCGGAATCGGGACTGCTCCAAGATAGGTGATCACCTTCCGCGCCGTGGGATAGCCGGGGTTCTCGGTGGCGATACGCGCACCGGCCAGACCGTCCGGACGCAGCCCGTGAAGCAGCAGTCCGAGTCCGTCGCTCGTGCCTGCGGTCACCACGATGTCGTCGGCGCGGCACTGCACCCCCCGTGCGGCGTGCAGATGATCAGCGATCAGCGAACGCAGACCCTCGTCCCCCGCAGGCGGCGGCGGAAGAGAGGGCAGATCGCGTTTCACCGCGTTGCGCCAAGCCGCGACCCAATCGCGATTCGTACGAAAGCTGGTCGACGGGCTCCCCGGCGAAAGATTGATCAGATCGGAAGCCCGGTCAGGCGGCGAAGCACCGTGATCCCCCGAAGCTTGCGCCGGCTGAACAGATAAGCGCTGGGCTCCGGTGACGGGGAGGCCTTCCGCGACAAACGTGCCGGAGCCGGGCACGCTGACGACATAGCCTTCCCCGGCCAGGTCCTCGTAAACCGAGACGACGGTGCCGCGCGAGACGCCCATCGCAACCGCGAGAGCCCGGGTTGAGGGCAGCGCATCGCGCGGGGGCACCTGCCCCGAGAGCAGCGACGCACGCAACTGCTCAGTCAGATGCCCGCGCGCGGTAAGCTCCGGCGACCTTGCCTTCTGGAGCACGAGGTTGACCGGGAACGCATGGCGCATATCCACATCTTACTGGTCTAACCTTTTGTTCGTTTTCCGGCATTGTGGCCAAACCGGAAACCTTCGTATGGTAAAAGAGTGGCAGCACAATGCCGGCCAGGCGCGCACTCGGGACCCTCTCGCTGATGCGCCACGACCCGGACAACGGGGCGATCGAAGTCGGGTGCGTGGTCTTCTCCCGTGCCCTTCAGCGCACACCGGTCTCCACCGAGGCCCAGTTCCTGCTCATGCGATACGTCTTCGACGACCTCGGATACCGCCGCTACGAATGGCATCGCGCAGACTAGGCGTAGAAACTCGAGGCCCGCTTGCTCGTGACAACACATGGTTCGCTCGCCAGGGCCCTGTCAGGTCGTTCAAGGTCGGGCAAGAAGTCGGAGGCCCCGGCGGGACCTGATACGGAAAAATTGCCCAACCGGCACACGCGTGCTCGATAACCAACATTTTCGTCCCAACTGCACTCACTCATCGAAAGCTCCATTCGTCAGTCGTACCTAAGCTGCCCTGTAAGCACTACCCCGGGCGGAGGTTGTCAAATGAAGCAACATATCCGGATATGCGGAGTTATTAGATGAGTCAACAGTGGGCACTGGCTTCAGGGAACAGACCGGCGTAGCGTCGGTAAATGCACGAAGGCGCGGCGGGCGGTTAACCGGACGGACCCTGCCGTGGCCTGCAGAAGCGCATCCTTGAGAAGGAGCGGGGAATGGCTGGATGGAATGCTGACACCGCCGCCGGGCCACTCGGGTCCGGTACTGTCACCTTGGTGGAGGGCACGTCCTTCTGCATATCCTCGGCGAATGGGGACATGTATCCGGAATACCCGCACGGGGTTTTCTTCCAGGACACGCGTATCCTCTCCCGCTGGAGCATGACAGTCAACGGCCAGCCGCTGGAGCCCCTTGCGGCGACGATGAAGGAGCCCTACCGGGCGCTGTTCGCGGGCCGCGTGCCCCGCTCGGACGGCTATGCGGATACCCCGCTCATCGTGGAGCGGCTGCGCGAAGTCGGGGCTGGAATCCTGGAGGAGATCACCGTCCGGAACTATTCGGCGGACCCCGCCGAGTGCATGATCGCCCTGGCCGTTGAATCGGATTTCGCGGACCTGTTCGAAGTGAAGGAGGCGCGAATCCAGCGGCGCTGGGACGAGACCCGCGAGCCCGGGGACGGTTCCTTGGTCATTCGCGCCAGCTGGCAGGACGTTATCAAAGGTATCGTCGTCAAGGCTGGCGGCGCCGACGTGGCGCCGGAGGGTCTGATGTACCGGGTGGTCATCCCGTCGCACGGGTACTGGCATACCCGACTGAGCGTGGTGCCCACCGTGGACGCAACCGGTCCCGCGGGGCCGTTTGAGCATCCGGTCTCGGGCGAGATGTCCCCGCGCGATAAGCGCCGGCAGGAGTGGGTGGCCAGGATCCCAGTGCTGCACATGAGCAACCGCGCCATTCAACGGACCCTGCAGCGCAGCTACGACGACCTGGGCGCCCTGCGCATCGAGGACCCGGACCATCCGGACCGGATCGTAGTGGCCGCCGGCGCGCCTTGGTTCATGACCCTGTTCGGCCGTGACTCATTGTGGGCCTCGCACATGGCGCTGCCGGTGGACCCATCCCTGGCCCTGGGCACACTCCAGACCCTGGCCGACCGCCAGGGCACGCATGTGGACCCGATGAGCGAGGAGGAACCGGGCAAGATCCTGCACGAAGTCAGGCTCGGGGTCGGCACGGGGCAGGCGCTGGGCGGCAAGTCCGCCTACTACGGCAGCATTGACGCTACCCCGCTGTTCGTGATGCTGCTCGGAGAGGTTAGCCGCTGGGGTTTCGCCCAAGAGACCATCGCCGCGCTGCTGCCGCACGCTGACCGGGCCCTGGACTGGATTTACAACTACGGCGACAAAGACGGCGACGGGTTCGTCGAGTACGAGCGCCTCAACGAGCATGGGCTGCTCAACCAGGGCTGGAAGGACTCTTGGGACGGTATCAACTTCGCCGACGGCACCCTGGCCGAGCCGCCGATCGCCCTGTGCGAGGTACAGGCCTACGTCCACAGCGCTTACACGGCGCGCGCGTGGATGGCATACGACGCCGGCGACCTGGCTTTGGCAGCCGAGCTGCGGGACCGCGCCGCGCGCCTGAAAAAGCAGTTCAACGAGCAGTTCTGGCTGCCGGACAAGGGCTACTATGCCATTGCACTGGACAAGGACAAGCGGCCGGTGGACGCATGCACATCCAATATGGGCCACTGCCTCTGGTTCGGTCTTGTGGACGAGGACAAGGCGCCCCAAGTGGTCGAACGACTCATGTCACCGGAGATGTTCACTGGCTGGGGCATCCGCACGTTGGCCTCCGACATGCTCGCCTACAACCCGGTCAGCTACCACAACGGCTCGGTCTGGCCCCACGACAACGCGATCATAGCGGCCGGTTTGCTGCGCTACGGCTTCGTCGAGGAGGCGCAGCGGATCGCCACGGCCCTGCTGGAGGCGGCCGAATATTCGGAGGGGAGGCTGCCGGAGCTGTTCTGCGGCTTTGGCCGGGAGCAGTTCTCGGAGCCTGTGCCCTACCCGACGGCGTGCTCGCCGCAGGCCTGGGCGGCGACCACGCCGATTCTGCTGGTAACGAGCCTGATGCGGTACGACGCGCACCTGTCCCTCGGCGGCCTGTGGCTGGATCCGGTCCTCCCGGAGTCCTACGGAGACCTGCACATCACCAATGCTCCAATGGCTGCCGGGCGGATCACCATCGAAATTTCCGGTTCCACGGCAACCGTCCGAGGGCTTCCCGAGGGCATAGTCCTCCACCCCGGGCACCGACCTTGGATGACCGAACTCGTGGAGCAGGCCAAACTGCACCGGAAAAAGAGTGGGAACGCTCGGCCCTGACGGTCTGCCCCAGCGACGACGCCAGGGAGAAGTTCGTCAACGACTTCGTCGCGCCTTGGGTGAAGGTCGTGGAGCTCGACCCGCTTCGACCTGCGCAACTGAGGCGTCCGGACGGCTGCAGATGCGGCCGGCCCCGGAGCAGCCGCGGCGTCCAGAGCGCCCCGCTAGCCCATCCAAGAAAAAGCCCCGATTACGGCGCATCCGTCAATCGAGCGGAAAGTGGTCGGGCCCGCTGACCTTCGGCGCGAACCCACGGATTGACTAGCCTGTCAGGTCCACCGGCCGTCGGCTCAACCTCTCGCGGCGGCCTGCCTGGCCCGTCGCTCTCTCAGCCAGAGGACCAACACCAATACGGCGCCGACAGCCCAAATCAACAGCGGCCATCCCCAAGCATGGGATTCGGGAGGAAGGAGCTCGCCGTCCACCTGCCAAGGCCACAAAGCGCGAAGCGAGCCGAGGATCAGGCCGATACTGACCAATAGCGTGGTCCTGCGGTGCGCCTTCAAAAGATAGGCGAGGAGCCGGACAAAAGACCCTAGACCTGCGACCGCCCCAAGGACGAAGGCTCCAATGTATGCGATGTCCCTGTCGCTCACGGCCCCCAGAGTCGGCTCGTACATGCCCACCGTGAGCAGGATAAACGAACCGGACAACCCCGGCAGGACTAAAGCACACACGGCCACGGCTCCGCTGAGTGCAACGACCCACCACCCCGGGTTCTCCCGCGCCGGCGCCGGCAATCCGAGCAGCAGAAACACCGTGCAGGCAACACCCAGCACCATTGCGGCCTCGAGAGCCAAACGCATTCCGCGCACGGGCGCAGTATCTCGGACCATCGAGACTGGCACGAGCAGGCTGGCGGAAACCATTCCCAAGAAAAGCGAATTCGTCAGGATCGGCTGGGCCTCGAGGAGATGGCGGAGCGGGCCGGCGAAGGCGAACAATGCAAGGAACATCCCCAACGCCAGAGGCAGGACCAGCGACCATTCAACGAGCTGGAATCGGGCGCGGGCCTGATCTTTGGTTCCCTTGCGCGTACCGAGTATAAGGGCGTGGACGAGACTGCTGGCCGAAGAGATAAGGCGCTCGTAGAGGCCAAGGACCAGAGCCACGGTTCCACCGGAGACGCCGGGCACCAGTTCGACCAACCCGATGAGCGCGCCGTGAAGGCCGTATCCAATTTTCCGACAGACGGCGGTGAACGGACGCGGACGGACATCAACTGGTTTTGCAGGCATCCCTCCAACTTAACAGCAGCCAGGTTGAGCGCCGGCCCCGCAACAGCGCGGCGACCACATCGTGACACCCCCCACGTCAGCGCTTAACCTTCGCTGCGGACCTTCTTAGGTAGAGCAGCCGCTCAGCGCTTCATTCTGCTGAGAAACTCCGACCACTTCACGCCGATAAAGCGCATACGCGCGCCCAAGGGCTGGTAACAGTCCTTACGTCCGAGTTCGCAATGTTTGGAAGATTCGGACGTATGCGCAGTCCGCCGCACGCCGCCGTCGTTGACCGGACGGGCGTGCCGCGGACTGGGCCAGTCAGAGGGCCTGGCGCCGGGCCAGCCGCGTGCCGGTCTTGGCCAGCATCAGGACCAGCAGCAGGATGCCGACGTAGCCGTTGATCACATACACGAGATTGACCATTTGGGAGAACGGCAGGATCAGGCCGATCACGGTTCCGGCTGCGGCGAGGGCGATGGTCAGGTACTTGAAGCGGAGCGTCTTGTCGGCGGAAAAGCGTGACGAGACGGTCCACAGCAACGGTACCGCCGTCGTGTAGATGCCGGCAAGGATCACGACCGAGATCCCGGAGGCGAGCAGCGGGCTAACGTCGGACGCCAGGACGAGCATCGGAATCTCGGTGCCGCCGACCCGGGTGATGTTCGCGAGCAGGCCCAGGCCGACGATGATGCAGGCAACCGAGAAGGCGAGCGCCCCGACCAGACCGCCGGTGGCCGCTTCCCTGCGGCTGCGCGCCGTTTTGCCCAGCGCGGTGAGGAAGGCTGCCAGCCACAGCATGCAGAAGCCCACATAGGACAGCCCGGACATGAACCAGTTCGTGGACGCCTGGGTCAGCTCCAGCTCGGGCAGCAGTGTGTTGCCCTCGGCGATGCCGGCCGGGTTTTGGACGATCCCGACGATGCCGAGTGCTACCGCTATCACGACGATCAGGGGGCCGATCTTGCCGATGACATCAACCAGGCTTTTCAGGCCGAACCACACACTGATGCCGACCGCCACGGCCAGCCCGACGCCGCCAATGTACTTCGACATGCCGTAGTGCTCTTCGAAAACAGCGCCGGCGCCGGCGACCATCACGGTGAAGCTCAGGAAGACGAAGAGGATGGAGAAGAAATCGAAGAACGTTCCCAGATGCTTGCCGCAGTAGTAGTGGAAGATCAGCGACGGTCGTTCGAACTTCTTCGTCTGGCCGACGGTGAAGAACTCTATCGCCACATACGTCATCAGGACCAGGACCAGGAGGCCTGTGCCGAAGATGCCCCAGTAGCCGTACGAAGTGAAGTACTGGAGAATTTCCTGGCCGGTAGCGAATCCGGAACCGATGAGGAACGCAACAATCGCGCCGGCGTACGTGAGGACGCGCAGGAAGCTTGTCTTCTCGACGGTGGCCAGATGCGCTTTGGTGGGAGATGGATGTGCCATGTCTACTTCCTGCGGGAGCGTGATATATCAGTTGTAAAGGAACGCTATGGCAGGAGTGTGATCCAGTCAACATCTGACAAGCAACGTTTATCCACTCACTGGACTACTCCCCGATTTCTAGGGCATTAAGCGTTGAAATACACGCTTGACTCGGCCGTAACATTCAGGACGCGATTTACCACGAGTAGGATCAGCGCTTGAAGAGCGGGCTTTACCTCTGCCTCCTCAGCGAACAGAAGCCCTCCAACAGCAGCTTCTGCTCCTGAGCATTCACTTGTGCACGGGCAGACTGAGGTGGATCCCGCTCGGACGAAGAGTTCCCTCAGCCGGCCGTTGGACACACCGACGCCCCGACGGCCACCCGCCAATAACGGCGCATAGGACACTAGACCAAAGCAAGGCCAGCTGGCCAGGATGGGATCGGCGACCTTGGTGGGCTCGCGGACCGCGCCGTCGCCAGTGGCAGCGGCGGTCAGGGTGGTGGTGCCGGAAGATGCGCTGCTCCCGGCGCCGCCGGCCGCCGTCGTCGTTGTCTGATGTGAAGTGCTGAGGAGGTTGCCGCCTTGGCGAGTTCGTCGTAGGCGTCCATGCCGATGCGGTTGACCTCGGTGAAGACCTCCATCGTCTCGCGTCATTTGCCCGGTGTGCTGGGCGGGCCAAGCCGATCAGGAAGCGCAGCAGCTGCGGGTTGGCGGACAGCGGGATGTAGAGCGGGGAGGACGGATCGATGACCTCGCGGTCCTGAAAACGGTGGCGCAAAGGTGCTGGTCCCCATTAAAGCGAGGCAATCTGGATCTTTCCCCTGCCCAGAAACACGGCGAAAGTGATTTACAACACATGATGGATGGCTTGCTGGTAAGCCGCGGCACCTACACAGGGACTCCCTGTCGCCCTCGTCAAGAGACTCCGCATCAAGTGTGCGAATTTAGTAAGTTCGAGCTCCCATTGGAACGGCGGTACTGCCCGTGAACTGGTATCTGGTATGGATTGTTGGATTTCTGCTCCTTTTGTTTGCCATCAGCGTGAGGTCGTCGAAGACCGTCAAGACGGCGGACGACTATGCCATGGCCGACTTCAAGCTCGGTTTCTTCCCGATCTGCGGCTCCATTATCGCGACAGTGACAGGCTCCGCCGCGCTTATCGGCGGGGCCGGCAAGGGCTTCGAAATGGGGATCTCGTACTTCGTCACGGTGATTAGCTTCGTGCTGTTCACGATCGTCGGGATGTTGGTCCTAGGGCCGGTCATCCGGAAGCTGCGCCTATTCACCGTCCCGGAGCTGTTTGCCCGCAGGTTCGGCAAGCTCTCGGCCCTGATCCCGGCCCTGATCATCGGCTTCCTCTACATGACCCCTACCTTCGGAATGCAGCTGGTGGGCATGAGCTCGATCCTCTCCTCCATCACCGACCTGCCATTCTTCTGGGGGATCATCCTCGGCTTCGCCGTGACCCTCGCCTTCACCCTCATCGGCGGGATGCCTTCCGTGGCGTGGACGGACGCCATCCAGACCATAGTCATCCTGGCCGGTGTGGTGCTCACGCTCGTAATGGGTATCGCGTACGTGGGTGGTCCCGGCGTCGTCGCCGCTGCGACCCCGCAGCACCTTGTCAGTTTCGGCAGCATCGGCTTCATGGAGCTGCTTAACTGGTTCCTGATCTTCGGCCCCTTCTACCTCGTCTGGCAAACAACTTGGCAGCGCCTCACTGCCGCGAAGTCCACCAAGGTGGGCGTCTCCGCCGTCGTCATCGGCTTTATCATCTCGGGAGTGATCGGCCTCCTGGCGATCGTCATCGGCATCACCGCGGTCCAGGCGTTCCCGGCCGGCACCGCGCCGGACGCCATCTACACCTCGTTTATCGCGGAGATCTTCCCGGGCTCCATCGGCGGTCTGCTCATGGTCTCACTGCTGGCTGCGCTGCTCACAGGCGCCACCTCGTTCCTGCTCAGCGGCGCCATCAACATCTCGAAGGACATCTACGAGGGGTGGATCAACCCCAAGGCCAAAGACGCCCAGATCCTCAAGGTCTCCCGCTTGTCCGTCGGCTTCATGGCCGTCGTCGGCCTCGTGGTCGCGCTGTTGGTCAAGGACATCATCGCCATCTACCAGATAGCCCTCGCCTTCACGGCATCCGCACTGGTCGCACCCGTGCTGGCCGCCATGTTCTGGGAGCGCGCCACCAAGGCCGGCGTCATCGTCAGCACCATCGGCGCCCTGGTCGCCTCCTTGGCGTGGCGCCTCGCCGGGACGCCGTTCGGCATCCATGAGATCGCTCCGGGGCTCGTGGCCTCCACCGCGTTGCTCGTCGTGGTCAGCCTCGCTACGCGCCACTCCGACGACGAAACCGTCATCGCGTACTACCACGCGTTCCGGCGTGGCCGCCTCACCAGCGACAAGGCGACGGCGGAAGGCCAGGTCACCTCGGCCGCCGAAGCCCTCCTAACGGAGGCCGACTCCGCTCCGGCTGCCGCGGCCCACCTCGATTCCGCATCAACAACGTTCGATTCCAAGCCGCGGGGATGAGACGGCGACACCAGTTTCAGAGCGGCCGAGGCGGCCCTTGAACGATCCCTCCGGCGCAGGCTTCTCGCCCTCAATTTATTGAACACGGGCTCATCGTGCTGTTCATCTGGAAACCAACCGATAGGACTATCTTGGAACCCACCACCGTCTACGCTGCCCGCCTCGTCCGCACCATGGACCCTGCCCGCCCGACGGCGGAAGCCATCGCCGTCCGCGCCGGAAGGATCCGCGCCGTCGGCACTGTTGCCGAACTCATGGCGTACCCCGGCGCGGTCCTGGACGAGCGCTACGCCGACGCCGTCCTGCTGCCCGGCTTCGTGGAGGCGCACAGTCACGCGGGCTCGGGCAATGTTTGGGCCAACACTTACGTGGGCCTGGTGGACCGGACCGACCCGGACGGCCGGCGCTGGCCCGGCTGCCGCACCATCGACGAGGTTCTGGACCGGCTGCGCGCGGCCGAGGCCGAGCTGCAAGACCCTGATCAGGTGTTGATGGCGTGGGGCCTTGACCCGATCTACTTCCCGGGCCAGCCGCTGGCCGCCGCGGAGCTGGATCGGGTGTCGGCCACGCGCCCTATCCACATTTCACACACCAACGGGCACGTGTGCGCCGTGAATTCGGCGGTGCTTCGCCGGTTTGGCATCGACGCGTCCACGCGCGTTAGCGGCGTCGTCAAGGACGGCGCCGGCGAACCCACCGGGGAGCTGCAGGAGTTCGCGGCGATGGGGCTCGTCGGTGAGCTCGTCGAAGGCTCGGGCCTGCTGAACATCAGTCCCGAGGCCCTGCGCCAGTTCGCGCAGGAAGGCGTGAACACGGGCACCACGACACTGACGGACCTGGGCTCAAGCCTGCTGATGGACGACGACGGCGTCGCCCTCTACCGCTCGACCGTCGACGAGGAATTTCCCGCCCGTCTGAACGTCTTCCACTTCGGCGCCGGCATCGGCCCGGTCGCGCTGTCCCTGCCGGAGGCCGCGGAGCGGCTGGTGCGGCTGCGCGAGCTCTCCACGGACAAGCTGCGCTTCGGCAACGTCAAGCTCATGCTTGACGGCTCCATCCAGGGCTTCACCGCGCGGCTACTGGAGCCGGGCTACTTCGGCGGGCAGTCGAACGGGATCTGGAACGTCAGCCCGGAGGAGTTCCGCGAGGCGTTCGAGACCTTCCACCGGGCCGGGCTGCTGGCGCACGTGCACTGCAACGGCGACCAGGCCACCCAGCTGTTCCTGGACACGCTCGAGGCCATCCTCACCGTGCACCCGCGCCCCGACCACCGCCACACCTGCACGCACTCGCAAATGAGCACCGCCGCGCAGTACCGGCGGATGGCAGCCCTGGGCGTGTGCGCCAACATCTTCGCCAACCACATCTGGGCCTGGGGCGACCAGCACATCGATATCACGGTGGGCCCGGACCGGGCCGCCCGTATGAACGCGACAGCCACAGCGCTGCGCCTCGGGGTGCCGATCTCGCTGCACTCGGACACCCCGGTCACGCCGCTGGGCCCGCTGCACGCCGTGAAGCACGCCGCAACGCGGCTGACGGTCTCCGGGCGGGTCATGGGCGAGCACGAGCGGATCGGCGTGCAGGAGGCGCTGGAGGCCGTGACGATCGGCGGGGCGTACATGCTGAAGATGGACCACCAGGTCGGCTCGCTCGAAGCGGGGAAGCTCGCGGACCTGGCCGTCCTGGCCGAGGACCCGCTCGCCGTCGAGCCCGAGCACATCGGCGAGATCCATGTCCTCGGCACCATGGTCGGCGGCCGACACCACGCTACGAAGGTGCCGGCTCTCTCAGAGGTGCCCGCACTGTGACCGCACGGCTGGGAATCATTGGCGGCTACCTGGGCTCCGGCAAGTCCACCCTGGTAAACCGGCTGCTAGCAGGCGTGCTGCCGGGGCGCACAGCCGTCGTCGTCAACGATTTCGGAAGCGTCAACATCGACGCGGACCTCATCGCCTCGGCATCCGGAGACACCATTGAACTGACGAACGGGTGCATCTGCTGCCAGATCAGCGACGACGCGTCCCGCACTATGTCGGCGCTGGCCGCGCGCGGTGACCTTGACAACGTGCTTTGCGAGGTCAGCGGCGTCGGCGACCCCGGCCAGCTCGCCATGTGGCGGGACTTCCCGGGCTTCTCCCCCGGCCCGGTGCTGGTGTGCGCGGACGCAACCGCCGTCCGGCGGCTCCTGCACGACGAGTACGTCGGCGACACAGTAGCACGGCAACTCGCCACGGCGGAGGTGGTGCTGGTGACGAAGACCGATCTGGCCCTGACCGCCGAAATCGAGGACGCCGCGGAGGCATGCCATGCAGCGGCGCCGCAGGCTCGGCTGATCCTGCAGGATCCCGCGGATCCTGGGTCGACGGCGGCCGAGGCCCTCGCATCACCGGCGCCGGAGGCGGACGACGACGAGGGCCGCGCCGCTGGGGGGACTCACCAGCACGGCGGGACGGACCACGCAGAGACTCATGTGTCCACGGCGCTTGAGTGCCCGGAACCGGTGGACGTGGACGCGCTCACCCACGCGCTGGGCGCACAAGCGAACCTGCTGGTCCGGGCCAAAGGGGTTGTCCAGAACAACGACGGGACCTGGCACGAAATCCAGCTAGCGGGCGGACGAATAGACGTACGCCTCCGGCCCCACGACCGGCTGCCCCCCGAACGACCGGCCCTAGTGCTCATCGCAGCGGGACCTGACGCTAGCCGGCTGGTCAGTGAGGCTGCAGCAGCGCTTGAGCAGGTGCTGGGGTGCGCACTATATCGCTTGCAGGCGGCCCCTAGCTCAGCAGTCCGGGCGCCTACGGAGGAGACGGCCTCACAGGCTTTAGAGCTTCGGGGCCGCTTTCGAAAGGGCGCCCTGATATCGGCTTCCATAAACCTAATTGGATAAACGAGGAAAGGTTTACGCCCCATGAACGCTCACTCCTTCCTGCAAGACTTCCATTACGTAGCGACCATCGGCGCGACCCCCAACAATGGAGTGGACCGGCAGGCTGCGACGGCCAACGACGCGGCCACCCGAACCTGGTTCGCCCAGTGGATCCAGGACACAGGATTCGAGCTGCGCGTGGACGGGATCGGCAACATGTTTGGACTCGTTGAATGGACCCCGGGCGCCCCCTACGTCCTCATCGGTTCTCACCTCGACAGCCAGCCCTTGGCCGGACGGTTCGACGGGGCCTACGGCGTAGTCGCGGCGATGCATGCTGCCCAGGAGATTAGCCGTCGCATCGCAAGCACGGGACAGGCGCCAAAATTCAACTTCGCCGTCGTCAATTGGTTCAATGAGGAAGGCAGCCGATTCGCCCCTTCACTCATGGGAAGCTCGGTCTTCGCAGGACTCTTCGACCAGGACGAGACGCTCGCCATTGTCGACCCGGACAACATCAGCGTCCGGCAGGCCCTGTCCGAAATCGGGTTCCTCGGGACGGACCCGCGTCCAGTCCCCGCGGTGTACGCCGAGATCCACATCGAGCAGGGACGGATACTTGAGCGTGAAGGCATCGACATCGGGCTGGTCGAACACAGCTGGTATACCCAGAAACTCGATATCGAGGTACTGGGCGAGCAGTCCCACACCGGCGCCACGGCCATGGCCGACCGCCACGACGCGCTTATTGCCGCATCCAAGATCGTCTTGATGGTCCACGACGTAACTAAGGACTACGAGGAGGAGACCCTGGTCTCCTCCATCGGCCGACTCTCCGTAGAACCCAACTCACCCATCGTCGTCGCGCGCCGCGTCCATCTCGTCGCTGACCTGCGCTCCGGCGACCCAGCAACTGTCCGATCAGCCAGGGAAAAATTGCTGCGCGACATCGAAGCACTGGCCCGCGAGCACGACATCGAAATCCGGGTCAATGACTTCGACGTCCGGCAGATCCGGCACTATCCCGAGTCCGGACTGGAGCTGACGGCCAAAACTGCCGCCAATCTCGGCCTCTCCACCCGGCGCCTTGCAACCATGGCCGGCCACGACTCCGTCGCCATGAACTCCATCGTCCCCACGGTCATGCTGTTCATCCCGAGTGTCGACGGCGTCTCTCATTGCGAACGGGAATTCACCACGGACGCTGACATGGTTAAGGGCCTGCATATGCTCACCGAAGTGGCCCAGCAACTTGTCCATGGAAAACTGACGGAAGGCAATGACCCAGATGCTTCGTTCACCCTCCTGAACGAGCTGCCGTAGGCCCTTCGCAGTCTTAGCCTCCGGCAAGGTTGGAGTACCTGACCGAACACTCTGACACTATCCGCTGCCGCCGAATCAACCGGTAGATGCGCCGCACTCCCGGCAGGTTGGATATCGAAGACTAGGGCGTTCTCATAATCCTTCCAGCCAAATCGTGATGGCTCCGCTGGGATATCAAGTGACAAGTTTGGCGTAGATGACGTAGTTGTCGTCGAATCGGCCCGTGTCGGAGTCGTATCCGTCGCAAGTGATCAGGCGGAGTTCGGAGCCGGCAGTGTTCCCGTACACCGTCTCAGTGGGGAAAGTGTCCTTGGAATAGGCCTCAGCGCGGTCGACCGTGAAAACGGCAGTGGTGCCGTCTTCACGGGCGACTTCGATGGTGTCTCCGGCTTTCAGCTCACGGAGGCCGGCGAAGACGCCGGGGCCGTTGCCGTAGGCGTTGACGTGGCCTAGGATCACTGCCGGCCCGCGTTCCCCTGGTGTGGGGGAATGGATGTACCAGCCGGCGGGCGAGCCTGGATCTCCCGGCGGCACTTCAAGGGTGCCATTGTTCTGCAGACCAAGTCTGAGCAGCTGGGACTGCACGCCGAGCGACGGGATTGTCACGGCGACCGGCGGGGATTCCGGCAGGATCGGCTCTTGAACCTTCTCCTGCTTGGGCGCAGCAGAAGGTGCTGATTCCGGCCGTTCTGTTGCAGCTGCGGCGGAGCTTGTCGTTGGTGTTGGTTCTGGGGCCGGGTGTTCTGTTCGGGCAGTTGCCGTCGAGGCTGGGGTGGTCGGGGCGGCTTGGACTGCTGGTTCCGTTGCGGGAGCGGCGCAGCCCGCCAAGAGAATTAATGCGGCCGCCGCGGTAGCCAGGCGGCTTCCGCGGCGGCCGAGTAGTGAATCAGTCATGCCTTGGTGGTTACGACTGAGGTGGTGCTAGGCCCGTACTGCCGCGCGGCGACGCAGCAGGTAGGTTCCGCCGCCTGCCGCTGCCAGGACGAGGCCGCCAGTCAGGGCGATTGCACTGATGTCGGCGGGGTTTTCGGCCGGCACACCGGTGTCGACGCCGCCGACGGGCATCTGGGTGACCTGCTGCCCGGAATCAGCATGGTTCGGCACTGGTGTAACCGCTCCGTCACCGGGGCTGCCCTCTTCGCAGGCGATGCCGTCGAGGTCGCGGTCCAAGTGGGCGCCGTATCCCGGTGCCCCGGTGGGGATGTTGGTCATGCCGGAGGCGGCTGCGTCGGCGCAGCTGTCGAAGGCGGTGCCCACGGCCATGGCAGGTGTCGCGGACAGGACAGAAAACCCGACAACGGTGGCGAGTGAAAGAACTGCGGTCTTCTTCTTCATGCTTACCCCTCAATTGCAAAGAGACATTGTCATGCAGCTAACCGACAAAAGTGGTGCTGCTGAAATTAATGTATAGATTTATCGATCAACTACAAGAGCGATGCTTATTTTGGACGAAAAAAATGTCAGCGCGCCCGTCCTTGCCATGCGCCGGACCTATCGCGAACAACGATCGTCCCCGGGCATCTGCCGGGCGCCGGGCTCAGCGGAAGCCACTGTCTGCGTACTGGTTGAACGCGCGGAACTTGTCCGGCACGCCGAAGATCCCACTGCCCGTCTAGAACCGGTGCACGGGCCGGCCTTTGATGGCCGTGGGCCGGCCGGAAAGGTCACCTCGTCGTTCTCAGACGCTTCATGGACGACAGGGTGCGGGCTCGGGGTTCAAGTAACGCTGGCGCGTGAAGACTCATACAGCGCCGACGGCTGTCACTTCCACTTTCATTCCTTCGACAGCTAGGGCGGACACCTCGACCGCACATCGGGACGGAAAAGGCCGGGGCACGGTGAGTTCATAGACTTGGTTGAATGCTTCGCGGTCCGCAATATCCGTCAGATAGATCGTCAGATGCACCAGTCGGTCCAGTGAGGATCCGGCCTGGGTCAGAACCGCGTCCAGATTGGCGAAGATCTGCTCCGTCTGGTCTTTGGCGTTGCCGGTCTCGACGCTGCCGTCCACCCGGCGGGGAATGACGGTGGCGTACACCAGGCCGCCGGCAACCACGGCACGCGAGGCGAGGGCGCCTGTAGCAGCGGGACCCGCCGCCGGGACGTGGACGAGGTCGGTATCTTGGACGTTCATTCTTTTGTCTCCTGGAAATTGGCATAGGGCGCCGCTGGCGACTGAACCCGGGAATGGGAGACCAGCCGCCAGCGTCGCCGGTTGTATGGGAGTGGGTCAGCGCAATGGGTCGAAGCGGCGCATGACGCCGGGGGTGCTGTCGCCGGTGATGGAGGCGGCGAGCATTTTGCCGGTGAGCGGGCCGAGGGCGACGCCCCACATGCCGTGGCCGCCGGCGACGTGGACGCGGGAGGACTTGGTGGTGCCGATGAGTGGCAGTCCGTCGGTGGTGCAGGGGCGGGAGCCGACCCATTCCTCCTTGCGGTCCTGCCAGTCGATGCCCTTGAACATCGGCGTGGCGGCGTCGATGATGGCCTTGATCCGGCGCGGGTCCAGTGGTGCGTCGGCGTCGCGGAATTCCATCATGCCGGCCACACGGAAGCGGTCCCCGAGCGGGGTGCAGGCTACGCGCTGGGCCGGGAAGTAGATGGGGTGCGTGGGCATGACTTCGGGGACCACTGTGAAGCTGTAGCCGCGGCCGGCCTGGACCACGCGTTTAACGCCGAAGCGGCGGGCGAGTTTGCCCATCCAGGCGCCGCTGGCGATGACCACGTTGTCGGCCTGCAGCAGGCGGCTGTCGGCGGCGATGACGCGGACGCCGGTGCCGTCGTCCCGGATGTCCACGACGTCGAAGCCGCTGACGATCTCGGCGCCGCGCGCCTTGACGGCCTCGGCGAGCGACTCCATGAACTTGGGCGGGTTGATGAAGCGCTGGTCGCGGATCTGCACGCCGGCCCGGACGCCGGAGCCCAGCGTCGGTTCCAGGGCGCGGAGCTCGTCGCCGTCCACCAGGTTGTAGTCCACGGTGCCGCCGGCGCGACGCACCGCGTCAAACTCGTGGACCAGGGCATCGCGGTGCTTGTGCGAGACGAAGCCGGCGAGGAAGGGATCGGCGACCTTGGTGGGCTCGCGGACCCCACCGTCGGCGGTTGGAGCAGTGGCGGTCATGGTGGTGGCGCCGGCGAAGGTGGTCCCGGTAGTGCCGGAGGCCGCGCTGCTCCCGGCGGTGCCGGCCGCCGTCGTCGTTGTTTGATGTGATGTGCTGAGGAGGTTGCCGCCGTCGGCGAGTTCGTCGTAGGCGTCCATGCCGATGCGGTTGACCTCGGTGAAGACCTCCATTGCCTCGCGCCATTTGCCGGGGGTGCAGTGGCGGGCGAAGCCGATCAGGAAGCGCAGCAGCTGCGGGTTGGCGGAGAGCGGGATGTAGAGCGGGGAGGACGGATCGAGCATGGCCTTGAGGCCGTAGCTCAGGACGGCCGGTTCGCTCAGGGGCAGGGTCAGCGCGGGGGTCAGCCAGCCGGCGTTGCCCCAGGAGGATCCGGCGGCGATGCCTTCCTTATCGACGACGGTGACCTGCACGCCGCGTTCCTGCAG
This sequence comes from Arthrobacter sp. B055-34, assembly GCF_059090425.1. Taxonomy (NCBI): domain Bacteria; kingdom Bacillati; phylum Actinomycetota; class Actinomycetes; order Micrococcales; family Micrococcaceae; genus Arthrobacter; species Arthrobacter sp. B055-34. The sequence continues at coordinate 59,284 of NZ_JBNHFQ010000012.1, forward strand.
GTACCAGGCGGTGGAGAGTCCCACCATGCCCGCGCCTACCACCACTACTTGCTCAGGCGCCTTCGAGTTGCCCATTGTGTTCTCCGATCAGTGCGTCAGTTGGTGCCAATCCTGTGTTGTGTGCGCGGCAGGCCGGTGCCACCCTCATGGGGCACCGGCCTGCCTGTCCTGCTAGATGGAGCTGCTTCGGTCCGGCTGCTTCAGACCGGTGCCCGGTTTAGACGTAGTCCTTGTACTTCTCGAGCATCCGGACCGGCTTCTTCAGGGCGTCACGGCGGAACGGGTCGCCCAGTTCGCGCGTGCACATGACCTCGATGACCGTGGTGACGCCGTCGTTCATTTGGGCGTTCAGGGCGTCCTTCAGCGCGGCGCCGACGTTCTCCAACTGGTCCACCACGATGCCCTCGGCCCCCATGGAACGGGCCATCTCGGCGAAGCTTTCGCCGTCGTTATCGAGCTCGCCGGCGACGAAGCGGCGGTTGTAGAACTCCACCTGGTTCTTCTTCTCCGCGCCCCACTGGCGGTTGCGGAAGACGACGGCGGTGACCGGAATGTTGTGCCGGACGGCGGTGAGGACCTCGCCCATGCTCATGGCCCAGGCGCCGTCGCCGGCGTAGGCCACGGCGGGACGCTCCGGGGCGGCTGCCTTGGCACCGATGATGGTGGGCAGGGCGTAGCCGCAGTTGCCGAAGCTCATCGGGGCGAAGAAGCTGCGCGGCTTCTCGAAGCGCAGGTAGCTGTGCGCCACCGAGTTGATGTTGCCGATGTCGGTGGAGATCATGACGTTCTCCGGCATTGCCAGCTCCAGCTCGCGCAGGACCTGGCGCGGGTGCAGCCAGTTGCCCTCCTCGTGCTTGGCCTCCTCGATGACGTCCAGGCTGTACTCGTCCTGCTCATGGGTCCAGGCGCTGAGCTCCTGCTCCCACGCGTCCTTCTCCGCCTTGATCCGCGCGGCGCGCTCGGCCTTGGTGGCGTCGCTGGTGAGCTTGCGGTCGGCGAGGAGCTGGGTGAGTTCGGTGGCGACGGCCTTCGCATCGCCGCAGATGCCGACGTCGATCTTCTTGACCAGGCCGAGCATGGTGTGGTCCGCGTCCACCTGGATGATCTTGGCGTTCTCGGGCCAGTAGGCCTGGCCGTACTGCGGCAGCGTGCCGAACGGGCCCAGCCGGGTACCGAGGGCAATAACGACGTCGGCCTCCGAGATGAGCTTCATGCCCGCCTTTGATCCCTGGTAGCCCAGCGGGCCGCACCAGAGCGGGTGGCTGGCGGGGAAGGAATCGTTGTGCTGGTAGCTGTTGACCACCGGGGCGCCGAGGCGTTCGGCGAGCGCCTTGCACTCTTCCACGCCGTCGGCCATGACCACGCCGCCGCCGGAGACGATGACCGGGGCCTTGGCCGTGGCGATCAGCTCCGCCGCCGCCTCCAGGCTTTCCTTGCCGCCGGCGCCGCGGTCCACCCGGCGGGGCTTGGGGATTTCGGTGGTGATCTCGCCGTAGAAGTAGTCGCGCGGGATGTTCAGCTGCGTGGGGCCGTTCTCGCTCATGGCGCGGTCGAAGCAGCGGGCGGTGAACTCGGCCATGCGGGCGGGGTTGACCACGTGGCCCTGGTACTTGGTGAACTCCTGGAACATGGGCAGCTGGTTGGCCTCCTGGAAGCCGCCCAGGCCGATGCCGTTGGTGCCGGCCTCCGGGGTCACGATGACCACCGGGCTGTGCGCCCAGTAGGCGGCGGCGATGCCGGTCACGCAGTTGCTGATGCCGGGGCCGTTCTGGCCGATCACCACGCCGTGGCGGCCGCTGGCCCGGGCGTAGCCGTCCGCCATGTGGGCGGCGCCCTGCTCATGGACCACGGGGACCAGCCGGATGCCGGCGGGGGCGAAGATGTCCATGGCGTCCATGAAGGCCGAGCCCATAATGCCGAAAATGTCCGTGACGTCGTTGGCGACCATGGTCTCGACGAAGGCCTCCGACGGGGTCATCTTCTGCACGCCCTGGACGACCTCCCGGCCCGTGTTCTGCTCGCTCATAACAACTCTCCTTTGAATCGTGCCGCCGCATTGGGCGATAGGAAGTTCCAAAAAATGGTTCGGATTGCTCCCGAAAACGGGACTGGCACCAACATATGCGGTCTGCATCACATTGGTCAACACATATTCCGTTTTTTCTTCCCGATGATACTATTTTTTGAAACAGCGGAACATTATCTCGGCAAGGAGGCATCATGGAAGGCTTGACGGAGCCGGACCTCGGTCCGGTAGGCAGCGTCCAGGGCGAGACGCCGGCACTGCGGCTGTTCGCCCTGCTGGAGTTCATCACCACGCGCGACCAGCTCTTCACCCTGCAGTCCCTGGTGGACCAGACCGGGATCCCGAAACCCACCCTGCACCGCATGCTGCAGCAGCTGGAAAGCGCGGACCTGCTGATGCGCCAGAGCGACGGCAAGCACTACGGCACCGGTGCCCGGATGCGGCGGATGGCCGAGGACGTGCTGCTCAACGACACCCGGCACGGCTCCCGGCACGCAGTGCTGAAGAGCCTGGTGGACGAGATCGGCGAAAGCTGCAACATCACCTCGCTCTCCGGCAACGAGGTGATCTACCTGGACCGGGTGGAAACCACCGAGCCGCTGCGCATCCACCTGGGCCCAGGCTCCCGCGTGCCGGTGCACTGCTCGGCCAGCGGCAAGATGATCCTGTCCCAGTTCGGCCCCGCGCAGCGCGAGCGCGTGATCGCCATGCAGCCGCTGAAGGTTTTCACCCGGCATACGCAGACCAATCCGGCGCTGCTGGAGGAGGAACTGCGGCAGATCCGGCTGGACGGCTACGCGCTGGACCGCGAGGAATTCCTCGACGGTCTGGTCTGCATCGCCGTCCTCGTCCCGAACGCAACCACGCGTTCCAATATGTGCGTGGCGGTCCAGGCGCCCATTGTCCGGATGTCCTCGGAGGACCTGGTCGGCCTGCTCCCCTCGCTGCGCGCCGCGGCGGAAACGCTGGGCCGGATCGAAGAACAGCAAATGTCCGATGGGCCCTCCCTCGCCCTCTCACTGGCAGGAGGATGAGCATGGAGTTCCGCCCCGGCCTGATGGTCTCGGCCCGCGACGCCTTCGGCATCGACAGCGGCCTGATGGCGCCGATGTTCCCCGAGCCCAACGAGCACGTGCCGGAGATCGATCCGGCCTACCGCTTCAACCACGATGTGACGCTGGCGCTGCTGGCCGGCTTCGCGCACAACCGCCGGGTGCTGCTCCAGGGGCTGCATGGCACCGGCAAGTCCACGCACATCGAGCAGGTGGCCGCGCGGCTGAACTGGCCGTGCATCCGGGTGAACCTGGACGGGCACATCAGCCGGCTGGACCTGGTGGGCAAGGACACCGTGGTGATCGAAGACGGCCGGCAAGTCACCCGCTTCCAGGAGGGTGTGGTGCCGTGGGCCTTGCAACAGCCCATGGCACTGATCTTCGATGAGTACGACGCCGGACGGCCGGACGTCATGTTCGTCATCCAGCGATTGCTCGAGCGGGACGGCTCCTTCACGCTGACGGACCAGAATCGCGTGCTGCGCCCGCACCCCGGCTTCCGGCTCTTCGCCACCTCCAACACGGTGGGGCTGGGCAACCTGAACGGGATGTACCACGGGGTCCAGCGGCTCAACCACGCGCAGATGGACCGCTGGAACATCGTGGCCTCGCTCAACTACCTGCCCGCCGCGGAGGAGATCGCCATTGTCCAGTCCCGGGTTCCTTCCCTGGCGGACGGACCCGGCACGGCGCTGGTGGCGTCGATGGTGGAGGTGGCCAACCTGACCCGGCAGGGCTTCCTGGCCGGCGACGTGTCCACGCTGATGTCCCCGCGGACCGTGATCAGCTGGGCCGAGAACGTGGCGGTCTTCCGCGACCCTGCGCTGGCCTTCCGGCTCTCCTTCGTCAACAAGTGCGACGAGTCGGAGCGGACCGTGGTAGCCGAATACTTCCAGCGCTGTTTCGACGCCGAACTCGAGGAATCCTTCGAGCTCGCCCCCGCGTACGCCTGATCCTATGCTGACGGCAGATCGCACGGGGACATCAGATACGGCCGCCCGGCGCCGGCAGCAGCAGATCCGGCAGCTTTGCGCGGCGAGCATCCGCGCGCTGGCCGCAGACCCGGCCCTGGACTTCCGCGGCGACCACCTCTACCGGGGCCGCGCCGTGCTCCCGCTGAACGCGCCGCATTTGTACCCGGACCATTCTTCCGACGGCTTCGGTTCCTTCCGCGGCGCGGCGGACGGGATGGCGCTGCGGCTGCTGCACTCGGACGCTTCGCTCCACGCCCGGCTACGGCCCGCCGGCCAGACGTCCCGGCTGGTGTTCGAGCTGCTTGAGCAGTTCCGGGCGGAGTCCCTGGCCAACCAGCCTGGCGTGGTCCGCAACCTGCGGGTGCGGCACGAGGCCTGGTCCACCCAGTTCCACCGCTCCGGCCTGACCGAGACGTCCCTCGGCCTGCTGCTCTACACCGTGGCCCAGGTCTGCCGGTCTCGCGTGACCGGCGAGCCCGTTGTCGCCGAGACCGAGGACCTGATCGAGCAGACCCGCGGCAGACTCTCGGCCCTGCTCGGCGCGGACCTCGCCCTGCTGCGGCGGACGCGCACCCGCCAGGCGGACTACGCCGAGGCGGCGCTGGCGATCGCCGTCGTTATTGACTCCCTCGCCGATTCCGTGCAGGCGGACAACGACGGCGGCGCCGAACGCTCCGCGCGGAAGACCCGCGAGCAGTTCAGCCTGCTGGTGGATGCCGAAGAAGATGCCTGGCTGCCGGAGACCGCGGCCTCGGGTGCCAGCCCCACCTTGGCGGACGACGGCGGGGCCTACCGCGCCTTCACCACCGCCTATGACCGGGTCCAGCGCGCCGCCTCGTTGGTGCGGCCCGAGCTGCTGCACGACTACCGCCGCCGGCTGGATAAGCGGATCGCGGACAACGGCGTGAACGTGGCCCTGCTGGCGCGGCGGCTCGAGCCGCTGCTGTGCGTGCCGGTGACCTCGGGCTGGAACAGCGGACAGGAAGAAGGAATGATCGATGGCGCCCGGCTCAGCCAGCTGGTCTGCTCCCCCGCCGAACGCCGTCTCTTCCAGATCGAGCGGCACGAGGCTAGGCCCGCCACCGTGGTCAGTTTCCTCATCGACTGCTCCGGCTCCATGAAGCAGCACGGCGAGGGCATCGCGGCCTACGTCGACGTTTTCCTGCGCGCGCTGGAGCGGATCGGCGTGGCCACCGAGGTCTTGGGCTTCACCACCGGGGCGTGGAACGGCGGAAAGGCCGCGCGCGACTGGAAACGCGCCCGCTCCCCGCGCCGCCCGGGCCGGCTCAACGAGGTCAACCACCTCGTCTTCAAGGACGCGGACACCAACTGGCGCAAGGCCAGGCCCGGCATCGCGGCCCTGCTGAAGACCACGCTCTACCGCGAGGGGATCGACGGCGAGGCGGTCCAGTGGGCCGCGCGCCGGCTGGCCGACCGGGCGGAGCAACGCCGCATCCTGATTGTCCTCTCCGACGGCAGCCCAGCCGACGGCGCCACTGCGCTGGCCAACGACGAGCACTACCTGCAGCAGCACCTGGCCACCGTGGTCAGGGAACTGGAGGACTCCGGCGCGGTCAACGTCTTCGGCGTCGGCCTCGGTCTGGACATGAGCCCGTACTTCTCCCGCTCGCTGATCCTGGACACCGAGCGGCTGGGTCAGTCCGAAGGTGTGCGCGAACTGACCGGCCTGCTGGAGCGGTCGCTGCCGCCGCTGCGGTAAGGACTGGCCATCAGCGCTCTAACGCGGAGAATCCCTGACAGGGCCGAGCCACAACCAGCACCGGAGTCTGGCCACGACTAAGCCGTACAGAACATACGCGCCGCTATCGGTTTGTCGGGCTGCTGTCTAAATTCCGTCAACTAGTTACCGCGCTTTGGGGATGGGAGTTTGCTGCTTCCACCCCCAAAGCGGCAGTCAATTATGCCTGGAGATCCGGCAGCGGCTCTCTGCGCCGGCTGTCGTATTCATCGGGTACGGTTTGGTCGGACAGACTTCCATCGGTTGTTTGGGCAGGTGTCGTTGCATGGGTAGCGTCTCTATGCTGAAACGCCGCGGGTGAGGGAAGTTCGCGCCGAAAAGCAATGTAGGTTGCGACGCACATCAGCAGCATGATGACGCTGAACGGCACGGAGATGAGTATGGCCGCTGTTTGGATGGTGGATAGGCCGTCGTTGCCGACGAGCAGAAGTACGGCTGCGATGACGGCAACGAGTGCGGCCCAGAAGACGCGGATCCAGCGGCGAGGTTCGGGATCTCCTCCGGTGACGATGACGCTCATGACGAGCGCTGCTGAGTCGGCGGAGGTGATGAAGAAGATGGCGATGAGAACGATTGCTCCCACGATCAGTGCGGGGCCGCCGGGCAGTGCGGAGAGCATGCCGAACAGCGCGTTTTCGGTTTCTACGCTGCCGTCGGTAGCGATGAGTCCGCCTGCACCGAACATTTCCCGGTGGAGAGCGGTGCCTCCCATGACGGAGAACCAGAGAAGGCCGATGCCAGCCGGAATCAACAGCACTCCGAAAATGAACTCGCGGACTGTTCGTCCCCGGGAAATGCGGGCAATGAATATTCCGACGAATGGAGCCCAGGACATCCACCAGCCCCAATAGAACGTAGTCCAGGCAGCTTGCCAGTCCGCGCCTTCAGCGCCGTTGAAGGCTAGCGTGTCGAAGCTCATGCCGACAACGTTCTGAAGGTAGCTGCCCGTCGCATCGATGAAGGTCCGCAGAATGAAGAGGGTTGGTCCGGTGAAGAGCACGAAAAGCATGATGACCCCGGCAAGGATCAGGTTGGTGTTGGAGAGCCATTTCATGCCACGGTTGAGACCGGACAAGACGGATATGAGAGCCAGTCCCATGATGCACACGATCAGCGCAACCTGGGTGGACTCGGTGGCTTGGGCGATGTTGGCAGAATCCAAGCCGGAGGAAATCTGCAGGACGCCCACGCCGAGGGAAGTTGCTACACCGAAAACGGTTCCCACCAGGGCGATAACGTCGATGGTATCGCCCCATTTGCCGTTGATCCGCTTGCCCATCAGGGGCTCCATCGTCCATCTGATGGAGATGGGCCGGCCCTTGCGGTGCACGGCGTAACCGACGGCCAATCCAACAACGGCATAGATGCTCCATGCGTGGATTCCCCAGTGCAGAAAGGTCCGCGTCATGGCGTCTTGGGCGACCATAGCGGGTTCCTGCGAGGTGCCTGGCCGGGGGGAGGCGTAGTGATTAAGGGGTTCGGCAACTCCCCAAAAGACAAGGCCGATTCCCATGCCGGCGGCAAAGAGCAGGGCTATCCAGGACATTCTTGAAAACTCAGGCGCTTCGCCGTCTTTGCCGAGTCGTATTTTGCCGAAGCGGCCGAAGCCCATCCAGAGGGAAAACGCCACGAATACCGTCACGGCCACGACGTAATACCACCCCAGGGAATCGATTGCACCTGTCTGCGCACTTGCCAGTGCCGCAGCTGCTGCATCGGGAAAAAGGATGGCAAAGAGGAGCAGTCCGGAGATGATTGCGAATGCCGGTATTGCAACGCCCAGCTTAAGCGCTGCCTGCCTTCGGGGCTTCGGCGTACGGTTCAGCAGGCCGGTGGATCGCAGGTCGTCCTGCGGATTTTGATGAAGGGACACAGTTGTTCTCTTTCCTGACGAACACGGTAGGCGGTGGTTGTCGGCCGCCTGTCCGGTTCCGGGTGGCTGCAGTGCTGTTTTATGGCGTTCGGAATTGTGGGATATGTACACGGGGGACGTCCCTAGTTCGTAAACCAACAGGCGCACGCGGCGCCAACGCTGTCATGAACGGGAATCGTTGAATGGTCGAGCTGAGGTGTTCATTTGATGAACGTGATGCTCAAATATGGCATGGGTCACAACTCTTAGTCAACGACTTCTAAAATATTTCCCGCCGATGCCTACAGGCGCGCGACCCCTTGCGGCTCCGTGGTTCCCGAGGGCCGGACGAGGACATTCGGGCCGGATCCCGCCAGGGCATGACAAGAGCAAAAGTAACTCAAGTCACTCTTGACAGTGACGGGGACGACATATAAATTGAACGCAACGTTCATCATGTGAACATCGCCGTTCGCGTCATCCGTTCCCCTGTCCTAAGGAAGCACCTCGCTATGAAAAACCGTCCAATGAGCCTGTTCGCTTTTGACGTTTTCGCCCCGACGCATCTGACGTCCGGTACCTGGCGGAATGAAGGCGACCAAGGCCACCGCTACACCGACCTGCAGTACTGGACCGGTGTCGCGCAGATGCTTGAGAAGGCCGGTTTCGACGGCATTTTCTTTGCCGACAATGTCGGCTACCACGATGTGTTCCGCGGGAACGGGGATGCTGCACTGCGCGACGGCGCACAGTTCCCGATCAACGACCCGACTGTCCTGATCAGTGGCATGGCTGCAGTGACGAAGCACCTCACGTTCGGGGTGACCTGCTCAGCGACCTACGAGCCGCCTTACCTGCTGGCACGCAAGTTCAGCAGCCTGGACCACCTCACCTCTGGGCGAGTGGGTTGGAACATCGTGACCTCGTATTCAGAGGCAGCCGCCCGCAACCTCGGCAAGCAGCAGCAGCTCACCCCGCTGGAGCGCTACGACATGGCCGACGAGTACATGGACGTCGTCTATAAGCTCTGGGAATCCTCCTTCGAAGAGGACGCCGTGGTCCGCGACAGCGAGTCCGCCACGTACATCGACCCGGCCAAGGTGCACCCGATCAACCATGCCGGAGAGCACTTCACGGTGCCCGGCTTCCATTTGTGCGAACCTTCCCCGCAGCGGACCCCCGTGCTGTTCCAGGCCGGCTCCTCCTCCCGGGGCATGGAATTCGGCGGCAAGCACGCCGAAGCAGTCTTCATCCAGAGCACCTCCGTAGAGGGCGCCAAGCGCACAGTGGCCAAGCTCCGCCAGGCAGTGGTCGACGCCGGCCGCGACCCCCGCGACGTCAAGGTGATCATCCTGCTCACCGTCGTGGTGGCACCCACCGACGAAGAAGCCCAGGCCAAGTACGGCAAGGCCGTGGAGAACGCGCCGATCGACGGAATCCTGGCGCGCTTCAGCGGATGGACCGGCATCGACATGTCCGACTACGAACTGGACACCCCGCTGCGGTCGGTCGGAACGAAGGCGGGACAGTCCATGGTGGACATGTTCTCCAAGGCCGACCCGGATCGGGACTGGACCCCGCGCCAGATCGCCGAATTCCTCGCCGTCGGAGGCACCGGCTCCACCATCGTCGGCTCGCCCCAGACGGTCGCCGCCGAGCTGCGCCGCTGGCGCGACGAGGCCGACATCGACGGCATCAACCTCAGCTACATCACCAAGCCCGGCGGCTGGGAAGAGTTCATCGACTTGGCGCTGCCGGAACTGCGCGCCCAGGGACTGGTTTCCCCGGCCCCTGCCGAGGACCAGGAGCCGGTGACCCTGCGCGAAAAGCTCTTCCCAGGCCACAAGTACACACTGGAATCCCATCCCGCTACGGGGCACCGCGCCCAGCACCTCAGCCAAGCCGCCCGCTGATCCAGCAACAATTTCCAATCAACGGAGAGAATTTCAATGACTGAACACACCGACGTCGTCGTTATCGGTGCCGGTATCGCCGGCCTCATCACAGCCCGCGAGCTCACCAGCCGCGGCCACAAGGTGGTCGTCCTGGAAGCCCGGGACCGCATCGGCGGCCGCTTGTGGACCGACCACCGGCTGGGCCGGAACCTGGAACTCGGCGGCAACTGGCTGCACTGGACCCAGCCGCATGTCTGGGCCGAAGTCACCCGCTACGGCCTCGAGGTCTCCCGCGGCCCCCGATCGGAGGAAACGTTCTGGCTGGCAGGGAACGAAGTGCGCCGCGGCACCCTGGACGACTTCATGAACCTGATCGACCCGGGCATGACCCGGCTGCTCGAAGACACCATGAAGTGGCTGCCCCGCCCGGACGCCCCGCTGACCAACCCGGACCTGGCCGAGGCCGACCAGTACAGCCTGCAGGAGATGCTGGACAAGCTGGACCTTTCCGAGGACGAGCGCAACGCGAATGAGGCCGCCTGGGTCGGCCACTTCAACGGACCCCTGGACCAGTGCGCCTACGTCAACGCCCTGCGCTGGACCGCGGCGTCCTCCGGCCACTGGCATCTGATGCACGAGGCCTCGGCGATCTTCCGCATCAAGAACGGCAACGACACGCTGCCCAAGGCCATCGCCGCAGACACCGAAACCGACATCCGCCTCAACGTCCCGGTCACCGCCGTCCGACACACCAACGAAGGAGCCACCGTCTCCTACGGCGACGGCCAGGAAATCCAAGCCAGGAAGGTCGTCATCACGCTGCCGCAGAACATCCTGCACAAGCTCGATGTCCAGCCCGCCCTGTCCGAAGGCAAACTCGCCGCCAGCCGCGAAAAGACCGCCTCCCAGGGTGTCAAGGCCTGGATCCGGGTCAAGGGACCGATCAAGCCGTTCTTCGCCTACTCGGCCCAGGACAAGCCGCTGTCGGTGATCCGCACCGAATTCGTCACCGACACCGACGCCGTGCTGGTCGGCTTCGGCGCGGACTCGACCCGGATCGACGTCACCGACAAAGACCAGGTCCAGGAAGCCGTCAAGGTCTGGCGCGACGACCTGGAGGTCCTCGAGGTCGCCGGCCACCAGTGGATGGACGACGAATACGCCGGGGAAACCTGGCAGATCCAGCGCCCCGGCCAGCTCACCAAATACCACGCCGCACAGCAGGCCAGCGAAGGCGCCCTGCACTTCGCCAGCAGCGACATCGCCAACATCTGGGCCGGCTTCTTCGACGGCGCCATCGAATCCGGCCTCCGCGCTTCGCGCAACATCCACGCAGAACTGAAGGAGGAATCATGACCGCCACAGCAGTAGCAACCCGACCGATCACCCCGGACCACTACCGGGCCGTGATGCGGCACCTGCCCACCGGAGTCGCCGCCATCTGCTCCAGCGACCCGTTCACCGGGAGCCGTAACGGCATGATCGTGGGGACCTTCGCCTCGCTGTCCATGGACCCGGCCCTGGTGACGTTCAGCGTCACGCACACCTCCACGAGCTGGCCGAAGATTGCCAAAGCCGACCGCTTCGGCATCAGCCTGCTCGCCGAAGGCCAGCAGCACATCTGCCGCACACTCTCCGCCAAAGGGGAGGACAAGCTCAGCACCCTGGACTGGTCCGAATCCGAATGGGGAACCCCGCATATCCACGGCTCACTGGCCTGGTTCGACTGCCGGCTAGAGCAGCAGATCACTGCCGGGGACCACCTGATCGTCATCGCCAGCGTGCTGGACATGACGCAGGGTGAGGGCAACCCCCTCATCTTCCAGGGCGGCCGCTTCGGAAGCATCAGCGAAATCAACGCCTCTCCGTCCTACTAAAAAGGAAGCCGACATGGATATCACCCCCACTACCGAGAAAACCCCCGACAACGACATCACTCCTGCTTACTACCGCCAGGTCCTTGGAAAACTGCCGACCGGCGTTGTTGCCATTACCGGTATCAACGACAACGACGAGAAACTCGGTCTGGTCGTAGGTACTTTCCAGTCCCTGTCGTTGGAACCGCCGCTGGTCATGTTCTGCGTTGACAAGTCTTCGTCAACCTGGCCGAAACTGCGCAAGCTCCAGAACTTCACCGCGAACATTCTTGCCGATGACCAGATCAGCATCTGCCGGTCCCTCTCCCGCAAGGGGCCGCAGAAGTTCGAAGGCCTTCCTTGCGCTGCAGGCCCTCTCGGAACACCACACTTGACCGGCGCGACCGCCTACATCGACTGCGTCGTCACCGCCGAAGTCGTCGTCGGAGACCACTACATGGTGGTCGGAGCCGTAACAAACATGGACGAAGGCGACGGCGACGCCCTGCTGTTCCGCGGCGGCAAGTTCGGACAGTACCAGCCCATCGAAATCCCCGTCCCCGAACCAGCCAGGAGCGCATCATGACCACCCGACGTGAAACCATCCTCAAAGCCTGGAACGGCGCCTGGGGCAACGGAGACCTAGCCGCTTTTGAGCAGATTCTCGCTCCCGGCTATGTCCGCAAATCCAAGTCAGGCAGCGAAGACTATGCCAGCCTGCAAAAGACCATCGAGGCCATGCACACCGCGTTTCCGGATTCCACCACGGAAATACAGGAGATCATCGAAGACGGCACGAAGGTAGCGGTTCACTGGCAAACCATGGGCACCCATGAGGGCAGCTTCATGGACGTTCCGGCCACCGGCCGCCGCGTTACCGTCACCGGCGCATCCTTCCTCCGCTTCGAAGAAGAAAAACTCGCAGAGGAATGGGTCGTCTGGGACCCCCGCGACCTGCTCTCCGCACTCGGCATCTGGCACTTGGGAAGCGGCAACACTACGGACACACGCCTCGCACGTTAACAGCCCGTCCGCAGTGTCTGCGCACCGGCTTGATGCCGAAGAATAGAAGGAACAACGCAACAAAAATGGCCACCCTTCTTAACACGCGCCGGCACCGGCCAACCGGCCGGCCGGTTCCCACTGGGACGGCAGCACCCTCTGGATCATCCAGGACCACGGGCTTGGGCGCATCATGATCAACCAAAGCGGCGGACTGGCCGTATACCGGCGTCCCCGCTGAACAAGCGTTTCCGCACGGCCCCCGTCACGCGTGTGGCCGTAGCAGATATCAACCATCAACCGCGAGGAGAGAACACATGGCACTCACCGGACATTCAATCATCGCCGGGCAACAGGCCGTCGGCGAACACGGCACAACCTTTGGCTTTGACCCGGCCACCAATGAACAGCTCGAACCCGCCTACACGCTGATCTCCGAGGACCAGCTGAAGACCGCCACCCGGGCTGCCGCCGAAGCCTACGAATCCTTCAGCACCCTGGATCCCGACACGCATGCGAACTTCCTGGAAGCCATCGCCGAGAACATCGACGCCCTCGGTGAAGAACTGATCACCCGCGCCAGCCGCGAAACCGGCCTGCCCGCCGCGCGGCTGCAAGGCGAGCGGAACCGCACCACCGGCCAATTGCGGCTCTTCGCCGACGTCGTCCGCAAGGGTGACTTCCGCGGCGTCCGGATTGACCCGGCGATTCCCGACCGGGCCCCGTTGCCGCGGCCGGATATCCGCCAGCGGCAGATCCCGCTCGGCCCGGTCGCCGTTTTCGGCGCCAGCAACTTCCCCATGGCCTTCTCGACCGCCGGCGGCGACACCGCCTCGGCCCTGGCTGCCGGATGCCCCGTGATCTTCAAAGCCCACAACGCCCACCCCTGCACCGGGGAACTCACGGGCCAGGCCATCGCCAAAGCCGTCAAAGATACAGGACTGCACCCCGGCGTTTTCTCACTGATCTACGGCCCCGGCATCAGCATCGGCCAGGCCCTCGTCGCGGACCCCGTTATTAAGGCTGTCGGCTTCACCGGTTCCCGGGCAGCCGGCCTCTCCCTGATGCAAACCGCTGCCTCCCGGCCGGAGCCCATTCCCGTGTATGCGGAAATGTCCTCCCTCAATCCCGTTTTCGTCTTCCCCGGTGCACTTAGAGGCGACGTGGATGCCCTGGCACAGCAGTATGTCGCCAGCGTCACGGGAAGCTCGGGACAGCTGTGCACATCCCCCGGGCTGCTGTTCGCCCCAGACGGTGAGACCGGCGATAAACTCGCCGCCGCCGTCGGGCGCGCCGTCTCGGCATGCCCGGGCCAAACGATGCTCACTGAAGCGATCGCCGGATCCTGGAAATCCGGCACCGCGGCCCTCGGGTCAGCCGACAATGTCAGCCTCGTGGGCAACGGCACCGAAGGCACAACCCAGAACGCTCCCGCGCCTACCATCTACGGCACCGACATCACCGACTTTATGACCAACCCCGTCCTGCACGAGGAGATCTTCGGCGCCGCCAGCCTGGTCATCCGCTACTCGACGGCAGAAGATCTCATCGACGCCATTAACCGTTTGGAGGGCCAGCTCACAGCATCGCTGCAGATCACGGAAGAAGACTATCCGACGGCAGCACGCCTCATCCCTGCCCTGGAACAAAAAGTGGGTCGGATCCTTGTCAACGGCTGGCCTACCGGCGTCGATGTCGGGCACGCCATGGTCCACGGCGGTCCCTTCCCCGCAACCTCCGACTCCCGGACGACATCCGTAGGAAGCCTGGCCATCAACCGCTTCCTACGTCCCGTCGCGTACCAGAACCTTCCACAGGACCTCCTGCCCGCCGCGGTGCAGGACAACAACCCCTGGAACCTCAACCGTCTGATGGATGGTGTGGTAGAAACGGTCGATGCAAAGGTCTGACCGGCCTTGGGCAGTCCGAAGAATCTGTGTGAACAGCACTAAGGGCGTGCTAAAGCGCTGCAGGTGATTCAGTTGACGGAAGGCGCCGTCTGCTGCACCATTCCGCGCCTGCGGTAATGGGACCCGACTAGCCATGGCCCCCTCCCCTGCATCGGGGTGGGGGCCTGCTTCTGGTCAGCCAAGGCCGGAACTGCCCAACATTGGCAAGACTGAGCCCCGGGACCGGCCGGGACAGATGCCCGGCGCTGTCTGAGCAGACTCTGGCCTGCTTATACCAAGGCTGCCGAAATCCTTTCTGCTGCCTCGCGCAGGGTTTCGACTGCTGCAGGTAACCGGCCCGTTTTCATTCTTTGCGAGGGTCCGTTCGCGGTCAGGACTCCGAATAACTTTCCCGAACCGTCGTTGACCGGGCAACCGACCGCAAAAAGCCCCTCTTCGAGCTCATTATCGATAGTCGCGTACCCCTGCTGCCGGACTTCGTTCAGTTCCCTCAGGAGTTCATCACGGTTCGTGACGGTGTTGCGTGTATAGGATTCCAACGTTTCAGGCAGAACCTCGGTGATCCTGTCCTCGGTCAGCTGGGCCAGGACCATCTTGCCGGTCGCGCTGGCATGCAGCGGATAGGTACGGCCGATGTAGTCCTGGGAGACATTGAGAAGATGGGAACCCGAAGCCTGTGCTACCAGGTCAAAGTCCAACTCGCCCCTGACCACGGCGAAGCCGACGGTCTCGTTCAGCGCGGCAGCGACATCCGCCAAAATGGGCTGAACTCTGGACGTCAAACTCGTATGGGGGTCCGCCAGCCGCCCCAACCGCACCAATTCCCAGCCCAGTACATACCGGTTGTCGAGCCGGTCTATGAAGCCGGTCTGTTCCAAGGTCAGGAGCAGCCGAAAGGTCGTCGGGCGGGTCATCCCGACCTTCTGCGCGAGCTCGGTGGCGGTGACCCCCTGCGGATGCCGGCCCAGCTCACGGAGCAGGACGGTTGCCTTGATCACCGACTTGTTGGTCAAGTCCGGTTCCTGTTCCACCGACTCTTCCGCTTCGGGATTGGTTCGGCCGCTGTTACTAGTAGCAGTCATGCTCACTCCCCGTTCGGTTGAACCGCGGATCCAGGGTTCCCCGTTCCCACCGTTGCTGTCTCAACCATCTTAGGGTCAACGAATAATAAATGAACGGCACGTTCGAGATGCTTCGCTCATCGCCGCCGTTTGGTCCTCAGAGAGTGTCTCGGGAATCTTTCTCGCGTGGGTTTTGGTAAAGAACGGCGCGTACCGAACCTTGAGAGTCAGCCCGACCACGGGGCGTCCTTCAGCGACAACATCCTTGAGGACTCGTGCCGTCAGTTCCCGCACGGCGTCTGGACATGAGCCAGCACTTCTCCCGCTCGCTGATCCTGGACACCGAGCGGCTGGGTCAGTCCGAAGGTGTGCGCGAACTGACCGGCCTGCTGGAGCGGTCGCTGCCGCCGCTAAGGTAGCCGGTCCGGGCCTAGAACAGAACAGCCCAACCCCTTGGTGAGGCGAAAGCTTAAAGGTACAATCAAGTTCTGGCCCGGCCGCTCGCGCCGCCAGTAATTCGTTGTTGGGGGAAATAACAATGGCACGTCTATCAAGGCGCCTTCTATCCGCGCGCCTTCGCTCGTTTCCGGCTTTTGCCATCGTCGGAGCCTTGGCCGTCATGGGCCTTTCGGCTTGTTCGCCGGACGATTCAGTGGAGGCGGAAGTCGTCCGCGTGGTCGACGGCGACACGTTCGAAGCGCAGTATGGCGGAGCCACGAAGATGGTCCGCCTGCTGAACATCGACACTCCGGAAACGAAGCACCCGAACAAGATTGTGGAGTGCCAAGGTCCGGAGGCCACGGAGTTCCTGCAAAACAAGCTGCCGCCGGGATCGACCGTCACGCTGCGCTTCGACGAGGAGAAGACGGACCGGTTTGATCGCGTCCTGGCAGCAGCATTTGTCGGCGACGAACTGGTGAACGCCTCGATCGCCCGCGTCGGACTCGGCACGGCTGTCACGTTCGGCGCAAACGACAAATACTACGACGACGTCAAAGCCGCCCAGGACGAGGCGGCGCAAAACAAGGCCGGGCTGTTCCAGGAAGGGCTGGCCTGCAGCCCTGCTGTCCTCGCGGAAGCGCAGATCGCTGCGCTTGCCGCACCGGTGGAGCCGGGGGACGCAGCGACGTCGGCCGAGATTGCGGCGGCGGCAGCGGCGCTCGGAACGACCGTTGCCGCCGCTTCAACGGTACGGGGCCTCGTCAACGATGCGAAAGCCGCGGTGGTGGTCGCAGCTCTGGGCGCAGCGGCTGCCGCTGACTCCGAGAAGAAGCTGGGACGCTCCCTCGCCACGGCCGATAAGCAGCACAAGGCACTCGAGGAACGCGCCGCCGAGGTCAAGGCGGAGGAGAAGCGGAAGGCTGCTGCTGCCAAGGCCAAGGCGGCCGAGAAGACACGGCTGGCAGAGGAGAAGCGCCGCGCTGAAGAACGGGCGGAAAAAGCTGCCGCACAGGCAGCCGAGGAAGCCGCCGCACGCGCGGCCGCGGAGGCAGAAGCTGCAGCTCGAGCGGCAGCCGAAGCGGAAGCTGCTCGGCGCGCCGCACCCCCTGCTGCACCGCCAGCGCCACCAGCACCGGCTTACGAAGCGCCGAAACAACATAATGTCGCGCCGGCTCCGGCTCCTGCTCAGCAGGATCCATACCCGCGATACAACGGTCCGCGCTGCTATGCACCGGGCGGCAAGAGCTGGAAGCCCTGCTAGCCAGTAGCCATGCCTAATTCCACCCAAACGCTGACTTTTACGGGAGAAACCTCATGATCGACTTTGCGAACGGCTCGCTCTTCAAACTTCAAGCAGCCAACATGCAGGACTTCTTCGGCGACATCCAACCGCTGCTCATTCAGGGCGAAAATGCGATTGCCGCTTTTCGTGGCATCCGCGATTTCGTGGTCTTCACCGACAAGCGCTTGATCGCCGTTAACATTCAGGGCATGACGGGCAAGAAGCGGGACTTTACCTCTCTGCCCTACTCGAAGGTCCAGTCGTTCTCCGTGGAAACTGCCGGTACGTTCGATCTCGACGGCGAGCTTGACCTGTGGTTCAGCGGCCTTGGCAAGGTCCGCCTTGAGTTCAAGGGGAACGTCAATGTCCAGGGGCTCTCGCAACTCATAGCCCAGTTTGTCCTGTAGCTTCACCAGCCGCCACGCGTTGGCGTATGTCCCTTTCGGGCGTCGTCGGGCATTGTCATTTCGGCCCGCAGACCAAGGAGCCGGATCGGCCGGCCCGCTTCGATTGCGCATGCGAGGTCCAACGCCCGCGCGAGGATTTCGTTCCGGTCGAAGGTCTCAGGAATCTTCTTCGCGTGGGTCTTGGTGAAGAACGGCGCGTAGCGAACCTTGAGTGTCAGCCCAATTACGGGGCGTCCTTCGGCGACAACATCCTCGAGGACTCGCGCTGTCAGTTCCCGCACGGCGTCGTCGACTTGGGCGGGCTCGGTCAGATCGCGCTGGAAGGTCGTCTCCCGGCTATGGCCACGGGCAACCCACGGGGTATCGTCCACAACGCTCGCGCCGTCCCCGCGTCCGAGCTCCGCGTACCAAGGACCCATCCTGGGGCCGAACTCCGGGACCAGGTCCTGCGGGTCGGCCGCGGCGAGCTCGGCGACGGTATAGATGCCGAGCTTGGCCAGCCGCCCAGACACTTTGGTTCCGACGCCCCACAGGTCCTTGGTGGGCCGGCTGCCCATGACGTCGAGCCAGTTTTTGGCAGTAAGGCGGAAGACGCCGGCCGGCTTACCGAAACCGGTGGCGACCTTGGCCCGGACCAGGGTGTCGCCGATGCCCACGCTGCAATGCAGCTGCGTTCGCTCCAGGACAGCGGCCTGCACCTGCCGGGCGTAGGCTTCCGGATCCTCTGTCTCCGTGCCCACAAAGGCTTCATCCCACCCCAGCACCTGCACGGTGGCGGCCGGCTGCGCCCGCAGGGTAGCCATCACCGTTTCGGAGGCTCCGAGGTAAGCCTCCTGATCGACGGGCAGAATCACAGCGTCGGGCACTTTCCGGGCCGCAATTCGCAAGGGCATGCCGGAACCCACGCCGAACGCCCTGGCTTCGTAGGATGCCGTCGACACCACGGCTCGTTCCGTGGGATCGCCCCGGCCGCCGACAATGATCGGCTTGCCCGCAAGCTCCGGCCGCCGGAGCACTTCGACCGCAGCGATGAACTGGTCGAGATCGACGTGCAGCACCCATGGGATTCCGCTCACGCCACCAGTCTGCCTTAAACGTCCCTTGCACGCATCGGTTGTGCGCTGATGAGCCCCACGACCCAATGTGTCTTTTATTGCGAACGACTCTCAATACTAATTAGAATCATTCGCATGACCAATTCGCTTTCGCCTTTACCATCCTCTAACCGTGTCTCGACCTCCGCCTCCCGCCTGCGGCTGCAGCGCACCCGCCACCTAGGATCTGCTGCCTCGCTGGCAGTCCTGGCCCTCGCCGTTTCGGCCTGCGCCCCCGGGGCGGATGCGTCAGGCCCTGCCGCCGAGTCCGCGGCCGCCGGGAGCCCTGTCAACGAAGAACAGCAGGCCTCGCGAACCGAGGCCGCGTCCATCTCCCCAAGGGTCGTACTCAGCCACGACGGCGGGCTGGTCACCCTGGATGCCGAGACCGGCGAGGTGGTCCACAAGGAGGACCTGCCCGGCTTCCTGCGGTTGAACAACGCCGGGGACGGCCAGCACGTCATCGTCACTAACGGCAACAGCTTCGAGGTTTACAACACCGGAATCGATGCCCAAGGCCATGGCGAGCATTTCCACTACTACGAGTCGGATCCGGGTATGAGCGGGATTAGCTTCCAGGCACCGCATGCCGGCCACGCGGTGGTTCACAACGGGCTGACCACACTGTTCGCCGACGGCGACGGCTCCATCCAGACGTTCACGTCCGAGCACCTGAAGGACGGCCAGCCACTGACCGAGAAGACGGCCACCGACGCTGCCCACCACGGGGTGGCCCTGCCGTTGGTCGACGGCACCCTGTTGACCACGCAGGGGACCGAGGATGCCCGGGACACAGTCCAGGTCAAGGACGGCGATGAAGTGGTCGCGGAGACATCGGACTGCCCGGGCGTGCACGGCGAGGCAGCAGCGGCACCCAACGGGAACGGCGACGTGGTGGTGCTGGGTTGCGAGAACGGTCCGGTTATCTACCGCGACGGCGGGTTCCACAAGGTCAAGGCGGAGCACGATTACCAGCGCAACGGCAACCTGGCCGGTTCGGAAGAATCGCACATCGTGCTCGGGGACATGAAGACCGATGCCGAAGCTGAGCTGGAACGTCCTACCCAGGTTGCCTTGATCGATTCCCTGGAGGACTCGCTGACAACCGTCGAACTGGGCTCCTCCTACTGGTTCCGCTCCCTGGCACGCGGCGCTGAGGGCGAGGCCCTGGTACTGACCTACGACGGCGAACTCAACGTCATCGACGAGGAGTCCGGCAAGATCACCGCTGAGATCCCTGTCATCGAATCCTGGGAGGAGAAGGAGGAGTGGCAGCGGCCTGGCCCCATCCTCAAGGCTGCCGGCTCAATGGCGTACGTGACCGACGCGGAGAACCGGAAACTCGTGATTGTGGACCTGGAAGCCGGCAAGATCGTCAACGAAATTGATCTAGAAGTCGCCCCAGTCGAGATGACTGTGGTCACCGGACACCCGGAAGCCCCGGAAGCCCCCGCTGACGACGCCGCTGCAGGAGACCAAGGCGAGGAACACGACCAGGACCACGACGGGCATGACCACTGATAACCACGGTGTGAGCCGTTGACGCAGAGGGTGTCCGCCGGTTTCCGGCCGGGCATCCTCTGCATCCGAGGCGGGAATGATGTTTGGAGTCCGATTGGAAGGAGGGCGGCACGGTGCAGCCAAACGGTGCAGCTATTCGGGCCAAGGGCCGGTCCACGCGCCAGAAGGCGGCGGTTAACCGGGTGCTCGACGAGCTCGACGGCTTTGTCAGTGCGCGGGAACTGCACGCCCGGCTCCGGGAGCGCTGTGAGCCGGTCTCGCTGACCACTGTTTACCGCATTCTCCAGCAGCAGCAGCAGAACGGTGCGGTCGATGTGCTTCATCGGGAGGACCGTGAAGCGGTGTTCCGGCGCTGTGCGGCCAAAGAACATCACTATCATCTGGTCTGCCGCTCATGCGGGGCCACCATCGAGATCCAGGCGCCCGCGGTGGAACAATGGGCCACCCAGGTCGCCGGGGAGAGTGGATTCACCCGCGTTGGGCACACGGTGGAGATCTACGGCGTGTGCCCGGCATGCTCTTCCTGCCGCTGAACCAGGCCGTCGTCCGCATCCGGACGTCCCAGCGCGACCCCACGGGCGCCCGGTATGGCACGGACCACGGAGTTTTCCGGATTGGCAACGCAGATGCCTGTGGCCCGCCCGGTATAACGGATGTAGCGGGCGAGCGTGGCTGACGTTCCGCCGGAGCACTTCGACGGCAGCGATGAACTGGTCGAGATCGACGCGCAGCACCCATGGGATTCCGCACACCCACCAGTCTGCCCCAAACGCCCCTGGCAAGCATCAACTTTCCACCGAACTGGCCGGGAGCGTAGCCGCTGGACCTTGCCAGTCCAGATGAAAGCCTCATCGTTCGCTGTCTTGTTGGCTGATGGCGTCGATGATGATCCGGTGGCCCTGCATGCTCCGTTGCCTCAGTCTGGTCGTTGAACTGGTACGGGGCGGTTTGAAATTTGTACATCTCGACGCCGTCCTCCTCGGCCAGCAGGACATGCTCAGCCTCGGAGTAGTCGAACTCAGGGACGGATGCTAGTCGCAAACCTCTGGGCGAATTTTCGGCACCCTCCCGAGCGACGCTCCGATCGACGGGCGCGACGATGATAGAGACAATGAAGATAAGGCGATGGAGGAGGGCACGAATGGCAGTCGCAACACACGCTGACCGTTCGCGTGTCACAACCCGCCACGGGCGCACTCCCGAGCAGCAGGCCCGAGCCGAGCGGCGCGTCAAGGTGGAAGCAGCCAAGCTGCGCGAAGAACTCGATGCCGATCTGGGCCGCGAGACGCCCGCCCGGGTGATCAAGCTGGCGCGCGAAAAGGTCTGACAAACGATCGACGAGGGAGGGCGCCGGAAGGCGGCCTCTTTTATTCGCCCTGCATCAACGGTTACCACTATCCCGATGATATCGTCGGGTATCTGGTAAATTACCACTAACCCGTTGATAAGAAGGTGTTTGTGGTAATCATGGACGGAATGACCTCATCAGAGGCAGCGGAGCAGCTAGGCATTGATCAAGCCCGCGTGCGAGACCTGGTGGCATCCGGCCGCCTCATCAAACTCGGCCACACCGGGCGTTCCATGATCATCGATCCAGCCTCGGTCCAACGGGTCAAGTACCAGGGCGTACAGCGTGGCCGGGTCTGGGCTCCACACACGGCATGGGCGACGCTGAGCATGCTCTCGGGTGACAACCCGGAATGGCTGATCCCGCCACGCCGGTCGCGGATCAAAGCATCCCTTCGCGATCACGAGCTGACCGCACGCCACATCCACAGTCTGGCCCGGCACAAAGACAAGGTCAAAAGGTACCGCACTCCCCCGGCCAGTATTCCGGCGGTAGCCGAAGAACTGGTGGCTACAGGCCCTACGGCTATGACTAACAAGCACACGGCCGCCCGTTTCGGCCTGGCAGCCGGCGGCGGAATCGCGGAAGGCTACGTCGGCATCGGCGATGCTGATGCTCTCGCCGAACACTATTTTCTCGCCCCGGACCCAGCCGGCAACGTAGTGATCCATGAGATCGAGGTGTTTGACGCCTTCGCCGCCGCCAACGGTCGGCCGCCGCTGGCCGCCATCGCCGTCGACCTGATGGACTCCCTGGCCACACGGGAGCGCAGTGCTGGAGAACGGGTCCTGACCGAACTGCTCGAGGAGTTCCGCCGTGCGTGAGCTGTGGGAGGTAGCCTCCCCTCCCGGTGGCTGGGACTCGCCCTGGCCCCAGTGCGTAGAGCTGGCCAGACATCTGCCGGCCGACCAGTGGACTTTGGTGGGCGGGCTTATGGTGCAGCTGCATTCGGCAGCCGCCAATCTGGCCGTTACGCGGCCGACCGCCGACGTCGACATCGTGCTGCACATCGAAACCGGGGCCGCGACCACCGGCCGCGTCCAGCAGGTACTCGGCGAGCTCGGGTACACGCTGCATGCTTCGGTGGACAGCGAAGCGCCCGCGCACCGCTTCGTGCGGGGCGATGAGCAGATCGACGTCATGATCGCCGACCACGCGGCACCGAAAATGATTTCCCGCCTCGGCGGCCGCCAGCCCTTCAAGCTGCCTGCCGGAACCCAGGCACTGCAGCGCACCGTGAACTGTCGCATCATGCTGCCCCACGAGGAGCCCGTGCTGGTCAGCATCCCCAACGCCTTGGGCGCACTGGTCCTCAAGGGCGCCGCCTACCAAGAGGACTCCCGGGACAAATCCCGCCACCTCGATGACGCAGCGGTCCTGCTGGCAACGGTAAAAGACCCACTGGGCACCGCCAAACAAATAAAGGGCAGCGACCGGTCCCGGATCCGGATGCTCGAAAAGCCGCTGTCTGATCCGTCGCACACGTCATGCTGTTGCTGGAAGCAGCCGACCGGCAACCGGCCGCCGATGCCCTCCGCATCCTGGCAGCAGATCCGCCGTCGCCGCGGCCGCTGAACAGGCTCAAGCTCAAATAAGAACGCCGACGACGCCCACCCTTATCGCCAGTCCTGAACACCGCCTACGCCGCCCAACTCGCCCGACGTTCTTAGGTTCGGCCTCCTGCGCGTTAGGACAGGGTCCCTGTGTTCACGAAGGTTTCCAACCGGCGGCAGTACGGTCCGACGTCGATGTTGTTCTTATTGCCGGACTTGGTGATGAGCCGAGCGCGCAGCGGCTGCTATCTGGTCGCGTTCAGGATGCGCAGGCGGCGTGCCTCGAATAGTTCCAGGCTGTCCAGGCGATAACGCGCGTACGTTGGCAGGTCGGAGGGCAGCGCCGGTGGCTCGAAGTCGTCGAAGGGGAGCAAGAAGCGCACAGCGCCACGCTCATCCACGAAGTCGTCGAGAAGGAAATGCTTGACGTATCCCTGGAACGAGCCGAAGAGCTCGAAGAAGTCGGCATGACGGTCCATGACTGCAGCCAAGGGATTCGTGCCACCCTCGTAAAAGCGCCGGATCGCTTCGAGAGTCAAGTCCCATCGGTCTTGGATCCGCGGATGAGTGCCTCGTCTCTGATTGATACTGCCCTGCGAGACCGGGAAGATCATGAAGCCGCAGATCGTGTAGGAGCGCCGCAGGAACGCGTCATTGACCTCGTCCGGGAGCTGCGTGTAGAGGTGGTGCAGTTTCCTTCGATGCCGCGTCGCGATCGTGTCGCTCCCGAGAACAACTCTCGTGCCGTCTGCATCATACACAAGATACGGCGAAAGTGCGCGCGCAGCCTGGAGCTTGAACGGCCGCCCGTCGGGGAGCGGCTTGCTCCATAGGAGCTGATGGTATCGCCGGAGTGTGGGGCTGTGACTGTCGGGGTCCTTACCTGCCGGAGTGTCATCGAAGAAGTTGTAGTCGACGTCAATCTCATTAGGCTCGCCCATGAACTGAAACTAGCAGGAGCGGCCGACGTTCGCTGCCCTCCACACGCTACGCGCCTTCGCCTGAGCGCAGCCACCTCGCCGCCGCGCAGGAAACGGGTGCTGCGTCCGCAGTCAGGCAGACCGGGAACGGATCCACCCACTCATGCCCGGGCGGCAGACCTACCCGCTGCTCTGGCTCGAGGTTGCGGAATTTGCGGTTTTTGGCGCAGTTTCTTGCCCGTCGTTTAGGAAAGGATGCCTGTGTTCATGAAGGTTTCCAACCGGCGGTAGTACGGTCCGACGTCGATCTTGTTCTCCGCCAGCCATTCGTCCGAGTAGTACTTGTCGAGGTATCTGTCCCCCGGGTCGCAGATCAACGACACGACGCTGCCCTGCTGGCCGGTGCTGATCATTTCGGAAATGATCCGGAATGCTGACCACAGGCCCGTTCCGGTCGACGCGCCGGTCCGCCGGCCCAGCAGTTCTGCCAGCATACGGATGGACGCCATGGCCGCGGCGTCGGGGACGCGCATCATCCGGTCGATCGCGGACCCGATGAAGCTGGCTTCAACGCGTTGGCGGCCGATCCCTTCGATCCGGGAGCCGGTGGCCGTGGTGACGCTGGCATCCTGCTCGCGCCAAGCCGGGAAGAACGCGGAGTTTTCCGGATCGGCAACGCAGATTCCCGTGGCCCGCCCTGTGTAGCGGATGTAGCGGGCGAGCGTGGCCGAGGTGCCGCCGGTGCCGGCCGTGGCGACGATCCAGGCAGGCTCCGGGTGCCGTTCCTGCGACATCTGGTCGAAGATCGATTCGGCGATGTTGTTGTTTCCCCGCCAGTCGGTGGCCCGCTCGGCGTAGGTGAACTGGTCCATATAGTGGCCGCCGGTTTGCCGGGCCAGGGCCGCGGCCGCCTCGTACACCTCGTTCGGGTTCTCCACGAAGTGGCACTGGCCCCCGTAGAACTCGATGAGCTGGACCTTCTGCTGGCTGGTGGACCGGGCCATGACCGCGATGAACGGGACGCCGATGAGGCGCGCGAAGTACGCCTCGGAGATCGCGGTGGAGCCGCTGGAGGCTTCGATGACCGGCTTGCCCGGCCTGATCCAGCCGTTGCACAGGGCGTGTAGGAACAGGGATCTGGCCAGCCGGTGTTTCAGGGAGCCGGTGGGATGGGTGGACTCGTCCTTCAGGTACAGGTCCACGCCCCACTGTTCCGGCAGCGGCACGGCAAGCAGATGCGTGTCGGAAGAGCGGTTGGCGTCCGCCTGGACCTTCGCCAGCGCCTCGGCCAGCCAACTGCGGTAGCCGACGTCGTACCGGTCGACGTCCTCTTCGGCGTGGACCTGTGGGGTGGCTGGGGTGGGGACGGTCATCGCTTCCTTCCAAAGTGTTGCTCGGCGAAAGAAGCTTACTGCAGCAGCAGGATCCCACCGTAGGCCAGGCCGGCGATCAGCGCCCAGGAACACAGGGCCATCAGCACGGCGCTGCCGCGGGAGCTGAACAGTTCGCGCATGCGCACGGCCGAGCCCAGCCCGAAGAGCGCGGCGGCCAGCAGCACGTCCTGGACGATGGTCGCCGCCTCCAGCACGCCCTCGGGCACCGGCAGCAGGGAGCGCACGGCCACCAGCGCGACGAACCCGAGGATGAAGGCCGGCACGATCGGCGGCAGCTTCAGGTGCTCGGAGCCGGCGGTCCCCTTATGGCTGCGGCGGCTGATGATGCCGGTGACGGCCACCATGGGCGCCAGCGTGAGCACTCGGGTCAGCTTGATGACGATGGCGACGGCGAGCGCCGCGGTTCCCGCGGTCTGCGCGGTGGCGACTACCTGGCCGACGTCGTGCACTGAAGCGCCCACCCACTGGCCGAAGGCCAGCGGACCCAGACCCAGCGGCTGCATGAGCAGCGGCAGCACGGCGATGGCCAGCGTGCCGCACAGGGTCACCAGCGCCACCGGAATGACGGTGTCCTGCTGTTTGGACCGGCGCACCGCGCTCATCGCGCCGATGGCCGAGGCGCCGCAGATGGAGAAGCCGGTGGCGATCAGCAGCGGCTGGTCGCCCGGCAGCCGGAAGGCCTTGCCCAGCAGGTACGTACCGCCGAAGGCCAGAAGCACGACGGCGACAATCACCGCGAACGTGGCCCAGCCCAGTTCCAGCACGTCCACCACGCTGAGCTTCAGGCCCAGCAGGACGATTCCGGCACGCATCAGCCGCTTGCCGGCAAAATCCAGTCCTTTCCGCCATGGGCCGACGGTGAGGCGGGAGATGCCGGGGATGTTGGCGGCCAGCACGCCCATGATCACGGCCAGGGTCATCACCGGCACGGCCGGCATCAGCAGGTGCAGGGCGAACGCCGCCGGCACGGCAACGGCGCAGGCAGTGAGGCCGGGCCAGTTCCGGCGCAGCCACTCCGCCAGCGAGCGCAGCCGCGATTGCTTCCCGGCCGGACCGCCCTTTACCGTCTGTGTCACGGTGTTCACCATAGTCGTTTTCCTTTCCGTTCATGGCGGCCGGTGCGCCGCGGGGAGTGCCCGCGGCACATCGGCCTTGCAGCGTTGGCTAGACCGACGTGGTGTCGCCCTGGGCCCGCCGCGCGTTCTTGTCTTTGATGGCGAATCCTTCCGGCCGGGGCTTGCCCAGCACCAGCAGATCCACCTGCTCGTTGGTCAGCGTCCGGTTGTGCTTGCGCCGCAGCAGGAAGAACACCACTCCCACCACAATCCAGATCAGCAGGGCGGTCATGGACTCCGGGCCGAGCATGGCGGGCGAGCCGGGCAACAGCAGCAGCGCCATGAAGGACACCGAGATGACCGCGCCGACCATGCTGAGCACCTTCTTCGTCGTCGAACGTGTGCCCTCCAGGTCACCCGGGCGGGGTGCCGAGCCGGAGCTGCGGAAGAGCTTGAAGGCGCACAGGCAGGTGTACAGGTAGGCCACGGTGACGCCGACGGCGGACATGTTGACCACCCATTCCAGCGCGGCCCGGCCGAACCACGGGGTCACCAGGCAGAAGGCGCCGACAAACAGGATGCCCACGTACGGCGTCTTGTGCTTCGGGTGCAGCTTGGCGAAGACCTGCGGGACCATCTGCGCCCGGCCCATGGCCAGCAGGATCCGGCTGGCGGAAACGTAGAAGCCGTTCAGGCCGGTGGTCACGCCCATGGTGATGCCGATGGCCAGCAGCAGCATGCCGCCGCCGCCCAGCAGACCGGTCACCGCGTCCGCCGTGCCCCAGGCCGACTGGCCCGAAACAAGCGCTTCCCACGGCTCGGCAACAGCGACGGCGGCGATCATGGCCGCGTACAGCACGGCCGCGGCCAGCAGCGCCAGCACGATCAGCTTCATGGCCTTGCTGGCCGGGAAGTCGAACTCCTCGGCGGCCTGCGGCACGTTGTCGAAACCGATGTAGGCCCAGGGCGCAATGGCGACGATGGCCAGGATGGCGGTCAGCGGCGAGACGCCCTCGGGAAAGGCCGGTGCGGCGTTGCTGACCAGGCTCTCCGGGTGGATCAGCACGGCCGTCAGGATGCAGCCCACGGCGATCAGCATGATCACGCAGGCGATGAACTGGACCCGGCCGGACAGCGCGGTGCCGCGGATGTTCAGGTAGGCGAAGACCACCAGCGCGGTGATCGAGATCAGCACTTCCACCATGTACACGTCGAAGCCGGCGATGGTGTAGAGGTAGCCCTGCTGGACCACTCCGGGCAGCAGTTTCCGGAACAGCAGCGCCAGCGCCGAGGCGTTCAGCGCCACGATGCAGGTGTAGCCCAGGGTCAGGAACCAGCCGCAGAAGAAGGCGTGGGTCCGGCCGAAGCCGACCAGCGCGAACGCCAGCTCGCCGCCGGAGACGGGGAAGCTGCGGATGAGGAAGCCGTAGCTGACGGCGATCAGCACCATCAGCCCGCCGCCGATCAGGAAGCCGCTCATCGCGCCCACCGGTCCCGCCGCGGCGATCCAGTCGGTGGGCAGGATGAACGCGCCCCAGCCGACGGCCGAGCCAAGCGCGATGGCCCAGACCCAGCTGGGCTTGAGGGTCTTGGCCAGCCGTTCGGGCTGGTCGGGTCCGGGGGTTGCCGCCGGTCCGGTTGAAGCTCCGCTGCCGGCCACGTTGCCGGTCTCAGTTGTTGCTTTCATGTAAACCTCATTCTCCAGGGGCAGAAGTCTCTGCCCGTGCTGGCTACAGTCCGAAGGGACCGGGCCTGGTGACGCTGGTTTGGGATTGCAAAACGCTGATGATCGCTACATTCACGACGTCGGCCGCGGTGCAGCCGCGGGAGAGGTCGTTGACGGGCAGGGCGAGCCCCTGCAGGATCGGCCCGTAGGCCGCCGCTCCGCCGAGCCGCTGGGTGATCTTGTAACCGATGTTGCCCGCGGCGAGATTGGGAAAGATGAAAACGTTGGCGTGCCCGGCGACGCCGGAGTCCGGCGCCTTGCTGCGGGCCACGGATTCGAGCAGGGCGGCGTCGAACTGCAGTTCGCCGTCGACGGCCAGCCCCGGCTCCCGCTCCCGCACGATGTCGGTGGCCTCGCGGACCCGGGACACGCTGGCATGGTCGGCGCTGCCCATGGTGCTGAAGGACAGCATGGCCACCTGCGGCTCCTCGCCGGTGAGGGCCGCGAACGTGCGGCTGGTGGCGACCGCCACCTCGGCGAGCTGGCCGGCGTCGGGCTCCGGCAGCACGGCGCAGTCGCCGTAGCCGAACGTCCGGCCGTCCTGCAGGTGCATCAGGAAGCTGCTGCTCACGCAGTCCGATCCCTCCGCCGTGCCGACCACGCGCAACGCCGCGCGCAGGACGTCGGCGGTGGGCCGGTTCGCGCCGGCAACGCAGGCATCGGCGTCACCCGCGGCCAGCGCCGCCATGGACAGGTACAGCGGATCCGCCAGCCACCCCTCGATCGTTCCGGGTTTGCGTCCGGCGGCGCGCTCGGCGAGAAGCTCCCCCGCCCCGGAGCGGCTCACCTGCTCCGGGGCCAGGATAACGACGTCGGCAGGTAGCCTGACGCCGGCGGCCGCGGCCGAGCGGCGGATTTCGGCCGGCTCGTCGACCAGCACGGGCACAATGCCCAGGCCGGCCAGCTCCGCGGCGGCGGCGAGGACGCGTTCGTCCCGCCCGTCCGCCAGCACCACCCGGTTCCGGTCCCCGGCGAGCCGGGCGACCCAGCCGGCCTGCAGCTGGTTGTCCGCCAGCTGCTGGTCATCGGCCAGCTGGTTGTCCGCCAGTTGCTTCTCCGCCAGCCGGCGGCCGGCCACCTGCGTGGTCATGCCGTGCACCGCCCCACCGCCGGTCCGGAGACCCTAATCGACATCATTGCCTAGAGCCCCAGATGCTTGTCCGTGGCGGACATGACGTGGTCCACCTTGGTCAGCAGGTCATCCAGCACGGCCTGGTCGGCGACGAGTGGCGGCGAGAGCACCAGCATGGTGGCGCCACGGTTGTCCGGGCGGGTGATGAGGTTGACCTCCCGCATTGCCTTGGGCATCACGCTGCCGAGGAGCTCCTTGGACTGTTCGGGCGTCAGGGTCCGTCCGGTCTCGCGGTCGCCGGTGAGCTCGATGGCGTAGAAGAAGCCGGTGCCGCGCCACTCCAGCACACTGCGGTGCGCGTCGCGGATCTGGTTGAGCCCTGCCTGGAAGTAGGGTTCGAGGCTGCGCACATTGCCGGGGATGTTCTCTTCCTGCAGGGCGCCGAGGTTGGCCACCGCCACCGCCGTCGATACCGGGTGTCCGCCCCAGGTGGCGCCATGGGTGAAGATGCCGGCGGCCGGGGAATCCAGCAGCGCGTTGGCCAGCGGGGTGCGGATGAGGACTCCGCCCAGCGGCGCGTAGCCGGAGGTGGAACCCTTGGCGAAGGTCAGCAGGTCCGGAACGACGTCGTACTTTGTGCTGCCGAACCACTCGCCCAGACGGCCGAAGCCGCAGATGACCTCGTCCGCGACCAGCAGGATGCCGAAGCGGTCGCAGATGGCGCGCAGTTCCTGCCAGTAGCCCGGCGGCGGGACCAGCGCGCCGCGGGAGTTCTGCACCGGCTCGGCGAACAGGGCGGCGATGGTGTGCGCGCCCTCTTCCTCGATGACCTGCAGGATGGCCTGGATGCTGGGCAGGTCCGCCGCCGTGCCACCCTCGGGGATGGTCTCGCCGAGCGTGTTCGGCACGTGCCGCACGCCGGGCATCAGCTCGCCGAAGGCTTCCTTGTAGGCGGGGATGCCGGTGACGGCGAGCGCGCCCAGGGTGGTGCCGTGGTAGGCCATGTTGCGGGCGATGATCTTGGTTCGCTCGGGCTGGCCCTGGCTGCGGTGGTACTGGCGGGCAAACTTGATCGCGGATTCCACGGCCTCGGAACCTGAGTTGACGAAGAACGTCACGTCCAGGTCGCCCGGCGCCAGGCTGGCGATGGTGGTGGCGGCCTCGACGGCTGCCGGGTGGGCGGAACCCCAGTTGGTCCAGTACGCCAGCTTGGACATCTGCTTGGTGGCGGCGGCGGGGATGTCGGTGCGGCCGTGGCCCATGTTCACGCAGAACAGACCGGCCAGGCCGTCCAGGAAGCGGTTGCCGTCCTCGTCGATGAGGTAGCAGCCCTCGCCGCTGACGATGATGGGCAGGTTAGGGTCCCGCCAGGCTTTACCGGTGGTGAAGTGCGGAAACAGGTGCCGCTGGGCAAGCGTGCGGTTCTCTGAGTTAGTCACGGGACCCTCCAGTCGAATTCTTTACGATGCATCAGCACTGGGCTGATCGGACCACCATGACCGGATCATGGTGTGGTGTGTATCACTCTGGACTATTGCCAGGACCCACCAAAGACCCAGAATGGGATGACTTTTTAGGTACCAGATCCGCGGTAGACCCGCGGCACCCGCGCCGCGATGCGGGTCAGCACCTCGTACGGAATGGTTCCGGCCGCGTCAGCCCAGTCATCGGCGCTCGGCTCGCCGTCGTCGCCCGGGCCGAACAGGACCACCCGGTCCCCCGCCGCAACCGCGTCATCGCCGACGTCGATGATGAACTGGTCCATGCAGACCCGCCCCGTGACGCGGTAACGCCCGCCGCCCACCTGCACCTGGCCAGCACCGCTGGCACTGCGGAAAACGCCGTCGGCATAGCCCAAGGGCACGACGGCGAGAGTGGTCTCCTTGGGCAGAATCTCGGTGTGGCCGTAGGAGACGCCGGACCCGGCCGGGGCGCGCTTGGTCTGGACGATTGCTCCGGCCAGGGTCATCGCCGGGCGCAGGCGCGGCATGCCCTTGCGATGTTCCACGGGAATCGGATTGATCCCATAGGTCGCGATGCCGGGGCGGACCATGTCGAAATGGCTCTCGGGCAGGGACAGCGTCGCCGCCGAATTGGCGATATGTCGCAGCGTCGGGCGCAGGCCTGCGGCACGGGCTATGTCGGTGGCCTCCTTGAAGACGCGCAGCTGGGCCGCCAGGGACGGATGTCCGGGCTCGTCTGCGCAGGCCAGATGGGACCAGAGCCCCACCACCCGGACCAGTCCGTCCGCTTCCGCTCTCCGGGCGGCTGCCACCAGCTCGGGCCAGTCCGCGGGGGCCGCACCGCCGCGCCACATTCCGGTATCCGCCTTCAAATGAACGACGGCGGGAGTGCCTGCCGCCTGGGCCCCCTGGATGATTTCGGCCAGCTGGTCCGTGCCGTAGGCCGCCAGTTCGATGTCCCGCCGGATTGCCGCGGCATAGTCCGTTCCCGGCGAGGCGAGCCACGAAAAGATCGGCGCGGTGACGCCGGCGTCGCGCAGGGCGAAGGCCTCTTCGAGCACGGCGGTTCCCAGACGAGTGGCACCGCCGGCCAGCGCTGCCTGGGCCACGGGTACCAGGCCGTGGGCGTAACCGTCTGCCTTCACCACGGTCATCAGCTCGCCGGACCGGGCCACCGATCGCAGCATCGTGACGTTCTGGCTGATGGCGTCCAGATCGATGATGGCGACGCGCTGCGGATGCGGCTGCGGCTGCGAAGGGATTTCAGCAGGGGGCCGGCTTGCCAGTGTTTCTGTCATGATTGCTCCTTTTGTGTGGAGGTTCGCTGGAATTGCGGGTGTATTAGTGGGTCTGTCTTGGGTGGGTCGGGCGCGCGGGAGCGCACCCGGTATCAACACTGTGGGTCACTGGGATCGGCCACGGACAGGGCCAGTCCGGCCCCATTGTTCAGGTACCAGCGGGGCAGCCCAGGACGATCCTCAGTCCGCCGGGAAACGGTCCGTCAGTGTCAGCCCGCTGGCTTTAGTACGTCAGTTCGGCGATGACCTTGCCAAGCCGCTCGACGCCCGGCCGGATGTCGGCGATGTCGATGGCGGCGAAGCCGAGCCGGAAGCATTCGCGGTTGGCCAGCGGATCGGCGAAGAACACGTCGCCGCGCTCGATCACCACGCCAGCCTCGAGGGCCTTTTCGGCGAGCTGGACGCAGTCGAGCCCCTCGGGTCCGCGGAGCCAGATGCTCACGCCGCCCGGCGGTGCGTTGACGTTCCAAGGCAGCACCTCATCCAGTGCCTCGGTGAGGACGACCCATTTGCGCTGCAGCTGGGTCCGCCGTCGTCGGATGGTCCGGCGGTACTGGCCGGATTCGATGAGCAGGGCCATCGCCCGCTGCAGGTGTCCGGAGATATGCCGCAGCCGGTAGCGGCGCTGGTTCCGCAGCTCGGCCACCAGCTCCGCGTCGGCCACCAGGTAGCCCAGCCGCAGCCCCGGCGCAAGGAACTTCGTGAAGGATCCGAGGTAGATGACGCGTTCGCTGTTGGGCAGCGCCTTGAGTGCCGGCGTCGGCTTTCCGCGGTAGCGGAACTCGCTGTCGTAGTCGTCCTCGATGATCAGGGCGTCCGCGGCACGGGCGTCGGCGAGGATCTGGTGCCGGCGCGCGCCGGACAGCGTCACATTGGTGGGGCTGTGGTGGCTGGGCGTGAGGTACAGCAATCCGATGCCGTCCAGCCGCTCCGGCGGTACCAGGCCGGCGTCGTCCACCGGCAGCGGCCGCAGCTCGGCGCCGGCGCGGACAAAGGTGTGCCGGGCATCCGTGTAGCCCGGGTCCTCCACCCCGACGACGGTTCCGGGCTCCATGATGGTGTGCGCCAGCAGGTCCAGCCCCTGCTGCGACCCCGAGGTGATCAGGACGTTCTCCGGAGCTGCTTCGATGCCGCGGGCGGGCAGGACCTGCTGGCAGAGCATCCGGACCAGCAGCGGATCGTCCTCGTCGACGCCGTCGCGCAGGCTGTAGTGCAGGTGCGGCGGATCCAGCGCGTCGCGCAGCGCCTTGGCCCAGCCGAGCCGCGGAAAGTCCTTCTCGTCCACCTGGCCGGCCACAAACGGATACGGATAGGAGACCCAGTCGCGCACCTTGGTGATCTCGGGCATGCCGGCATCCAGGCGGCGGCCCAGATGCCGGGACCAGTCCACCTTCTCGGCGCGCGCAGCCGTGCCGCCGTCAGCCGGAGCGGCGCCGTGCAACATCTGCAGGTTGACGAAAAACCCGCGCCGGGCGTGTGGCTCGATGATTCCCTGCGCCTGCAGTTCCTGGTACGCCGCGTTGACGGTATTGCGCGAAAGCCCCAGTTCACGCGCCAACTCCCGCGAGGAGGGCAGCGGCAACTCGGGGTTCAGGCCGCCGCTGATGATCTGGTGCTCCAGCGCCTCGCGCAGTTGCCGGTAGAGCGGCGCGGTGCTGTCTTCGTTGATGGAGATCGGCGTTCGTACGACGGCGGACGCGACGGCGGATACCTGCGCCTGCGCCGCCCGTGCCTGCCGGTCCGTCTCCCCGCTCCCGGCGCTAATCACTGTCTGCCGGCAGCCCGGGATCCTCATCCAGCCGGACATGGTCGCGGGGCACCACTACCATCGGGACCGGCAGAGCACGCAGCATCTTGTTCGCCGTCGCGCCCAGGAAGATCCTGCTGCGTGCCGCGAGCCGGCTGGAACCGATCACCACCACTTCGCTCTCGTCCCAGTCCAACCGTTCGATGGCGTCCTCGATGGAGTCGCCGCTTGCCACTGCCGCGGTCACCAAAGTCCGCTTGGCTACGCCCTCCACGGCCTTAGCCAATGCGATCTCCGCGTGGCTCTTCGCCCAGCTCTCAACGTCTGCCGCCGACCGGCCAGATCCGGCGTCGAGCGTCACCAGGGAAATCACCCGCAGCGGGACGTGGCGCATCGCCGCCGCCTCGATAGCCACGTCGAGCAAGGTCTCGGCGCCGGGCCGTGTCCCGAGCGCGCACGTGAGCCGAGTGATGTCGCGGGGCGGGCGGTAGCCGGAGGGAGCCAGCGCCACCGGCACCGGGGAGGCGTGCAGCAGCGCGTTCGCTACCGACCCGACAGTGAATCGCTTGAACAAGCCCTTGCTGGCGGCGCCGACCACGATCAGCCTCGCCCCGAATTCCTCCGCCGCTTCGATCAGGCCCTCCGCGAAAGAATCCGCGGTCCGGATGTGCTTGCGCGCGGTGACGTCCGCCGGCACGAGCGCCAGCGCCTTGTCCAGCCAGGCGTCGGCCTGTCCGGCAAGGTACTGCTGGTATTCGCGCTCCTGCGCCAACCGGAGCTGGTCTCCCGGTCCGGGGAGGACATGCACCAGATCAAGCTCCGCGCCGGGCGCCCGGGCGAGGGCACGCGCCAGGGCAATGGCTTCGCGGCCGCGTTCGTCCTCGGTACAGCCGACCACGTATCGCATCTATCCAGCCTCCATTGGCTCAGGCCGCGCGCGACGGCACCGTTGCATCGTGTCCGCCCATCACTACCAGCCGAGGGTGTGGGTTGGAAACACCAGCACCCATTATGACGTACGTCACCGCCACTAACGACGGCGCAATTTTAGTCCTCCGGGGAGTGCTGGGCGAGGAAGGAATACACTTCCGTCTCGTCCACGCCGGGGAACGCGCCCTGGGGCATGGCGGCGAGCAGGTGGGTCTGGGCGCGGGCGCTGGGCCAGGCGTGGCCCGACCACTGGTCCAGCAGCGACTTCGGCGGCCGGCGGCAGCACTGCTCGTCCGGGCAGGTGGAGGTGGAGCGCTCCGTGGTGTCCCGGCCGCGGAACCACTTCACGTGGACGTAGGGCACCCCGATGCTCAGCGAGAACTTGCCGGCGGCGGACCGCTCGGTGCGGGCGGTGCACCAGAACGTTCCCACCGACGTGTCCGTGTACTGGTTGTAGGCGCTGAACTGGTCCGGCACCTCGAACACCGCGCGCGAGGTCCAGTAGCGGCAGATGCTCTGCCCCTCGATCGCGCCGATGTGATCCGACGGGAAGTTCACGCCGTCGTTCTCATAAGCCTTGTGGATGATGCCGCTTTCATGGACCTTCTGGAAGTGCACCGAAATGCCCAGGTGCTCGGTGGCGAGGTTGGTGAAGCGGTGCGCCGCGGTTTCATAGGAAACCGCGAACGCGTCGCGGATGTCCTCCACAGCCAGTTCCTTGGCGTTCTTCGCCTGCTGCAGAAAGTCCACCGTGGCCTTCTCCGGCATCATCAGCGACGCGGCAAAATAGTTGGTCGCGACGCGCTGCCGGAGAAATTCGGCATAATTTTCCGGCGTCTCGTGGCCGAGCACGTAGTGGCCCAGGGCCTGCAGGAGGATGGAACGGGTACTGTGCTCGGAGCGCTGCGACTGCGTGAGGTAGATCCGCATGTTCTTTAAATCCGTCACCGAACGGGTGGAATGCGGCAGGTCTGACACGTCGTGCAAGCTGAAACCCAGGTGGGCCGCGATGTCCGCGACGAGGTGGTGTGACAGCGGGCCGGTGGTGTGGCCCACGGCCTTGAGCACCCGCTCGGCCTCCTGCTCGATCTCCGGGAAGTAGTTGTTCTGCTCGCGCATTTTCTTCCGCAGCTCGGCATTGGCGCGGCGGGCTTCCTCCGGTGTGGCGAGCTGTTCATTGAGCCTGCGCTCCAGCTCGCTTTGCAGGCCCAGGAGCGATTCGAGCACATCCATGGGCAGCCTTGAGCTGATGCGGACCTTGGGCAGGCCGAGCGACTGGTAGAGCGGCCCGCGCTGGGCGCGTTCCAGCTCGATTTCCAGGGCAGCGCGGCGGCTGGGCGGTTCGGTGCCCAGCAGCTGGTCCATGCTGACTTCGAGGGCCTTGGCGAGCGACTGCAGCAGGCCGAGTTTGGGCTCGCGCTTGCCGTTCTCGATCAGCGACAGCTGCGACGGCGCGGTGCCGACGGCGGCGCCCAGGTCGTCAAGCGTCTTGCCTTGCGACTTACGCAAGTGCCGCACGCGGCGACCGAGGCTGATCAGGTCGATGTCGCCGTCGTTGGTTGGCTCGACGGGGGCCTTCGCGGGACGGTGCCAGCTGGTAGAAGTCATTTCTTGAGGATACGCGAAGAAATGCAAATCTTTCCAGCATTTTGGTCTAGATAACCCCTTGCAAGGTACGGAATAGTCGTTTTCACGAAGAAGTTCGGCATTCAAGCCGTAACTGAAGTCACCCGGCAGGGACGTCGGGGAAACCAAGGAGAAGCGCAATGACAGCATCATTTGAGCCGGCACCGCAGACAGCTGAAGAAGCAGCCAAGGCACTGGAGCTCGAGTGGGCCGCCAATCCCCGCTGGGAGGGCATCACTCGTGACTATTCCGCAGCGGATGTCGTCCGCCTCCGTGGCCGTGTGCAGGAAGAGCACACCCTGGCCAAGCGCGGTTCCGAGAAGCTGTGGAAGCAGCTGACCGAGGAAGCCAAGACCGGGCAGTACACCAACGCCCTGGGCGCCCTGACCGGCAACCAGGCCGTGCAGCAGGTCAAGGCCGGGCTCCGCGCCATCTACCTTTCCGGCTGGCAGGTCGCCGCCGACGCCAACCTTTCCGGCCACACCTACCCGGACCAGTCGCTCTACCCGGCGAACTCGGTGCCGCAGGTGGTCCGCCGGATCAACAACGCGCTGCTGCGTGCCGACCAGATCGAATACTCCGAGGGCATCCAGAGCGTTGAGGACTGGCTGGTCCCGATCGTTGCTGACGCGGAGGCAGGTTTCGGCGGCCCGCTGAACGCCTACGAGCTGATGAAGTCGATGATTTCCTCCGGCGCCTCCGGCGTCCATTGGGAAGACCAGCTCGCCTCGGAGAAGAAGTGC
Source organism: Arthrobacter sp. B055-34 (assembly GCF_059090425.1). Lineage (NCBI taxonomy): Bacteria > Bacillati > Actinomycetota > Actinomycetes > Micrococcales > Micrococcaceae > Arthrobacter > Arthrobacter sp. B055-34. Next base: position 96,291 of record NZ_JBNHFQ010000012.1, read on the forward strand.
GGCCACCTGGGCGGCAAGGTCCTCATCCCGACGGCCCAGCACATTCGGACGCTGAACGCCGCACGCCTGGCCGCCGACGTCGCCGGCACCCCGAGCGTCATCATCGCCCGGACCGATGCCGAAGCAGCCACGCTGATTACCTCGGACGTGGACGAGCGGGACCGCGAGTTCATCACCGGCGAGCGCACCCCGGAGGGCTTCTACAAGGTCCGCAACGGCATCGAGCCGTGCATCGCCCGGGCCAAGGCCTACGCCCCGTACTCCGACCTCATTTGGATGGAGACCGGAACGCCGGACCTGGAGCTGGCCCGCAAGTTCGCCGAGTCCGTCAAGGCGGAGTTCCCGGACCAGATGCTCTCCTACAACTGCTCCCCGTCCTTCAACTGGAAGAAGCACCTGGACGACGCCACCATTGCGAAGTTCCAGCGCGAACTCGGCGCCATGGGCTTCACCTTCCAGTTCATCACGCTTGCCGGCTTCCACGCCCTGAACTACTCGATGTTCGATCTGGCCCACGGTTACGCACGTGACGGCATGAGCGCCTACGTCGAGCTGCAGGAAAAGGAATTCGGCGCAGAAGACCGCGGCTACACCGCAACCAAGCACCAGCGCGAAGTAGGCACCGGCTACTTCGACCAGATCGCAACTGCCCTCAACCCGAATGGCAGCACCCTGGCTTTGGTGGGTTCCACCGAAGAAGGCCAGTTCCACTAAACAGTTTTCCCATCGACGAAGCAGCTGATGCCCCTTTCGAGGGCCGAATAGGGCATCAGCTGCCCACTCGATGGACATTTCCTTAGGAGTAAGTGCCATGAACGATCCGATCACCTTGAACGGCATCACGCTGACCGCTACGCCCGTACGGCGCCAGGAGGAAATCCTGACCCCGCAGGCACTGGACTTCGTCGCCCGCCTGCACAAGGCCACCGCCGGCCGCCGCGAGGAACTGCTGCAGCTGCGCAAGGACCGCCGCCGCTGCATCGCCAAGGGCCACGACCCGAAGTTCCTGCCCGGCACCCGGAGCATCCGCGAGGACGAGTCCTGGCAGGTTGCCCCGCCCGCACCCGGGCTGGAGGACCGCAGGGTGGAAATCACCGGGCCGGTGGAGAAGAAGATGACCATCAACGCGCTCAACTCCGGCGCGAAGGTCTGGCTCGCGGACATGGAAGACTCCTCCACCCCGTCCTGGTCCAACGTCATCAACGGACAGCTGAACCTCACCGACGTGCTGGACCGGAAGATCGACTTCACTTCGCCCGAGGGCAAGGAGTACAAGGTTCATGGCACGCGGCTGACCGACCTGCCCACCATTGTGGTCCGGCCGCGCGGCTGGCACCTGCCGGAGAAGCACATGCTGGTCGGCGGTGAGCCGGTGGCCGGCGGGATCGTGGACTTCGGGCTCTACTTCTTCCACAACGCCCAGCGGCTGATCGCCCAGGGCCGCGGACCCTACTTCTACCTGCCGAAGATCGAGAACCACCTCGAGGCACGGCTGTGGAACGACATCTTCATCCTGGCGCAGGACATGCTGGACATCCCGCAGGGCACCATCCGGGCCACCGTCCTGATCGAGACCATCACGGCAGCGTTCGAGATGGAGGAGATCCTCTACGAACTGCGCGAGCACGCTTCGGGCTTGAACGCCGGCCGCTGGGACTACATCTTCTCGGTGATCAAGAACTTCCGCACCCGCGGCGCCCGGTACGTCATGCCGGACCGCACGCAGGTGACCATGACCGCACCGTTCATGCGCTCCTACACCGAGCAGTTGGTGCGCGCCTGCCACCGCCGCGGCGCCATGGCGATCGGCGGCATGGCGGCCTTCATCCCGAACCGCCGCGACCCGGAAGCCAACTCCATCGCGATGGAGAAGGTCCGCGCGGACAAGACCCGCGAGGCCAACGACGGGTTCGACGGCTCATGGGTGGCCCACCCGGACTTGGTGCCGGTGGCCCGCGACGTGTTCGACTCCGTGCTCGGCGGGCAGCCCAACCAGATCGAACGCCAGCGCGACGACGTCACGCCCGATGACCGCGGCCTGCTGAACATCGCCGGCACGGAGGGAAAGATCACCGAACGCGGCATCCGCACCAATATCGAGGTAGGCATCCGCTACATCGAGTCCTGGCTGCGGGGCAACGGCGCTGTCGCCATCCACAACCTGATGGAGGACGCCGCCACCGCGGAGATCTCCCGCTCGCAGATCTGGCAGTGGATCCGCCAGTCCGCGATCACCGACGAAGGCGAGATCATCAGCCTGGACTGGGTGCAGCGACTGCTGGACGAAGAATTCGCCAAGCTGCCGCGCTTCGAGGACGACCTCTTCGACGACGCACGCGAGATCTTCGAGGAAGTGGCCCTGGGCGAAGAGTTCCCGGCCTTCCTGACCGTCCCCGCCTACGAGCGCTACCTGCACGAAAAGCGCGAAGAGCTCGTCGCCGCCTAACCCGTCCGGCGGCCGGGGAGGACCATCGGCCAGCAACTGCCCTCCCCGCCGCCGGCCTGAACTTTCCGCAGAGCCGTCCGGCCCCTCATTCGCCACAGTTTGCCCGAAAGCCGGGCGGGCCGGATGGCTGTGCGGAAGCACTGGCTAAGTAAATAGGCAACGATGCCCCGGACCACTATGGTTCGGGGCATCCTCCTGTCCTGTCGTGAAGGTTCGCCCGCCCCTCGCGACTCAGCGCCCGTCCCGGCCGTCGCCGTGACGGGTACATCCTTGATCCCGGCTGGCCGCAGTAACAGGATGGAAGCATGGTTCGGTCGCTTACCTTCGATTCCGGGGGAACTTCCTGTGCCGCAACCTTCTACCCATCCGAACAAAGGGGCGTGGGCCCCTGCGTCGTCATGGGGCATGGGTTCACCGGCACCCAGGACCAGCTGGCCGGGTACGCGGCAGCGTTCTCGGAGCAGGGCCTGCATGCACTTACCTTCGATTACCGCCATTTCGGTGCAAGCGACGGGCAGCCTCGCCAAGTCGTCAACGTCTCCCGGCAGATCGAGGACTGGCGGGCCGCCCTGGCGTTGGTCCGCTCCTTATCAGGTGTGGATACGGACGCAATAGGGCTGTGGGGCAGCTCCTTCTCCGGGGGTCACGTCCTGCGATTGGCCGCCGAAGACGCCCGGATCCGGGCAGTGGTAGTCCAAGTACCGGAATTCGGCCTGGGATCCGGAAGTCTGCTCGAGGAGTTCCGAGCCAAGCGGCAACGCAAGAACCTACCGCTGCGGATAATCCTGGGCGTTGCCTTCAAACTGCTCGGCGCTGCTGCCCGCGACGAGCTGCGGGCCCGGCGAGGGCTCGAGCCGCATTATCTGCCGGTCTTCGCACCACCCGGACAAGCGGGTGCTGTGATTGATGCCGACTATGAACGGTTCCTGGCAAGGGCTGCCGAGACAGGACCGACCTGGCGGAATGAGTTTGCACCCAGATTGTTCTTCCGTCCTCCCAGGTACCATCGCGGCACCGCCGAGCGCGTGACAGCACCCCTGCTAGTCTGCGTAGCTGCATACGACATCGAGACGAACCCGCTCGCCGCGGAGTCCGTGGCCCGGGCTGCGCCCCACGGGTATCTCCTAAGCTACCCGGTCGGTCACTTCGGCATCTATGAGGACCCAGTACAGTCAACGGTGATCAGCGACCAGGCCCGATTCCTGCGGCAACACCTGACGTCGGCCCAATGACGCCTGCGAAGGCCTCGTGGATTGCACACGGCAACCCAAGGTCTGGACAGAGAGTGCTGCCCTGCGCCGACTGGGGACCAGAAACGGCGATGGAAAGTCCCCACCCTTATCAGGGCGATTTCAGTTCCGACCGGCTCGTGTCAGGACAAATGCCTGAATTCACCCGGCCTGAGCTCCAGGTAAATCGGCAATACCATCTGGATATGAGTAGTGCCGACCGGCTCGTCGAGCAATTCATTGATCGAGGTCTGCCCCTCTAGCTCGCAGATCTGGCCTCTATCCATCAATTGAGCATAAACGCGGCTAGCGTCCGGAACCCCTAGCCACGCTTTCCTAGGAATAGGGGTGCCCCGGACCATTGCGGTCCGGGGCACCACCGTGTCGACTGCCTGATCTATCCACTGCGCCGCGTGCCGGAAGTTGCCAATCGGCAGGGTCTTGCCGATTCTGGATCAGGCGGGGGCGGGCGCGGCGATGACGGCGTCGATCTGGCCCATAGCCTCCTTCATTCCTTCTTCCATGCCCATGGCGAGCATCTTCTGCAGCTGCTCGGCGGACTCGAAACCAGACACTGTGGTCATTCGGGTCTTGCCGTCGATATTTTCCAGGGTCACGGCGGCGTGGGTAATGCCCATGTCCTCCACGGGTGCCCAGTTCTCGTCGGCGAACCCGTCGTCGAACTCCAACCGGTTCGGAGCCTCGATGGCGGTGAACTTCCACCACCCGCGGGCCTTCTCTCCTTCGGGTCCGGTCATGTAGTAGTTGGCCTTGCCACCGGGCTCGAACTCATGCTTTTCGAAGGTGGCGGGCCAGGTGGGCGGGCCCCACCAGCGCTCGAGCTGGCGCGGATCCTCCCAGATCTGCCAGACGCGCTCAACACTTGCGTCGAACTCCGCGACGATGGTGAAGCGCAGCGCCTCGACGTCCTTTTCCGAACTGATAACCGGCATGATGGTGCCCTTTCTATCCCTCAGCGAGAATGTCGTCGATCCGGGCAACACGCTGTTGCCAGATCTCCTCATAGTCATCGAGCAGCCGCCGCGCCCTTCTCAGCCCTTCGAGATGAATCCGCACCATCTGCTCTCTTCCGCGCTTCTCCTTGGTGACAAGGGAAGCCCGCTCCAGCACCGCCACATGTTTCTGTACGGCGGCAAAACTCATGGCGTATTCGGCAGCCAAGCCCGAGACGGAATACTCGCCGGTGAGGACCCGCGCGACAATGTCGCGGCGGGTGGCGTCGGCGAGCGCCTGGAACAGGCGGTCCAACTCGGCATTGGAAACTTGATCTACAACCATTTGGTTGTAGATTAGTCCCCTACAGCATCAGGGTCAATAGGTAGTGTCTGCCGAAAATTAGGGGTTACGGGATGGAGGCCAGAACCACCGGAGCATGACTGCCCCAGGTGCCGGTGAGAGTGTTGCCGTGGGTGCCAGGTTCATCGGCAACGGGGATGCGGTACAGGGAAAGGGCCAGCAGCCCGGCCGTAATGGTGGTGACCGCACCCACGGTGGCGGGCACCGCCGTCGTAATTTGCGGGACCTCGGTGCCGGGCGTGCCGCTGCCGCGCACACTGACCGAACGCTCGAGGGGTTCGAGCGTGCCGTCTTTGTCGAGAAACAGCTCGGCCTCGGTACCGCCCTGCAGGATTGCCGTGGCGAGTGCCGCCGCGAAGACCGGGTCGCCGCAGGCGTCGTAGATCCAGCGCTTGCCGAGCACGGAGTGTTCCATGGTGCCAGCGAGCCACGGTTCGGCGCCGTCCAGCGGTGCGCCGCGGTAGCTCAGCGGCACTTGCAGGACGGTGCCGTCGTCGAGGCGCAGCAGGTGGACCTCCATGCCGATGTCGCCGATGGGGTCGTCGAAGCGGAATGCGCCGATGGGCTCCAACGCCGGCTGCTCTCCTGATTCCGAACGCTGCTCCCCTATCTGCGGGAACCACGGCTGATCCGGCAGCCATGATGCCAGGAGGTCGATCTTGGAGGGATTCAGGACTGCGTCGTAAATAATGGCCATTCCAGAAGCGTACGAGACTTGGCTAGCGCTGTGGGGTTGGCCACTGGAACCGCCGTGTGTGAGATTGGCCCATCAGCTCGGGCGTAAGATTAACCGGCCGCTTTTTTCTTTCCGGCCCTCCCCTTTCGTGAAACTAGGTACGTTTCCCATGGCACAATTTGCCCAGGCACTCGCGCGCGGTCTGACTGTCCGCCACATCCGGTTCATGGCCCTCGGCTCGGCCATCGGCACAGGCCTGTTCTACGGCTCGGCCGCCGCCATCCAGGCTGCCGGTCCGGCCGTCCTGCTGGCCTACGCGATCGGCGGCGCGGCCGTCTTCCTGGTCATGCGGGCACTGGGCGAGATGGCCGTGCGGCATCCGGTGTCCGGCTCCTTCGGGCAGTACGCGAGCCGTTACCTCGGCCCGTTCGCCGGGTTCATCACCGGCTGGACCTTCGCCTTCGAGATGGCGATCGTGGCCATTGCCGACGTGACGGCGTTCGGCATCTACATGGGCTTCTGGTTCCCGGAGGTCCCGCGCTGGATCTGGATTCTCGCCGTCGTCTGCCTGATCGCGGCGCTGAACCTGATGCGGGTCAAGGTGTTCGGCGAGACGGAGTTCTGGCTGTCGATCATCAAGGTCGCCGCCATTATCGCGATGATCGCTGGCGGTGCCGCGATTGTGGTGTTTGGCTTCGGGCTACCGGACGCGGCGAACCCCGGGCTGGGGACGATGCTCGCCTCGGGCGGTTTCTTTGCCAACGGTTTCTGGGGCCTGCTGGCTTCCTTCTCGATTGTGATGTTCGCGTTCGGCGGGATCGAGACCATCGGCATCACGGCGGGCGAGGCGGAGAACCCGAAGAAAGCCATTCCGGCGGCGATCAACACGGTGCCGGTGCGCATCCTGCTCTTCTACGTCTGCACGCTCGGTGTGCTCATGATGATCTTTCCGTGGAACCAGATCGACGGCGAGACCAGCCCGTTTGTGCAGATCTTCGACGCGCTGGGCATTCCGGCCGCCGCGCACATCCTCAATGCCGTGGTCATCACGGCCGCGATTTCGGCCATAAATTCGGACACGTTTGGGGCCGGCCGGATGATGTACGGCCTGGCGCAGCAGGGCCACGCGCCGGCGTCATTCGCACGGATCTCCCGTCACGGGGTGCCGTGGATGACGGTGGCGACGATGACCGCGGTGCTGCTGGTCGGCGTCGTCCTCAATGTGCTGCTGCCCGACTCCCTATTCCTGATCATCGCGTCGATCGCCACCTTCGCCACCGTGTGGGTGTGGCTGATGATCCTGCTCTCGCACATCGCGATGAAGCGCGAGATTGCGCGGAAGAAGCTGCCGGCCTCGGAGTTCGCCGTGCCGTTCTGGCCCGTGGCGTCCTACGCGGCACTGGCGTTCATGGTGTTCGTGGTGGTGCTACTGGGCATCATGCCGGACACCCGCGTGGCGCTGGTTGTCGGAGTGGCGTGGATCGCGGTGCTGTTTGTGGCGTACCACTTCGGCATCAAGGGCAAGGGCCATGTGCGGGCCGAGCTGGTGGACGAGACCGCCACCGGCACCGTCCAGCCGGAATACATCGACCGTTAGAAATGTTGACGTGTCCATGAAGATTGAGATCTGGTCCGACATTGCCTGCCCCTGGTGCTTCATCGGAAAGCGCCGTTTCGAGAAAGCCCTCGAGAAGTTCGAGCACAAGGACCAGATTGACGTCCAGTGGCGCAGCTACCAGCTGGACCCCAGCCTGCCGGCGCACTACGACGGCACGGAGACCGAGTACCTGAGCCAGATGAAGGGCATGCCGCAGGACCAGGTCCGCCAGATGTTCGCGCATGTCACCGAGCAGGCGGCCGGCGAAGGCCTGGCCTACGATTTCGACAAGATCGTGGTGGCCAACAGCTTCACCGCGCACCGCTTCCTGCACCTGGCCAAGGCCCACAACCTGGACGCGCAGGCCAAGGAAGCGCTGCTGTCCGGCCATTTCGAACACGGCGAAGACATCGGCGACGTGGAGTATCTGATGCGCACCGGCGTCGTACTTGGTCTGAACGAGGCGGAAATCCGCGAGTCGCTCGAGGGCGACCGCTACACCGAGGACGTGCAGGCGGACATCGCCGAGGCCCGTGCGCTCGGCGTGACCGGCGTACCGTTCTTCGTGCTGGACCGCAAGTACGGCATCTCGGGCGCCCAGCCCACCGAAAGCTTCAGCCAGGCGCTGGCGCAGGCCTGGGCGGAACGCAATCCGGTGACCGTGCTCTCCGGAAACAACGACGACGGCGCAATCTGCGGCCCGGACGGCTGCAACTAACCGCACCCCTGGACCGGGGATAATTGCTGATGGGCCGGGAGCTTTCCCGGCCCATCAGCGTGTGGGCGAAGGGATCAGTGCATGAGCGGGAACGGCCGGCAGTCCGGAAGGCTCTGGACCAAGGACTTCGTTCTCGCAATCGCCGTCAACCTGTTCATCTCGATGGTCTTCTACCTGCTGATGACCTCGATGGCGCTCTACGCGGTGGACCGTTTCCGGGCCTCGGACACGCTGGCCGGCTTGGCCTCCAGCTCGTTTATTATCGGCTCGGTGTTCGCCCGGATCTTCGCCGGCTGGCTGCTCGATGTGGTGGGCCGGCGCCGGTTGCTCCTGGCGGCCCTGCTGGTCTTCGTGGCCGCCTCCCTGCTCTACATTCCGGCGGGTTCGCTGCCCCTGCTGCTGGCGCTGCGCATCATCCACGGCATGGCCTTCGGCGCGGGGAGCACCGCCGTCGCCGCCTCGGTGCAGACGCTGATCCCGCCGGCCCGGCGGAGCGAGGGGACCGGCTACTTCGGCTTGTCCACCACGTTGTCCATCGCGCTGGGGCCGTTCCTGGCCGTGATGCTTTCGGCCGGCGGAAGTTACGCGGGCCTGTTCTTTTTCTGCGCGGCGTGTTCGGTGGGCGCGTTCCTGATCGCCCTCGCCATCCGCCTGCCGGAGCTACCCAGGCGGCGCGCCGGGTCCGGGCGGAAGCGGCGAACCGGCCGGCGACGAATCTCTCTGGCGGCGGTGCTCGAGCCAGGCGCGCTGCCCGTCTCGACGGTCATTCTGGTCTGCGGCGTGGCCTACTCCGGCTTCCTGGCCTTCCTCACTTCCTACGCGCTGGAGCAGGGAATCGCCTCCGCTGCGAGCATGTTCTTCCTGGTCTACGCGGTGGCCGTGCTGGTCTCCCGCCTGTTCGTGGGCCGGATCCACGACCGCCGGGGCGACAATGCGATCATCTACCCCGCGCTGGCCGTCTTCGCGGCGGGCCTCGGCTTGCTCGCCCTGGAGCCGGCGGTATGGTCCATCGCCGCGGCCGGCGTACTCAGCGGCTTAGGTTTTGGTTCCCTCACGCCCAGCGTCCAGGCCATCGCGGTCACCGAGGCACCCGAAATGCGCCTAGGCACGGCAACGTCCACGTTCTACCTGATGCTCGATCTGGGAGTCGGCGTGGGCCCTGTGGTCCTCGGCGCCCTTCTGCCACTGACGGGCTACCCGGGAATGTTCGGCGCGCTGTGCGTCCTTGTGCTTGCCGCCGTCGTACTTTATTACGTTGTCCACGGCCGCAAACACCGTCCGCCGCGCGCTGGCTAAACCTACTTGGCGACTTCACTGGGTGCGGGCGAAAGCCGCGGGCAGCTCAATGCCCCCGCGGTCTGTTCGACGCTGTCCGGCGGGACGAGTTGCTTAAACTGCGACCCGAGCACTACGTCCACGCTGGCATCGGCGCGCTGATCCGCCACGTATTCCGTCTCTGGAATATTCCGCTGCAGGTTGAAGGCGTTGGCCTCCCCTGCGGGCCCGGAAATGATGACGGCGGTGAGGCCGGTACGACTCATGCGTTTCGATGCGACTTCGCCGATCTGGTAACCCCGTTTGGCTAGCAGCCCGGACGTCTGGCTGGCCAGGCCTTCCTCCTGCGTGCCGTTATATACGTTGACGGTAATGGAATCGTTCGGCGGGTATTCGTGCACGGCTGCAGGGCAGGTCGCCGCCGGAGCCGGAGTGTGGGACCAGCCCGGAATCTTAAGGTCGCCGCGGACCACCGCCAGAGCAGTCAGGACGGCGGCGATGATGAGAGCTACCAGCAGCGTCAGGACAACACCGTGCAGGATCTTCCGGTGGCTGTAGATCTCCGGTTTCTCCACGTTGCCCTCGTCGGGAAAGACTTCGTCCAGATCGTCCTCGGTGATGATGTTGCGTCCCTGCAAGCGCAGCGTTTCCGTTGGTTTCCGCTTCGGCTTCTGCGGCAGGTTCGAGGGCTTAGTCATCGATCACGAGCACCCGTGCGTGCAGAACGGCCCGCTGGTGCAGGGCGGTGCGGACGGCCCGGTGGAGTCCGTCTTCGAGGTACAACTTGCCCTGCCACTGGACCACATGCGGGAACAGGTCGCCGAAGAACGTGGAGTCCTCGGCCAGCAGTGCCTCCAGATCGAGCGTGCTCTTGGTGGTGATGAGCTCATCGAGCCGGACCTGGCGCGGCGGTACGCTGGCCCAGTCTTTGGGGCTCTCGTAACCATGGTCAGGATATGGGCGGTTGTCGCCTACGGCTTTGAAGATCACCAATCCAGCGTAGAGAAGACACGCGCCGAACAAAACATTTCATCCGGCGCGTGCCTTTCTTGTACCCAAAAGGTTACGAGGCAGTCAGCGGGATAATTCGCTGGCCGATCACCTCGTCGGTGATCCAGTCCTTGAAGTCCAGCACCACCTGATACTCCCCCGCTGCCGGGGGAAAGAGCAGCAGGTCATAACGCTCGGCGGAACCGGACGCCAGCAAACTGGTCATCATCGGATAGCCGGCCGCCCCACAGGGCGGGGAGTACCCGTCCTTCGCGTGCGTATCGCGGTACGGCCTGCCGTCATGGGCGATGACCTCGGCCATGGCCACAGGTTTGCCCGACTTGTCCTGGAACCGCAGCATCGTGGGCAGGTAGTTGGCGTTCAGCAGCCGCAGCAAGGTCGGCTTGCGAGTATCACCGTCTTTGTACACGTTGGCGCGGAGTGACTTCATCGACCAAACCTTTTCCTTCCCGCTAGGACGGCGTGCAAGCTCCCCTCCCAGCGCATAGAAATGTTTGGGCTGGAAGTGGTTCAGGCCCGCGTCCTCGCCCGACAGGCCGGCGGCATGGTTCATGCCGTGCCAGCGCGTATCCATGCTGTACGGGATCAGGAGCGCTTCGGTGTCGATGTCGTATTCCGGTCCGTCCACAAACGCCCGCCGCGCGCCCGGCGTGACGGGAAAGTCCGGATGCTCGATCGGATCGATGATGAGCGGTCCGAACATGCCCATCTGGACATGGAGGGTGGTGTTCACATGGCAGTGGTAGAAGTACGTTCCGGCCGTCCCGTAGTCGGCGACGCCCGGCCTGCCCTTCTCGGGCTGCCACTGGTAGGTGTAGTCCCCGGCGATCTCAAAAGAGGTGTGCCCCACGCCGTCGTTCCGGGGGTCCGGTTCCATGCCGTGCCAGTGGATGGTGTGGTTGCCTTTGCTCGGGCTGAAACTGGCGTGGAAAATCTGGCCTTCCTTCGGCCTGATCAGTGGGCCCGGGAAGCACTTGCGCTGATCGTCGGTTTCGAAGCTCCACATCTCCACTTCGGCACCGTCATCGAACCTCAGGTCAGTGCCGTAGAAGTCGAGTTCGTAGCTGATGTTCGGGGTCATCTTGAATTCGGTGACCGGTTTATCCTGCTCGTTCTGGTTCGAGCTGAAGTCCACCTGGCTATCGAAGATGTGCCGGGCTTCCTCCTCCACGACGGGAGGCTCCGGCACCGGCTCAGGTTCGGGGTCCGGCTCGGGTTCCGGTTCCGGCTCGGCCCCATCCGTCGGCTCCTCGTCCGGTTCGGTCGGCTCAGTGCTGTCTTCCGGATCGGTCCCGGTGTTGTCCTCCGGGCCCTTGGGCTCGGTTGGCTCCGTCGGCTTGTCTACTGGAGGCGGCGTGGTCGAAGTCGGTGGCGGCTTGGGCTTGCTAGCCTCTTCCTCCTCGCGGCGGCGCTTTTCCTCGGCCGCCTGCTTCCGGCGCGCATCCTCCTCGCGACGGCGCTTAGCCTCTTCTGCACGCTTCTTGGCTTCCGCCTCGCGCCGCTTTTTAGCCTCATCCGCCTTGCGCTTTGCTTCGGCAGCGCGCTTCTTCGCTTCAGCTTCCCGCTTCTTCTTCGCCGCCGCGGCCCGCTTCTTTGCCTCGGCCTCGCGCTTTCGCCGAGCCTCCTGTTCCCGCTTCTTCTTCGCCGCGGCTTCCTTCCGCTTCTTTTCGGCGGCCTTCCGCTCCTGGAAGCTCAGCCTTCTGCCCGGGAGCAATGTTTCCATCATGATGTCGCTCCTTCGAGAGGCGCTTTAATGATCCAGTGGGAGGTCAAACCGCCCGGGTACATGCCGCCAGCGGCGGTCTGGGAAGATTCGGAGTGGCAGTGCATGGGGTAGGCCCAGTCGGTTTTCCTATTTGCCCAGACTTGGTCCACCGCATCCGGCGGCCGCTTGATCGGAATGATGGCGTCTTTGGACTCCATCCCCCTGACCTTGATGACGTCTTCCCACTGCTGGATGCAGACGTAGCCGTCCTCACCCACGTGCCCTTCGTCGCGGCTCCAGTCCTCGTTATCGCAGCGCACGGTCCACAGGTGGTTGCCGTGGAAGTGCATCTGATGAAAGACAATCCCGCAGTTGACGATGCGGACCAACTGCCCGCCGCGCAGTGAGCCGATGACCGAGCCCTGGGCGAACTCCCGGGCGTCGAACTGCCGCGGGTACCCAGAAATGGTGGTCTCTTCATCGGCTGCCCGGTTCAACGCATCGTTGCGGGTCATGCCCATGGACTCGTAACCGCTGCGGCCATTGAGCGTAAAGTAGCGCGGCACGGCTTTCTGCCGGACCGGGTCCACCGTACCGCCCTTGGCCTCGATGTTCGCCCACACCGGATCGACAGAGTGGCAAAGCCAGACCCACTGGCGTTCGAATTCGGCACCGTCCGGCGAGATGCACCAGGCGTCCGACGGATCCATGACGACCAGCGCGCCGTACAGGCCCAGGGTCCGTTCCACCGGCTGGTTGCCCGGGTCGCTGTAGATGTAAACCCCGGGTTCCGGCGCTTTCAGTTCCAGCATGCCGACCTTGCCGGGAGCGATCTTGCCCGTGCTGACATCTTCGCCGTCGTCGCCGGCCTTGTGGATGGCCAGCTCGTGCTCCTTAGCCAGCCGGTTGTGCACGCGCAGCGTGATCGTGCTGCCGGTTTCGGCCACGATCACCCGCTCGGGCATGAAGCTGCCCCAGTGGGCCCTGCGGACATAATATTGGCCGGGATTATGCGGATCCGGCCCCAGCGGAGTCGGCGTACCACGTGGCGGTTCCGGTGCCCCTACCGGGTAGATCCGGCTCTCCACCCAGGTGTCGTCCTTCAGGAAGACCTTGGGCTTGATGGTGAGGCTGGGATTGGCGTCGTTCTTCTCGGTGGGGCGGTCGCCGAACCCGCGGAAGTAAACCAGCGAGTCATCCACCATCTTGAGGTAGCCCTCGTTGATGTAGACATCCAGCACTTCCCGGTCCGATTCCAACAGCTTTGCATCCGGAGCTTCCGCTTCATCGGTCGCCTCGTCAGTGGGCTCCACGTCCTCAGCTTCGTCGGTCGCCTCGTCAGTGGGCTCCAGATCCTCAGCCTCTTCGGTAGCCACGCCGGTCGCAACACCCGTCGCTAGATCGGTGGGCTCGGGCGCCTCAGCCTCTTCGGTCGGCGTCGCGGTCCGCGCGTGGGCCGGCTGCGCACCGGCCAGCGCCAGCGCGCCGAGCCCCGCGGCAGCCCCGTATTTCACAAAGCTCCAGCGGCTCACCGGCGCGTCCTCGCCCAGGAGGGCCCCGCCGCCGTCGTTTTGCTGGCCGTTGTTTTCGAACTCATCCATGATTGTTCTCCAGCCATCCGGGCCGGTGAAGGACGGTGGGCAGTTCCAGGGCCAGCGGCGCGCCGTCCGACCACGGATCCGTGAATTCGGCAGAGAGCCGCTCAATGTCGGAGGGCACCAGGAAGCTGATCCAGAAGTTGTTGGTGGCGCCCGGGTCCAAGGCGCCCTTGCCGGCGCCGGATGACCTGTTGGTGACCGTGGGTCCGTCGGGGCCCACCTTCAGCCGCAGCTGGCCGGGCGAGAAGAGGACCGGCCGGTCCAGGCCGTTGTGGACTTCCAGCTGCAGCACCACATGGTCGCCCCAGGTGAAGTTGGCCGGCTGCGTGCCGGACACAGCTGCGCCGCCATGGTCGTGGCCGGTTGATGCGGCACCGGTAGCGGACGCGGTGGAACCCCCCGCGCCGGGCGTCTGCGGCATCCGCGACTGTCTTTCCGCGGCTACGATGCGCACGCTTCCGAAGGACGTCCATACCCCGGATCCGCGGCTGATGCCTCCGGTATCCGCGGCCTTCTTCGAGGCTGAGAGAAGGCTGCCTCCGCCGATAATGCCGGCCACGCCGGCGCCTACTAGGACTCCAAATACTCTGCGCGTCAAGCCCGTTGGAACCTCGGTTCCTTCGGACTCAGGCGCGACAGTATGTTCCCCAACTACTGTCATCATTTCCGTATCCCCAACTACGTCTGGATGGTGTGGTTCCAACAGCTTGCAACCAAAACCTTGGAGAAAACGTAGGGTCACCCGGCTGCCTTCGACTCAGCGGGGCAGATAGAGATAATGAGAGCATGACTCTCACCGCCGGCACACCACATCGCCCTGCCCAGCCACCTATCGGTCTCCTGCTTGATGTGGACGGTCCGATTGCCAGCCCGGTCAGCCGCACCGTGCCGACGAGCATTCTCGAGGCCCTGCTGACCATGGCCTCGAAAGGCTGGCCAGTGGTCTTCAATACCGGCCGCTCCGATGCCTTCATCCGCGAGCAGGTCATGGATCCGATGCTGGCCGCCGGCATCCCCAGTGGCGTCCGGTTCCATGCGGTGTGCGAGAAGGGCGCGGTGTGGTTCAGCTTCGGCGCCGAAGGCCCGGGCACCATCCACGTTGACCGCTCGCTGTCCGTCCCGCAGGACTATGCCGCGGAGATCCGGCAATTGGTGGCGACCCGCTACTCCAGCCACATGTTCTTCGACGAGACCAAGCACGCCATGGTCTCCGTGGAACAGGTCGTCGAGGCGGACAACCTCGAATACCGGCGGCTGCAGGAAGAGTTCGACGCCGAGGCGCTGGCTTTGATGGGCAAGTTCAACTTGGGTGCCAGCCGGCTGGATCACCATGAGCCGGACAGCGACGACCAGGTGGACTACAGGCTGGATCCGACCATTATCTCCACCGATATCGAATCGATCCGGCTGGGCAAGGACCTCGGCGCCCAGCGCGCCCTGGAGATGCTCGCGGCGGAGGGGGTCATCCCGCACGCGTGGCGGACCATGGGCGATTCCCGCACCGACTACGCGATGGCGGACACCCTGCACTACAACGGGCATGCGGTGGTCCATGTGGACGTGCGCCCCGCAGACGGCATCCCGCAGAAGCCGTACCCGGTGCTGACCGCCGCGCATCTGGGCTTTCCGGACTCCATCCACGAGTATTCCGGCGGCGCTTTCCTGCGCACCTGGGCCGCCATCGCCAAGACGCTCTAAGCCGGGACACCGGGGCAGCGGCCGGGGTCCATTTGGGGCAGAAAAACACATTTCGTAACCGACGCGCGGATGTCAAGTATGACGAGTGCTAGTCTGCGAGCATGTCAAACAACCAGGGGACCATACCTGTTCTAGACCTCCGAATTGCACGCCTCGAAGACGGCTCTTTCAACCCCGTCTTCGTCGACCAGTTGCGCGACGCCGCTCACCGGGTCGGCTTCTTCCAGGTCACCGGCTACGGCGCCGGCGAGCACCAGGTGGCCGAGCTCTTCGACGCCATGCAGCGCTTCTTCAACCTGCCGCTCGAGGAACGGTTGAAGCTGGACAACCGCAACTCGCCGCACTTCCGCGGCTACACCCGGATGGGCACGGAGCGCACCCAGGGCAAAGCGGATGCCCGCGAGCAGCTGGACTACTCGCCGGAGTCCGAACCGGTTGCCGATTACTCCGAGGACCAGAAGTACTTGCTGCTGCGCGGCCCCAACCAGTGGCCGGACCAGGCCCAGCCGGATCTGCGCGAGAAGGCCATGGCCTGGGCGGACCTGATGTCCACCGTGGGCCGGGAACTGCTCTCCGGTATCGGTGTGGGCCTCGGCCTGCCGGAGGACTACTTCGACGCAGCGTATGCCGGCAGCCCGCACTGGATGGGCAAGCTGGTGCACTACGTAGGCGGCGTGGTCGAGGATGCCGGGGACCAGGGCGTGGGCATCCACGCCGACTACGGCTTCATCACGCTGCTGCTGCAGGACCAGGTGGGCGGCCTTGAGGTGCAGCCTCCGGGCACCACCGAATGGCTGCCGGTCGAGCCGATCGAAGGCGCGCTGGTGGTGAACCTGGGCGAGATGCTGGAGGTGGCCACCGAAGGCTACATCACCGCCACCATCCACCGCGTGCAGGCCCCGCCGCCCGGCGTGGACCGCTACTCGGTACCGTTCTTCTGGTCGCCGCGCCTGGATGCCATGATCGACCCGATCCCGCTGCCGGACGAGCTGAAGTCCGAATCCCGCGGCCTCTCGGACGATCCCAACAACCCGATGCTGGCCCAGTTCGGCGCCAACATGCTCAAGGGACGCGCGCGCGCCCACCCCGATGTGACGGAAAAGTACTACCCCGAGCTGCTCGCCAAGTAGCTTCCCGCGCGCCCTTCACTGGCGCTTCAATAACCCGCGTACGACGCCGGGTGCCCGGCTCAGATTCGCCGGTCACCCGGCGTCGTGCTTTGGCTATACAGGGCAATCCGCCCGACGGCGATGACAGTTGCAGCCGCCCGTTCAATAATGAAGGCATGGGCGCACTCAAGGCGCTGCGGCGCGAACTTCGGAGGACCTTGTCGGCTACCGACGGGGAGGTGCCGCAGTGGGCTCTGGATCTCGCCGAGGGAAAGGACGAAGGTTTCTTTGCCCCGGGCTCGGCCGTTTGGACTGTCCACGGCTCCGTCACCACGCTGGTCGGAGGGATCAGGGCGCTGCTGGTGCAGTCACTGCATCCGGGCGCTTTGGCCGGCGTGGACGATTTCTCCATGTACCGTGAACGGCCGCTGGTCCGTTTGGCGTCCACCAGCCGCTGGATCATGACGGTCACCTACGGAGACACGGCTGCGGCGCACACCGCCTGCGAGCGCATCCTGAAACTGCACGAAAGGGTCCGCGGCACCTACTTGGATACCCACGGAGCAACGCGCAACTACTACGCCAATGATCCTGATCCGCTCAGCTGGGTACATGTGGCCTTCGTGGAGGCCTTCCTGGCCGCGCATACCGCATATGGAAAACCGATACCGGGTGGTCAGGACCAGTACGTCGCCGAGTGGGCCAAAGCCGGAGAGCTCATGCAGGTTCCCCATCCGCCCCGGACCCGGGCAGAACTGGATGAGCAACTGGCGGCCTTCCGCCCGGAACTGCTGCATGACGCCAAGGTGGCGGAGGCAGTGGAGTTCATCCGCCACCCACCGCTCCCCCGCTCCCAGCGGCTCGGCTACCGGATCCTGTTCGCCGGCGCGGTCAACACGCTGGAACCGCATTATTTGGAACTGCTCGGCCTGAAGAAACCTTCGCTAGGCCCATTACCGCTTCCGGTGCGTCCTGCCACTCGGTTGGTGCTGGCGTTTGTGAGACTGGGATTGGGCCCAAAACCACCGAGCGAAGTCTCTGCCCGCCGCCGGATCTCCCGGCTGTCCCAGCAGAATGCCTGAGTGTCAGGCCGGAGCGCAGGACCTCAGACCTTGGCCGGCTTCTGCCGCCCCAGCCGCTGCCGCGCCGTGTTGCCGCCGCGGCCGATCGGCGCGCTCTTGGTCGCGGCGCCGAGGCCGAAGGGCGGCATGTCGCTGTACACGGACTCCTGGTCGCGTACGGCAACCTGGTAGGTCTCATGCCACACGCCGATGTCGCCGCTGCCGGCCGATTCCCGCATGAATTTGCGCCAGGGCTCCAGATGCGGTGCGGTCCGGTCCGCGGCGAAGCGCTGGATGTGCTCGGGGCTTTCCCAGTAGCTGAGCATGATGGTGGTCCTGCCAAACCATGAATGGAAGCCCAGCAGACCCGCTTCCGGCGTGGCCACCAGATGGTTGAGCATGCGCGCCATGGCCGTAGACATGGGCAGCAGTTTGCCGAACTTCCACCAGCGGTTGGCCCGCATGCCGATCAGGAAAACCGTCACGGTCTCTGTCTCCGGGACCGCGGTAAACCTGCCGGAAATAACGCTCTGGCCCATGGCCTTCTCCTACGTTCTTGGTGCCGCTTCATTTTATAACGACGTTATAAAACAATGTTATGGAACAATGGGAGCCATGGCAAGACCTACTGTTTACGATTCCGAGCTGCGGCAGCGTTTGATCGAAACGACGGCAATCCTCATGGCCGAGCAGGGCCCCAGTCGGGTGGCGTTGCGCGATGTCGCAGCAGCAGCGAACACCTCGACGACGGCGGTCTACTCGCTTTTCGGCGGCAAGTCGCAGTTGCTGACGGCGGTGGTTGACGACGCCTTCCGCTCCTTCGGGGATTCCCAGCGCGCGGCCTCTCCCGGGGGCCTGGCGGCACTGGGCAGGGCTTACCGCCAGTGGGCGCTGGAGCACCCGGCGTTCTACACATTGATGTTCGGCTCTACCGCGGCGCAGATCCCTTGCGAACCAAGTCCCGATGCGTCCTCGAACGCTATCCAACCCCTCTACGAGGCGGTGGCCAAGGCACTCGCCGCGGCCGGATCCGAAGAGCCAGTGCCGCTGGTTGCCGCAGCCATTTGGGGCCAGGTCCACGGACTCGTCAGTCTCGAACTCGCCAATGTTCCCGGCACCGATTGGGCCGCCGCCTACGAAACAGCCCTGCGCGCCATCGAGCGCACCTACCCCGCCTGAACCTTGTCCTCGACCCGACGTGCAGTCGGCATTTCCTCCGGCAGGGCAGCACCCTCAAGGACGTTCAGGTAACTCGCCGAAAGGTGTCCGATATCCAGAGCCTGCACTCCGCGCGCGGCGAGCATGTCTGCCGCCACCGTCGCGGCGGGCCCCAGCGAGAGCAACGCCAGATCCAGCCCGGAGGCAACAACCTGGTCCACCAGTCGGGGCAGATCATCAAAGGCGTCCGTCGGTTTCGAGAAGAATTCCGTAGAACTGCGCAGTGAGCCAAACAAGGGGTCGATCAGGTCGAAGCGGGAACCTTCGCCGGTGATGACGGCTGCATCCCGACCGGCCCAGACGGACCGCCACGCTTCCACGGCGTCCTGACCGTATTCGTCGAACATGGCAGGGCGGGTCACATGGCTGTTGCCGAAACGTTCCTGTGTCGCCACCAGCGGCCCGACGAAATGCCAGGTCTCCGCAAACACGATGGACCAGTGCAGCCCGAGGAACACCTGAGGCATTCCAAGCAGGGTGTCCGGATGGGGCGACACCAGGACGCTCTTCAGCGCGGTCATCAGCTCCGGCGAGTTCTTATGGAACTTCAAGTTGTGCTCGCGGCGGTACATCAGGCGGAATTCTCCGTCGCCGAACCGCGCAAAGCTCTTACGCTCGTCACGGATGACCGCCAGCGTCTCGAGGTGATCCAACTGCTTGGCCTGCATGACCTCGGCAATGTCCTGCCGGATAGGCGCCATGACGGCTCCGCGGATGTTCTCCGCGATCGTGCGCGTGCGCTGCGCCTCCCAGTGCAGTTTCGCGATGACCGCGTCGCGCTTCTTCTCTGTCTGAACGAGCGAATCCTGGGTCTTCACCAGCGATTTCAGCAGCTTGTTCTGCTCTTCAAGGAGCTTGATCTGCCGGTTGGCGGCGTCGAGCGTCTTCTTTCGATGCTGCAGCGTGCCTGCCACGATCCGTCGCAGTACATCAACTTTCGACATGACGCCCCCTGCTTCTACGGCCACCAGGGCCGATGATACGTATCACCAGATATTAACGCCGGCCGTACCCGAAACCCGTGAGCCTCGGCTTATAGGCAAAAAAGTGTGTATCGAATCGGCTTGCTTCCCTGTGTTGGTGCAGTAAAACGGGGTTCGTTATGCCTTAGCACCAGTACTTGTGA
>NZ_JBNHFQ010000013.1:0-102154 GCF_059090425.1 Arthrobacter sp. B055-34
GCCCTCCGGACCACCGACAGGGGATCCAGCCGCAGCGCGGCCTGCTTCGCCAGCGCCCCGATCCGTTTATCCCCGCACCCGTGCAGCGTCTTCGGATTCGAACACAGTTCCTTATCGATGCGGGCGCGGTCTTCCACACTCAGGCAGGCGGTTTCGCGGACCAGGATGGTCGCCCGCCACTCGTTCAGCCGGCCCTCTGCCAGCGCCCTATAGGTGTGCGGCATTTCCCTGATCAACGTGGTCGCCAAGCCCAGGTGCTTGCCGCCCCGGTTGGGCGAGTCCTTCCGGGCCAGGCCGATCTCCTTGGCCAGGCCCCGGCCCCGCCTCTCCACCGGAACCCCGGCCGCGGCCCGGGCCTCCCGGCGGGAGGCAACAAACGCTTCCGTCTCGCGGGCCTGCGCGGCAGCGAGGGCGCCCTTGAGTTCCTCCATCGCGGTGATCCGGTCAATCCGCACCCCCTCCGAAACATCCTGGTCCAGACCTGCGAGTTCGGCGGCCCAGCCGCGGACCAGCACAGCACCCGGATCCCCGGGAACCGGCTTCACCGGATCCACCTCCGCTGGAACGATTGACTCGAACATACATTCGACTCTACCGTCGTGTGACGAAGGGCACAACAGGTGATGCGGGGATGTGGATAACGGAAGAGCGCTTAGCGAACGGCCGGGTTTGCTTGATTGGCTTGGCCCTAGATCTAGCCTCATGAACCTGGACCCCCCCCACGCGAGGAAGCCCCCGCCAAGAGCGGAGGCTTCCTGCGTCAGTGCGAGTGACTGCGAGTGACGATTTCTTATTTATAGCTGGCCGAACTCTTCACGCACCGGCTGTGGCCGGTTGTCGGCGTCGTATTCGTAGATGCCGATGTAGGCCTCGGTCGGATCACCGTTCTCATCGAAGGAGATCGGGCCGGAGATGCCGTCGTAGTCGATATCGGTACCCTCGCGGAGCAGGGTCACACAGCCGGCGAAGTCGTAGCACTTCTCGCCTTCCATGGACACCGACTGCATTTCTCCGGCGATGTCTTCGCCGTTGGTGCTGCCGGCAGCTTCGGCGGCCAAAGCCACGAGGTTCACGGCATCGTAGGATTCACCGGCATAGGCGTAGGAAGTTAACGCGTCATCGATTTCCGCGAGAGAGGCCTTGAACTCGTCCTTTGCGAAGGTGCCGGGAATGGTGCCCTGCGCGCCTTCCATGGCGCCCGGGTCCATATCTTCACTCAGGTCGGCGGTGTTGCCGTCCACCAGGAACAACTGGTCCGGTGTGATGCCCTTGGCCAGCAGAAGCGGGGCAATGGACTTCACCTGGTCGAACGTGATCAGCGCGATGGCATCCGGGTTGGCCGCTGCGACGGCGTCAACCTGCGAGCTGAACTGCGAATCGCCCTCATTGAACATTTCCGTAGCGACAATCTGGCCCCCGGCGCCTTCAAACGCGGTCTTCACGTTATCCCGCAGGCCCGTGCCGTAGGCATCGTTCAGGACGATCATGCCCAGCGTCTGCGCTCCACAGGAGACCATGTAGCTGCCCAGAGTACGCCCCTGGAGCACGTCCGAGGGAGCTGTACGCCAGTACAGGTTGTTGTCGTCCCAATCCGTGAAGTCCGGCGAGGTATTCGCCGGCGAGATCTGCAGGACGCCAGCCCCGGTGATCTGGTTGATTACGGTCTTCGAAACGCCAGAGGAGGCTGCGCCGACAATGGCGTTAACATCCTGGCCGAGCAGTGCGGACACGGACTGGGTGGCGATATCCGTGGTGGTGTCGCCCGAGTCCCGGTGCACAACGTCGACGTCTTCACCGAGAACGCCTCCTGCCTCATTAATCTGCTTGATGGCCAGATCAACGCCGGCAATTTCGGGCGGGCCAAGGTAGGCCAGCGCACCCGTGGTGGGCAGCAGTGAGCCGATCTTCAGCGGTGTATCCGTGGACCCCTTTGTCTCCGGTACCGCTGCCGGATCCCCCTTGGTTCCGGTGGTCGGACCCGCGGCTTCGCCGCCCTCTGGGCAGACAAGCCCGGCGGCTGCGGGTGCAGAGCCGCCGTTTCCTTCGGTTTCGGTCGAAGTGCCGCCCCCACAGGCTGACGCGAACAGTGCGACGCCGAGACCGAGTGCCGCGAATCTGGCCGCGCGCGCGGTGTTACCGCCGGCGCCAAACAGCACTGCGTTACGTGTTGCAGTCATGAATTTTTCTCCTCGATCCAAAGGTCCGCGAACCTTCGATGCGAATATCAGGGTTTCCTGATTAGAAGAAAAGCTAGTGCACAAATCGCCAAAAAATAAGACTATTCGGTTACATCATTGTAACGCTCGTCACAGTCGGGCTCTTTTACCCCGAAAAGGACCCTTCCGAGACCTTCCGGAACGGAAAGTTGTACCCCCGGTGGGACTCGAACCCACACTGGATCGATTTTAAGTCGACTGTCTCTGCCATTGGACTACGGGGGCGTGCCGTGAAAATGCACCTCCTAAGCCTACTCGATCCGCCCGGGCCAGGACGAGGCGGGCACGAAGGCCTACAGCCGTGCGAAGGGCTCGGCGTAAGGGAACGTTCCAGCAGGCACCTCGCTGCCACCAAGCGGCAGCGCCATGAAGTAGTTGCCCCATTGCGGATCCGGCGCTTCGATGCCGAGCTCGGAGGCCGGCCGGTAGCCGAATCTTGGGTAATAGGTGGTGTGTCCAAGCAGCACGATCACCGACTCCCCCATCCCCTCGGCACGGATTCTGGTTTCCTCCAGCAGCGCTGCCCCGATTCCCTGCCCCTGACGTTCGGGCAGGACGGAAATCGGGCCCAGACCGAGCGCCGGCTGATCACCGATAAAACCACGGGTGGTGATCGAATGGCCAACAACCATGTCCGCATCGACAGCAACAATCGAGAGCCCGGGCAGGTAGCCGTCGCATTCGAACAACTCAGCCAGCAGGGCCACCTCGGCCGGCGGGTTGGGCCCTTCCTCAGTGGCGAAAGCACGGCCGGTCAATTCCAGTATCGCCGGCCGGTCTCTCGTGTGTTCGCTGCGCAATTCCATCATTGCAGTCTAGATCGCCAGCCAACCAACGCCATCCGCACAGCCAACCAAGCTCATGACGGCGGGAGCCGGGGTTCCGTACGAAACCCCGGCTCCCGCCGTCGTTAGGTTCTGCTCCGCCCGTCGCTGAACCCGGATCCCGGATCGTTAGCGCTACGAGGCTTGACGGGTTGTTAGCGCGAGTCTGCAGGCGCCTGCTCGTCGGCCTTGTCCTCTGCCTGCTTTTCGGCGGGCTTCGGCTCGGCGGACTTACGCGGCGGCGTGGCAGCGGTGCGGAAGGCGCGGTACGGCGTTTCCAGGTCGGCGATCTCCGTGGTGTCGCGGCCAAGGACCGCGTTGAGCAGCCAGTCGGCGACGACGCGGATCTTGCGCTCCACGGTCGGCATGGCGAAGCCGTGGTAGCCGCGGTGTGCCAGCCAGGCCAGCGGGCCCTTGAGCTTGATGCCCATGACCTTGGCAACGCCCTTGTTCAGCCCCAGGCCGGCAACGGCACCGAGGTTCTCGTGCTTGTACTCCTTGACCTCGCCCACGCCCCAGCGTTCGGCGAGGATGTTCTTCGCCATGAGCTTGGCCTGGCGCACGGCGTGCTGGGCGTTCGGGACGCAGAAGCCACCCACACCGCCGCCGGTCAGGTCCGGGACGGCTGCGACGTCGCCGGCGGTCCAAGCGCCGTCGATCGGCTGGCCGTTGTCATCAATGATGTGGAGTTCGGCGTTGGCCTTGACGCGGCCGCGGTCGTCCAGCGGGAAACCGAACTGGCGGACGATCGGGTTGGCCTGCACGCCGGCGGTCCACAGCAGGGTGTCGGTTTCGAAGGACTGCGCCGGGGTCTTGTCCGGCATGTTGATCAGGTCCAGCTTGCCACCCACGGCCGACGCCAGCGAGGTGTTCAGCAGCACCTCGATGCCGCGCGAGCGCATGTGCGAGACAACCCACTCGGCCTGGTGCTCGGTGACCTCAGGCATGATGCGGCCCATGGCCTCCACCAGCACGAAGCGCAGGTCCGAGCGCTTCAGGCGAGGGTTGTTTTCCGCGGCGTGGCGGGCCATGTCCTCGATCTCGGTCATGGCTTCGATGCCCGCGAAGCCGCCGCCGACGCCGACGAAGGTCAGGGCGCGCTGCTTCTCCGGGCCGTCCGGCATGATGGAGC
Source organism: Arthrobacter sp. B055-34 (assembly GCF_059090425.1). Lineage (NCBI taxonomy): Bacteria > Bacillati > Actinomycetota > Actinomycetes > Micrococcales > Micrococcaceae > Arthrobacter > Arthrobacter sp. B055-34. The sequence continues at coordinate 4,173 of NZ_JBNHFQ010000013.1, forward strand.
CGGCTTCGATCCGCTCCAGCACGGTGTTGCGCAGTTCCAGCGCTTCTTCAATGGTCTTCAGCCCGATGCCCTCTTCGGCGAGGCCCGGGATGGGGAAGGTGCGGGTCACCGCGCCGGCGGCAATCACGACGTCGCGGTACGGGATGTCGAAGCTGACTTCGCCGTCTTCGGATTCAACCACGGCAGTCTTGTTGGCATGGTCGATCGAGGTCACGCTGCCGGTGATGACTTCGGTCTGCTTCAGGTGCATGCGGTGGGAAACCACGGCATGGCGGGACTCGATGGAGCCGGCAGCCACCTCCGGCAGGAACGGCTGGTAAGTCATGTAGGGCAGCGGGTCCACCAGGGTCACGATGCCGCCGTGGGCCTTAACCTTCTTCTGGAGCTTAAGGGCCACATAAAGTCCGACGTAGCCACCGCCGACTACGAGGACGCGAGGACGGTCTGAAAGAGCAGGAGTGTATGCCATACGAAATAGTGTAAACCCTTTTGTGAAAGTTTTCACTAAGTGGCCGGAGCTCGCGCGGAACCGCGTGAAGCGGGCGCTGAAACGCGGTCAGGTCCTCGTGTAGTCAGCGGTTCTGCGGATCGCTGCCTTTGCCGGTTCCTTGGCCCATACTCTTGCCCGATTCCTTGAGCAGCGGCTCGCGGATCGGCGGCAGGAAACCCGTGTCTTCGCCGTCGTCGGCCCCACCTTGTTCAGCGGCTGCCAGATGACGGGCGCGCAACGTCTGCTGGACGCCGAGGCCGATGACCAGGATAAACACGAGGCTGAACCCGATCACGATCACCGCGGGAAGCACGTCCCCTTCGAGCCGCGGCGCCTCTGCCACCGGAGTGGTGGGCTCTGGCACAGCCGGCTCTTCCTCCACACGGTTGGCGGGGGCCTTGGTTTCAAGCGGGGCCACCTGCCCCCTGCGGTGCACGGTGATCCACTGGGCGATCGAGCCCACCGGGTTCGCGCCGACAACCGGCACGTCCGCGGTCAGGGCCGCTTCGGCGTCGAGAATGCCGAAACCGTAAATCGGGTCGTGACCCGGGACGCCGGCGTCTTTGGCCGTGGAGATGATGCGGTTGACTACCTGGGCCGCGCTCATCTCCGGGTATTCGGCACGAATGAGCGCCGCAACGCCGGAGACCAGCGGGGTGGCGCCTGAGGTGCCGGACCAGTCCGCGTAGAGGCCTCCGGGCAGGCCGCCCACCAGATCCTCGGCGGGGGCCGCCACGCCAATGACGATGCTCTGGGCCGAAGCGCCTTCGCTGGCTTCGCCTTCGCGGTTCAGCCCGGCGACCGTCAGCACACCGGGAATGGTGGCGGGTGCCCCGGACTGCTCTGTTCCGCCGGCGCGGTTGCCCGCGGCGGCCACAATAACGACGTCGTTCTGCTCGGCATAAAGGAACGCTTCGTCCCAGCTTTCGGGCCAGGACGTGCTGGAGCTGGTCAGCGACATGTTGATGACCTTGGCACCGTTGTCCACGGCCCACTTCACCGCGGCGGGGATCTGCTCTTCGATGCTGACACCGGCCGGATTCGGCGAGCCGAGCCAGGTGGAGACGGTCAGCAGGTCGGCCTTGGGCGCCACCCCGATAACACCGTCGGTACCGGCGCCGATGCCCTTGTCCTTGGGCTCAGGCGCCTTCTCGTCGTCGTCCTTCTGGTCTTTGTCCTTGTCGGCGGCGTCCTTGTCCGCCTCCTTCTTTTCGGGGGCGTGGCCGCGGCCGGCCAGCAAGGTGGCTACGAGGGTGCCGTGTTCAGGAGTCTGGCCGATGCCGCGCTGCCCGTTGGGCGCGCCTGCGCCGGAAACATCCGTACCACCGACGACGGCGCCCCTGAGATCCGGGTGGCTGGCGTCCACGCCGCTGTCGATGACGGCGACCTTGACGCCTTCGCCCTGCGAGGTCTTCCACGCTTCGCGGATGCCGTAGGAGTCCAGCCAGTACTGCTTGTCCCGGGTGGCGTCGGCCATCGCCGCCGGGGCGAAGACTGTGCCGCCTACCAAGGCCAGCACGGAGACCACAGAGAGTGCGGCGGCTCGGACCGTGGCCCGACGGCCCGGTCTTCCGGCCCTGCTGTGCATGCGTGTCCTCTTTCCTGGATTCCCCGGTGTCCTGCCAGTCCGTTATACGGGGGCATGGCGGACTATCCTACCGTTGATCGGACCGGCGGCCCTTTTCGGTTACTTCGTGCTTACCCGCGGGCGGCGCTCATGGCGATGCCGTCGAGGATGTCGTGCTCACTGGCGGTGGCCCCGTTGACCCTGCCGGCAGTCAGTTCATTGACACGATTGTTAATGGTGCGCCAGATCAGTGCCCCGGCGCCAATCACGTCCACCCGGCCCGGATGCATGTAGGGCAGCGCGGCGCGTTCAGCATGTGACATGGACAGCAGCGATGTGCAGGCGGCAGCGGTTTTGGCCGTATCCAGCTCCGCTCCGTGGATGGTGTTGGGCTGGTAGTCAGTCAGGCCAAGGGCATGGGCCGTCACGGTGGTGATGGACCCGGCCACGCCGACCAGCCGGTCCGTGTCAGCGAGCGGTACGTCCGCCAGCACGGCGTCGATGTAGGCGTTGATATCCGATTCCGCGGCGGCGATTTCGACGGCGGTCGGCGGATCCGATTTGAGGTGCCGTTCGGTAAAGCGCACACAGCCCATGTCCGTGCTCAAGGCGGCCTGGACTCCCTCGGACGTGCCGAGGACGAACTCGGTGCTGCCGCCGCCCAGGTCGACCACCAGCACCTTCTCGCCCGGTGCGGTGGCCAGCACGCTTGCCGCTCCGGTGAAGGACAGTTCAGCTTCCTCGGCGCCGGTGACGACCTCCGGTTCCACGCCGAGCCGCTCCCGGATCCCGTCGACAAAGACCTGCCGGTTGCCGGCGTCACGGGTGGCGGAGGTGGCGACGAAGCGCAGGCGTTCGGCGCCGTGCTCCTGCAGCAGGGCCGCATATTCCTCCGCCGCGGCGAAAGTACGTGCCAGGGCTTCCTCGGCGAGCATGCCGGTGGCGTCGACGCCTTGGCCAAGCCGGACCACCTTCATCAGCCGCACCACGTCGGTCAGCACGCCGTCGTCGTCGATATCGGCAATCAGCAGGCGGATGGAATTTGTTCCGCAGTCAATGGCACCTACGCGGCTCATCGGGCTCCCTCTTCCTGTTCCGGCGCGCCGTGTTCGCCCGCCGGTTCCTCTTCGACAGCACGACGGCGTTCTGCCTTCTTGGCCTCGAGCTCTTCCGGGCTGAGGCCCTGGGTCTTGGTGTGGCGGCTCAGGTCCCTTGAGGGGGCCGGACCCGCGACGTCCCAGGCGCCGTCGCAATAGCAACGGTCCTTGGTCCACCATTCGGCGATCCCGTCCAGCGCCTCGTCGCCCAGCGGGTTGACGCCCGGGCCGACGGCCAGCGAATGGCCCACCAGCACGTGCAGGCATTTGATCCGGGTGGGCATGCCGCCGGCGGAGACACCGGCAATCTCGGGGACAGACCCCACGCCGGTGCGGGCGCCGATTTCGTCGCGGACGCGCAGATAGTCCTCGTGCGCTTCGCGGTAGGCGGCAGCCAGTTCCGGATCGTGTTCGAGCCGTTCAGTCATTTCGGTCATGACACCGGCGGCCTCAAGCCGGGACACGGCCGAGGTGATGATCGGATGGGTCAGATAGAAAGTCGTGGGGAACGGAATGCCGTTGCCCAGCCGCGGCGCCGTGGTGGCCACCAGTGGATTGCCGCAGACGCAGCGCGCCCCTATTTCCACCACGTCCCGCACAGGCCGGCCGAGCTGCCGGCTGAGGGTCTCCAGATCCTGGGGTGTGGGTGTGCGCGGGTCTTCCATGGCGCGGTCCTTCCTGACTGTGCGGACATGCTGGTGGGGGCTGGGTGGATGGCTCGTGCGTGCGGGCCCTGGCGGGTTGACTGACTGGTTCGGGCTGTTTTTTTGCCCCGGGCCGGCAGGCAGACCGGACCCGGCTTGTATGCTGCCACGGCTTCCCGACAACGTCCCGGGCCGATGCGGACCACGCCTCGGCGCTGCATCGGTTCCGCGGGCCATCTCTGCCGCCGGGCAGACCGGCTATTCCGCTGGTTTCTCGGCCTGTGTATTCGGCTTTTCCCCGGCCTTTTCCTCGTTCTCTTCCGCGGGAACATCGGTAGCTGCCCGCTTCACCGAGTCCCACAACGCGTCCACCCACGGCAGGTTGGACGGCGCCGCCACGGACGCATGCTCCTCGGATTCGCTCAGCCCCTCGGTCCCGGTCACCAGATAACGTGTCTCACCCGGCATTACATAGAATATGCGATCGCGGGCCTGTTGTTTGATGTACTCCGGGTCCTCCCAGCGGGCCAGCTCCCGCTCCAGCTTGCTCTGGGTCTTCTGCTCGGCTGCAATCTCGTGTTCCAGCGCGGCGATTTCGGAGCGTTGCTCAATGAAGATCCGCACGGACGGCGCCAGCAGAATGGTGATCGTCACGAGTACGACGGCGAGGGCCAGCATGCGTCCGGAGAAACCCCTGGCCGGGACCGGCGTGCTTCCGGTGCCGTCGCCGCCGTCCTCCGGCCGGTCCTGCGGCGTCGTCCTGCTGATGATGGGTTGCCGGATGCCGCCGGAGAGCTCGCGGCGTTCGGCCGCCCGGGCTTCCGACGGCGAGGGCTTCTTTTTGGTTCCTTCAGCTTTCGATCCGTGGGACTTAGCCTCGGAGCCACCGAAGTCCGCACGGATAACCTTCGCCTCGGACGGGGCACTTTCATGCCCCACTGCGCCGCCGTTGGTCCGCCCTGCGCTCCCGGACATGGAACCACCCGGCGCCCCTGAACCGGAACCTGTTTGCACAGGCCCGTTGCCGCCGGCCGGGCGGCCGGCACGTGGCACTCTGGGGCGTCGGGTGGCCATGGAGCTCCTAAATCATTGGTCGTCGGCAGGAAATGAGGTTATCAGTCCCCGCTTAAGACGATACAGATTCAGGGGCAGGGTTCAGGCTTTGAAACGCGGGAAAGCGCCAGCACCTGCATAGCGCGCGGCGTCGTCGAGCTCTTCTTCGATGCGCAGCAGCTGGTTGTACTTGGCCACACGCTCGGACCGGGCCGGGGCGCCGGTCTTGATCTGGCCCGCGTTGGTGGCCACCGAGATGTCCGCGATCGAGGTGTCCTCGGTTTCGCCGGAGCGGTGCGAGGTGATCGTGGTGTAGCCGTTGCGCTGTGCCAGCGAGACGGCTTCCAGGGTCTCCGTGAGGGAACCGATCTGGTTGACCTTGACCAGCAGCGAGTTCGCGGTGTTGGCGTCGATGCCCTGCTGCAGGCGCTCGGGGTTGGTGACGAAGAGGTCATCGCCCACCAGCTGCACCTTGTCGCCGAGTTCGGCGGTCAGGGTGGCCCAGCCTTCCCAATCGTCCTCGTCCAGCGGGTCCTCAATGGAGACCAGCGGGTAGTCGGCCACGAGCTGCTTGTAGTACTCGCTCATCTCGGCCGCGGTCAGGGACTTGCCCTCGAACTGGTAGGCGCCGTCGGAGTAGAACTCGGAGGAGGCGACGTCCAGTGCCAGCGCAATTTCCTTGCCCGGGGTGTAGCCGGCCTTGTTGATCGCCTCGGTGATCAGGTCCAGCGCGGCGCGGTTGCTCGGCAGGTTCGGGGCGAAACCGCCCTCATCGCCCAGTCCGGTGGACAGGCCCTTGTCCTTCAGCACGGTCTTGAGGCTGTGGTAGACCTCTACGCCCCAGCGCAGGCCTTCGGAGAAGGTGGCAGCACCCAGGGGCACCACCATGAATTCCTGGATGTCGACGTCGGAGTCGGCATGGGAGCCGCCGTTGAGGATGTTCATCAGCGGAACGGGCAGCACATGTGCGTTCGGGCCGCCCAGGTACTTGTACAGCGGCAGGTTGGCCGACTCGGCGGCAGCGTTGGCCACGGCCAGCGAAACGCCCAGGATGGCGTTGGCACCCAGGTTGGACTTGTTGGAGGTGCCGTCCAGATCGATCATGGTCTGGTCGATCAGGCGCTGGTCGGTCGCGTCGCGGCCCACCAAGGCTGGCTGGATGGTGTCGAGTACCGCGTTGACGGCCTGGCTGACGCCCTTGCCCAGGTAGCGGTTCTTCTCGCCGTCGCGGCGCTCGGCCGCTTCGAAAGCACCGGTGGATGCCCCGGACGGGACAGCAGCGCGGCCCATGGAGCCGTCCGAGAGCAAGACCTCAACCTCAACCGTGGGATTGCCGCGGGAATCAAGGATTTCACGCGCGTGGATGGCATCAATAAGCGCCATTGATTGCTCCTGTTCATTGGAACGAAAGATGAAACTCTTTACAACAGGCCGCCGGACAGCACTGTCGGTCTAAGCGTAATCGAGAACGGGGCGTGCTTACGCGCCCGTTACGCCGCGTTGAAACCGGCGCACAGCACCCCGCAGCGCCTGCTCTGCGTCCAGGCCTGCGGCAGAGGCTTGGCTAACGACGGCGAGCAGCAGGTCTCCGAGTTCGGTTTCGGAGGCCGGTGGCTGGTTTCCGGCTGCGGAGGCGCCGGGCTGTTGCTCCACGGGGAAGCCGGCACGCCTGGCCCGGTCGATCGACTTCGCCGCCAGCGTCAGTGCGGGCAAGGTCGGCGGGATGCCGTCGAACGGGCTGTCCCGTTCCGGCCGCTCGCCTTGCTTGACTGCATCGTAGCTGGCGACGATCTCCTCGATGCTTTCGGGGAAGGTCTCCTGCAGCGAACCGTCGGATTTGAACACATGCCGGTTCCGGCGGACCAGCTTTGCACTCAGGTACTCCGCCACATCTCCGAAGTCGAAGTTGCCGGCCTCCTCCTGTATCCGGGCATGCAGCAGCACCTGGAAGAGGACGTCGGCCAGCTCGCCCTTGAGTTCGGCGGTTGCGGTGCCCGGCCCGGCCTCGATGACCTCGGCCAGCTCGTGGGATTCCTCGATCAGGTACTCGACCAAGGACTCCTGGGTGAGCGCGGCTGTCCACAAGCAATGCTCGCGCAGCAGCGCCACCACCTGCACAAGCCGGCCGACCGCCGTCGTGCTTTCAGCCATGGCAGGTTTACCCCTGGTAGGCCCTGAACCCCTCGGCGATGTATTCGACCAGTGCTTCCCGCTCTTCCAGCGGCAGGAAGGCTGCTTCGGCTGCGTTGAGCGTGATTTCGAGCAGGTCATCGAGATCGTAGTCGAAGGTTTCGACCAGCAACTCGTACTCGTCGGTGAGCGTCACGCCGCTCATCAAACGGTTGTCGGCGTTGATCGTGACCTTGAAGCCGGTCTGGTACAGCAGGTCGAACGGGTGGTTTTCGATGCCCTCGCCAAAGGGCGCGGTGGCACCGGTCTGCAGGTTCGAGGACGGGCTGCATTCCAGCGCGATGCCCCGGTCCCGGACCCAGGCGGCAACGCGGCCCAGCGTGACGAGGCCCAGGTCGGCGTCGTTCTCTTCGTTCGGGGTGAAGTCCACCTGGATGTCCTCGGCGATGCGCACGCCGTGGCCCAGGCGCAGGGCGCGGCCGCTGACCAGGGCGTCGACGATGCTGTCCAGCCCGGCGGCCTCGCCGGCGTGGATGGTGACCGGGAACTGGTTTTCGGCCAGGTAGGTGAACGCGTCCTTGAACCGGTAGGGCGGGAAGCCGTCCTCGGCGCCGGCGATGTCGAAGCCGACGGCCCCCTTGTCCCGGTGCCGGATGGCGAGCTCCGCGATTTCCTGGCCGCGGTCCGCGTGGCGCATGGCGGTAATCAGCTGACCGACCTGGATGGGACGGCCGCTGGCTTCGACCGCGTCCACCCCTGCTTCCAGCCCGGCCTGGACTGCTTCGACTGCCTCATCCAGCGTCAGCCCCTTGGTGAGGTGCTGTTCCGGCGCCCAGCGCACCTCGCCGTACACCACGCCGTCGTCCGCCAGATCCTCGACGAACTCCTTGGCGACCCGGTGCAGGCCTTCCTTGGTCTGCATTACGGCTACGGTGTGGTCGAACGTTTCCAGATAGCGGACCAGCGAGCCGGAGTCCGCGGACTCCCGGAACCATTCGCCCAGCGCGACGGGGTCGGTGGACGGCAGCTGGTGGCCGACTTCGGCGGCCAGTTCGATGATGGTCCCGGGGCGGAGTCCGCCGTCGAGATGGTCGTGCAGCGAAACCTTGGGCAGGCTGCGGATATCAATGTCGACGTCGGCGGCAGGGTCAGCAGAGTAATTAGGCTCAGTCACAGGCACCACCTTACGTTGACAGCCGAACCGATGCACGCCTCGGCGGCCGTTGTGCAGAGGTGGTGGAAAACGCGATGTTCAGTGCGAGACCGGGGTGCCGGTCCGCGCGTGCGCGCTCTTGGAAGCGGCTGCTGAATCTTCCGTGGCCGAGGCGGTGTCCTCCGCCTCGTGGCTCTTGCGTACCTTGCGCTTGTAGAGCAGTTTCAGGCCATGGTCCACCACGAGACCCATGGCCAGGGCGATGACGATGGCCAGGCCGGCTGCCAGCAGGCTGTGGTCGTGGAACCACTGGCCGGCGAGGGCGCCGATGCCTACGGAATAGAGCGACCAGGAGATGCCGGCAATGATGCTGAAGAAGACGAACCTGCGCTGGTGGAAGCCGGTGGCGCCGGCGGTCATGTTGACGGCAACGCGGCCGATGGGAATGTAGCGGGCGCTGAGGATCAGCAGGGCTCCGCGCCGGTCGAGTTCCTTCCGCGCCCAGGCGAAGGCCGAGGCGACGCGCGGCCGCTGCATCCATTTGAAGCGGTTCGAGCCGATGCGCCGGCCGATCACATACGCAATGTTGTCCCCCGCTATGGCACCGGCGGCGGCGATGGCCATGACCAGCCACACATTCGGCACGCCCGCCGAAACGGACAGCGCGGCAAGGGCGACAACCACGGATTCGCTCGGCACCGGCGGGAAAATCCCGTCAATGAGGCAGAGCGCGAAAAGCAGCGGATACACCCACCATTGGGCGGCCGCATCGATGATGAAGACGTTAAGAGCGTCCATAAAAGCCTGCACGTGAATGATCCTGTTCGCCGGTTGGTTATTCCAACGATGTCACGTTGCAATAAGTGCCGCTATCGGGTGTTGCCCTGATCAACCCCCTGAGATAACGGTACGTGCCCGCAATCCTGCGCGCATCATTCCCACGTCCCATAACGGCAGGTTCCGCGCCTCTGACCACCGCGGCTGCCTCATCCCTCGGGTTGAGACAGCCGCGGCTCCGGCCACTCCCCCCGGGCACCGGTATGGCAACAATTATGCACGCGGTATGGCAGCTGCGGAAGAGGTTTGTCCATCCGATGTAGTTATCTCTACCCCAGTTTCCGCGCACTGGGGTAGGGGGAGCTCAGGCGATGCGGTCGATGACCAGTTGCTGGGCAGGCCTGTCCCCTTCGGGACCAATAACGACGGCGTCTGCCAGCGCTTCCTTCGCCCGGTCGAATTTGTCCGGCGTGTCCGTCAGCAGGGTCATGAGCGGCTCACCCGCCCGGACCATCGCGCCCGGTTTTGCATGCATCCGCACTCCGGCACCCGCCTGGACCGGATCCTCCTTGCGGGCGCGGCCGGCACCCAGTCGCCACGCGGCGACGCCGACGGAGAGGGCATCCAGGTCCAGCAGGACGCCGTCCGCTGCGGCATAGACCACTTCGGATTCTTTGGCGACAGGCAAAGCGGCCCGCGGATCGCCGCCCTGCGCCTCAATCATGCGGTTCCAGACGTCCATCGCCCGACCGTCCTTGAGCGCGGCGGCCGGATCCGCGTCCGGCACACCGGCAGCCTGCAGCATTTCTTCGGCCAGCCGGATTGTCAGTTCCACCACGTCCTGGGGGCCGCCGCCGGCCAGCACCTCCACGGACTCCTCCACCTCGATGGCATTGCCCGCGGTCAGTCCCAGCGGCGTGCGCATATTGGTCAGCAAGGCCACGGTGTTCACGCCGGCATCCTTGCCCAGGCCCACCATGGTTTCGGCCAGCTCGCGGGCCATGTCCTCGTCCTTCATGAACGCACCGGAGCCGACCTTGACGTCCAGCACCAGCGAACCGGTGCCCTCGGCGATCTTCTTGCTCATAATGGAGGAGGCGATCAGTGGAATGGCCTCCACCGTACCGGTGACATCGCGCAAGGCGTAGAGCTTCTTGTCCGCCGGGGCCAGGCCGGCGCCCGCGGCGCAGATCACCGCACCCACATCGGCCAGCTGGGCCATCATTTCGTCGTTGGACAGGTCCGCGCTCCAGCCGGGGATCGACTCCAGCTTGTCCAGGGTTCCGCCGGTGTGCCCGAGCCCGCGGCCGGACAGCTGCGGGACGGCAACGCCGAAGACGGCTACCAGCGGGGCCAGCGGCAGGGTGATCTTGTCCCCCACACCGCCGGTGGAGTGCTTGTCACTGGTCGCCTTGCCGAGCGAGGAGAAGTCCATCCTCTCGCCCGAGGCGATCATCGCCGTCGTCCATTGGGAGATTTCCTCGCGGCTCATGCCGTTGAGGAGGATGGCCATGTTCAGGGCGGACATCTGCTCATCGGCAATGGCGCCGCGGGTGTAGGCGTCGATGGTCCAGGCGATCTGCTCGGGACTCAGCGTGCCCTTGTCGCGTTTGGTCCGGATGATGTCGACGGCGTCGAACTTCTCACTCACGTGGCTCTCCTTCTTTCAGCGTGCCAGGACTCAGCCCAGGTTTTCGGGACCGAAGGCGTCCGGCAGAACCTCTTCCATGGACTTGATGCCGGAAACGGTCATCAGCTGCATGCCGGGCGCCCGGAATTCGTGGAGCAACTGGCGGCAGCGCCCGCACGGCATGAGGATGTTGCCGGCGCCGTCGACGCAGCTGAAGGCCACTAGCCGCCCGCCGCCGGACATATGCAGTGCGCTGACCAGTGAACATTCCGCGCACAGCGTCAGGCCGTAGGAGGCGTTCTCCACATTCGCCCCAGAGACGATCCGGCCGTCCTCGGTCAGGGCCGCCGCGCCCACCGGATACTTCGAGTAGGGCACGTAGGCGTGCGCGGAGGCCGCGCGCGCCGCGTCCTGCAGGCCCGCCCAGTCCACCTCTGCGGGGTCCGCCCCGGTCTGGTCCGCCTCGGCCGGGTGGACGTTCAGCGACGCCCGGCCGTCGTCGGGTGACGCCCCGCCATCGTTAGGTGACATTCCGCCGTCGTTGGTCGGATACGCTGGCATCTCCGTCATGTCAGCCCTTGATGTACGGCACGCCGTTGGCCGCCGGTGCCCGGGACCTGCCGACCAAACCGGCGACGGCGAAGATGGTCACGATGTACGGCAGCATGGCCAGGAACTGGTTGGGTACCGGGGTGCCCAGGAAGCTGAGCACGTACTGCAGGTTGGTGGCGAAGCCGAACAGCAGGGCCGCGAAGAAGGCGCCGATCGGATTCCAGCGGCCGAAGATCAACGCGGCGAGGGCGATGTAGCCCTGCCCGGCCGTCATGTCGCGGCCGAAACTGGAGACGGACACCAGCGTGAAGAACGCGCCGCCGAGTCCGGCCACGACGCCGGCCAGGGACACGTTCATGAAGCGCATCCGGTTGACCTTGACGCCCAGCGTATCCGCCGCTTTGGGGTGCTCGCCGACGGCCCGGGTCCGCAGGCCCCACTTGGTGTGGAACAGACCCACGTAGATCACCGCGACGGCGACATACATCAGGTAGCCCACAATGGCCTGCTCGAACAGGATGGGTCCGATGATCGGAATGTCGGAGAGGAACGGAATGGAAATGACCGGCAGGCGCGGCGGGGAGTTCCAGGTTTCGGCATCGGCGCTGAGCACGGTGGAGAACAGGAACCCGGTCAGACCGGACACCAGCACGTTGAGCACCACGCCGACAATGACCTGGTTGACCAGGTACTTGATGCTGAACACCGCCAGCACCAGCGAGACCAGGACGCCACCGACGGCGGCGGCGAGCAGGCCGACGAAGGCGCTGCCGGACAGGGATCCCGCGACCGCTGCCGAGAACGCGCCGAAGAGCAGCTGTCCCTCAATGGCAATGTTGATCACGCCGGAGCGTTCGCACAGCACGCCCGAGAGCGAGCCGAAGATCAGCGGCACGGCCAGCGTCACGGATCCGGCCAGCAGACCATAGAGCGCCACGTTGGGCGTGCGCGCGCTGCCGACAATCCAGCTCAGGAAGGCCGCCACAAAGACGACGGCGAACACGGCGATCAGCCAGCCCGGGACCGGCCGGCCCGCCCGGACCTGCACGAAGGCCAGCGCGGCTGCGGCAAGCATGATCACCGCGCCGATCCAGCCCATGACCGGGGCGAAGACGACAATCGGCGGGAGCACGATGGCATCTCCCGGGTCGGACAGCCGGAAGGTCACCTCGTTGCCGGGCGCCCCGATGGCGAAGACCAGCAGTGCGAAGACGGCCAGCACGGCCAGCGTAATGGGAGTCTTCCAGCTCCGCACCGCGCCGGCGCGGGTGATGCTCTGCTCGGGCGCGGTTGACACTGCCGTGCTCATGCTGAACCTCCGGTCGTGGCGGGCTTGCGGGATTTGGCTCCCTTGGGGCTCCTGGGCCCCTTGGTCTTGCCGGGCTCGGGCAGGTGGAACAGCGCCCTGACCAGCGGCGGGGCCGCGATGAAGAGCACGATCAGGGACTGGACCACCAGCACAATGTCGATGCTGGTCCCGGTGCTGATCTGCATGGTCACGCCACCGGCCCGGAACGCGCCGAACAGCAGCCCGGCGAAGAACGTTCCCCACGGCGTCGAGCGTCCCAGCAGAGCCACGGTGATGGCATCGAAGCCGAAGCTGGCTGCCACGCCGGAGGACAGGACCTGTTCGGTACCGGCCACCTGGGCCACGCCGGCGAGTCCGGCCAGCGCCCCGGCGATCAGCATGACCACAACGTAGCCCTTGGTCACGCTGATGCCTGCGGTGCGCGCCGCCACGGGGTTCGCACCCACCGCGCGCAGTTCGAAGCCGATGATCGACCGCTTGAGCAGCCACCAGACGAACACCGTGGCCAGCAGCGCCACGATGAAGCCCCAGTGCAGCCGGAAGGCGTCGCCGAACAGCGGCGGATACATGGCCGTTTCATCCAGCTGGGGACTGATCGGATTGGAGGAGCCCGGGCGCTGGAAGGCGGGCGTGGTCAGGAAATAGGTGACCAGGTAGATCGCCACGTAGTTGAGCATGATGGTCAGGATGACCTCGTGCGCGCCGGTCTTCGCCTTGAGCAGGCCCACCAGTCCGCCCCAGATCGCTCCGCCGATGATGCCGGCCACGATCACCAGCAGCAGGTGGATGCCCACCGGGAGGTGCAGGCTGAAACCGACCCAGGCCGCCAGCGTGGCACCGATGATGATTTGGCCCTGGGCGCCGATGTTGAACAGGCCTGCGCGGAAGGCCAGCGCCACGCCCAGACCGGCGCAGATCAGCGGCGTCGCCACCGTCAGGGTCTGCATCAGCGGGGAGATCATCCGTGTGAAGGTCTCGCCCTCGAAATTGAAGACGGACCCTTGGAAGAGCGCGAGGTAGGCCTCGGACGCGGCCGACCAGGCCGCCAGCAGCATGTCCTGCGGCCGGGCGAAGAAGTAGGTGGCTCTCTGCGCAACGTCCTCGTCCGTCAGCGCGATCAGGATTCCACCGGCAATCAGCGAGAGTACGACGGCGAGCACGGCCACCAGGGCGTCGCCGCTCATGATCCGCTGGACTACCGTCTGCGAGCTGGCTTCGGGGTGGAGGTCTCCGCTTTGCGCGGTGGCAGGTACCGGCGGCGGAGCAATCCGGCCGTCGTCCGTGTCGACCATGGCCTCAAGGCGTACCTCGGAGGCGTGCTCGTCGGTTTTCTTCCGGGCGTGCTTATGCTCGTCCTCGCTCATTTGTCCCCGCTTTCAGGATCAGTGCGTGCCGGATCAGTGCCTTGCGCTTCTTCCGCGCCCATCCCCGCCATCATCAGGCCCAGGGTGTCGCGCGAGGTGTTGCCGGGAACTATGCCCATCAGCCGCCCCTGGTACAGCACGGCGATGCGGTCCGCCAGCTCCAGGACTTCGTCCAGTTCCGTGGATACGATCATCACCGGTGTGCCCTGGTCCCGTTCTGCCACAATCCGTTTATGCAGGAACTCGATCGAACCGACGTCGACGCCGCGGGTCGGCTGCGAGGCGATGAAGAGTTTGAGCGGCCGGGACAGCTCGCGGGCCATCACCACCTTCTGCTGGTTGCCGCCGGAGAGCGTGCCCGCGGCAGCAGTGGCCGATTGCGTCCGGACGTCGAACTCGGCGATCCGCTCGGCGGCGTTCTCCGCCACAAGCGCCGGCTTCATGGCCAGCCCCTTGGCGAACGGCGCCTGGTCATAGCGGTTCAGGATCATGTTCTCGGCTACCGAAAAGGCGCCGACCAGTCCCTCCACGCTGCGGTCCTCCGGCACAAAGCCGACGCCGGAGTTGATGATCTCCTTGGTGCCGCGTCCCACCAGCTCCTTGCCCTCAAGCCGAATGGAACCGGAGACATGCTCCTGCAGGCCGAGGATGGCCTCGGTGAGTTCGGTCTGGCCGTTGCCCTGGACACCGGCGACGGCCAGGATCTCGCCCCGGGCGATCTGCAGGGAGATGTTGTCCACCACCCGCTGTCCCGTCGGCGACGTCACGGTCAGGCCGTCAATGGCAAAGGTTGCTTCCCCCGGCTGGGCAGGGGCCTTGTTAAGGGACAGGCTCACCGAGCGGCCCACCATCATGGAGGCCAGGTCGGTGGTGGAGGCGTTGGGATCCGCATCGCCGACCACCTTGCCGCGGCGGATGACCGTGATCAGGTCGGAGACGGCCTTGACCTCGCGGAGCTTATGGGAAATGAAGACAATCGATTTACCATCCGACTTCAACTGGGCGATGATCGCGAGCAGTTCGTCGGTTTCCTTCGGCGTGAGGACGGCCGTGGGCTCATCGAGGATCAGCACCTCGGCATCGCGGACCAGCGCCTTGATGATCTCGGCCCGCTGCTGGACGCCGACCGGCAGGTCCTCCACCACGGCGTCCGGGTCGACGTGGAAGCCGTACTGCTCGGAAATCTGCCGGATCTTGGTCCGGGTCTCGTCCAGGTTGAGGATCCCGCCCGCTTTGGTCGCCTCGTTGCCCAGGGCGATGTTCTCCGCCACGCTGAACACCGGTACCAACATGAAGTGCTGGTGCACCATGCCGATTCCCGCAGCCATGGCATCGCCGGGGCCGTTGAATTCAACCGGATTGCCGTCGATCAGGATCTGTCCCTCGGTGGGTTCGTACAAACCGTAAAGGACGTTCATCAACGTGGACTTCCCTGCGCCGTTCTCGCCAAGCAGGCTGTGTACCTGTCCCGGTTCGACCACGAGGTCTATGTGGTCGTTGGCAACAAAGGAACCGAATTTCTTGGTAATTCCCTTTAGCTCGAGCTTCAAAACCCCAACCAACCTGTTCTTTATAGGTGTCAGCGGAACGTTTTCGTGCAACGGGCGAACTGTCTACAGCCTAAACCGATCGCACCAATAACAGAACGAACCGCCGCCCCATGCGGATGAACGCACGGAGGCGGCGGTCCGGCCGGTTCAGCTGCTACTTGGGGCTTGCCTCGGATTCAACGGTGATTTCGCCGGAGATGATGGATTCCTTGATGGTCTCCAGCTCCTGCTTCAGCTCATCCGGAACGTTGGCTTCCTGATCGTGGAACGGCGCCAGCGAGACACCCTCGTTTTCCAGTGTGCCGACGTACGGCGTGCTGTCGAAGTTGCCCTCTAGATCAGTCCGGAGAACGTCCTCGACGGAGGCAGCCATGCCCTTCATGACCGAGGTGAGGATGAATTCTTCACCCTTGCCGGCGCTTTCGTAGCCGTCCGAGTCAACCCACACGACCTTGGCTTCCTTGCCTGCTTCGTTGGCTTCGATCACGGCGTCCAAGGTCCCCAGACCCACCGGGCCGGCGACGGGCATGATGATGTCCGCGCCCTCGTTGATGAAGTTCTGGGTATTGGTCTTGCCCTTGCCCTGGTCTTCGAAGTTACCGACAAAGGTGCCGTTCTGCCGCTCCTTGTTCCAGCCGAGCAGCTGGACGTCCTCGCCCTTCTGCTCGTTGTAGTACTTCACGCCGTCGGCAAAGCCATCCATGAAAATCGTGACGGTGGGAATCTGGATGCCGCCGTACGTGGCGACCTTGCCAGTCTCGGTGACACCGGCGGCCAGGTAGCCGGCCATGAAGGCGGCCTGGGCCGTGTCGTAGACGATCGGCTTGACGTTATCGGTGAACTCGGGATCCGAGTAGTCGACAATGGCGAAGTGGGTCTCGGGGTTGGCGGCGGCGGCTTCCTTAGTGACATCGCCAAGCAGGAAGCCGACGGTCAGGACCATGTCACACCCGGACTGCACCATTTCGTCCACGTTCGGCACAAAGTCGGTTTCCGCCTGGGACTCGGCCTGCTGGATCTGGATGCCCAGACCCTCTTCGGCCATCTTCAGGCCTTCGTAGCTGGACTGGTTGAAGGAACGGTCGTCGAAGCCACCGGAGTCGGAAACGATGCAGCCGAGGTAATCGGCTCCTTCCGCTCCCGCGCTGCCTTCGGTTTCGGCCGGAGGCGCGCCGCAACCGGCGAGGACGAGGGCAGATGCGCCGAGCATGGCCGCGGACACGCCGGTGCCGCGCTTGATGGTGCGCAGTGATTTCTTCAAGGTTCCTCCAAAAAAGAAAGATTGCCCCACTGCCGTAAACCACTGAGTGCAGTCAGGATCGTGTCCTGTCACCACTGGCATCCGCGCGGCGGGCGCACCCGTCCTGCAGGTGCGTTACGAGCCTACAATAGTGGCCGCGGGTAGGGCAGAGTATCAATTTCCGGCACTTGGACGAACATTGTTGAAAATTTGTTACTTACTGGTATCGCCACAGAACAAACGACGACGGCGGGGCCCGGCTGCGTGCCCCGGCTCCGGTTCATCTGCGGTCAGGCTGCTAGCCCTGGTCCTTGCCGCGGCAGGCCATGACGGCGGCGGCGGCCATGACGCGCACTCCTACGCCAATCGCGTGCTCGTCCGGCGTGTAGTCGCCGCGGTGCAGGTCGAACGTCTCGCCGCCCTTCGTCCGCGTGCCCAGCCGCATCATCGCGCCGGGAACTTCCTGCGTCATCCACGCGAAATCCTCGCCGCCCATGGACTGAGGCGTCAGTATGACGGAGCCGGGGCCAAGCTCCAGCCGTGCGGCGGCTTCGATCAAACCGGTTTCCCGCTCGGTGTTGATCACCGGGGGCACGCCGCGGATGTGTTCAAGCTTCACTTCGACGCCGAACGGCGCCGCCACCTGCGTGACTACCTCATCGAGCAACTCGCCCGCGGCATGCCAGGCCTCGCCGTCGAGACAGCGCATGGTGCCGGCCATGAACCCGTGTGCGGGAATGGCGTTCGGCGCGGCGCCGGCGCGGATCTGGCCCCAGACCACGGAGACCGCGCTGCGCACGTCGATCCGGCGGCTCAGCACCGCCGGGACGTTGACGGCAATCTCGGCCAGCGCGAAGACCAGGTCCTCGGTCAGGTGCGGCCGCGAAGTGTGCCCGCCGCGTCCGGAGAGTTCGATCCGGATGGTGTCCGATGCCGAGGTGATGGCGCCGATCCGGGTGCCCACCTGGCCCACATCCACGCGGGGGTCGCAGTGCAGGGCGAGGATGCGGGGCACATCCACCAGGACGCCCTGTTCAATCACGGCCAAGGCGCCGCCCGGCATGGTCTCCTCGGCCGGCTGGAAGATGACGCGCACCCGGCCGCCGAGCTCCCCTTCCATTTCCAGCTTGCACAGCACCAGGGCCACGCCGAGCATGACCGTGGTGTGGATGTCGTGGCCGCACGCGTGGCTGATGCCCTTATTAACCGAGGCGTATTCCAGCCCGGTCTCTTCCATGATCGGCAGCGCATCGATGTCGGCACGCAGGCCGATGGCCAGCGGCCCCTCGCCGATGTCCACGTACAGCCCGGTTCCCTCCAGCGGCACAGGCTCAAGCCCTGCCTCCCGCAGTCGGGCAATGAGGTTGGCCGTCGTACGGAACTCCTTGTGGGACAACTCCGGATGCTGGTGCAGATCCCGACGGAACTGCCGCAACCCGTCCACGAACGGGGCCGTCCACACACCTATGCGGGGAATGCTGTCCGAAGTCTCTGAAATAGTCTGCACAGACAAACTCTACCCAGTTGCCGCCGGAAGAGCCGCGTTCAACGTACCCGCGTTAAGCGAACCATGCGGCCCGTTTCAGAGGACGTCGGTGTCGCCGCTGGCGCGGAGGGATTCGACGGCCTTCTTGACCTGCTGGGCGTGTTCCTTGGTGGTGATCAGCAGCGCGTCCGGGGTGTCTACGACAACGACGTCGTTAATGCCGATCAGCGCGATCACGCGCTTGGTATCGGAGACCACCATCCCGGTCGAGTTCTCCGCATACACCCGCGCGCCCTCGCCGAGCACTGTCAGGTTGTTCGTCTCCGACGCGGCGTTCAGCCGGCCGATCGCGGCGAAGTCCCCCACATCGTCCCAGGAGAAGTCGCCGGGAATCATCGCCACGTCCCCGGCCGCGGCCGCCGGCTCCGCCACCGCGTAATCGATCGCGGTCTTCGCCAACCCGGGCCACACCCGGCGGACCACGTCGCGGCGCTTAGGGGTGTCCCAGGCCGCGGCGATCTCCATCAGCCCGGCGTAGAGCAGCGGCTCGTTCGTCTCCAGGTGCTTGAGCAGCAGCTGAACCGGGGCCACGAACATGCCCGCGTTCCACGAATACCCGCCCTCGGCCAGGTATGCCTGCGCGGTCTCGGCGTCGGGCTTCTCCACGAACTCGGTCACCCCGAGCGCGTTCGGCGCCGCGCCGATGCCCAGGTTCCCGTTGGTGCGGATGTACCCGAACCCGGTCGAGGGGTGGTTGGGGGTGATCCCGATCGTGACGATGTAGCCCTCGGCGGCGGTATGGATGGCCTCGCGCACCGCGTCCTGGAACTTCTCCACCGGGTTGATCACCTGGTCCGCGGCGAAGGAACCCATGATGATCCGCGGATCCCGGTGGTACAGGATCGCTGCGGCCAGCCCGATCGCGGCCGCGGAGTCCTTCGGTTCGGGCTCGAGCACCAGGTTGTTCTTTGTCAGCTCCGGCAGCTGCGCCAGCACCGCCTTGCGGTGCGCGGTGCCGGTGACCACCATGGTCCGGTCCCCGCACAACGGCTCCAGGCGCGAATACGTCGCCCGGATCAGCGTGCTCCCGGACCCGGTCAGGTCATGCAGGAACTTCGGCGCCGCCGCCCGCGAGAGCGGCCACAACCGGGTCCCCACCCCGCCGGCCGGAATAACACCGTAAAAACGGTCCAGCACATTGTCTTCATTGGCCGGGCCATTGCCCAGCGGCTTATCAGTAGTCATCACTTCAAAGGTAGACCAGTCCGGCGCCGGGCGTACTCATCCTGTGGAGGTATCCGGTGCACGCGCCTGTCAAGGGCTGTCCGCAGCGTGAACGCCGGGAACTGGCTTCGAAGCCCGTCTGCGAGGCCGGGAATAGGGCACGTTTTAATGGCCTAAATGGCCTAATTTGCCCCTATTTCGCGCGGATCGGCCGTTCGTGACAGCGCCGCTGTTAAAAAGCTCACATGACCATGTCTTCAAATTGAATAAGCCCTGAGCGAAGCCTAGATTAGTCTAGAACGAAGAGCGCTCTCGCATGGCGTAACTCTGCGTGGAAACCACGCTAGCGCCCTTGCGATGCAGGGAGGTTAATTCAGTGTCGAAGACACCAGCAGGAACCCTCTACCGCGGCCGAGAAGGCATGTGGTCATGGGTAGGACACCGCGTCACCGGCGTCGCAATTTTTTTCTTCCTCTTAGTACACGTACTGGACACCGCGCTGGTACGCGTATCGCCGGAGGCATACAACGTCGTTATAGCCACGTATAAAAACCCGTTCATGGCCCTTCTGGAAGCGGGGCTGGTAGCAGCCATCGTCTTCCACGCCTTTAACGGACTGCGTGTCATCCTCGTGGACTTCTGGAAGAAGGGCCCGAAGTACCAGGCACAGCTGTTGTGGGGCGTTGTCGGGCTGTGGGTTCTCGTCATGGTTCCGTTCCTGATCCGTCACCTTACGCTCGCATTCACCGGGGGTCACTAATCATGGCAGTTACATCTGAAATCCAGGCACCGCGCTCCGGTCGCGTTGCTCCCAAGTACACCCGCCATGGCAGCTCCCGCGGCAACTTTGAAATGCTCGCATGGCTGTTCATGCGCGTTTCGGGCCTCGTCCTGGTTGTCCTGATCTTCGGCCACCTGTTTGTGAACCTCATGGTTGGCGAGGGCGTGCATGCCATCGACTTCGGCTTCGTGGCCGGCAAGTGGGCCGACCCGTTCTGGCAGATCTGGGATCTGGCGATGCTGTGGCTGGCCATGCTCCACGGCACCAACGGTGTGCGCACCATCATCAACGACTACGCGGACAAGGACGGCACGCGCTTCTGGCTCAAGACCGTTCTCTACGCGGCCACGGCCGTCATCATTGTGCTCGGCACCTTGGTGATCTTCACCTTCGATCCGTGCCCGCCGAACGCCGCTGCTGAACTGCTGCCTTCCTTCTGCCCCGCGCCGTAGTCCGGCGCCCGGCCGCGCCGGAAACGCGGCCGGCAGAACATCCAGCAGAACGCCGCGGGCGCTGCCATCGGGGCAGCACCCGAGGCAGCATCAGCCCGTGAAGAACATTTGGTTTCAACAGAAAGAGCATCTGGTATGCAGGTCCATAAGTACGACGTCGTTATTGTCGGTGCCGGTGGCGCCGGTATGCGCGCCGCCATTGAATCAGGCCAGCGCGCGCGAACAGCAGTACTGACCAAGCTTTACCCCACCCGTTCCCACACCGGCGCTGCCCAGGGCGGCATGTGCGCCGCGCTGGCGAACGTGGAAGAAGACAACTGGGAATGGCACACCTTTGACACGGTCAAGGGCGGCGACTACCTGGTAGACCAGGACGCCGCCGAGGTCATGGCGAAGGAAGCCATCGACGCCGTGCTGGACCTGGAAAAGATGGGCCTGCCCTTCAACCGCACGCCCGAAGGCAAGATCGACCAGCGCCGCTTCGGCGGACACACGCGCGACCACGGCAAGTCCCCGGTCCGCCGCGCCTGCTACGCTGCCGACCGTACCGGCCACATGATCCTGCAGACCCTGTACCAAAACTGCGTCAAGCACAACGTTGAGTTCTACAACGAGTACTACGTTCTGGATCTGCTCCTGGTCGAGGAGGAAGCACTCCGCGAAGACGGAACTCCCTACATGCAGAAGCGTGTTGCCGGCGTCGTCAGCTATGACCTCGCCAGCGGCGAGATCCACGTTTTCCAGGCCAAGTCCGTGGTCTTCGCCTCCGGCGGCGTGGGCAAGGTCTTCAAGACCACCTCGAACGCCCACACCCTGACCGGTGACGGCATGGGCATCGCGTTCCGCCGAGGCATCCCCCTGGAAGACATGGAGTTCTTCCAGTTCCACCCGACCGGCCTGGCCGGCCTGGGCATCCTGCTCTCCGAAGCCGCGCGCGGCGAAGGCGGCATCCTGCGCAACGCCGACGGCGAACGCTTCATGGAGCGCTACGCCCCGACGATTAAGGACCTTGCGCCCCGCGATATCGTGGCCCGTTCAATGGCCAACGAGGTCCGCGAGGGCCGTGGCTGCGGCCCGAACAAGGACTACGTCCTGCTGGACCTGACCCACCTGGAGCCGGCGCACATCGACGCCAAGCTCCCGGACATCACCGAATTTGCGCGCACCTACCTGGGCGTGGAACCGTACACCGAGCCGGTGCCGGTGTTCCCGACCGCGCACTACGCGATGGGCGGCATCCCGACCAACATCAAGGCCGAGGTTCTGCAGGACAACGACACGGTTGTCCCCGGCCTCTACGCCGCCGGTGAGGTAGCCTGCGTCTCCGTTCATGGCTCCAACCGACTGGGCACCAACTCGCTGCTGGACATTAACGTCTTCGGCAAGCGCGCCGGTATCGCCGCCGCCGAGTACGCCAAGGTAGCGGAGTACGTGGAGGTTCCGGAAAACGCCGACCAGTTCACGATCGATCTGATCGAACAGGTCCGTGCGGCCAACGGCACCGAACGCGTTGCCCAGCTGCGCAAGGAACTGCAGGACACCATGGACGCAAATGTCCAGGTCTTCCGCACCGAGCAGACCCTGAACGAAACGCTGAATGTGATCGCGTCCCTGCGTGAGCGCTACAAGAACATCGGCATCCAAGACCGCGGCCGCCGCTTCAACCTGGATCTGCTCGAAGCCGTGGAACTGGGCTTCCTGCTGGACATGGCCCAGGTCATGACCGTTGCCGCCATGCACCGCGAGGAATCCCGCGGTGGCCACTTCCGGGAAGACTTCCCGGACCGCAATGACGAAAAGTTCATGAAGCACTCCATGGCATACAAGGATGACTTGGCTACGTCCGAGTCCGTTGCCGGTATCCGTCTGGAAACGAAGCCGGTTGTATTCACGCGCTACGAACCGATGGTGAGGAAGTACTAATGAGCACCCCGACCGAAATTCCCGAAGGACCGTCAAAGGTCGAGCTGGCCCCCGGGGTCGGCGGCGGAGGGGAAGTCCCGAGCTTCGACATCACGCTGAAGGTTCGCCGGTACGATCCCGAGGTTTCGGAAGAAGCCCGCTGGGACGAGTTCAAGCTGACCATGTTCGGCACGGACCGCGTGCTGGATGCCCTGCACAAGGCCAAGTGGGAGCACGACGGCTCCGTTTCTTTCCGCCGTTCCTGCGCCCACGGCGTCTGCGGCTCCGATGCCATGCGCATCAACGGCCGCAACCGCCTGGCCTGCAAGACGCTGCTGAAGGACCTGGACACTTCCAAGCCGATCCTCGTCGAGCCGATCAAGGGCCTGCCGGTGGAGAAGGACCTGATCGTGGACATGGAGCCGTTCTTCCAGTCCTACCGCGAGATCATGCCGTTCCTGATCAACTCGGGCCACGAGCCGACGCGTGAGCGCCTGCAGTCCGCCGAGGACCGCGAGCGTTTCGACGACACCACCAAGTGCATCCTGTGCGCTGCGTGCACCTCGTCCTGCCCGGTCTTCTGGACCGACGGCCAGTACTTCGGCCCGGCCGCCATCGTCAACGCGCACCGCTTCATCTTCGACTCGCGCGACGATGCCGGCGACATGCGCCTGGAGATCCTCAACGACAAGGAAGGCGTGTGGCGCTGCCGCACCGTCTTCAACTGCACCGAGGCCTGCCCGCGTGGCATCCAGGTGACGAAGGCGATCGCCGAGGTCAAGAACGCCGTGCTGAACCGCAAGATCTGATCCGTCCCGGCTTGCCGGGTCCGTCAGGTCCTTACGACCTGCCAGCAAACGTAAGGTGCCGATTCGTCAGGAATCGGCACCTTACGCTTTTAACCATCCGCCCGCATTCCGGCTCGAGGGCCAGACAGGAGCAGCATGACCACGTTCGAGAAAGTGAGCTTCCCAGGGGTTGGCGGCACCACGCTGGCCGGGGTCCTGGATATACCCGACGGCGAAGTGCGGGCCTGGGCGCTGTTCTGCCACGGCTTCACGCTGGGCAAGAACAGCGCGGCCGCGGCCCGGATCTCCAAGGCACTGGCCCGGCACGGCATCGGCGTGCTGCGGTACGATGCCGCGGGCCTGGGCGGCTCCACCGGAGACTGGTCGGCGGCCACCTTCTCCACAAAAATGGCGGACATCGGCAGTGCGGCGGCGTTCATGCGCGAGAGCGGTCGCCGGATCTCGCTGCTGATCGGCCATTCCCTCGGCGGGGCCGCCGTGCTAGGCGCGGTCGGCAGCCTCGACGAGGTCAAGGCCGTGGCCACCGTGGCCGCCCCGTTCCGGCCGGACCATGTGATGCACCTTTTCGACGAAGAGATTGACGACGTTGAGCGCACCGGCTCGGCCGAAATCACCTTGGGCGGCAAACGGCTCGAAATCCGTCGGCAACTCGTGGAAGATCTGCGCCGGACCGACCTGACCGGCTGCATCAGCAACCTGGACCGGCCGCTGTTGGTCATGCACTCCCCCACCGACAACACCGTGGGCGTGGAGAACGCCGGAGAGATCTTCGCGGCGGCCAAGCACCCCAAGTCATTCATCTCGCTCGAAGGCAGCAACCACATGCTGACCGACCGGGATCAAACGGACCGCGCCGGCCTGCTGATCGCCGCCTGGGCCAACCAGTACCTGGATACCGAAGACCCGCTGAGCTGACCCTGCCGGACGGAACCAGTAGCGGAACCGGCAGGACGGTTGCAGCCTGGCAGACTGCTCACGGAACGCTGGCGCCGTCGAGCGCGTGGTCGAGGCTACCGTCCTGCTTCAGCTGAGCGCGCCGGCGCAGGGACAGGAAGCCGCGTGTCCGGCCGCCGGCCTGTTCCCGGGCGTGCAGGTCCGCCTTGCCGATGGCGCCCCACGCCGTCGCTATCAGGTACACCTGGCTGAGGAAGTAGAACCAGACAAACAGGCCCAGGATCACCGCGAACGGCGCCAGCAGCGGGTTGTTTCCCACGGTGCCCAGCAGGTCCGACGCGAAGTACCGTAGCACGGTACTGCCGATCCCGGCGATCAGCGCTGCCTGGAACATGATGCTGCGCGGCATGCGGACACCTGAGGCGATCCGGAACAGCACCACGGCGGCCACCATGTCCAGCAGCAGCATGACCAGCACCGCGGTCATCTTCGTCAGCGGAACCACCGCGCCGCCTTCGAAATGGAGCAGATTGATGATCAAGTCCAGCGCAGTGTTCGCTATGCCGGCCACGGCCGAGGTCAGCATCAACGCCACCCCCAGCAACAGCAGCGTACCGACGTCCTTGAGCTTGATCAGAACCGGGTTCCCCTGCAGCGGCGGCAGCCCGAAGACACCGCGCATCCCCTCGCGCAGGCCGGCAATCCAGCCCAGGGAGGTCAGGATCATGGCGGCCGTGGAAATGATCAGCGTGATGCCGAACGCCCCGCTCTGGGAGAAGAGCTGTTTCGGGGTGGCCAGGCCGCCGTCGCCGGTATTGATCAGCCCGGGCGTGGAATCGTTGACCACTTCCACCACGGCCAGCTGCAGGTCGCGGTTTCCGGAAGCGATGAGGCCGAAGATGGAGAATCCCGCCACCAGCATCGCTGCCACGGAGAAGAACATATTGTAGGCGCTGCCCGCCGCCATGAGCGGCCCGTGGCGCATGCTGTAGAGCATCCAGACCCGCATGACCCGCCACGCATGGGCTTTCGCCAGAAAGTACTGCAGGGCGGCCAACACGGTCTTGCCCGTGGAGCTTTGGCGCCGGGCCCGGACGAAGGCGCGCCGCTTTTCCAGCTCGACAACCTTCAGCTTCTGCCGTTCGAGCGGATGCGGTGTTTCGGATTTACTCCCGCTGCTGCCCGTCGCCTTGCGCGCTGCCCTCTGCGCCGATTTCTGTCCCAAAGCTCAGCTCTTCCCGCAGTATCCAGACTCCTGACGAATCGTGCTCGTACAGGCCCATGCTACTGACGGCGAAGGAAGCGTCATAGTCAGCAAGCTTATTTTCGGCCGCATCCATGCCGGCATCGCTGACATCGTGGGCCACGGTGATGTGCGGGTGGAAGTCGAATTCCAGCTCCCGGGCCAGCGGTCCCGCCTGCAGCTTCCGGTGCAGCGCAACGATCTCATCGAAGCCCTCGGCAATGTTGAGGTAGACCACCGGCGACACCGGCCGGAAGCTGCCGGTGCCACGCAGGGCTACGGTGAAAGGCTGCTGGCTGCGGGCAATCCGGCGGACGTGTTCGGTAGTCGCAGCCCAGTCCGCTACCGGCGTCGTTGTCACCAGCGTGACGTGCGGCGGGATGACGGCGGCCATCGGGTCGCCGAAGGAGGCACGCCAGCTCTCAAGGTCGCCGGCCAGCGGCTCCGGAATACCGATAACGACGCCGGCACAGCCCACCTCAGGCAGGGCAGCCGGACGGACGCCGCCGTCCGGGGCGACGCCGGGGTCCACCTGCAGCGGGTGCTGGCACATTGCTAGCGCCGTGCTCCTGCGGGCAGGAAACCGACCTTGTCATACACATCGGCCAATGTAGCCGAGGCGATTCCGCGGGCCTTTTCGGCGCCGCGGGCCAGCAGCCTGTCCAGCTCGGCCGGATCGTCCAGCAGTTCCTGGGCACGGCTCTGGATCGGCGCCAACCGCTCCACCACGAGTTCCGCCAGATCCACTTTCAGGTGGCCGTACATCTTGCCCTGGTAATCCGCGACGATCGAGTCGATGCTCTTGCCGCTGAGCGTGGAGTAGATGGTCAACAGGTTGGACACGCCGGGTTTGGTGTCGCGGTCGAAGCGGATCTCGGTGCCGTCGTCGGTTACCGCGGACTTGATCTTCTTCGCCGCGGTCTTCGGGTTGTCCAGGATGTTGATCAGGCCCGCCGGGGAATCGGCCGACTTGGACATCTTGGCGTTCGGGTGCTGCAGATCGTAGATCTTCGCCCCCTCCCGCGGGATTACCGCTTCAGGAACCACGAAGGTCTCGCCGAAGCGGTGGTTGAAGCGCTGGGCCAAATTGCGGGCCAGTTCCAGATGCTGGCGCTGGTCTTCGCCGACCGGCACGCCGTACGGACGGTAGAGCAGGATGTCCGCGGCCATGAGGACCGGGTACGCGAACAGGCCCACGCTGGAGTGCTCGGCTCCCGACTTCTGCGACTTGTCCTTGAACTGGGTCATCCGGGAGGCCTCGCCGAAACCGGTAATGCAGTTCAGCACCCAGGCCAGCTCCGCATGCTCGGGCACATGGGACTGGACGAAGAGGGTGGACTTCTCGATGTCGATCCCGCCGGCAATGTACTGCGCGACGGTCACCCGGGTGCGCGTGGCGAGCTCGGCCGGGTCATGGTCCACGGTGATGGCGTGCATGTCCGGGACGAAGAAGATGGAGTCATATTCGTCCTGCATGCTGACCCAGTTCACCAGGGCGCCGAGGTAGTTCCCGAGGTGGAGCGAATCCGCCGAGGGCTGCATGCCGGAGAGCAGCCGCTTTCGCGAAGTGCTTGCGGCGGCCTTGGTGGTTTCGGCGTCGTCGGTGGTCTGGGTTGTGCTGGTCATATGAGCAGGATCTTTCTAGAAGCGGTAGTCCACTACCAAGGGTGCGTGGTCTGAGAAACGCGCGTCGTAGGTCTCGGCGCGGTCAACGACGGCGTCGGACGCGAGGGCGGCGAGCTCCGGGGTGGCCATGTGGTAATCGATGCGCCAGCCGGCGTCGTTGTCGAAAGCCTGTCCCCGCCACGACCACCAGGTGTACGGACCGGGGACCTCGCCGGCGAGGGAACGGTGCACGTCCCGCCAGCCGTGCTCGTCGCCGAAGAAGCGGTCGAAGTAGGCCCGTTCCTCGGGGAGGAAGCCGGACTTCTTGACGTTGCCCTTCCAGTTCTTGATGTCCAGGGTGGTGTGGCCGACGTTGAGGTCGCCGACCACCAGCGCGTAGTCCTTGGTGGTCTTCAGCTCCGTGAGGCGGTTGCCCATGACGTCCAGGAAGCGGTACTTGTCCACCTGCTTCGGCGTATCAGCCTGGCCGGAGTGGACGTAGGCACTGACCACGGTCAGCGTCTGGGTGCCGTCGTCGGACGGGATCTCGAAGTCCGCTTCAACCCAGCGGCCGGAAGTAACGAAGTAGTCGTCGCCGATGTGGTCCCGGGTGGCCACCGGGGCGATGCGGGAGGCAATGGCGACGCCGGCGCGGCCCTTCGCTTCGGCTTCGGCGTGCAGGATGTGCCAGCCGTCCCCGAGCAGTTCGCGCACAATCGCGTCAGGGGCCCGGACTTCCTGCAGGCACAGAATGTCCACATCGCGCTCCGCCAGCCAGGCTTCCATGCCGCGCTTGTAGGCGGCCCTGATGCCATTGACGTTGACGGTGGCGATCCGCAATTTTTGCCTTACCGCGATGCCTGCTCCGCCTGCTGCAGTACCGGATTCCTGAACGATGCCCTCGGGTGCCAAACTCACTCGACTACCTTACCCAAGCCCGCAGCTCAGTTGACAACCGTGCCCGTAACCGGACCCTCGCCGTCGTTCTTGCGGATCATGCCGCGGCCGTTGTGGGCGGTCACCTCGATGGTATCGAGGGCGCGCTCCACCATGCCCTCGTCCTTGCCCAGATAGTCCCGGACCACCTTGGCCTGGACCTGGACGATCTTGAAGCTGTGGTCCAGCTTCTCGTCCCGGACGGCGTTGGCCTTGGCCACCTGCTCCTCCACCACGGCGGTGCCGCCGGCGGTGCCCTTAGGCATTTGCTGGGCAGCGAAGTCTGCCTGGGCGGTGGCGAACTTCTCCTTGGCCTTCTTGGTGGCACCCCGGACGCTGAACACCACGAAGGCAGCCAGCAGCAACCAGCCGAGCGCGATGATGGCCACGATCCAGCCGATCACATCGTTCTGGTTGGCGGCGAAAACAACGGCAAAAAGAAAGACCAGCACCATGACGGCGATGCCGAGGTTGCCCGCCTTGAACGGCAGGACGCGGTTGGCAGAGGTATTCGCTGAGGGGTTCCCAAGGGATTGCATGGAGCTATTGTCTCAAATCCTGACCCCGGGCGCGGGCTGCTTCCACCGCAGGCGAACGATCCGCCGCGGACCGTCTTGGCGGCGCCCATTTGCGCGCACGCCGGGCAGCGTCACCAAAGCACCAAGCAGAACGGATGCCCCGCCGGGTCCAGATAGACCCGGAAGGTTTTGGTGCCTGACTCCATGCTGGTGGCGCCGAGCTTGAGGGCCAGTTCCTCGGCGATGTCCAGGTCCTTGACCCGAACATCCACATGCATCTGCTGCGGGTGCTCGCTGCCGGGCCACTGCGGCGGCATGTAGTCCTCCACCTTCTGGAAATCGATGCCGGGGCGGCCCGTCCCGTCGCCGATGCTGATCCAGCCGTCCTCGTCGTGCTGGATGCGGATCATGCCCAGCAATTGCTCGTAGAACGTGGCCAGGGAATCCGGATCCGGACAATCTATGACCAGCGACTGCCATGTACCTATCATCGCCAACTCCTGAACTTCGTGTAAGCGTTCTATCGGGCACCTTCCATGATCACCCGCACCCGGAGTGATGGCTACCCTCGCGTGGCCTGCCGGCTGTCGGCGGCAGAAAACAGGCGCACCATCACTGCAGGAACAGTTTCCGCAACCTCGCGGTAGTCAGGATCAGGCCGAGCACAATCATGACCAGGTAGTAGAGCACGTGGATGCCGGTCGCGGCGGTGAACGTGCCGACGCTGAGCTGGCGCAGCAGTTCCACCCCGTGCCACAGCGGCAGCGCCTGGATCATCCACTGGATGGCCTGCGGGTACACGGACAGCGGGTAGAACGTCGCGCTGAACAGGAACATCGGCAGCATGAGGAAGTTGATCCAGTCCATCTGCTGAAAGGTCTTCATGAAGCTGGTGATGCCCATTCCGAAGGACGCGAACCCGAAAGCTATGACCACCGACGCCGGAATCATCAGGAGCGCCCAAGGCGTGGTGATCAGCCCCATCACCCCCATGATGGCCGTGAAGCCCGTGGCGTAGAGCGCGCCGCGGAGCAGGGCCAGCGTGATCTCGCCGAGCGCCACGTCCAGCGGGCCCAGCGAGGTGTAGAGCATGCCCTGGTACAGCTTGGCGAAGTTCAGCTTGAAGAACACATTCCAGGTGGAGTCGTATACCGCGCCGTTCATCGCCGACACGGCCAGCAGGGCCGGGGCGATGTAGGCGATGTAGCCGATCTCCTGGCCGCCCGGGCCTTCCACGGTTCCGACCAGCGAGCCGAGCCCGATGCCCATGGCAATAAGAAAGAGCACCGGCTCCACAAAACCGCTGGCCATGACCGCCCAATTGCTGCCCCACGTCGCCTTCAGACCACGTGCGACGACGGCACGTACATTTCCCGAGTAAAGGGAACCGAAGGGGCGCCCCGACGGCAGGAGCTGAAGCTGGTCCCCGGAAGAAGTTGGGCCGCTGCCGGCGGTCGCGCTCATTTGCCCAGCCTCCGCTCATAGATCCGCTGGGAGAAGATCCAGCCGGCCAGTGCCAGCACCGCCAGATAGAGTACGTGGGTGATGGTCAGCCAGACCGGCTCCCCGTATCCGTAGCTGAGCACCCGGCCCAGCTCTGCGGAATGCCACAGCGGGGAAAGCCAGCCGATCCACTGCACCGCCCACGGCATGGAGGCCAGCGGGAAGAACGTGCCGGAGAACAGGAACAGCGGCATGACGATGAACCGCTGGACCATCGCAAACTGTCCGCGGTCCTCCTGAATGCTGGCGGCATAGGCCATCAGCGGCAGCCCGAAAGCCATCCCGCCCAGGGCGGCCGTGAAGATCATGATCCAGCCGGTGGAGCCGGGCACTGCCTCGAACAGGAGCAGGAACGCGAAGTAGATGCCGGTGGTCAGCAGCAGCCGGAAGGAAACTCCCAGCGCGTGGCCATTGACCAACTGATGGCTGCCCAGCGGGGAGGCATTGGGCCCGTAGTACGTGCGCCGCCATTTGAAGCCGGACATTACGGGATACGTGTTCTCCTCGCTGGCCACCATGATGCCGGCCGTAGCCAGCAGGGCCGGGGCCACAAAGGTGAGATAGGAAACCACGCCGCCATTGCCGCCGTCGAGCGTTGCATTGGTGTTGGCATCGACCAGCGAGGCCAGGCCGACGCCCATGGCATACAGGTAGACCAGGGGTGTGCCCACGGCCGTCATGGCCACCGTCCAGCCGTAGCCGCGCATGGTCCGGATCCAGTGCTCGGCGAAGTAGAGGGAGCCGTATTTCCGGGCCTTCGCGGCAGACTGCTCCGGGGTCAGGGGAACGTGGAGGGACAACAGCGGCGTGGCCGCGTCTGCCTCGCGGGCACTGGCGGACCCCGGGGGCGGGGTTGGCCCGGGCTGGAGATTGTTCTCAGTCAACGAGGCTCCTGCCGGTCAGGCGCAGGAACACGTCTTCCAGGCTGGAGCGGCGCACTAGCGAGGTCACCGGGTGAAGCCCCCGCCCGCTGACCTGTTCCAGCGATGTTTCGCCGTCGTGCGTGTAAATCAGTACGCGGTCCGGCAGGGTTTCGAGGCGCTCGCCGATCCCCTCGAGCTGGGCGGCCACGGTAGCGTTGCGCTCGGAGCCGAAGCGCAGCTCGAGCACCTCCCGCGTGGAGTATTCGCGAATCAGGGCGGCCGGGGACCCCTCGGCCATGATCCGGCCTTTGTCCACCACAATCAGGCGGTCGCAGAGTTGCTCGGCCTCGTCCATGTAGTGGGTGGTCAGCACCAGAGTCACGCCCTGTTCCTTGAGCCGGAACAGCCGGTCCCACAGGATGTGCCGGGCCTGCGGATCCAGGCCGGTGGTGGGTTCATCCAGCAGCAGGATCTTCGGCTCGTTGATCAGCGAGCGCGCAATGGTCAGCCGGCGCTTCATCCCGCCGGAGAGCGAGTCCACCTTGGCCTTGGCCTTGTCCGAGAGCTGGGCAAACTCGAGCAGTTCGTCCGCCTTGGGCCGCAGGTAGCTGTGCGGCAGGCCGAAGTAGCGCCCGTAGACAATCAGGTTGTCACGGACCCTGAGGTCCTCGTCCAGGTTGTCCTGCTGCGGGACCACGCCCAGATGCGCACGGACCTCGGGGCCATGCTGCTCCGGGTCCAGACCCATGATGGCCAGCTCGCCGGAGGTGCGCTGGGAGACGCCGCCGATCATCCGCATGGTGGTCGATTTGCCGGCGCCGTTGGGGCCGAGCAGCCCGAAGGATTCACCGGCGGGCACGTCGAAGGAGATGCCGTCGACAGCGGCGAAATCCCCGTACTTCTTGGTGAGCCCGCGGGCGGAAATAACCGTCTTGGTCAGCTGCTTCGGCTCTACTATGTTAGGCACGTCACAAGCCTAATCGAGTTCACTGATTGAGCAAGGTCAATCACCGCCACATGCCTAGGCAGGCGGCAGATTGCGGGCATTCCGGGCGGCGCTGGCGGCGAAGCCAACCATGGCCTCCGCGCGGTCAGTCAGCCTGATCGATTCGGGCCAGACCATCTTCACGGCAACGGGCTTCACGGCTGGCACGATCGGCTTGGGCACCACCGGCAGCCCCTCATAGGAGGAATCAATCGCCGGCCGCTGCACCAGCACCGAATACCCGACGCCGCGGCCCACCAGCGAACGCGTCAGCTCGAAGTCCGTGGTGCGGTAGCGGATGGCCGGGCTCACGCCGGCCTGCTCGAACAGCGTCATGGTGTGGTGGCTGCTTGGCGGGGCATCCAGCAGGATCATTGGATCCTCGGCCAGCTCCTGCAGCGAAACCTCCGGCTGGCCGGCCAACCTGTGGGCCTGCGGCAACAGCACATAGCCCCGCACGTCGTAGAGCTGGACCGAGCCCAGCCCGGGACTCAGGTCCATGTCGTACACGATGGCCAGGTCCAGCTCCCCGGCGAAGAGCCGCTCCTGGATCCGGTCCTGCGGCCCTTCCACGAAGTCCAGCTGCACCTTCGGATGGTTCACGGTGAAGCCCTCGATCAGCACCGGCAGGATGGTCGGCGCGACGGTGGCATAGCAGCCGATCACCAAGGGCCCGGCCAGCTCCCGCCCGCCGCTGCTGGCGTTGAGCTCCAACTCCTCGGCGGAGCGCAGGAGCTCGGCGGCCTGCGCGTAGAGGTACGTGCCGGCCGGCGTCAGCGACACCCCGTGGGCCTTGCGCCGGACCGTCAGCTGCGTCTTGAAGATTCGTTCCAGCTCGGTCACCGCTGCGGCGACGGCGGTCTGGGACACATGCAGCTTGGCCGCGGCACCGGAAATGGTTCCCGCTTCCGCCACCGCCGCGAAGTAGGAGAGCTGCCTCAGCGTGTAGCGCGCCACCGTTCCTCCTATCCCCCGCTTTTCTGCGGATAAATCAACTATTTATGAACTTTACCCGGGGATATGATTCCTGCCACACTCAGTTGAAAGACAGCTCACCTACCGTGCCGGTCCGACCGGCAGCAACAAGGAGTGGACGATGACCGCCGAAGCCATTGCAGCCCGCCCGGTGCCCACCGCGGACTGGGTGACCATCGAGGACCTCTACCGCAACCCGTTCCCGATCTACCGGAAGATGCGTTCCGAGGCGCCGGTCCATTGGGTGCCTGCCGTGAACCGCTACATGGTCACCAGCTACGCGGCCTGCCATACGGTCGAGAATGACCAGGAAATCTTCTCCGCCGACGAAACCAACTCGCTGATGAAGCGCGCCATGGGCCACTCGATGCTCCGCAAGGATGATCCGGATCACGACGTCGACCGCAAATCCTATGGTTCGGTGCTGCGGCCAAAGGCGATCAAGGAGCACTGGAACGCGATCTTCCAGGCCAACCACGAAAAGTACCTGGCCCGGCTCAAGGCCGCCGGCCCCGGCTCCGACCTGATCTGGGAGTACGCCGCTCCGTACGCGGCGGAAAACCTGCGCCTGGTGATGGGCTTCCACAACGCCACGCAGGAAGACATGCAGCGCTGGTCGCAGTCGATGATCAACGGCACCGGCAACTACGCCGATGACCCGGAGGTCTGGGCCGCCTCGGAAAAGTCCTACAACGAGGTCGACGACGCGATCGATGAGATCCTGCCCTACCTGCGCAAAAACCCGGACTCGAGCCTGCTCTCCGGCATGACCAGCATGCCGATCCCGCTGGAAGCCATCCGGGCCAACATGAAGATGACCATCGGCGGCGGCCTGAATGAGCCGCGCGACGTGCTCGGCGTGGCAGTCTGGGCACTGCTCTCCCATCCGGACCAGCTGGCCCAGGTACTGGCAGACCCCGCGATCTATCCCACCGTGTTCGAGGAGTCCGTCCGCTGGGTCGCGCCCATCGGCATGTACCCGCGCGAAACCACCCGCGACACCGTCCTGGAAGGTGTGCAGCTGCCCAAGGGCGCCCGCCTCGGCGTCGTTGTTGGTGCTGCCAACCGCGACCCGCAGGTCTTCGAGGATCCGGAGAGCTTCAACATCAACCGGCCCAAGAAGCCGCATCTGGCCTTCGGCGGCGGCAACCACTACTGCGCCGGCGCGTGGGTGGCCAAGGCCTCGGTGTCGGGGATCGCGCTGCCGCAACTCTTCGCCGAACTACCCAACCTGCGCCTGGACCCGGAACGGCCGGCCGTCGATGCCGGCTGGGTGTTCCGCGGCATGAACGCCCTGCCGGTCCGCTGGGACGCGAAGTAACCGGCATATCATCAGACCAGACCACACTTTCGAGAAGGAAATCTCCCATGGCTAAAGTCAGCTTCCACCACAATGACGGCAATGTAGACGTGCTCGACGTCGACCCGGGCACCTCCCTGATGCGCGCGGCCGTGACCAACGGCGTCGCCGGCATCGTCGGCGAATGCGGCGGCCAGGCAATGTGCGCCACCTGCCACGTCTACGTCCGCCCGGAGTACCTCGACGGCCTCCCGGAAATCAGCGAGGACGAAGAGGAAATGCTCGAATGCACCGCAGACCCGCGCGATGAGGACCGCAGCCGGCTGGGCTGCCAGATCAAGGCGGGCGAAGGCTTCGACGAGATCGAGGTCGACGTTCCCGCCAGCCAGATCTAGGAAGTCCGCCACCACAGAGAAGGGCCACCATGACCGCCGCACCCACCACATCGAGCAACGCGCAGCACTCCCAGAACCAGCAGAACATTGTCATTGTCGGCAACGGGCAGGCCGGCATCCAGCTGGTCGACTCGTTGCGCAGGGAAGGCTACGCCGGAACCATCACGGTCATCGGCGAGGAAACGCACTTCCCGTACCAGCGCCCGCCGCTGTCCAAGGACTTCATGGCCGCGGACAAGGAGCCGAAACCGCTGCCACTGCGCGCGGAAAAGTTCTTCACCGACAACGACGTCGACTCCCGCCTGGGCGTGCGGGTCACATCCATCGACCGCGCCGGACATACCGTTGCGCTGTCCGATGGATCCAGCATCGGCTACAGCACGCTGGTGCTGGCCACCGGCGCCGCCAACCGCGAACTCAACGTCCCGGGCAGCGGTCTGGAAGGGATCTACGGGCTGCGGACCCTGGCCGACGCCGAAGCCGTCCACGCCCGCCTGGACACCGTGCGCTCCGTCGTCGTCATCGGCGCCGGTTTCATCGGGCTCGAGTTCGCCGCCGCGGCGCGCAAACGCGGGCTGGACGTCACGGTGCTCGAATACGCGGACCGGCCAATGGCCCGCGCGCTGAGCCCCGTGATGGGCAACTGGTTTGCCCAGGCCCACCGGGACATGGGTGTGGACCTGCGCTTGGGCGAAGGCATCGCCTCCTTCACCGGCAACGACAGCGGGCAGGGCGAAGCCGGGCAGGCAAGCGAGCGCGGGCACGTGGCCGCCGCGGTCAGCACCACCGGCGAAACCTACCCCGCCGACATGGTGCTGGTGGGCATCGGCGTCATCCCCCGCACCGAACTCGCCGAGCAGGCCGGACTCGCGGTGGCGAACGGCATCACGGTAGACAGTGCCATGCGCACCGACGACGAGGACATCTACGCCCTGGGTGACTGCGCGAACTACCCCAGCCACCACGCCGAGGCGCGCACCCGGCTCGAATCCGTGCAGAACGCCACCGACCAGGCCCGGCACACCGCCAAGTCCATCCTCGACACCCACGACGGCGGCCGCGACTACACCGAGCTGCCCTGGTTCTGGTCCACCCAGGGAGACCTGCGGCTGCAGATCGCCGGCATCGCCCACCCCGACGACGAAAGTGTCCTGCGCGGAAACCCGGACGAGGGGAAGTTCTCCGTCTTCTGCTACCGCGGCGGCCGGCTGGTGGCAGTCGAATCCGTGAACCAGCCCGCCGACCACATGGCCGCCCGCAGGGTCCTCGCCCAGGGACGCACCCTGAGCCCGGGACAGGCCGCCGACCCGGAATTCGATTTCAAGGCCTACTCCAAGGCCGCCGCGGCAGGCGTCTAGCCGGTCCTCAGTCCTGGCCGCCCAGAACCCGCACGGCCAGGTCCACCACGGCTTCGGCCCGCGGGCTCAGCGACATGTCTTCGGGCCAGATGGCGCAGACCGTGGTCCGGGTGGCCGGCGGGGACAACGGCCGGATGGCCACCGGACGGCCTTCGACGGTCAGCCCCGGAGAGTTCGGCCTGGACATCAGCAGGGCATACCCAAGTCCGCGGCCGACCATGGCCTGTACGAGCACCATCTGGGGCATTGAGGAGACAACGTTGGGACGCAGGCCGCGTTCGGCGAAGACATGGTGGGTGTTGGCAGTGCTGGGGCTGGAGTCGTACATGATCAGGGACTCCCCGGCCAGCTGCGCCAGATCCACCGTCTCCTGCGCCGCCAGCTTGTGGTCCGGCGGCAGGACGGCCTCGAGTTCCGTCCGGTAGATGGTCCGCTGGTTGTAGCCCGCGGGCAGCTGCATGTCGTAGACGATGGCCATATCCAGCAGTCCGGCGTCCAGCGCGGGCAGCAGTTCGGTGTGCGTGCCCACGGTGACGTCCACGTTCAGCTGAGGATGTGAGGAAGGCAGGGCTTCGAGGATGCCGGGCAGCAGGTTGTGGGCCAGGCTGCTGAAACAGCCCAGCTTCACCGGGCCCTTGAGCGTGCCGGCTTCTCCTGCCAGGTCGTTGACCAGGTCGTCGGCGTCGCGGATGAGCCGGCGCGCCCGCTGGGCAAAGAACTGCCCCGCAGGAGTCAATTGGAGCCCGCGCGCCTTGCGCCGCACGCACAGCTGCTCCCCCGCGATCTTCTCCAGGGCGGTGATGGCCTGGGAGAGGGCCGACTCCGAGATGCGCAGGCTGGCGGCGGCCGCACTCAGGGTGGGGAAATCCGGCAGGGCAGCGAAAAGCTCCAGCTGGCGGAGCGTGAAGTTAGCCACAGTTCTTCGGTCCAATCAAGGAAGTTATGCAGTTCTCTGAAGTTTACCGGAGGAAGTTTTCCTGTGATACTCGTAACAACTGTGGACTAGTTCTACTTTTCAACCGTTCATGAATTCAACCGGCTCCCGTGCCGGCCACATTGCAGTAATCGCTCGATCAAGGAACATGTATGAGCACTCACACGCAGCCCCGCTCCGAGGCTTCGAACCAGCGCCGGGTGGCCTTTGCCACCATCATCGGCACCACCATCGAGTGGTACGACTTCTTCATTTACGCCACGGCCGCGGGTCTGGTCTTCGCCGACCTCTTCTTCAAGCCGGCCGGCGACTCGATCGGCCTGCTGCTTGCCTTCGCCTCCGTGGGCATCAGCTTCCTCTTCCGGCCTCTGGGCGCCTTCCTTGCCGGCCACTACGGCGACAAGATCGGCCGCCGCGCCATGCTGGTGCTCACGCTGATCCTGATGGGCGCGTCGACTACGTTGATCGGCTTCCTGCCCACCTACGCCACCGCCGGCGTGCTGGCTCCCATCCTGCTGCTCCTGCTGCGCATCGTCCAAGGCATCTCCGCCGGCGGCGAATGGGGCGGCGCGGTCCTGATGGCCGTCGAGCATGCTCCGCGGGACCGCCGCGGCCGCGCGGGCTCCTTCCCGCAGCTCGGTGTTCCCCTGGGCATGCTGCTGGCCTCGGGCGTCACCGCCCTGATGACCGGTGTCATCTCCCCCGGCGCAGCCTTCGTCGAATGGGGCTGGCGCGTACCGTTCCTGCTGAGCTTCGTGCTCATTGTGGTCGGCTACGTTGTCCGCCGGACCGTGGAGGAAAGCCCGGTCTTCCAGGAAATCGCGGAGAAGAAGGAGCAGCGCTCTGTTCCCGCCGTCGAGCTTTTCAAGAAGCATTGGCTGCTGGTCATCCTGGCCGCGCTGGTCTTCGCCGGCAACAACGCCGCGGGCTACATGGCAACCGGCGGGTTCATCCCCAGCTACGCCACGGATCCGAATGGCCCGGTCGGGCTGGACCGCACCCCGGTCCTGCTGGCCATCACTTTCGGTGCCGCAATGTGGTTTGTCTTTACCCTGCTGGCCGGCATTCTCTCCGACAAGATCGGACGCAAGAAGACCTACCTGATCGGCTTCACCGCGCAGGCCATCACCGTCTTCCCGCTGTTCTGGCTGATCAACACGGGCGAGCTGTGGGCGCTCTACCTGGCGCTGGGGCTGTTCTCGGTGGGCCTGGGTCTGGGCTACGGACCGCAGGCTGCCTGGTACAGCGAGATCTTCCCGGCCTCCGTGCGCTTCTCCGGCGTCTCCATCTCCTACGCGCTGGGCGCCATCCTCGGCGGGGCGTTCGCGCCGACCATTGCGCAGGCGCTGGTGCAGGCCACAGGTTCCTCCACCGCGGTGTCGGTCTACCTGCTGCTGGTGACCTTCGTGTCCATGGGCGCCGTGCTGGTCCTGCGGGACCGCCCGGGTATCGACCTGAGCATCAAGAACCAGGCCGAGCAGGAAGTCGGAGCCACCATCTTCGATAAGCGCCGCGGCGCCTCCACCGACGACGCCGACACCGTGAAGGCCACCGTCTAAAGCGCTCCTGCACAGAACAGCCCGAAGAGGCCCTGGATTTTATGTCCGGGGCCTCTTCGTTTGCGTCGTAGCCGGGGCCGGACCGGCCTCGGCTAGCGTTGCGGCTGGGCGCGAAGGACCTCCAGCCGTTGGCGGAACTCCGTCTCATCGATCTCTCCGCGGGCATACCGCTCGCGCAGGACGCCTTCGGCTCCCAGGACACTTTCCTGCCTGCGGTTGCGCCACATGGTGCGGCGGATCAGGAAGACGGCGAAGCCGATAACCAGGATCCAGAAGAGCGGAACCAGCAGGATCCACCAGCCGGGTCCGCGTCCGTCATTCCAGGGTCCCTGGGCGACAAGGCTCGTGGCGGCGATGGCGCCGGTTGCTGCGGTCAACATGATTGCTCCAAACTTTTCGTCCGTGACCGTCCGTCGATCACAGTTCAAGTCTTCCGAGCGCGACGCCGCAGGTCGTCGCCCCGGTGGAGACACTTATGCACCGCCGGCTACTCTCCCGGGAGTGCCCGGCAGTACTCCCACGTGACTTGGCTGGCCGGGCGGGCTGAAGGCTACGGCTGGCCGCCTTCGCTGCTTACCGGTCCGGCCCCGCGCCGGTCCAGCCGGGCCGCACCAGCCCGGACTCGTAGGCCAGGACCACCAGCTGCGCGCGGTCACGGACCATCAGCTTGGTCATGATGCGCGAGACATGCGTCTTTGCCGTCAGCGGCGTGATGCAGAGCTTCTCGGCGATCAGCGCGTTGTTCAGCCCGGCGCCGACCAAGGCCAGGACTTCCCGTTCCCGTGCCGTCAACTGCTCCAACGACGACGGCGCCGCGGGCGCGGGGCGGGACTCGGCGGCCACCTTGGTCAGGAGGCGGCGGGTGACGGACGGCGAGAGGAGTGCGTCGCCGTCGGCCACTGCACGCACGGCGCGGATCAGCTCTTCGGGCTCGGTGTCCTTGACCAGGAAGCCGCTGGCCCCGGCCCGGATGGAGTCGATAATGTAGTCATCCAGTTCGAAAGTGGTCAGCATGATGACGCGCGTACCGGAGAGCTCGGCCGCGGCCAGAATCGTTGCGGTGGCATCGATGCCGTCTCCCCCGGGCATGCGGATGTCCATCAGGACCACATCCGGCTTCGTTGCCTTGGCCAGGCGGACCGCTTCGGTACCTCTGCCGGCCTCCGCAACGACCTCCATGTCGTCTTCGGCGTTGAGCAGCGCCCTGAAGCCGGCCCGGATCAGGGTCTGGTCATCCGCGAGCAGCACTCTGATCATCGGTCTGCCCCTCCTGAACCCGGCATGCCGCCCGTTGCAGGCCGGCCGGCAGCTGCAGGCCTGTCGCCCGGCAGCGGAATGCGGGCGTGCACGCGGGTGCCTGCAGGCTCGCGCGTCCCCACCGCCAGTTCGCCGTCGAGCGTATCAAGCCGCTCTCTCATCCCGCGCAATCCGTTGCCTTCCGGCGCATTCCCCAATCCCACGCCGTCGTCCTCCACTGTCACTTCGAGCACGCCATCGGCGACGCGGATGCCCACCCATGCCTGACTGGCGTTCGCGTGCCGGACGATGTTCGTCACGGCTTCCTGGATGATCCGGTACGCCGTGCTTTCCGCGGCGGCTGCGCTTTCGGGCAGCTGGCCCGCGCGGTTATCCAGCCGGACCTGCAGGCCGCCCTGTTCGGCCCGTGCCAGCAGTTCCGGCAGCTGGTCCAGCCGCTGGGCCGGAGCCCTCGGCGCGTCCTGGCGCAGCACCGCGAGGACGTCCCGCACCTCGGCGAGGGCGTCCTTGGAACCGGACTTGATGGCCTCCAGCGCCTGCCGCATCTGCTCCGGATCCGGATCCTTCCGGGCCAGGTGCAGGGCGACCGATGCCTGCACATTGATCATCGAGAGGGAGTGCGCAACGACGTCGTGAATATCCCGGGCAAGGACCAGCCGCTCTTCATTCCGCCGGCGCTGCTCCGCCTCGAGCTCGGAGCGCCGGCGTTCGGCGCGTCGTCCGGCACGGGACGCCAGCAGCTCCCCCATCATGACGACTATGACCAGCCAGGCCACGCCTGCCCCGGCCCGGGCGGAATCGGCGAGCCCGCCGGTGAAGAAGGCGGCGAAAAAGAACAGCAGAGCCAGGCCGCCGACGGCCCCCCAGGCCCACCAGCGTGCCTTGGAGCGCACCGCGATGAACAGCGCCACCACCAGGGAGAGCCAGATGGGTCCGCCCGGATAGCCGGCCGCGAAATAGGTTCCCGTTGCCAGGGCTGCCCCGGCGGCCATGGGACCGGGAGCCTTGCGGCGCAGCGACAGCAGTGCGGGGCCGGCCAGCAGCAGCACGTAGGCCAGGGGATCCAGCGGACGCTGGGAAAACTGGTGGGCGGCGGCAAAACTGGTGCCGACCAGCTGGATGACGGCCGTCACCGCAATCAGGACGGCGGTGGGCGGCCCGCGGAAGCCCGGGTTCATGATCCGAGCGTACCTGCGCGACGGGGCGCTGCGCTTCCGCCCGGAGGTGTAGCGGGCCTACTCCACCGGGAGTAGGCCCGCCTCGAAGCAGGGTTTAACTGCGAACGGGACCCTGCTGCCGCCGTGAAAGCGGAGCAGAATCCCGAAACGCAGCAGAACTGCGGTCAGCGTGCCTGGCGCTCGGCGGCTTCCACCACGTTGGCCAGCAGCATGGCGCGGGTCATCGGACCCACCCCGCCCGGGTTCGGCGAGAGCCAGCTGGCCACGGACTTGGCCGCGGGCTCAACGTCGCCGGTGACCTTGGCCTTGCCGGTCTCCTCATCCTCAACGCGGCTGACACCGACGTCGAGCACGATGGCACCGGGTTTGAGGTCTTCGGCCTTGACCATGTGCGGCATGCCGGCGGCGGCAATCACCACATCCGCGCGGCGCAGCTCATCGGCCAGGTCCACGGTGCCGGTATGGGCCAGCACCACGGTGGCGTTGATGGACTTGCGCGTCAGCAGCAGCCCCAGCGGCCGGCCCACGGTGACACCGCGGCCCACCACAAGCACGCGCTTGCCGGCCAGCTCGATGTCGTGGCGCAGCAGCAGTTCCACGCAGCCGTGCGGGGTGCACGGCAGCGGCGAATCGAGCGGCGCGTTGACGTTGAGCACCAGCCGGCCCAGGTTCATCGGGTGCAGGCCGTCGGCATCCTTGGCTGGGTCGATCTTCTCCAGGATGGCGTTGGTGTCGATGTGCTTGGGCAGCGGCAACTGGACGATGTAGCCGGTGCAGGCCGGATCGTTATTCAGCTCATCGAGGACCGCTTCCAGTTCCTCCTGCGAGATGGTGTCCGGCAGGTCGCGGCGGATGGAATTGATGCCTACCTCGGCGCAGTCCTTGTGCTTGCCACCGACGTACCACTTGCTGCCGGGGTCCTCCCCCACCAGCACCGTGCCGAGCCCGGGCACGATACCGCGGGTCTTTAGCGCGGCAACCCGCTCGGTGAGCTCTTCCTTGATGCGTTTGGCCGTAGCCGTTCCGTCCAGCTTCTGCGCGGTCTGGGTGGCTTCAGAATTCATCGGGCTCCTGTTCGGAATACGTGTGGACTGCGGGAACCGGCCGGAGCCGGCGTTACCACTGCTCGTGGCCGGGGTACAGCGGGAACTGCTGGGCCAGCTTGGTCACGCGCGTGCGCAGCGCCTCGACGTCGGCCCCGCCCTTGAGCGCTGTGGCGATGATATCGGCAACCTCGGTGAATTCGGTAGAGCCGAAACCACGCGTGGCCAGCGCCGGCGTGCCGATGCGCAGGCCGGAGGTAACCATCGGCGGGCGCGGGTCGAACGGCACGGCATTGCGGTTCACGGTGATGCCCACCGAGTGCAGCAGGTCTTCGGCCTGCTGGCCGTCCAGTTCGGAGTTGCGCAGGTCCACCAGGACCAGGTGCACGTCGGTGCCGCCGGTCAGCACAGAGACGCCTGCCTCGGTGACATCGGCGGCGGTGAGGCGTTCGGCCAGGATGCGGGCGCCCTCAAGCACGCGCGCCTGGCGGTCCTTGAACTCCTGGCTGCCGGCAATCTTGAAGGCCACTGCCTTGGCAGCGATGACGTGCATCAGCGGTCCGCCCTGCTGGCCCGGGAAGACATTGGAGTTGATCTTCTTGGCGAAGTCCTGCTTGCCCAGGATGACGCCCGAGCGCGGCCCGGCCAAGGTCTTGTGCACGGTGGAGGTCACGACGTCGGAATGCGGCACCGGGTTCGGGTGCAGCCCGGCGGCCACCAAACCGGCGAAGTGCGCCATGTCGGTCCAGAAGTAGGCGCCGACCTCGTCCGCGATGGAGCGGAACGCCTCGAAGTCCAGCTGCCGCGGGTAGGCGGACCAGCCGGCGATGATGACGTTCGGGCGCTCGGCCAGGGCCTGCTCGCGGACCTTGTCCATGTCCACGCGGAAGGTCTGCGGGTCCACCTCGTACGCGGCGACCTTGTAGAGCTTGCCGGAGAAGTTCAGCTTCATGCCGTGGGTGAGGTGTCCGCCATGGGCCAGGGACAGACCCATGATCTTGTCGCCCGGATTGATCAGGGCGGCGAGCGCGGCGGCGTTGGCCTGCGCGCCGGCGTGCGGCTGGACGTTGGCGAACTCGGCGCCGAACAGCTTCTTGACGCGTTCGATGGCCAGGTTCTCGGCCACGTCCACGTGCTCGCAGCCGCCGTAGTAGCGGCGGCCCGGGTAGCCCTCGGCGTACTTGTTGGTCAGGACGGATCCCTGGACCTCCAACACGGAGCGCGGGGCGAAGTTTTCGGAGGCAATCATTTCCAGCGTGTCGCGCTGGCGCCCGAGCTCGGCATCGAGAACGGCAGCGATTTCGGGATCGACTTCGGCCAGAGGCTGGTCGGTGACTGACGGGGTGGAAGACGTCACGGGGTTCTCCTGGAGATAAGGGATTTGCTACAGGTCAGGCTACCGGTTGCGGACAGACTCACGCATTGTGTGTCCGGCCTGCAAAATTGCACCGCAAGGCGCATCCGGTTGAAACTTGACCCTCGGCCCAGGCGTGCGATCCGTGGTCTGCACTGTGCAGCGCCAATCAACCCACGGGTCGGTTGGCCCTGCCGCCGCTTCCTGATGGTGGTCCACCTGACGCCAGTCGCGACGATAGGAATTCTACTGCGCCTCCCGCAGACCCTGAAAAGTACGACGGCGGCGGCCTCCCTGGCTACGGGCGTCACCGACTTTTTTCGACACGTTTCGACACGTTCTCGACACATTTCCGGGCGGCATCCCGCCCCCATCCCGGCTCCCATCCCGCCTCCCCCCGCCCGACGCCGTCGAGGCATCTTGGAATACCCGGGCACCCAGGGCCGTTGGAACCCATAGAAGTTGACGCATCAACCAATTCGAGCGGGAGCGGCATGGACAAGGTTCTGGACGCAGTGATTATCGGCGCCGGCCAGGCCGGCCTCAGCGCCGCCTACCATCTGCAGCGGCGCGGCCTGGTTCCGGAACAGGACTACATGGTCCTGGACGCGAACGAAGGCCCCGGCGGCGCGTGGCGGCACCGCTGGCCCTCCCTGACCTTCGACGCCGCGCATGGGCTGCACGATCTCCCCGGCCTCCCGCTCGGGGTTCCCCACCCCGCGGAGCCGGCGTCCGCTGTCGTTAGCCGTTACTACGGTGCCTACGAGCAGAAGTTCAATCTTTCCGTCCACCGCCCCGAACGCGTCGAATCCATTACCAACGACGACGGCGGCGCCGGGCAGCTGCTGCGGGTCACCAGTGCCTCGGGCCGCGAGTGGCTGGCGCGCACGGTCATCAGC
Organism: Arthrobacter sp. B055-34; assembly: GCF_059090425.1. Lineage (NCBI taxonomy): Bacteria > Bacillati > Actinomycetota > Actinomycetes > Micrococcales > Micrococcaceae > Arthrobacter > Arthrobacter sp. B055-34. Next base: position 48,182 of record NZ_JBNHFQ010000013.1, read on the forward strand.
GGTACCGGCACATGGGACCGGCCGTACTGGCCCTACTACCCCGGGCGCGAGACGTTCCGCGGCCGGCAGCTGCATACCCACGATTTCCAGTCGGCCGACGAGTTCCGGGGAAAGCGCGTGCTGGTGGTCGGCGGCGGCACCTCGGCCCTGCAGTTCCTGCTCCAGCTTGATGCCGCCGGCGCGCGGACCGTCTGGTCCACGCGGCGGGAGCCCGACTTCATTACCGAGCCCTTCGATGCCAGCTGGGGCATCGAGGTGGAGCGCAAGGTCAACGAACGAACCCGCGCCGGGCTGCCGCCGGTGAGCGTGGTCGGCGTGACGGGCCTGCCGCTGAACGAGACCTACAAGGCAGGTATCGACGCCGGCGTCCTGGTCTCCCGCGGGCGGCTTGCCCGGATCACCGAGGACGGCGTGGTGTTTGCGGACGGATCGGCCGAGCAGGTGGATGTCATCCTGTGGGCAACCGGCTTCCGCCCCTCGCTGGACCACATGACCCCGCTGCAGCTGCGTGAGCCCGGCGGCGGTATCCGCATAGGGCCGGACGCCGTGTCCGTAGTCAAGGAACCGCGGCTGTTCCTCGTGGGGTACGGCTCCTCCGCCTCCACAGTCGGTGCCACCCGGGCCGGCCGGGCGGCGGCGATGGCAGCGGTGCAGCAGCTGAAGATCCTTCGGGTCCCGGAGCAAGGAGCGCATGCACTGGCAACGGTGGCCGGCTGACGCCGTCGCTCGTGACGCCGTCGTCGGTTTCGTCGCCCGCACCGGTAACCTTGGAGCTGTGAGTGAAGCTTTCCTGCCCAGCACCGATTCCACCTACAACCTGACGCTCTCCTGCGAGGACCGCCCCGGCATTGTGTACGCCGTGACCGGAGCGCTGGTGGAAGCCGGCTGCAACATCGTCGATTCGCAGCAGTACGGGAACCCGAGTTCCGGCCGGTTCTTCATGCGCGTTGCCGTTACCACCGGCACGTCCTACACAGACCTGCACCGGGCGTTGCAGCCCGTGGCGGAAACCTTCACCATGAAGTGGAGCCTGAACCAGCAGGGCGCCAGGATGCGCACTCTGCTGATGGCTTCCAAGTCCGCGCATTGCCTCAACTCCCTATTGTTCCAGCAGCGCTCGGGCACGCTGCCCATCGACGTCCCGATCATCGTCTCCAACCACACGGACCTGGCGGACATGGCCGAGTTCTACGGCATCGAATTCCGCCACATTCCGGTCACGCCGGACACCAAAGGCGAAGCCGAACAAGCGCTCCGCGACCTGGTGGCCGAGTACGACATCGAGCTCGTGGTGCTCGCCCGCTACATGCAGATCCTGAGCAACGAGCTCTGCACGGACCTGCAGGGCAAGGCGATCAACATCCACCACTCCTTCCTGCCGTCTTTCAAGGGCGCCAGGCCGTACCACCAGGCGCACGACCGCGGCGTCAAACTGATCGGCGCCACGGCGCACTACGTCACGCCGGATCTGGACGAGGGCCCGATCATTGAGCAGGAAGTCATCCGCGTGGACCATGCGAAGTCCGCGGAGCAGTTCGTGGCCATGGGCCGCGACGTCGAGGCGCGCACGCTGGCCACCGCCGTCCAGTGGCATGCCGAGCACCGCGTCCTGCTGGACGGGCAGCGGACGGTCGTCTTCAACTGACCGGGCTCTCCCGCACCTGCCCTTCTCCTGGCTGCCGTCCCCACGTAGGGTCGGAGCATGGGCAACTATGAGAGGGACCTGACAACCTACTATGACCGGCAGGCCGAAGTCCGCGATGCCCGGACACCGGATCCGCAGCGGGTGGCCAAGCGCAGCGAGTTCATCGAGCACCTCAAGGCGACCCGCCGGCACGACCTGCTGGAAATCGGCTGCGGCACCGGCGTCGACGGCCTCGCGTTCAAGGCCGCCGGCATCCGTTACACCGGGGTAGACCTCTCCGAAGCGAGCGTGCGGATCGCCAGGCACAAACAGCTTGAAGCCTCGGTCGCCTCTGCCCGCGAGCTGCCGTTCGCCGACGAGACCTTCGACGCCGCCTGGACCATGAGCACACTGCTGCATGTCGCCAACGCCGACCTCTACGGGGTCCTGACCGAAATCATGCGCGTCCTCAAACCCGGCTCCCCCTTGGCCGTGGGCCTCTGGTCCGGCTCCGACAGCGAGGGCATCAACGCCGCGGACGATCAGGAACCGCAGCGCTTCTTCAGCCGCCGCTCCGACGAGACCCTATTGAGCCTGTTCGAACCGCACGGCACCATCCGCGACTTCACCACCTGGGAACACGACCAGGACCCCGGGCATTACCAGTACTTCATGATCTATAAACCCTGATTTACGACGGCGGTGCGCACGCCGCGCTGCAACCCCGGCTTGGGTAGGCTGGTGCCATGGCCCACATCATCACACTCGCCGGCAAAACCCCGGCCACCGACCCGTCCGCCTTTGTCGCTCCCACCGCCACCTTGAGCGGCGATGTGGAGCTGGCCGCCGATTCCAGCGCCTTTTACGGCGTCTCGGTCCGCGGCGACAGTGCCCCGATCCGGGTGGGAGCAGGCAGCAACCTGCAGGACAACGTGGTGCTTCACGCGGACGCGGGCTTCCCCTGCACCGTTGGTGCCGGCGTCAGCATCGGACACACGGCCGTGGTCCATGGCTGCACGGTGGAGGACAACTGCCTGATCGGCATGAGCGCGACCATCATGAACGGCGCCGTCGTCGGCGAAGGCTCGCTGGTTGCCGCGGGCGCCTTGGTACTCGAGGGCACGCAGATCCCGCCCCGGTCGCTGGTGGCCGGAGTTCCAGCAAAGGTCCGACGCGAACTCAGCGACGAGGAATACCAGTCCGTCCTCGACAACGCGGCGCACTACGTCGAGCTCGCCAAGCTGCACCGGGATGCCAACGCATAATTTCCAGTCCACCTGGTCGTCTTTCGTTAACTTCTTGACTACAAGGGGTAGCGGGAGCACCCTGTTAGGTATGCCAGCCGAACCAGCCACAGTGACGGGCACCGACCACCGGCCCGGCTCCCAGAGTGCACTGCGCAGGCGCAACAGCCAGCGGGTCATCCGCGCGCTCATGACCAGCGGCGGGCTGACCCAGGCCGAGCTGGCCCGGCAGACCGGTCTGTCCACCGCGACCGTGTCCAACATCGTCAAGGCCATGGTCGATGACGGCCTGATCCTGACCTCGCCGACCACCAGCTCCGGCCGCCGGGCGCTCTCCGTCACACTGAACGGCCGCGGTGCGGTTGCGGTCGGCGTGGATTTCGGCCGGCGGCATGTCAACGTGGTGCTGGTCAGCCTGGACCACCGGGTTCTGGCTGAGGACGGCGTCGAACTGCCCCTCGGCCACCAGGCGGAGGAAGGCATCGAGGCCGCCGCCCAGCTGGTCCGGCGGCTGCTGGCGGACACCGGCGTGGAACCCGGATCGCTCCTCGGCCTGGGCGCCGGCATTCCCGGCCCGATCGACCACCGCACCGGCAAGGTCATCCACGGAGCGATCCTGCCCGAATGGGTGGGCATCGATTTGCTGGGCCGGCTCCGCGAGGCGTTCGGCATTCCGGTCTTCATCGACAACGACGCCAATCTGGGTGCATTGGCACAGGTCAGCTGGGGCCCCTACCAGAACGTGCAGAACCTGGTTTTCCTGAAATTGGGCTCCGGCATCGGTGCGGGACTGATCCTCAACGGCGCACCGTTCTACGGCAACATCGGCGTGACCGGCGAAATCGGCCACGCCACCGTCGCCGATCACGGCCTCATCTGCCGCTGCGGAAACCGCGGCTGCCTTGAAACGGTGGCGTCGACCTCCACGATGATCGAGCTGCTGAGCCGCGGCAAATCCGAACCGGTCAGCACCGAAGACATTGTCCGGATCGCCCTCGACGGCGACCCGGCGGCACTGCGGGTAATCGACGACGCAGGGTTGGCGGTTGGCCGGGCGCTGGCGAACGTGTGCAATCTGGTCAACCCGGAAGTCATTGTCCTCGGCGGCTCCCTGACCGGGCTAAACGCCATCCTGCTCGACCCCGTGCGCCGGGGGCTGCTGCGCCATGCCGTACCCGCCGTGGGCGAATCCACCGAACTGGCCATGTCGGGACTGAGCAACCGGGCCGAAGCCCTCGGCGCTGCCACGCTAGTCCTGCAGCAGGCCGAGCTGCCCTCGTTGTAAAAACAGCCCGCATGCTGGCTCGGCAGAAGTTTTGCGTTCAACTCTTGACGGCAACGTGTGTGACGGAGTTAACTTCATGGCAAGCCACGAACCCGTGTGCAAACTTCAGCCAGACGACAAAGTAGTCAATGACTGCTCAGTAATGGAGGCGTTATGCGACGCGTATCTTTGCTCGCCAGCGTTGCGGCAGCAGGCTTGCTCCTGTCCGCATGCGGCGGAGGAAGCTCGGTCGAAGAAGCGAACCCGACAGAAGCTACCGGTTCGGTCGGGGTCTTTACCTGGTGGGCCGACGGGTCGGAGAAAGTAGGCCTGGATGCGCTCGTGGACATCTTCGACGAGCAGTATCCGGATCTGACCTTCGACAACCTGGCCGTGGCCGGCGGCGCGGGCAGCCAGGCCAAGAGCGTTCTTGCGGCCAACCTCAAGTCCGGCAATCCGCCGGACTCCTTCCAGGCCCATGCCGGGGCCGAGCTGCAGGACTACATCAATGCGGACCAGCTCGAGGATTTGAGCTCCTTCTACGAGGAAGCCCAGCTCAATGAGGCTTTCCCGCAGGATCTGCTGGACCGCCTGACCGTGGACGGCAAGATCTATTCGGTTCCGTCCAACATCCACCGCGCCAACGTGGTGTGGGCCAACGTGGAAGTCCTTGAGGAAGCCGGCCTGGATCCGAACAGTCCACCAGCCGATCTCGACGCCTGGTTCGCGGACATGGACAAGATCAAGGAAAGCGGCACCACCCCGCTGGCTGTCGCCGGTACCTGGACCCAGGTGCAGCTGTTCGAGAACATCCTGCTGGCAACCCTCGGCCCCGAAGGCTACAGCGGCCTCTGGGACGGCACCACGGACTGGAAGAGCCCCGAGGTGACCGAGGCGATCGAGAACTACAAGAAGGCGCTCAGTTACACCAACTCGGACCGCGACACCCTCAGCGACTGGGGCCCTGCCACGCAGCTGGTCGAAGACGGGGCCGCGGCCTACAACGTGATGGGCGACTGGGCTGAAGCCAAGTTTGCGCAGGACGGGCTGAAGCCGGGCACGGACTACGTGTACTTCCCGACACCCGGAACCGACGGCGTCTTCGACTTCCTGGCCGATTCGTTCACCCTGCCGAAGGGCGCCCCGAATCCGGCCGGCTCCAAGGCATGGCTGACGACCATTTCGAGTGTCGAAGGCCAGCAGGCGTTCAACGCGGCGAAGGGGTCCATCCCCGCCCGCACGGACGTGCCGAGCGATGAATTCGGCGAGTACCAGCAGAGCGCCATCGAGGACTTTTCCTCGGACACCATCGTCTCCTCGCTCGCCCACGGCGCTGCGGTGCCGGTGGCATGGCTGAACGAGCTGAGCACCGCCGTGAGCAAGTTCGGCGGACCGCAGGACGTTGCCGCACTGCAGGAATCTGCCGCTTCGATAGCGGAAAAGTTCGCGCAGTAGTTCCGGACAACACCGGTGGGCGGGTGCGGCTCAGGCCTCAAGCACCCGCCCACCGCGTTCGTTCCGCTGCTGCCTGAGGAGAGATAGGGTTCGTGTTCGCGAAAATCAGGACCTGGGGCCCGGCGCTGGCCTTGATATCCCCCACCATCATCTTGCTGGGCATCTTCGTTTACGGACTGATCGCCCAGAACGTCCAAATCTCCATGACCAACCAGCACACGTCCCTGCCCCGCGCGGACTTCGTCGGTCTGGACAATTACTTCCGCCTGTTCGGAGACGCCGACTTCCAGCACTCGCTGCGCAACCTGCTGCTGCTGACGGTTGTCTTCCTGGCCGGCACGCTCATCTTCGGGTTTCTCTGGGCCTGGATTCTCGAACGCCCCGACTTCGGCGAAGGCTTCTTCCGCTCCGTCTACCTGTTTCCGATGGCCGTATCCTTCATCGCCTCCGGCGTGGTCTGGCGCTGGCTGCTCTCAAGCCTGCAGACGGACCAGCCCGGCGGCGAGCGCACTACCGGCCTGAACCGCCTGCTGGAGAGCATTGGGCTGGGTTTCCTGCAGAACAGCTGGTGGTCGGACCCCAACTGGGGTGTGGCGGCCATCGCCGTCCCCGCGATCTGGCAGCTCTCGGGCTACGTCATGGCGCTGTTCCTGGCCGGTTTCCGCGGCATTCCGGACGAGTTGCGCGAGGCCGCCCGGATCGACGGCTGCAGCGAATGGAAGCTGTACCGACATGTCATTTTCCCGCAGCTGAGCCCGGTCATGCTTTCCGCCGTCATCATCATCGGCCACATGTCGCTGAAGCTCTTCGACCTGATCCGCGCCATCGTCCCGGATGCCAACACCTACGACATCCAGGTGCCCGCCACCATGATGTGGGTTAAGTACATCGGCAGCGACTACGCGGATTCCGCCGCCATCGGCACCATCATGCTCATTCTGGTGGCACTGGTGGTTGTCCCCTACCTCGTCTACACCTCCCGGCAGGAGAAGCGCTGATGGCGACCGCCACCGTCCCGCCCCCGGTCGAAGTCTCGACCCCGCGCGCGCCCGCCCGCAGCAGCGGCGGGCAGAAAATCAACCGCACGCTCAAGTACGCGTTGCTGCTGGTGTTCGTCGTCGTCGTCCTGATTCCGGCCTATGTGCTGGTCATTACCAGTTTCAAGGGACCCGCCGATGCGGATCCCTCAACGGCCTGGTTGCTGCCGACGGCGTGGGAAACCGCCGGCTGGGCCAAGGCCTGGGAGACGCTGGCGCCTGCGCTTGGCCGCACCTTTGCCTTGGTCATTCCGGCGTCCATCATCTCTGCCATGCTGGGCTCGATGAACGGCTTTGTCCTCTCGCGCTGGCGGTTCCCCTACGCCAATGTGGTCTTCACGCTCATCTTGTTCGGCATGTTCATCCCGTACCAGGCGGTCATGATCCCGCTGACCCAGCTGATGCAGGGGCTCAACATCCCCAACGGAATCCCCTCCCTGCTGGTTCTGCACATCGTTTACGGCCTGCCCATCTGCACCCTGATCTTCCGCAACTACTACGAGTCGGTGCCCAGCGAACTGATCGAAGCAGCCAGAGTGGACGGTGCCGGCCTGCTGCGGACCTATGCCTCGGTCATCCTGCCGGTCTCCGCGCCGGGCTTCGTTGTTGTCTTGATCTGGCAGTTCACCTCAGCCTGGAACGACTATCTGTTCGCTGCCTTCTTCTCCTCGGGCAGCAACGGACCGGTCACCATTGCCCTGAGCTTCCTCGCCGGCGGCCAGCTGACGGATTACGCCGCGTCCATGGCCGGTGCGCTCATCGCATCGTTGCCCACCCTGATCGTCTACATCATCCTCGGCAAGTACTTTGTGGGCGGTCTGATGAGCGGCTCCGTCAAGGGGTAGCAAGGGCATCCCCCGGTCGGACATACAGCAGCGACCGGCATCTTTGGGGAACGATGTTCCTTCAAGATGCCGGCCGCTGAGCAGTTCCTGACGAAGTGGGCTCAGGACGAAACCGCCGCTGTCACGGGCGGCGCTGGTCTCCGTCCGCGTCGCGGGCAACGTGGCGGCCCTCGTCGTCGCGGTTGACTTCGGGGCCGCGGTGTTCATCGCGGTCACCGGCGCCCCGGTCACTTCCGCGCCCGCCCTTGCGCTTGTCGTCGGTGTTGACGTCCGGATCCATTTCGTCGGCCTTGCGCAGCTGCTCCTGCGATTCATCGCGGATGCCCTGGGCATCGGCCTTGCGCTCATCGGCCTGCTGCCGCATCCGGTCTGCTTCCATCCGCGCACGCTCGGCCTCGATGTCCGCCTGCTCGGCATCAACCTGGACGCGGTGCGCCTCCGCCTCGCGTTCACGGGCGCCCAGCGCAGTAGCCTGGGCCGATTGACGGACTTCGGCGGCTTTCGCCCGGTCCGCTTCCTGCCGTTCATGCATCTTGGCCTTGTTGCGCTTCTTCGCGAAGAAGGCAATCAAACCGATGATGATCAGAAGAACTACAACTGCAACAATGATCCATACAATCTGGGATGTATCCATGGGTATAGCGCCTCTTTCCTGCTGAACGGGAATATCAGCCTACTTACTTTGTACCACTCATGGAGTAGCAGTAACAGGGGCGCAACACCGGAACCGCAGGTCAGCGGCAAGGCGGACTACTGCCGCGGGCGCCGAGAACCGGGCCAGGACCCGATGCGCCCGCTGGCAATTGTCAGTACCGGATGGCGTCGATGACCTTGACCCGGACCGCCACCACTGCCGGGATCAGACCGGCAAGAGCACCCACCACGGTTGCCGCTCCCAGGCCGATCAAGGCCGCCTCCAGTGGAAAGGGCGGCAGTTCGCTCACGCCGGCGGCAATCACGTCCTGCACCCACGGGCTCTTGACGACGGCCACCGCCAGCATCACGCCGATGACCCCTGCCACGAACGTCGCGACTACGGATTCGAGCATCACGCCGAAGAAAATCCGGCCACCCGTCGCACCGAAACTGCGCCGGATCCCGACTTCGCGCACCCGGTAGCGGACCGTCACCATCGAGATGTTGAGGAGCCCGACGGCGCCGAGCAGCAGCACCAAACCCGCAATTCCGCCGACGGCGAGCTGAATGCTCTCGAACGGGTCGCCGAAGGCCGCATAATCGGATCTGAATACCTGTGCCGAACCGGGCCCGAACTGTGCCGCGAGATCACTGCTCATGGCGGCGGCGAGCGGTTCGGCAATCTCCTCCGGAACCCACATCTCCATCGCTGGGGGCATCAGCGCCTCGCCGCCCAAAGCCCAGGCGTCGTAGTGCGCCGCGAGCAGCATTGCCTGCGGCGGCGCCTCGGGCCACTGGTTGGGGACCACGCCGACGACGGCGGCCGTAATCGGCCGCTCCCGGACGATCTGCACCGCGGGATTCTGCTGCAGATCGGGAAGCCCCAGCCGCTGGTGGAAAGCCTCGTTGACGATGATGGCAGGTGCCAGCCGCTGCTCGTCGGTGGGCGTGAACCAGTGCCCGAGGGACAGATCCACCCGGCGCATCGTGCCGTACCCTCGGTCCACCACCATGGTTTCCGCCGCCGAAACGCCGTCGGGGAACTGGAACGGAACCGATGTCTGGTAGCGCACGCTCGAATGCTCAACGCCATAACGCTCCACCAGCCCCTCAAGGGCCTCCCGTACTTGCGGTACCTCCAGTTCTCCGCTGGCCGGGAAAACTTCGGCAGTCACGGTGGCCGCGCGGCCGCCCTGCTGCTCCTGCGTCTGCACCATGGCTTCCCGGGACATGTTACCCAGCCCGACGACGGTGGTCAGGGCCGCCACCGACAAGGCCACTCCGATCAGCGCCAGCAGGATCCTTGTCTTATGGATCCGCAGTTCTGCCCAGGCTTCGACCAGGGCCGCGATTAAGCCGGTCATGCTGCAGTCTCCCCGTCAACGAGCACACCGTTTTGCAGGCGGTAATGCCGCTGTGCCAGCGCGGCGACGTTCGGGTCATGCGTGATGGTGACCAGTGCGGCCCCGGACTCCCGTGCCACGTTATCCAGCAGCTTCATCACGGACTGGCCCGTTTCGATGTCCAGTGCGCCGGTCGGCTCGTCCGCCAGGATCAGCTGGGGCGAGCGTACCAACGCCCGCGCGATGGCGATGCGCTGCTGCTCGCCGCCGGAGAGTTTGTGGGGTTTCTCCCGCAGCCGGTCCCCCAGCCCCACCGATCCGAGCATCTCGGTGGCCAGCCGCTCACGCTGCCAGAACTGCTTGCCCCGGGCGTAGAGCAGCGGCGTCATGACGTTCTCCAGCGCGGTGCGGCCGGGCAGCAGGTTGAACTGCTGGAAAATGAATCCCACCCGGGCGCCGCGCGTCACGGCGCGGCGCTTTTCACTCATGGACTGGACAGGCACGCCCCCGAAGGACATCGCGCCTCCGGTAGGAACGTCCAGCAGTCCCAGGATGTTCAGCAGGGTGGACTTGCCAGAGCCGGACCGGCCCACAATGGACAGGTGGTCGCCGATCCGGATGTCCAGGTCCACGCCCTGCAGAATGTGCAGCGGTTCATGGTCGGGAATGAGTACCGTTCGCTCTACCCGCTCCAGCGCAACCAGCGGTGCTTCCGGATGCTCTGCCGCCGGCGTCCGCGAGGTGGTGGTTGCCGTCATCCGCCCATCACCATGCCGAAACCTTCCGTGCCCGGCCCCATCAGTTCCTCGGCGGGAGCACCCGGGACGAACTGCAGCACCAGTTCGCCCTCGTCCAGTCCTTCGGTGATTTCCACTTGCTGGCCGTCGTTGAGACCAAGGCTCACCTCGCGATCGACGGGCTCCGCACCGCCGTCGTTCTCCACAACCCAGACGACGCCGGAGTCCACCGCGCCCTTGACCGCGGTGGTGGGCACTGTGATCACGTCCTCGGCAGTGCCGGCGCTGATGTCGATGCTGGCTCCGAGACCGGCGAAAACGGTGACGTCTTCGGGCACGGCGCAGCTGACCGTGCCGGTGGACGTTTCAGGGGCTGCAGGCCCGAACGGCCCCATGGCCGCCGGGTCCTGCGGCGCCTGCGGGGCCGGGTCCGAGGAGGATGCTTCGCCCACGGTAACGGCCTGGCATTCGAACGGCGCAGGGCCACCTGTGACCGTAACCATCGCGGTACTCGGGCGGTCCAGCAGCCGGAACTGCTGGTCCGAGGTCAGGGAGCCGGAGACGGAAAAGGTTCCAGGCGAAAGCGTCACGGCATCGGCACCCACACTGACCTGCTGGTCCACGAGCACCGCCAGGTCCGTCACCTTGCCCGCCGCTGTGGCCACCACGTCGGTGTAGGTATAAACGGGAGCGGGCGGAGCAGCCTGCCGTACCGGTTCCGGCTCGGCGTTCCCGGCAGTCCCGTTGGGCCCGCTGGTGTCGGAGGTCCCGCCGTCGTCGGCGGTCCGGCCCGCAAAGAGTTCGGTGGCCTGCGCCGGATCCGGCTCCACGAGCTTCTGCACCTGGAAGAGCGGATCGCCCTTGGCAACGTCCGCGCCCACCGCCACATGGACAAAGTTGACGGTGCCTTCGGCGGTACTGCGGACCACAACGGCCGGATCGCTCGCGACGGCCCCCTGCACCTGGACCACGTTGGTCACGGTGCCGCGGGCGGCCGGAATGCTGGGCGTGACCAGTTGCGCCGCGGGCTGCTGGTCCGTCGCCTCTGCACGCATGCCGTCAACGAAGGCCAGCTTGAAAAGTGCCACGGCGATGACGGCGAAAATGGCCATCCAGACAATCGGAAAAACGTAGCGGCGCACGGCGCTCATGCCTATCCCCCATTTCGATGAAGGTGCCACTCGCCGGGCACCCGAACAGCGCGGCACCACCGTCAGGTGAAACGTTGAGACTTGCCCCGCTTGATGGACGTTATCATTTGCAGCGGTAATGATGGATTCATGACAACGCCCCCGCGAATCATCACGCCGCCCTGCGCCGCCCCCGGGGCACCCAGCCCGCTAGCCGCCACCGGCCGGCCGTTGCGCTGGGGCGTCGTTTCCACGGGGAAAGTCGCCGCCAAGGTCAGCGGTGACATCGCCCTGCTCGAGGACTCCGTGCTCCAGGCGGTGAGCTCGCGGGTGGCGGAAAACGCGCTGGCCTTCCGGGACCAGTTCGGCTTTACCGCCGCCTATTTTGATGACGACGGCGGCAAAGGCTACGAGCAGCTCTTCGCAGACCCCGACGTCGATATCGTCTACGTGGCCACTCCGCACGGTCAGCATTACGAAATTGCCCGGAGCGCACTGGAAGCCGGCAAGAACGTGCTGTGCGAAAAGTCCCTGACCATCAATGCGCGCGAGGCCCTGGAGCTGGCCGAGCTGGCCCGGAGCAACTCGCTGTTCCTGATGGAGGCAGTCTGGACGCGGTTCCTGCCGATCGTCCACCGCGCCTGGGAGATCCTCCACTCCGGGGAGCTCGGCGTGGTCCAGTGGCTGCAGGCGGACATAGGCTTTCCCGCCCTCTATGATCCGGCCGCCCGGCTGTGGAATCCCGCTGCCGGCGGAGGAGCCCTGCTGGATCTGACCGTCTACCCGCTCACGTGGGCCCTCGGCACGCTGGGATTCCCGCAGACCATCTCCGCCGTCGGCCATATTAACGACGACGGCGTGGACGCCCAGAACGCGCTGACCCTCACCTACAGCTCGGGCGCCCAGGCGCAGCTGACTTCCTCGCTCCTGGCGTCCTCGCCGCGGACCGCCACGATCTGCGGCAGCAATGGCTGGCTTCGCACCAACAGCCCGCTGCACAATCCAACCGAGTTGATCATCCGGGAGCACAATGGAACGCCGCGGATCGAAACCTTTGAGCCGGTGGGCCAGAACTATGTGTACGAGTTGCGCGATGTCACCCGCTGCATCCAGCAGGGCCTGCTGGAAAGTCCCACCATGCCGCTGGATGACACGTTGAACACCATGCGCCTGTTCGACGGCGTCCGAGCCCAGCTCGGCGTCAGCTACGTCAACGACCGGGCCGTGCCGGTAGCGGACTGACCCGCAGCCCGGCTGCTTCCGCGGTTAGGACTTGGCGGCATCCTGCCGGCGCCAGAACGCTGCAATGAGCGCACCGGAGACGTTGTGCCACACGGAGAAGATGGCGGCGGGCAGCGCGGATTCGGGCGTGAGGTGCTGGGCGGCCAGGCCCGCAGCAAGGCCCGAGTTCTGCATGCCCACCTCGATGGCCGCGGTACGGCGCGAGGAGATCGGCAGCTTGAACAGGCGTGCGGCACCGTAACCGAGCGCGTAGCCGAGGCCGTTGTGCAGCACCACCGCGATGAACACCAGCAGCCCTGCTGCGGCGATGGCCGCCGCACTGCCGGAGACGACTGCGATAACCACGTAGGTAATGGCCAGAACCGAGACCCAGGGCAACAGCGGCAGCGCCTTGGCCACGAGCCCGGGCAGGAAGAAGCGTGCCACCAGGCCCAGTACCACGGGGATCAGCACAATCTGCACGATCGATCCGGCCATGGACGCGGCGTCAACCGGCATGTACTGGTTGGCCAGCCACAAGGTCAGGACCGGCGTCAGCAGCGGCGCCATCAACGTCGACACCGAAGTCATCGCCACAGATAAGGCGACATCGCCCTTGGCCAAGTAAGACACCACGTTGGAGGCGGTCCCGCCGGGGCAACAGCCCACCAGGATCACGCCCGCCGCCAGCGCCGGCGGCAGTCCAAGCGCCATGCTGATCAGCAGGCCCAGCACCGGCATGATGACGAACTGCGCGATCACCCCGAGCACCACAGGAATCGGCCGCTTGGCGATCAGCGCGAAGTCCGGCGGCGTCAGGGTGAGCCCCATGCCGAACATGATGATGCCCAGCGCCGGCGTCACCAGTGTTCCCCAGCCGGTAAAAGCCGAGGGGAACAGGAAAGCTACGACACCGCCGGCCAGAATAAGGATCGGGAACAGCGTGACCGCGATTGTCGCGGCGCGATCCTCCCGGGTGGTATCGATGCTGGCGGTTGCTGTCCGAGGTGGTTCAACTGGCGAAGTCATTGCGCAAGCTTATAAATGCTCCGCTCCGAGCGTCCACTATGTGGAGGGTTATATCAATATGCGGACATCGGTGGATGCGGCCTCTTCCGGTGTTTGGCTCCCGCCAAGTTCCCAGTGAAGAGGCCGCGCCCCTGCCTGCCGTTCAGTTAGCTCCGCATCGGAGCAACTTCCTTCCGACTGATGGCCAGCAGGCCGCCGAGAAGAATCATCGCCATCCCGCCGAACAGCAGGTCCGTCGTAGTAGCTCCCGTCTCGGCGAGGGTTCCGGCACCGTCACCTGACACGGTGCCATCCGAACCACCAGGCACGCTGGCATCCGAACTACCAACAACGACGCCGGCCGCCGGCGTTCCGCTGTTGGTCCCGGTCGCGTCGCTGCCTGCGATGCGGTTAGCGGCTACCGACGCTTCAACGCCGTTTGACGCTGAATCACCCTGCGTCCCTATGATTGCCCCGCTACCATTAGCAGCAGCGACGAAGGCAGAATCCAGGGTTCCTTCCATTCCGGGAGTTCCTTCAGCGCCGACGAGGACCCCTCGGTCTCCGGCGATCCCTGCAGGTGAATCCGTGTTCGCCTCGGTTGCATCGGTTCCGGCATCAGTTCCGCCGGAGGTGTCGCCACCCGGAATCCCGGTATTGCCGGAACCCTGCGTTCCAGCTACGCCGTCTCCGTCGTTGCTGTCTCCTCCGGTTGCATCTTCGTCAGTTGCATCGCCGCCGGTGACGTCTGACCCTGGAGTACCGTCACCGTCCGAGTCAGGATCCGTTCCATCCTCATCAGCGGGGTCCGATCCTGGTGTTCCATCGGTATCCTCAGCACCGCCGGTTCCATTACCCACTGTTCCAGCCAGGCAGCCATTGCCACCTGTCGCAAAGCCTCCAAGGACCAGCCCGGCATCCAGACAAATGTCGGCAATTACGCCAAATCCGTCGCCGTAGCCAGCGTTTACGACCGTCTCCACCTCGGCAACAATGTCTCCGGCAACATCAGTGTCGACGTTGCTGAAATCATCGGTACCGATCACTTCGCCGATCACCAGCGTTGCATCCGCAAGTACGTCCGCATCGGTGGCAAGCAGACCGTCATTGGTACCGGTGCTGCTCTCCGCAGTGCGGCACGGCAGTCCGTCCGCCGAAAGTCCGGCGCCCAGCAACGACACGTCAGCATCAAGGCAAACGTCAGCGGCAACGTCGACCAGGCTGTCTTCATCAAGCGCCACATTTACATCGGCGGCGGCATCAACGTCGGCAGCAGCAACATCCTCGACCACCACATCGGCAGCCGCATCCTCCTCGACAATGACACCGTCATCGCTACCGGTGCCGCTCTCCGCAGTGCGGCACGGCAACCCGTCCGCCGACAGCCCATCACCCAACAGAGCCACATCAGCATCAAGGCAAACGTCAGCGGCAACGTCGACCAGGCTGTCTTCATCAAGCGCCACGATTACATCCGCGGCAGCGTCAACGTCGGCAGCAGCAACATCCTCGACCACCACATCGGCAGCGGCGTCCGCGTTGGTCGCTACTGCTGGGGCTTCATCCTTTTCTGCGACCGTTTCAGCAGCATCATCAGCTGCTTCGGCCAGAGCGCCTTCCTCGGTGCCTACCGTAGCTTCTGCCATTACGTCCGCATTAGCTTCCACGGTATTGTCATCGACCATCGCGTCAGAATCGGCGAGTACGACATCGGCTTCGGCTTCTACATCCGCAACTGCTTCCACCTCCGCTTCCGTCACCCGAGGTTCTTCGGCAATCGCATAGTCCTGTTCTGCTGTCCCGACGGCAACGTCAGCATCCGCAACCACGGCTGCCTCAGCTTCCATGGCCTCCGGCGCGGGCTCTGCTTCCACGGGAGCGGCATAGTCAACAGCGTCGCCGTCAAGTTCCACGTCGGCCATTACATCGGCCACTGATTCGGCTCCAAGCAGTTCGGCGTCGAGATCCGCGTCTACCTTGAGACCGCGGACCTCGGCGTCCACATCCGCTACGGCATCGAGCCCGACGTCGTCGGCGATGACATCCAGGTTCGCGTCAACTGCCACTGTGCTGTCCGGAGCAACCGCAGGCTCCGGTGGTTCAGATTCCGCGGCTGAAGCAGCCGCGGTACCGAGGACGAGAAGTCCTCCGCTAAAGACGACGCTGCACAGCGCCGTCCGCATTGTTCTACGCATGGTTGTTCTCCTGATTGAATCTGTCGCCGCCCTGTTGCGGGTGGCCATGGTCCTTGTGCTGCCGGTAAAAGGGCAGCGTGGACCAGAATCAATCAGGAGAGGAACCGGGATCCGAAGAACGTGAAGCGGGCAGACTCCAGGCCGAGCCATCGGCAGTACCCGAATTGGCTAACGGCGCGAGCAGATTAGAAAAAGGCACGTCAGCAGCGCCTTGGCCGGCGGATGCACTTCCGCCAGCGGCAGCAGCGCCGCTTCCGCCAACGCCTGCTGGGACGGCGGTCGGCGTAGCCGCGACGGGCTGGCCGGGATACGACTCCACGGCAGCACTATGGGCATCCTGGTCCGCGACCGCCGAAGGTGTGTGGGAAATTTGGGCCAAGAACTGGGCCGGAGTTGGTTGAGGTTCCGCCCGAGCGGGCGCTGCTTCGTACTCGTCTTTCTGGCGGTTGTCCGATGTACCAGCGGCGGTATCGGCGGGAACGACTTCGGCGAGGCCATCCGCCAGCTGGTTGCTGGGAACCTCAGCTACCGCAACGGAGACAGATGATGCATCCGCGGTCGGGCCGTCTTCGACGGGATCGACAACGGGAGCAGCAGCTTCGATCACCGGGGCGGTAGCAGGTGCTGCTGCTTCGACGACAGGTGCCACAACAGGTGCCGCGGCTTCGACAACCGGAGTGATTACCGGCTGTGCAGCGGCAGAACCCGTCTCAACGACGGGCTCCACTACATCTGCTGCCGTTTCGAGCACCGGCTCGGTCAGAGGCGCGGCTGATTCAAGGACAGGATCGGATACTGAGGCAACAGCGCCAGCTACCTCGTGCGTTGCCGCTGTAACCGGTTGCACGGACTGGGCGACTGACTTCCAAGCAGCGCCGACAGGAGCCGCAGCTTTTTCGACAACTGGAGTGACCTGTTCGGTCACAGCCGCAAGTTCGTTGGTAACGGGCGCCGGCTCGGCGGTCGCTGCTCCCACAACATTAGTAGTGGGCGTGGTCGCCTCGGTGAGCACCGCCGTCGTACTTTGAGTTTCTGAACTGAGCACTTCGGTCAGAAGTCCATCGTCAGCATCCGCGGCACTCGCGCCGGCGATCCCGAAAAGGCCGAATCCGGCGGTGGCTGCAGCTGTGAGCACGACCTTGCGCACCAGGACTGGCACACGGGACAGCGGCTCAACGCGCACCGTGACCACCCCCGTGACGACCAGTTTTGCTTCCGAATTTCAGGCTACGTCCGTCGCGAGCACGAGTCCAGAGGATTAGGTGAATCGGTTAGACATCTGTTCGCTCTGAGCTATGAAAAGGGTTAGCACTCCACCTACCTGAGTGCTAATCTATGAACGTAGTTGAGCGATGGTGACTCAACTATAGTGACAGGAAAAACCGCTCCGTACGGGGCGTGCGAAGGAGTTGATGACAATGGCCATGAAGTTTGACCCATTCCGTGAACTGGACCGCGTCGCCGGTGCCTCGATGGAAAACCGCCCGGGCCTGCGGCTGATGCCGATGGATCTGTACCGCGACGGGGACCACTACATTCTGAACGCGGACCTGCCTGGGATCGATCCGGGATCCGTTGACATCGACGTCGACGGGCAGCTGCTGACCATCCGGGCCGAGCGAACGGTGCGCGGCGCCGAAGGCGTCAAGTGGCTCACCCGCGAGCGCGAAGGCGGCTCCTTCCTTCGCCAGCTCAACCTGGGCCAGGGTATCGACATCGATGCCATCTCCGCCCGGTACGAAAACGGCGTGCTCTCGGTGTCCATTCCGGTCAGTGAGAAGGCCAAGCCGCGCAAGATCGAGGTCGTCACCGGAGCAGCTGAAACCGTGGCGGTGGAAGGCGCCGAAAGTGGCGACGAGCAGAAGTCGGTTGAGTCGTAATCCCTGACCAGCGTCCATGCGGCCCCTTGCCCTGCCGGGTGAGGGGCCGCACCCTTTGCCCGGCGCCTGCCGTTGGTGGCCCGCACTCTATACAAGGTGCCCGCGTGGTGGTTACCTTCAAACATGGGCTCAGAAGTCAAAACCAAGACGTTCAGCCGTGAGCAGCGCACCCGTTACCGTGAACGTCTGCTGGAAAACCTGGAAAGCTTCGGGCATTACCTCGCTACCGCCGAGTTCGCCGGAACCGGTTCCATTGGTATGGAGATGGAGCTGAACCTGACCAACTCGGACTGCTCCCCCGCGCTACGCAACTCCGTGGTGCTCGAGGCCATCGCCGATCCGGCTTTTCAGACCGAGATCGGCGCCTTCAACATTGAGCTCAACCATCCTGCCCTCGCCGTGGCCGGCCGGGGGCTTGAGAAGCTCGAGAACAGCCTGCGCGACCAGTTGAACCATGCGGACGAACGCGCCGCATCGGCAAAGGCCCGCATCCTCATGATCGGCATCCTGCCGACGCTCAAACGCGCCCTGGTGGAAGACATGTCCTGGCTCAGCGCCGGGAAGCGTTATGCCGCCCTTAATACTTCGGTGCTGCAGGCCCGCGGTGAAGACGTGCTGATGGACTTGCGCGGAATCGAATCGCTGTCCTTTTATGCCAAGAACATTGCACCCGAAGCCGCCTGCACCAGCGTGCAACTGCACTTGCAGGTCCAGCCCGCCGAATTCGCGCCGGTCTGGAACGCGGCCCAGATCGTCGCTGGACCGCAGGTGGCGCTGGCGGCGAATTCGCCGGTATTCATGGAGAAGCTGCTCTGGCACGAGACACGGATCGAAGTGTTCAAGCAGTCCATCGACACAAGGCCGCCGGAAATGCGCAATCAGGGTGTCCGGCCCCGGGTGTGGTTCGGCGAACGGTGGATCACCTCGATTTTCGACCTGTTCGAAGAGAACGTGCGCTACTTCCCCGCCCTGCTGCCGGAGCTCTCGCGGACCACCGGTAAACAGACCAAGGCCGGCGCACCGCTGCTACCGGAACTCCGCCTGCACAACGGCACCGTCTACCGCTGGAACCGTCCCATCTATGACCCCGGCGACACCATGCCCAACCTGCGGCTCGAAAACCGGCTGCTACCTGCCGGGCCCACCGTGGTGGATACCGTGGCCAATGCTGCCTTCTTCTTCGGGTTGGTCCGGATGATTAGGACGGCGGACCGGCCGCTGTGGTCCCGGCTCGCGTTCAAGAGCGCGGCCGATAACTTCATCAACTGTGCCAAGCAGGGACTGGAAGCCACGGTCTATTGGCCGGGCATCGGAGACATTCCGGTGGTGGAGCTGATTATCCGCCATCTGCTGCCGCTGGCCGCCGAGGGCCTGGCCGATCTTCGTGTAGCCCCGGATCTGATCGACCGATACATGGAGATCCTTCGCTCCCGCGCCCAGACGGAACAGAACGGCGCCAACTGGCAGATCAAGACCCTGCGGCTACTTGAAGCAGGCGGGCTGGACCGTACGGCAGCGCTGGCCGAGATGACGCGGCAGTATTCGCACAACATGCATACCAACGAGCCGGTACACACCTGGCCGGTGGAGGGTGCGGCGGGGTAACTGCTCCGGTCAAGACGCCTGGTTTGGCGGCGGAAACCAATGGCGGCCGTGTGCCGTCACTTACGAGGGAGAGCCGATGCTGCGAGGACTCACTACTGTCAGCTTCTATGCGGAAGATGTCACGGCAGCCATGGACTGGTACAGCCAGTTGCTGGGCGTGGATGCGTACTTTGTGCGGCCGGAACAAGGCCCGCCCGCCTACATAGAATTCCGTATCGGCGATTACCAACACGAATTGGGGATTACCGACAGCCGCTACGCACCTCGCGGTGCCGCTGCATCACCGGCCGGTGCCGTCGTCTTCTGGCATGTCGACGACCTGCCGGGCGCGATGGAGAAGCTACTCGCCATGGGCGCCTCGGAGCACGAACCCATCAATGAGCGAGGTGAGGGGTTCGTGACCGCTTCAGTGGTCGACCCGTTCGGCAACATTCTCGGCGTGATGTACAACCAGCATTATCTGGACGTTTTGGGTTCGACAGGATCAGCCTGACATTGGGCAGCTAGTCCCGCTCGCCCTGTGCACTCGCCACGGTTGCCTCGGCGTCCGGTGGCCTGCTGTCTGAACCGTCTGCCTCTGTGTCCCCGTCCGATTGGACGGGGAAGACCACGTCCCGCAGGTACCGCAGCACCACAATTCCTACCGCTGTTGTCGGTACCGACAGGAAAGCTCCGACGATGCCGAACAGGGTGCCGCCGACCGTTACCGACGCCAGCACCACGGCCGGGTGGATCTTCAGCCGGGTTCCGACCAGGAACGGCTGCAGCAGGTTGCTCTCCAGCTGCTGGACCACAATCACCACGCCGAGCACGATCAGGGCCGTGACCCAACCGTGGGAGATCAAGGCGATCAGGGCGGCGAGCAAACCCGTTGCCACCGCACCGACCACCGGGATGAAGGCAGCGATAAAGATCAGGACGGTCAAAGGAAAGGCCAGCGGAATGCCCAGGATGAACAGGGCTGCGCCGATGAAGACCGCGTCGACCAAAGCGACGGCGGCCTGGGCCGAGATGTAGCCGGACAGGGTTTGCCAAGCCCGGGAGGTCATCGCGGCGGCGTGGACGTAGACCCGGGCGTCCGTCCAGCGGCTGGTCCAGGCGAGGAAACGGTCGCCGTCTTTGAGGCAGAAGAAGGTGAAAACCAGGACCAGCACGAAGATCACGGTGCCCGATGTGATAGCGCCCAGACCGGTGGTGATTCCCGACGCGATGTCGCCGGCGTGCTGGCGGATTTGGGATACCGCGCTGTCCACCAGGGAATTCAGGTCCGCGTTTTCCAGATTGAACGGCGGCCCCGCAAGGAACTGCGTGATCTGCCCGAGGTTCTCACGGGCCTTCCCGGCCAGCCCCGCGGTTCCCGAGGCGAGCGACGGAATCACCAGCATCAGCACTCCGACGACGGCCGCCAACGCAGCGAGCACAGTGACAAAGGCCGCCAGAGCCTTGGGCATGATGCGGCGGGCCAGCCGGTTCACCGGCCACAAGATGCTGGCCAGCAGCAGGGCCAGGATCGTCGGGAAAACCACCGACCACAGCGCACGAACCAGCCACCAGGCCAGCACCAGACCGATGGCGATGACAACGGCGCGGCCAGTCCACAGAGCCGTGCGGTCAACCCCGGCGGCGAATATCCCCCGCGGCTCCTGCGGCTTCACCCCTGGTCCGGTGGCGGACTCCACCGCGTCCGGATCGGCCTTGAGCGTGCTCGACACCGACCGGGTGGTAGACGCCTGACGCTTCGGAATAAATCGCATGCTTCCTATCCTGCCCCACTCGGCCAACGGATCCTGCACCTACCTAACGAAGACCTGACATGGTTCCACCGGACAGGTTTAGTGTGTAGGCATGAATGGATCAAGGCAGCAATCCTGACCGGGCCCATGAACACTTCCCACGAAGCGGTCATCATCGACCTAGTTGACGAAGTGCTGGTGGGCGGGAATCTGGCCGCCCTGGAGCGGTTCTATGTCCCCCGGATGGTGCCGGTCGCGCGCCGATGGATCGAGCCGTTCCGGATTTCGTTCCCGGACGTCCGGATGTCCGTGGTGCAGTTGATCTCGGACGACTCCTCGGTGGCCGCCCGGTTCCGCTGCTCCGGCACCCACCTCGGGATCTGGCGAGGCCACGCTCCTACCGGACGCCGCTTCAACAAGGTTGATGAAGTGTATTTCTTCACCTTCGAAGACGGCCTGATCGTGCGGGCCTGGGGACTGGAAGACTCCCTTGCCCGGTTCCAGCAACTGGGCCTTACCCCGTGAACCTCAACCGGCGATCCCAATGGTGCGGGCGGCCCGTGCCAGAGGCGGTTCATGCCAAAGTACGACGACGGCCCGCACCTTTCCGTTCAAAAGGTGCGGGCCGGCGTCGTACGCTTCAGGCTTTTGGCTGTGCCTGACCGGTCCTTAGCTCAGCGTGGCCAGAACTTCGTTGAGCTTGGCCGACGGGCGCATGACCTGGGCGGCCTTGGCGTCGTCCGGCTCGTAGTAGCCGCCGATGTCAACGGGGGAACCTTGCACGGCGAGCAGCTCGCCGACAATGGCATCCTCGTTGGAGGTCAGGGCGTCGGCAACGGCGGCGAAGGACTTCGCCAGCTCGGCATCCTCGGTCTGCTTGGCCAGTTCCTCGGCCCAGTAACGGGCGAGGTAGTAGTGGCTGCCACGGTTGTCGAGCTCGCCGACCTTGCGCTTGGGCGACTTGTCCTCCAGCAGGAAGGTGCCGGTGGCGCGGTCCAGCGTGTCGGCCAGGATCTGCGCACGCTTGTTGCCGGTGGAGTTGGCCAGGTGCTCGAAGCTCACGGCCAAGGCCAGGAATTCGCCGAGGCTGTCCCAGCGCAGGTGGTTTTCCTTCAGCAGCTGCTGCACGTGCTTCGGAGCCGATCCGCCGGCGCCGGTTTCGAACAGGCCGCCGCCGTTGATCAGCGGAACGATGGACAGCATCTTCGCGCTGGTGCCGAGTTCGAGGATCGGGAACAGGTCGGTCAGGTAGTCGCGGAGGACGTTGCCGGAGACGGAGATGGTGTCCTCGCCCTTGCGGATGCGCTCCAGGGTGAAGGCAGTGGCCTCCACCGGGGACATGATCTCGATCTGCAGGCCCTCGGTGTCGTGGTCCTGCAGGTATTCCTTGACCTTGGCGATCAGGTTGGCGTCGTGGGCGCGCGTTTCATCGAGCCAGAACACGGCCGGAGTGTTGGATGCGCGGGCGCGGTTGACGGCCAGCTTGACCCAGTCGCGGACCGGCACGTCCTTGGTCTGGCAGGCGCGCCAGATGTCGCCCGGGGCAACCTGGTGCTCGATCAGCACGGTGCCGGAGCCGTCCACGAGCTGGACGGTGCCGGCGGTCTGGATCTCGAACGTCTTGTCGTGGCTGCCGTATTCCTCGGCAGCCTGGGCCATCAGGCCAACGTTCGGGACCGTGCCCATGGTGGTCGGATCGTAGGCGCCGTTGGCACGGCAGTCGTCGATGACAACCTGGTAGATGCCGGCGTAGGAGCTGTCCGGGAGCACGGCGAGCGTGTCGGCTTCCTGGCCGTCCGGGCCCCACATGTGGCCGGAGGTGCGGATCATGGCCGGCATGGAAGCGTCCACGATCACGTCGCTGGGAACATGCAGGTTGGTGATGCCCTTGTCGGAGTCCACCATGGCCAGTGCCGGGCCCTCTTCCAGGCCCTTCTTGATCGCAGCCTGGACGCCTTCGCGGACGTCGGCCGGCAGTTCCTCAAGACCGTTGAGGATGGAGGCCAGGCCGTTGTTGGGGCTCAGGCCTGCGGCAGCGAGCTGCTCGCCGTAGGTCTCGAAGAGTTCGGTGAAGTACGCCTTGACCACGTGGCCGAAGATGATGGGGTCCGAGACCTTCATCATGGTGGCCTTCAGGTGCGCGGAGAGGAGCACGCCCTCTTCCTTGGCGCGGGCAACCTGTGCGGCGAGGAACTCGTCCAGTGCGGCGGCGCGCATCACGGTGCCGTCGATGACCTCGCCGGCGAGAACCGGGAAGTCCTTCTTCAGGACGGAGACGGTGCCGTCGGCGGCAACAAGCTGGATCTTGATCGTGTCGTCGGCCGGAATGACCACGGACTTCTCGTTGGAGCGGAAGTCATCGGCGTCCATGGTGGCGACGTTGGTCTTCGAATCGGCCGACCAGGCACCCATGGAGTGCGGGTTCTGCCGGGCGTAGTTCTTCACCGAGAGCGGTGCGCGGCGGTCCGAGTTGCCTTCGCGCAGGACCGGGTTCACGGCGGAACCCTTGATCTTGTCGTAGCGGGAGCGGATGTCCGTCTCCTCGTCCGAGGAGGGGTTGTCCGGGTAGTCAGGCAGGGCGTAGCCCTTGCCCTGAAGCTCGGCGATGGCGGCCTTCAGCTGCGGGATGGACGCGCTGATGTTCGGCAGCTTGATGATGTTGGCTTCGGGCTTCTTCGCCAGCTCTCCGAGCTCGGCCAGCGCGTTGCCGGTCCGCTGGTCTTCAGTGAGGTAGTCACCGAAGACGGCGATGATGCGGCCAGCCAGCGAGATGTCGCGGGTCTCCACCTCCACACCTGCCGTCGAAGCGAAGGCCTCGACAATCGGCAAGAACGAATACGTGGCCAGCATCGGCGCTTCGTCGGTGTGGGTATAGATAATCTTGGCCATTGGTGAGGCGTCTCCCTAAGGTCTACGGAACTCTGTAAATCCTGTTGAATTCACCATCTAACTTACCCGAGGAGGCCCCTTCGATCCCTATCGCGGCCCGATATGCGCCATTTCATGACCGCGCTCCTACCCCTTAAACGCCGTTGCCGGGCACAACGGTTGCTTTGAACCTAGGTGCCCGGCACGGCGCTGGCAAGGGGTGTCAGCCTGACTTGCCAGTGGCGGAACTGTTTAGTGGAAGAAGTGGCGCGCTCCGGTGAAGTACATGGTAATCTCGGCGGCGTTGGCTGCCGCCACGACTTCCTCATCACGCACCGAGCCACCGGGCTGGACGACGGCGCGGACGCCGGCGTCGATCAGGATCTGCAGTCCGTCCGCAAACGGGAAGAACGCATCCGATGCAGCCACTGCACCGCGGGCCCGCTCCGGCGCAGCGCCGCCTTCGACGTTGGCGGCTCCCCCGGCGGCGTCAGCACCGCCGTCGACAGCCACGCCCAGAGTATTGGCGCGCTCCACGGCGAGCTTGCAGGAATCCAGCCGGTTGACCTGGCCCATGCCGATGCCCACCGCGGCACCGTCGTTGGCCAGCAGAATGGCGTTGGACTTGGCGGCGCGGATGGACTTCCAGGCGAAGGCCAGATCGGCCAGCGTCTTCTCATCGGCGGCCTCGCCGGCGGCAAGCGTCCAGTTCGCGGGGCTGTCGCCGTCGGCCTCCAACGTATCGGACACCTGGACCAGCACGCCGCCGGATACCTGGCGGATTTCGGCCGGGTCGCGGCGGTAGCCGTCCGGGAGGGTGAGCAGGCGGATGTTCTTCTTGCGGGAGAGGATCTCCACGGCCTCGGGCTCGAAGTCCGGTGCGATGACAACCTCGGTGAAGATGTCCTTGACGGTGCTGGCCATGCCGGCGGTCACCGTTCGGTTGGTAGCAATCACGCCGCCGAAGGCGGAAACGGGATCGCAGGCGTGGGCCTTGGCATGAGCATCGGCTATAGGATCGGCGGCGCCGGGTGTGGCCACGGCGACGCCGCACGGGTTGGCGTGCTTGATGATCGCCACGGCAGGTTCCGCATGGTCGAAGGCGGCACGCAGGGCAGCGTCGGCGTCGACAAAGTTGTTGTAGCTCATCGGCTTGCCGTGCAGCTGGTCGGCCTGCGCAATGCCCGGCGTCGCGCCCTTCTCGACGTACAGGGCAGCGCCTTGGTGCGGGTTCTCGCCGTAGCGCAGTACTTCCGAGCGCTCCAGGGCCAGGCCGGCGTACGGCGGCCACTGGTTGGACTCATCCGTATCGTCGCCGAACTGCGCGGCGGTCCAGGACGCCACGGCGTTGTCGTACGCAGCGGTGTGCGCAAAAGCGGCAGCCGCCAGCCGACGTCGTGCGGTCAGGTCAAAGCCGCCTTCGGCTGCGGCAGTCACCACGTCGGCGTACTTGGTGGGATCGACGACGACGGCGACGCTCGGGTGGTTCTTTGCGGCCGCGCGCACCATGGACGGTCCGCCGATGTCGATCTGCTCGACTACCTCGTCCTGGCCGGCGCCGGACTTCACGGTGTCGACAAACGGGTAAAGATTGACGACGACGAGGTCGAACGCCTCCACCCCGAGCTCCTTGAGCTGCTGGATGTGGTCTTCGCGGCGGCGGTCGGCCAGAATGCCGGCGTGGACTAACGGATGCAGGGTCTTGACGCGGCCGTCCAGGCACTCCTGGAAGCCGGTGACCTCGGACACCTCTGTTACGGGGATGCCCGCCGCGGAGATCTTCTTGGCCGTGGAACCGGTGGAGACGATGCGTACGCCTGCCTGGTGGAGGCCCTGCGCCAGCTCCTCCAGTCCGGTCTTGTCGTACACCGAGATCAAGGCCCGGCGGATGGGAACACGGTCAAGCTGCTTCAAGCTCACGCAAATCTCCAAGGATGCAAAAGTATGGGGGATGGCATCAGTTTAGTTCACGGGTGTCTTGAGCGGAGAGTATGAAGTGGCGCCGGGCAGGCCGCTCCCCCGCGGCCAACCTTCCGGCCACCAGAGCTAAATACGCCGAGCCCCGGCGGATGGGGGAACATCCGGGGCTCGGCGGGTCTGTTGAACCGGCTTTGGCGGGCTTAGTCAGCGGCGGTATCTGCGCTCGAGGCGGACTCCGGGCTGGGCGAAGAGACCGGGCTTGGCGCCGACTCCGGGGTTGCAGGAGACTGGGCCGACATCGGCGAGGGCGCGGACTGCGCGGACATAGGCGATCCCGCGGACTGCGCGGAAACAGGGGACACCGGCGAGGCTGCCGTCTGCGCGCTAGTGGGCGAATCCGCCGTCGTAAGCGGTTGGTCCCAGACGTTCGCTTCCGCTGGCGAAACCGCCCGCTCCAGCACAGGCGTGCTTGCCGAAACTTCTGCCTGTGCCGTGATGCTGCTGCCAAGGTCCTGGGGAATCGTCGCGCTATCGGCAACTGCTGCCCCCATGCCAAGTGCCATGACTCCGAGGGAGCCCGTTGCGATCCAGATGTTCCGCTTGTTCATGAGAAGTATCCTTCGATGCGAGCCGAGTGCCTTGCTGGTAGCAACATTGCGCCTGGAACGTGAGATAAACAGGAGAACCCGATGAGAGAGTTCTCATTTTTGATGATTCGCCCGCACGGCACACCTCGAGACCGGGCGCAGTAGAGTTTTTGTAGGTGCAAAGGGAAGGCGTCATGACCGAAACCCAGAGAATTCCCACGGGCGACCACATAGTGCAGGAACTCCCCTGGCGCTGGAGGGTGCAGGGGAAGATCTTCATCATCGGCGGCCTGGGGTTCATGTTCGACGCGTGGGACGTCACCCTCAACGGCGTGCTGATCCCCTTGCTGTCCGACCATTGGAGCCTCGAACCGTCACAGGCAGCGTGGATCGGCACCGCCAACCTGATCGGCATGGCAGTCGGAGCGTTCGTCTGGGGCACCATCGCCGACCTCATCGGACGGAAGAAAGCCTTCACGGCGACGCTGCTGGTCTTTTCCATCTTCACGGTCTTCGGCGCCTTCGCCCCCGACATCGTCTGGTTCTGCGTCTTCCGCTTCATCGCAGGCTTCGGCCTCGGCGGCTGCGTGCCCGTGGACTACGCCCTTGTCGGCGAGTTCACGCCACGCAAACAACGCGGCCGCGTCCTCACCGCGATGGACGGCTGGTGGCCGGTCGGCGCAGCCCTCTGCGGCTTCGTCTCCGCCGGCATCATGGCCACCTTCGCGGACTGGCGCTACACCATGCTGATCATGGTGCTTCCGGCGCTTCTGGTCTTCTGGGTCCGCCGATCCGTCCCTGAGTCTCCCCTGTTCCTCATCAGCAAGGGCCGCGGCGAAGAAGCCGCCCACGTCATCAACGATCTGGTCAGACGTACCGGCGGCACGCCGACCGAATGGCGGCTGCCCGAACCCGAGGCCATTCCGAAGCTTACCGTCGGCAACATCTTTGAACAGTTCCCGGCCATCTGGAAACACAACTGGAAAATAACGACGGCGGCGTGGGCCTTATTCTTCAGCATTCTGCTGGTCTACTACCTGGCTCTGACGTGGATGCCACGCATTCTGATCGAGTCCGGCTTCGCCGAAGTCCGCGCATTCATCACCACCGCCGGCATGGCGGGCGTTGGGCTGCTGGGCGTCATCGTCGCCGCGTACTTCGTGGAAAAGACGGGCCGGAAGTGGATCCTCGCGGTCACCGGACCGCTCTCAGCTCTCATCCTGGTCATCGTGGCGCTGGTGATCGAGGTCCCTGCAGCCGTGATCATCTGGCTACTGGTCTACGGCTTCGTCGTCCAGATCGCCATCCCGGTGCTCTACGCGTACGTCTCCGAGCTTTATCCCACCGAACTGCGAGGCTCCGGTTTCGGCTGGGCCTCAACGTTCTCCCGAATCGGCGCCGGCTTCGGACCGCTGATCTTCGTCTCGATCATGTGGCCCTACCTCGGCCTAGCCTGGTCCTTCGCCATCGCCGGAGGCCTAGTACTGATCGCTGTCCTCTGGATGGCCCGGTTCTCCCCCGAGACCAAAGGCGCAGAACTGCACTGAGTCCTTTGGCCCCCGGCCCGCTTACTTGCCAGTTGACGAGTAAGCGGGCGCGGTGCCGCCGATCAGCAGCCGGCCCCGTTCGGATTCTCAAGACAGTTATCGGCGAAGTTGTTCACAACAGACCGCCACACACTGATCGTCACCGGCTCAGCTGAAAATGTTCCTGTTCCAGGGATGGGTATCGCCGGTCCCCCATTTACGCTGTAGGTTCCGCTGAAAGTGGTTGTGAGGGAAACGTTGAAGTCTCCAGTACTGGTGTAAACATGACTCGTCGCCGTTTGCTCGCCCCAACGCGCCTGAGGCAAGGGACCTCCGGGAGTGAAGGTCGGTCCCAAGCTTGTACCGTCGCCGTAATTCCAACTGTAGTCCTGCGGGATCGCTTCAATAACGACATCCTGCCCAAGCATCTTAATCTCATGAATTTGATTCTCTGACTCGGCATAGACGTTCGTGTTAGCGCCAATAAGAGTGTGAGGGCTCGGTTGAAGTGTCAAACTACCAGCGTCCACAGGTAACGATCGGAATGCCGAGAGTATTCTTTCGGCGATCTCGCCCAACACGTCTTCATTCGGATCGCTGTTATACATGCAGACGATGCCCCCGAGGCGGATCCAGGAGGTCGTGTCGATGAGGCTGCTACGCCAAAACCATTGCACGGGCACTCCGTCGTCACCGTCAGTGCATTCGGGCAAGTTATTGGCGCAAAGAATGGATAAGCTGTCACCCACACTGCAGCCATATTCATATTTGTACTCCCGAGTGCTTTCGACCTGTGTTCCCTCTGGGAGTGTTGACCAGTGTTCCGTGCCTGGCATCTTTACAAAAAGCTCTATGCCTAGCCCCTGGTTGTCGATGCGCCCGGTTCCCGGCAAGTATTCGTCAGTCGGTTGCATTGTCAAGAAGGTCATAGCGGCACTTAGATCGATAGCCGCCAGTATTGCTCCTGACCATGCCATGACTTTAAGAGTCATGGTTCCGTTCCACCGACCATGCCCAGGTCGCGGACCGTCCAGTCTCCGTTATGGAAGGTAGCCATCATTAGATCTATATGACCTGATGAAGCAGGCTCTTCTGTGTGCAACTCACCTTTCGAGTAGTAGTCCAATTGGTTGAATTGAACCTGGACTGGTAGCTGATGTACTCCGCTGGGATCGGTCGTCATTTCCTTACCGGTCCCCACAACTTCAGCACGTCCTCCAACCAGCCATCGGCCATCTGCATGCCAATCGTCGATGACCTTAAACGCTTCTTCGCAACGACGGCAATCGGCGGACGTGATCTTCCTGATCGGTTCGGTATCACCGGATTCATAGGCGTAGCTCAGCAGTTCATACCAGTGTCTGGCAAAAGTTGCTAAGCCTTCTTTACTTTCCTGTCGTGTTCCTTTGGGCATCTTTGGGACAGGAACGTTTTCGGCCGGCCCATCAGCCGAAGCTGGCTTGTATTCCGGAGTGGCACTTGGTGTAGGCGTCGGCGTTGCGGTTTCAGCAGCAACGGCCGAAGTTGCGGGTGAGGCAGAACTGCCAGGCTCGCCCTCTGCATCACCTCCGCAAGCTGTCAGGCCGAGGGCGGCCACAGCCAGCACGGCAAACACCGAGGATCGGGCACGCGTGAAAGTATCGAATTTGGTCCTGCGGTTCACCGAGACCCCTATGCACTGGTCGGGTTGCTTACTGACGTATTCGAGCCAGTGTAATCACACGTTTAACAAGGCAGGAGGGTTATCCACAGGAAACCGGGCTCCGGGAGCTCAATAAGTCGCGAGGGCTGCAGCCGCTACACGGCGGTTATCGCCGCCAGAAAAGCTAACCGGTGCGTGTACTGAGGTCCGCCAACGTCTGCACCAGGAGCTTGCGCTCCTCCACTTTGATTCGCTCGTGCAGGACTTCCTCGGTGTCTTTCTCCAGAACGGGCACTGCGGCCTGCGCGAGGATGGGGCCGGTGTCCACGCCGGAATCGACGATGTGCACGGTGACCCCAGTGATTTTCACGCCGTGAGCCAGTGCGTCCCGCACTCCGTGGGCGCCCGGGAAGGAGGGCAGCAGCGCGGGATGGGTATTGACCATGCGGCCGTCGAAGGCCTCGACGAATTCGGCATCCAGGATGCGCATGAAACCGGCAAGCAGCACAACGTCCGGGGCATAGGATGCGACGGCGAGCTGCAGCGCGCGGTTCCACTCCGGGCGGCTGCCGTAGTCGGCCGGTGCCACCACGAACGTCTCGATCCCTGCACCCTCAGCCCGCTCGAGCCCCAGGCAGCCCGGGACGTCGGAACCCACGGCGACGATATCGGCGTCGAGCTCCCCTGTTTTCACCGCTTCGATGACTGCCTGAAGGTTGGTGCCGGAGCCGGAGACAAGTACCACGATGCGCATGCGTCAACTTTATGCTCCCGGCTCGCCTAGGCTTAAACCCATGGAACATGACACACGGCCGCGGCCCAGCGAGGAACAAACAAAAAACGCCAGTCTCTATCTGCGGGTTCTGCTGTTGCTGGTGCTGGCCACGTTCCTGGCGGCGGCGTTGCCGCTGCCGTGGAAAATTGCCGCGCTCGTCCTGGCCGTGGCCACCGTGGTGGTTTCGATCGTGGGTCTGGTGAAGTCAGTCCGGCACGGCCTGCCTGGGACGCTCCGGATCACGTTCATTTTCGGCATCATCGTCGGCGGTTTCTTCGCGCTGACCGCCCTGGCGCAAATGGTCTTCTGGCCGCTCACGGCCCAGTACGAGGAGTGCACACGCCTGGCGGTCACGCAGAGCGCACAGGAGCAGTGCACCAACGAGTACTCGGAAAAGCTGCTCGACTACAACAACCTGTTCAACCCGCAGGGCTGACGGATCCGCCGTCGCTATGGCGGCGGCTAACCGTCGCCGCTGCTGCGGCAGCTAGTCTTTCTTGCCGCGGCTCTCCGCCGGCATCGTTGCGGCGCGGCGCGGTTCGCGCTCCAGCCAGGGGCCTACGGCGTAACCAATAACGACGCCGGCAGCCACTTCCAGCGCGACCCAGAGTGCCGTCCACATCGGGTCCGGCCCCAGGTCCACGAAGCGGCCGATGCCCAGAGAACCGCGGGACAGCCAGGCCAAGATCGCAGTGCCGACGCCGGCGGCGGCGCCGATCAGCAGGCCAAGCACCACGGTGGAAGCCGCGGCAGTGAACCAGCGGGTCTGGACCTTGATCGACAGCCATTCGTCAAAGTGGTTTTCACCCTCGCGCAGGAACCACCAGCCGGCCAGCACGCCGGCAACGACAGGCAGCAGCAGGGCGGCCATTCCGTAGGTCAGTTCGCCGGTAGGCAGGGCTCCGAGCAACGGGAACGCCGGGAGCGGGCCCACAGTGGTGGCGAGCGGGCTGATGGAGCTGCCTGTGCCGACGGCGAACCCGGCGCCGGAGGACCAGGCCAGCGTCCAGCCAACGAAGTTCGGCATCAGGCCCAGCTGCGCGACAGTGAGCACGATGCCACCCACTACGCCGGTGTTGAGCTCCTGGTAGATCTCGATGATGTCCGCCCAGTGCAGGGCAATGTCCACGGCCAGCAGCAGGGCCGCCAGGCAGACTGCGGCGGTGACGGCCAGCAGGCCTGCCCGTATGACGGACCAGACATAGGAGCCGGCCCAGCGAGAGTGCTGGCTGGTCTTGGCAACCCAGGCGGCCGCGTCGACGCCGATTAGCCGGCCCCATGATCCGGCCGCGCGGTACGCCCCGATGATCAGGCCGGACCCGGCCGGGATCAGCGGTATCAGGGCGCCGGCCATCATGGAAATTTCCACTTCCTCGGTCTGCACCAGATAAGCGGTGGCGCCGCCGACAAAGGCATACACGCCGAGGGCACCGAGCAGCGCCTGCCAGAGCTGGTCGGTATACGCGGCACGCGCCAGACGTCGTCCCGCCCGCCAGGACAGGAAGAAGGGCAGCAGCGTCAGGCCAAGCGGGACAAGGGACAGCGTTCCTCGCTCGGTGTCCGCGGACGTGGTGCCCATCAGGATCTCCAGCTGCAGCGGCACGCCGTGGATCAGCAGCCAGGCCTGTCCGCCAAGCCTGGCCAGCGAATCGAAGCTGCGGTCTTCGAACCCGTCCGCGAACCACACGCCGACCAGCGGCAGCAACACGACGATCGCCGAGAGCAGCGCGCTCTGGAAAAGTTCGAAACCCCCTTGCAGCCAGAGGGGCATGGGCAGTCCGCTCTGCCCGCCCGGGCGCCATTTGAGTTTCATTGTCTCCATGGTGCCAGTTGACGGGCCATCGTCCGGCCAGCGACGCGGCGGAGCAGCCAAAAGCGGCGGTCCTAACAGTCCCGCCGCCCGGCGGCCAGCGCAACACTAAGGCCGAAGCACAACCTTAATGCAGCCGTCCTCCTTCTTCTGGAACATCTCGTACATGGCCGGCGCCTCGTCCAGGGAGACTCGGTGCGTGACCAGATCGGACAAAGCCAGCGGGTCGGTATCGTCGTCCACGAGGGGCAGCAGGTCGGTGATCCAGTGCTTGACGTTGCACTGGCCCATCCGCAGCTGGAGCTGTTTGTCGAACATCTTCAGCATCGGCATCGGATCCGCTTCCCCGCCGTAGACCCCCGAGAGCGAGACGGTACCGCCGCGCCGGACCGAGTCGATGGCCGCGTGCAGGGCGGCCAGCCGGTCCACCCCCGCCGTCGTCATGGCAAGCTTCGCCACGGGGTGCGGCAGAACCCCGACCGCGGCCTGGGCAGCGGCCGCCACCGGCGAACCGTGCGATTCCATCCCGACCGCGTCCACCACGGAGTCCGGCCCGCGTCCGCCGGTCATGTCGCGCAGGTCATCGGCGCAGTTCCTGGTCCAGTCCAAGGTGGCGATGCCGTGCCGCTCGGCCATCTGCCGCCGCTCGGGGATGCGTTCGACGGCGATGACCCGGTATCCCAGATGTTTGCCGATCCGGCTGGCCAGCTGCCCGATGGGGCCAAGCCCGAACACGGCCAAGGTGCCGCCGCCGGGGACGTTGGCGTAATCCACGGCCTGCCAGGCGGTGGGCAGGATGTCGGAAAGGAACAGGTAGCGCTCGTCCGGAATGCTGGTGTTGGCCACCTTGATCGGGCCGTAGTCCGCGTGCGGCACCCGCAGATACTCCGCCTGCCCGCCCGGCACCGAGCCGTAGAGCTCGGTGTAGCCGAACATCGCCGCGCCGGTCCCCTTCTCCCTGACCTGGGTGGTCTCGCACTGCGACTGCAGGCCGAGGCCGCACATGAAACAGTTCCCGCAGGCGATGTTGAACGGAATGACCACCTTGTCGCCTGGCTTGATGTTGGTAACGGCGCTGCCGACTTCCTCCACAATGCCCATGGGCTCGTGGCCGAGGATGTCGCCCTTGTTCATGAACGGGCCCAGCACCTCGTACAGGTGCAGGTCCGAGCCGCAGATGGCGGTGGAGGTGATGCGGATGATGGCATCCGTGGGGTCCTGGATGGCCGGATCCGGGACCTCCTCGACGGACACTTGACGTTTGCCTTGCCAGGTCAGAGCTTTCATGTCTGGAACTCCTGTCAATGATTCGCGTGCCGGGCCGCGGGATTTCTCGTCGGCGGGAACCTTTTCAACGCTACGCGCCGGTTCTGGTTCGGGCTAGAGGTTGACAGGCCCCGACGGGAAAACGCGTCAACGTACGACGGCGGCACGCACCTCAGGGGGCAACGGCACCTTCCCTTTCCGCCGGCTCTCCTGCGGCGGGCAGGATGTTCTGGTTCCCGCGGAAGATATTGTCCGGATCGAGGTCCCGTTTGATCCGGGCAAGCCTGGCGTAGTTCTCGGGCCCAAAGGCGGCCATGATCCGTTCCTGCCCCTCGTGGCCGATGAAGTTCAGATACACGCCGCCGCTGGCATAGGGGGCGATATCGCGCCGGAAGCCCTTGGCCCAGCCAATGGCTTCAGCGGTCTGCGCCGGGTCCTGCCACACGGCAAAGGGGTGGGTCATCCATTGGGCAGTGCGCCGGGCCATCGGAGTGGAGTCGGGGTCCACCCTGCTGGCCCGGCCGCCCCAAGGCGCCAGCAGCATCTGTGAGGATTCATGCGGCAGCGCTTCCCCGAACCGGAGGAAGACATCCAGCGCCGCGTCCGGAAATTCGTCATGGTAGTCGGCCGTCCAGTAGTTCAACTGCCCCGGGGCGTCGTCGAGCATGGACTGGAAATCCGCGTACGGTCTGGGCTCGACAATATCGGCCGCGGGCTGCAGTGATACGAGCGGCCGGACCGCCTCCCTGCCCTCGTCCGGGTCGCCGGCATAGATCACCACAAGGCCCAGCGCCGGCTTCCCCTGCAGCTCGGCCGGCACGAACTCCTCGGGCGGCGCGATCACCGAGAGCAGGCAGGAGCCCAGGGCTTCGGGCGAGGCCGGTACGAAGTCCCGGTAGGCACGCGCCACGTCCCGGGCCTGTCCGAGCGGCCACAGCAGCAGGCCACATAGAACCTGCTCACCGACGTCGTACATTTTGAACGTGAAGGAGGTAGCGACACCGAAATTCCCGCCGCCGCCGTGCAGCGCCCAGAACAGCTCCGGGTTCTCATCGGCGCTGGCCGTCACTTCCTCCCCAGCCGCGGTGACCAGGTCCACGGAGATCAGGTTGTCGCAGGCCAGTCCCCAGGCGCGGTCCATCCAGCCGGAGCCGCCACCCAGCGTGAAACCGGAAACGCCGGTCGTGGAGACCCGGCCGCCGGTGACCGCCAGGCCGTAAGGCTGCCCCGCCCGGTCGAATTCTCCCCAGGTCACACCGCCGCCAACCGTTGCCGTGCGGGCCTGAGGGTCAACGGCGATGTCCTTCAGCCCGCGCACGTCGATGACCAGTCCGCCCTCGTTCATGGACATGCCCGCAACGGAGTGGCCGCCGGATCTGACGGCGATCTCGAGGCCGTGCTGCCGCCCGTATGACAGCGCTTCGCGGATGTCGGCAGCGCTCGAACATTGGGCGATGACGGCCGGCCGCCGGTCGATCATCGCGTTGAAAAGTGTGCGCGCTTCGTCGTAGCCGGCGTCTTCCGGCCGGATCCATTCCATGGTCTGCTCCTTCGCACCATGGGCCACCCGAGACAGATGTTACGCCGGGCAGCGACGGGCAGCCAGCACCAAAATTGAGCGGGTGGGCGCGGGACAGTCCAGCACTTTCACCGGCGCGGAAAGGGAAATCCGTTTTTCGGGAAAGGGTGTTTTAGGCAATCATTTTTGGCGGGGTTTCTGAATGACGGGACTTTAAATGGAAGCGGGCGGCTGGTTCAAAAAGAACCAGCCGCCCGGAAAGGCGGAATATTCCGGGAAATCAACACGGCAAGAATGCCGCGGACTGCCTCCGGATTTCCGCCAGCCTAGGTTTCTTCATCCAGCCCCAGCTCAGGCGCCCTTGCGGCGCTTGGGAATGAGCTCCTCCTCAGCTGAGGACTTCGAGCGCTTCTCAGCACGCTTTTCCTTGATAGATTTACCCTGTTTCTTGGTGTTAGACCCCTGCGGGGACTTTCCTGCCATTCCAGCTCCTTTTTCAAGGCGAAATACAACGGTATGAGAGACCATACCTGCTTTAAAATAAAAAGCCAGTGCGGGCATGAAACAGTTGGAAAAGGAGCGCTACGGGAACAACGGCGCGGATTTAACCGTTGAAGTCCAGCTTTAACCGATCAGGTCCAGCAGTCCCTTGATCAACGCAGCGAGGGCGCCCACGAACGCCATGATGATGACGGCCACGCGCGCGTGGTCGTCCTTGATGTGCCGCAGCAGCTTCTCCCCCGTGAAGATCCCGACCACGATCATGACCCCCAGCGCGGCCCACATCCACCAGTCCAGTTGCGGCAGATGGGACGGGTTAAGCCAGGTCCTGACGCCGACGGTGATCAGGCAGATCACCAGGAAGTAGGGCTGCAGCGTGCTGGCGAACTCGCGCTGCGGCCAGCGGGCCAGCACCGCGTAGGCGCTGACGGTGGGGCCGCCCACGCCGGCCAGCGAGTTTGTCAGTCCTGACCCCAGCCCGGCCAGCGCCTTGGGCGGATTCCCGCTCACCGTCACGGAAGCGCGGTGCAGCACCACGGACAGGCCGAGGGCGAAGATGACGATGGCACCCACTGTGACCACCAGCGGCGCGGACGGGACGTTGACGGCAACGAAGGAGCCGCCGATGGTCCCCAGGGTGGCCGGGATGGTCAGCCACCAGAACATGTTCCAGTTGATGTCCGCCCAGACCCGCGGCACGATCAGGCCACAGGAGACCACCGAGCAGATATTGATCATCATGATCCCCGTGTGCGCGCCGAGCAGCATCACCAGGATGGGCGAGAGCAGCAGCGCGAAGCCCACTCCGGCGATCCGCTGGGCCACCGAGCCGAGGAAAATCGCCACCAGGATTACGGTCAGGAGTCCAAGAGTCACCCGACTACACTAGCCGCCTCCCGCCGCGTGCCCGGACCGCTTCTCCCGCCACCGGCCCGGACCGGCGCCGTCGTGAGTCTTTTGCAAGTGTTCACCGGGGCGAAACCCTGTCCTCGCCGGGAGTCTGCGCCCAGCCGCCACGGTAGAAGCGTGAGGATCGCCATTGTTGCTGAATCGTTCCTGCCGCATATGAACGGCGTCACCCACTCGCTGCTGCAGGTCATTGCGCACCTGCGCCGGCGGGGCGACGACGTGCTGGTCATCGCGCCGACGTCGTCGTGGCTCGATGACGAGGCGCCGGCCGAGGTGGAGGGCTACCCGGTGCACCGGCTGCCGTCCGTCCCGCTGCGCGGCTACGCCAATGTGCGGGTCGCCGCCGGAACGCCGGCGCGGCTGCGGCGGATCTTCGCGGACTTCATGCCCGAGGTGGTGCATGTGGCCTCGCCGTTTATCCTCGGCTGGCGGGCCGTGCAGGCCGCGCACCAGCTGGGCATCCCCGCCGTCTCCATCTACCAGACCGAGGTTCCCGCCTACGCCGCGCGCTACGGTGCCCCGTGGCTGGAGCAGCTGTTGTGGCAGCACGTGGAGAACATTCACGAACTCTCCACGCTCACCTTGGCGCCGTCCAGTTTCGCGGTCGACCAGCTGCACAGCCACGGCGTGCGCCGGGTGCACCTGTGGCGGCGCGGTGTGGACACCTCGCGTTTCCACCCGCAGAAGTACGACGCCGGGTGGCGGGCTTCCGTGGCGCCCAACGGCGAGCGGATTATCGGCTTTGTGGGCCGGCTGGCCGCGGAGAAGCAGGTGGAGGATCTTGCCGTGCTGGCCGACCTGCCCGGCACGCGGCTGGTCATCGTGGGGTCCGGGCCGCTGAAGGACTCGCTACGAGCCAAGCTGCCCGGCGCTTACTTCGCCGGCTTCCAGGGCGGCGAAGACCTGGCGCGGATGGTGGCCAGCTTCGACCTGTTTGTCCACCCCGGTGAATCCGAGACGTTCTGCCAGACCATCCAGGAAGCGCAGGCCTCCGGCGTGCCGGTGGTGGCGGTGGGACGGGGCGGTCCGCTGGATCTGGTGGACCAGTCGCGGACCGGCTGGATCTATACGCCCGGACGGCTGGATGAACTGCGGTCCCGGGTGCAGGACCTGATCGGCGACGACATCAAGCGCCGGGCCTTCGGGCAGGCGGCGTTCGAGTCCGTCCAGGGCCGGACTTGGCCGGTGCTGTGCGAGCAGTTAGTGGGCTATTACGCCAAGGCGATCTCGGTGAAGCGGCGCGCGCTGAACGTCCAGGCCCGCGAGTACCTTCGGTAAGCCAGACTCCCGAAACCAGGAGACAGCAGATGCCCTTTCCAAGGTTGGAAAGGGCATCTGCTGCGCAGTCGATGTTCTAGTAGCTGGCGCGGGGCGCCTGTGCCTCTGCTCCGACTCCTGCTTCTTCCGGAATGTACTTGGCGGCGAGCGCCTCGGTACCGCGGGCCAGCAGGGCCACGTCGGCGCCGACGTTGACGAAGTCCGCCCCGGCGTCGATGTAGCGGCGGGCCGAGGCTTCGACGAACGCGTTGACCCCGACGAACTTGCCGGCGGCCTTCACGTCCTCGATCGTCTTGACCACCGCGGCCACTACGTCCGGGTGTTCCTGCTGGCCAAGCACGCCCATGGAGGCGGCCAGGTCAGACGGGCCGATGAAGATGCCGTCGATCCCGTCCACTGCGGCGATTTCCGCTGCGTTCCGGACTGCCTCGGCCGCCTCGACCTGCACCACCAGGGTGACCAGGTCCTCGGCACGGTTCAGGTAGTCGGGGATGCGGTTCCAACGTGCCGAACGGGCCAGCGCCGAGCCCACCCCGCGGATGCCGCGCGGCGGGTAGTGCATGGCCGCCACCGCGGCCCGGGCCTGCTCCGCGTTGTTGACCATCGGCACGATCAGCGACTGCGCGCCGATGTCCAGGAACTGCTTGATCTGCACCGGATCGTTGAAGGGGACACGGACCACGGGGATGGCCTGGTAGCCGGCGATGGCGCGCAGCTGGGCCAGGACCGTCTCCAGCCCGTTGGGTCCGTGTTCGGCGTCGATCAGCAGGTAGTCAATGCCTGAGCCGGCGCAGATTTCGGCGATGCCCGCGTCGCCGGAGCACACGAACATGCCCGCGATGGTGCGGTCGGCGTTGTTGACGAGGTCCTTGAAGGACGGCGCTGCTTCTACTCGAATCGGCATGTGATGGATCCCAGCTGTCCGTAGTCGGCGTGCACAGTGTCGCCCTCGTAGACCCACATCGGGCGGGTGAAGGACCCGGCGAGGATGGTTTCGCCGGCCTTAAGGTGGTCGCCGTGCGGGGCGATCTTGTTGGCCAGCCAGTACACGCCGGCGGCCGGGTGGTTCAGCACGCCGGCGGCGACGCCGGTCTCCTCCACAGTCTGGTTCTTGTACAGGATCGCGGCGATCCAGCGCAGGTCAACGTCCTGCGGGCGGACCGGGTTGCCGCCGATCACCATCGCGCCCATGGCGGCGTTGTCGGAGATGGTGTCCACGATAGTGCGGCCTTCCATCTCGATCCGCGAGTCCAGGATCTCCAAGGCGGGGACCACGTATTCGGTGGCGTTCAGCACGTCGAAGATGGAGGCGTTGGGGCCCTTGACATCACGGTTAAGCACGAAGGCCAGCTCCACCTCGACGCGCGGGTGGGTGTACTGGTCCCACTTCACCGTGCAGCCGTTTTCGAGGATCATGTCGTCGAAGATGATGCCGTAGTCCGGTTCGGTAATGCCGGTGGCGGCCTGCATCGCCTTGGAGGTCAGACCGATCTTGCGCCCGGCGAGCTTGCGGCCGTTAGCTTCGCTGCGCTCCCGCCAGAGGTTCTGCACGGCGTAGGAGTCCTCCACCGTCATCTCCGGATAGCGGGCCGTCAGCCGAGGCACCGGGGTACGGGTGCGCCCGGCCTCCACCAGCTCATCGGCAATCTTCTCAATGGTCGTCTGATCAAGCACGCGACAGGCTCCAGTCCAAAGTCATCAACTGCGGGCAGCCGGACGGAACCCCGTCCGGTCTGGTGGTCCTCCCTACCGCGGCGGTGCCGGGCGGCCACAGCACCATAGTACGGTTCGCCGCGCTGTGCTGAGACTTCCGTTACAGCCTGCCAACCCGCGAGCTCCGCCGGCGTGCCGGAGAGGTTGCTCACACTGTGCGGCACGTCATGCGTCGGTTTGCGCTGCTGACCTACCCTTAATGGGAGCAAACTGCGGCCGGCGCCCTTCCGGCCGTGCAACACCGCCGCAGGCCACCGCCGGGCGGATCCAGTTGAGGAAGTATCCTATGTCGTTTCCCTTCCGTACCCCGCGCCGTGCCGTCGTTTCCGCGGCAGGTGCCGCGGCCGCCGTCGTACTTTTGGCCGGTTGCAGTGCCGGCGGCACCGGTTCCGAGGAGAATGCGGGCGAGCCGGTCAGCGGCGGGAACCTCGTTTACGCCACGGGCGACGCCGAACCGACGTGCCTGGATCCGCATGTGGGCGGCAATTACCCACAGGCGCTGGCGGCCAGCCAGTACCTGGAACCGCTGGTTTCCAAGAACGACGACGGCGAGATCATCCCGTGGCTGGCCAGCGAATGGCAGGAAAGCGAAGACGGCCTGACCTGGACCTTCACGCTGCGCGAGGGCGTGGAGTTCGCTGACGGCACCCCGCTCAATGCCGAGGCAGTGAAGGCCAACATCGAGCACGTCCAGGATCCCGAAACCGCGTCCTCCACCGGCTACCTGGCGCTGCAGAAGATTGAGAGCGCCGAGGTGGTCGACGACCTCACCCTCAGGCTGAACCTCAAGGCTCCGGACAGTGCGCTGCTGGAATCGTTCAGCATGCCGTGGGTCGCCATCCAGTCCCCCAAGGCGCTGGAGCGCAGCCAGGAAGAGAACTGCGCGGCGCCCGTCGGCACGGGACCGTTCATCGTGGAGGACTGGGTCAAGCAGGACTCGATCACCATGGTCCGCAACGAGAATTACAACTCCCCGCCGGCCGATGCCGCCCACGAGGGCCCGGCCTACCTGGAGTCCATCACCTGGAAGTTCATTCCGGAATCCGCCACCCGCTATGCCGCGCTGCAGGCCGGCGAGGTGCACGTGATCGACAACGCCCAGCCGGACACCATTGCCGCAGCGGAGAACAACGACGTCATCAAGCACCTGGACGCCCCGCGGCCCGGCGCCTCCAACCGGCTGGAGCTGAACACCAGCAAGGCGCCCTTCAATGATCCGCTGGTGCGCGAGGCGTTTGTCCGGGCGGTGAATGTGAACGACGGCGTTTCCTCCCTGTTCTTCGGGACCGCCGAACGCTCCTACTCGCCGCTCTCCAGCGTTGAGCCGCTGAGCTACTCCGACGAGTCCCTGTTCGGCTACGACCCGGCCGAGGCCAACCGCCTGCTGGACGAGGCCGGCTGGACTGAGCGGGATGCCGAGGGCTACCGGGTGAAGGACGGGAAGCGGCTGAGCCTGGAGTTCCCGGTCAGCACCAACCAGTCCATCCCGGCCGAGCAGTCCCTGTTCGAGCAGCTGCAGGCCACGGCCAAGGAAGCCGGCTTCGAGATCAAGCTGAACCTGCTGGATCTGTCCAGCTGGTACGGCGCCCTGGCCGAGAACGATTACAACCTGGTCAGCGCCCCGTACACCAAGGTGGGCCCGGACGTGCTGCGGATCCTGTTCCACTCGGACAGCACCGTTCCGGCACCCAGCGGGTACTTCGCCAACCTGTCCCAGGTGAAGCTGGACGAACTCGATGAGATCCTGACCAAGGGCAGCGAAACTTCCGACCCGGCCGAGCGCGCGGCGCTGTACGAAGAGGCGCAGAAGATTGTGCTGGAGGGCTACTACATCCTGCCGCTGTACGACCAGCAGAACCACTTCCTGTACCGCTCGGAAGTCTCCGGGTCGCGGGCGCTGCCCACCGTGTCCACGCCGACGTTCTACGATGCCTGGCTCAACTCCTGAGCAACCGGCTCCCGGCCGGCCGGCGCTGAGCGACGGCGACGGGGGGCCGGCGCGGACGCTGGCCGAGGGCGTCCGCCTCCCCACAACCGTACGCTGGCTGCTCGCCAAGATGCTGGGCGCGGTCTTCGTGCTCTGGGCCGTTGCGACGCTGATCTTCTTCGGGATCCGGCTGATCCCCGGCGATCCGGCCGAAGCCATTCTCGGCGGCCCGGGATCGCAGGCGTCGCCCGAGGCGCTGGAGCAGGTCCGCCGGGACTACGGGCTGGACCAGCCGCTGCTGGTGCAGTACTTCACCCAGCT
This sequence comes from Arthrobacter sp. B055-34, assembly GCF_059090425.1. NCBI lineage: Bacteria > Bacillati > Actinomycetota > Actinomycetes > Micrococcales > Micrococcaceae > Arthrobacter > Arthrobacter sp. B055-34. Next base: position 89,701 of record NZ_JBNHFQ010000013.1, read on the forward strand.
GGGCCGCCTGGTGCAGGGCGATCTGGGCGACTCCTACTCGCTGCGGATGCCCGTGGCCGAGCTGCTCGGCAACCAGTTGCCCGGCACACTCCTGCTGTCTGCCCTGGCCCTGCTGGTCGCCTGGCTGCTGGCGCTCGGACTGGCCGGCTGGTCCACGCTGAACGGCAAGGCGGCCGCCGTCGTTGCTTCGGGGCTGGAGATCGCCGCAGCCGCGGTGCCGCACTTCTGGCTGGCCAGCATCCTGATCCTGCTGTTCTCCAATACGCTGGGCTGGCTGCCGCCGGTCAGCACCAACTCCGCCGACGGGCTGGTGCTGCCCGTGCTGGCGCTGGCGCTGCCGCTGGCCGGATTCCTGGGCCAGGTGATGCGCGAATCCATGCTCAACGCCATGACCTCGCCGTTCGCGCTTTCCGCCCGTGCCCGCGGGGAAGGCGAGACCGGTGTGCTGTTCCGCCACGCTCTGCGCCATGCCGCGCTGCCCGGCATCGCGCTTTCCGGCTGGGCCTTCGGCAGCCTGCTCAGCGGCGCCGTCGTCGTGGAGTCGATCTTTGCCCGCCCGGGGCTGGGCCGGACCCTGCTCAACGCCGTCACGCTGCGCGACATCCCGCTGGTCACCGGCGTCGCCCTGGTCTCGGCACTGGCCTACGTGGTGGTCATGGCCGCCAGCGACGTGGCCGAGCGCGCCGCCGATCCACGGTTGCGGGGCGCATGAGCATCTTTTCGAGCAAGCGCAATCACCAGGACCCGATACTCGCCGGGACCTCAGGCGCGGCTGGAACCCCTGATGTCACAGAGACTCCTGGCACGCCCGGCGCCGCAGGAACCCTCGGACCCACCCGCGGCCTGCTCCGGGTGTCCGGGCTGCGCGCCGTCGAACTCGGCGCCGCCGCCGTCACACTGTTCCTGGTGCTGGCCGCCTGCTTCCCCACGCTGCTGGCGCCATTCGACCCGCTGGCCATCAACCCGGCCGACTCGTTCCAGGGCCCGTCCGCCAAGCATTGGTTCGGCACCGACGAGTCCGGTCGCGACATCTACTCGCGCGTGATCCACGGCGCCCGCCCGTCGCTGCTGATCGGCGCAGCAGCCACCGCCATCGGCGTCGGGCTGGCGCTGGTGCTCGGCACGCTGGCCGGGCTCGGCGGCCGCTGGCTGGATTTCGGCGTGGGCCGGATCCTCGAAGTGCTGTTCGCGCTGCCGGGCCTGCTGCTGGCGCTGGTGTTCATCGCGCTGGCCGGCCCGGGGATCACCACCTCGGTCATCGCCGTCGGGCTCTCGACGGCGCCGGGCTACGCGCGCATCATCCGCGGCCAAATCAGCCAGCTGAGGTCGTCCGCAATGGTGGAGGCCGCCGTCGTACTGGGCCGCCGCCCGGCGCAGGTACTCTTCCGCCACATCCTGCCCAACGCCCTCCCCCCCGTCTTTGTGCTCGGCACCCTCGGGCTGGGCCAGGCCGTGGTGTGGGCGTCCTCGCTGAGCTTCCTCGGCCTCGGGGCACCGCCGCCGGCCGCCGAGTGGGGTGCGATGCTGGCGGCCGGCCGGACGTATCTGGGCACGGCGTGGTGGATGACGTTCTTCCCCGGCGTCGCGATTGTCCTGACGGCGGCGTCCTCGACCGTGCTGGGGCGCGCCCTGCAGCGAAGGGTGGCCGGACGGTGATCGCGGAGAACGACGCCGTGCTGCGGGTTGAGAACCTCAACGTCGGCTTTGGTGCCGTCCCGGCAGTGCGCGGGGTGTCTTTATCCATCGACCGCGGGCAGTGCCTGGCGCTGGTGGGCGAATCCGGTTCCGGCAAGTCGGTGACCGCGCGGGCCCTGATCGGCCTCGCCGGGGAAACTGCGGGCGTTTCGGCGGAGCGGATGGAACTGGGCGGTAAGTCCTTGACCGGACTGGGTCGGCGCGGCTGGCGGCAGTTGCGCGGCAGCAAGGTCGGCTTTGTGCTGCAGGATGCGCTGGTCTCGCTGGATCCGCTGCGGACCATCGGGCGCGAGATCGAGGATTCGCTCCGGCTGCGCACCCGGCTGACCAGCGCCGAACGCAGCCGGCGGGTGCTGAAGCTGCTGGCCGATGTGGGCATGGACGATCCGCAGCTGCGGGCGGGCCAGCGCTCCGGCGAACTCTCCGGCGGCCTGCGCCAGCGGGCCCTGATCGCCTCCGCCATCGCGCTGGATCCGGCGCTGCTTATCGCCGACGAGCCCACCACCGCGCTCGATGCCACGGTGCAGGCGCAGATTCTGGACCTGCTGGCCTCACTGCGGGAGCGGGGAACGGCGATGCTGCTGATCAGCCACGATCTGGCAGTGGTCGGTTCGGTGGCGGACCAGGTGGCGGTGATGACCGAGGGCAGGATTGTGGAGCAAGGCCCGGTGGCGCAGGTCCTGGGCTCGCCGCAGCACGACTACACAAAGAAACTGCTGCGCGCCTTGCCCTCCGGCCATCCCCGCGGCGCGCGCCTGTCCCGATCGTCGATCTCGTCCAGCCCGAAGGCACCGAAACCGACATCGGCGGGCGGCCGTTTCCCGCAATCCGGCGCCGGCGCACCCGTTCTGCAGGCCACCGGCCTGACCAAACGCTTCCGCAACCCGGACAAGACCAGCTTCACCGCCGTCGATAATGTCTCTTTCGAACTGGCCGCCGGGGAGACGCTCGGGCTGGTGGGCGAATCCGGTTCCGGCAAAACCACCATCGCCCGCATCGCGCTCGGCCTCACCGCACCGGATGCCGGCCAGGTCCGGCTTTTCGGCGAGCCTTGGAGCGCGCTCACCGAGAAGGACCGCCGGAGCCGGCGGCCGTTGATCGGCACCGTCTACCAGGACCCGCTCAGCTCGTTCGATCCGCGGCTGACCGTCGGGCAGACCCTGGCGGACGCGGCCACCGGCGGCCGGACGCTGAATTCCCGGAGCGCCGGCGAGCAGGTCCAGGACCTGCTGGAGATGGTCGGGCTGCCCGCGGACTTTGCCCGCCGCGGCCCGCGCACGCTTTCGGGCGGCCAGCGCCAGCGCGTCGCCATCGCCCGCGCTCTGGCGCCACGGCCCCGGATCCTGATCTGCGACGAACCGGCCTCGGCGCTGGACGTCTCGATCCAGGCCCAGATCCTGGACCTGCTCGATGACCTGCAGCGGGAACTGGGGCTGAGCTACCTGTTCATTTCGCACGATCTGGGGGTGGTGCGGCACATGAGCGACAGGGTTGCCGTCCTGCGTCGCGGCCGGATCGTCGAGCACGGCCCGGCCGAGCAGCTCTTCGCCGCGCCCCAGCATCCCTACACACAGCAGCTCCTCGCGTCTTCCCCAGCCCTCGAAGCTCGCTGAATCCACAGTCGCCTCACCCCGGCGGGAAGGCAGGCTTAGTATGGAGGAGATACGCCACATCCAAAACTAAAGGAGACTTCCATTACCGAATCGCTTGCCCCCAGTGACATTTCGGATGCGTACTTTGGTGCCCCGGAACCGGAGGAAAGCCAGCGCGACGTCGTTGAGGTGACCTCTCCTGCCGCCGTCGCACGCTTGAGCGACCGCGAGGATGTCGTCAAGGTCAAGCGGCGCTATGCGCTGGTCAACAGGGACCGCACCCAGCATGAGGCGATGGTGGAGGACCTGCTGTTCATCCGCCGTGTACTCGATGACGCTGGTATCGGATACTTGCTGGTCCGGGGCAATGATGCCCGCCCGGTCATCGCCATCAATTGGGATGACCGCCGGGAACTTCAGGACGCGCTGGCCGCCGCCTGCCTGAACGAACCGTTCTACTCCATGACGGTGGACGCCAAGAAGAAGCGCGCGCTGCTGGTCGGCGACGGCCGGCTCGCCGAGGGCAACCAGGCCCGCATCTTCCGGCTCTACCGCCCCCGTATCGAGCCGAACGGCGGGCTGGTCTACGGGCAGTCGGCCGGCGTGCAGCTGGAACTGTGGATGTGGCAGGACGAGAAGCTGATCCTGCCCATCGAAAACTCGCTGACCCGGCGTTCGCTCCCTGCGGCCGAAGCCGTCCGCGGCACCGTGCGCCGGTATGGCCTGGACTGGCCGACCATCGAGAACATGTTCGCCGACCACGCCACGGACATCGACTTCGAGATCGACATCGTCTTCTCCTGGGTGGACGGGAACGATCCGGCCTACCAGGCCGCCCGCCGCAAGCGGATGGAAGGGGTCATCCTCGGCGAGGGCGACGACGCCGAGGCCCGTTTCCGGCAGATCAACGAGCTCAAGTACGCGCTGCGTTCGGTGTACATGTTCGCGCCGTGGATCCGCAACATCTACATCGCCACGGACTCCCCCGTGCCTGAGTGGCTGAACGCCGAGCATCCGGCCATCAACATTGTGCGCAGCGAAGAGCACTTCAAGGACCCCTCGGTCCTGCCCACGCACAACTCTCAGGCCGTCGAGGCGCAGCTGCAGCACATCGAGGGCCTGAGCGAGCACTTCCTCTACTCCAACGACGACATGTTCTTCGGCCGCGCGGTGGGTCCGCACGTGTTCTTTTCCCCTGGTGGCATCACGAAGTTCATCGAGGCCTCCACCCGGATCGGGCTGGGCGACAACCACTTGGACCGCTCAGGCTTCGAAAACGCCGCCCGCGTGAACCGCAAGCTGCTCTACGATCGCTTCGGCCGCATCACCACCCGGCATCTGGAACACTGCGCCGCGCCCCTGCGCAAGAGCGTGCTGCTGGAAATGGAGAAGGAGTTCGCCGCCGAGTTCGAGGCCACCGCGGCGAGCCGTTTCCGCGCCAAGGACAACATCTCGGTCACCAACTCGCTCTACCACTACTACGCGCTGCTGACCGGACGCGCCGTCACGCAGACCGAGGCCAAGGTCAAGTACATCGACACCACCATGTACTCGGGGCTGAAAGCATTGGCGAAGCTGCTGAAGAAGCGCAACCATGACTTCTTCTGCCTCAATGACGGCAGCTTCCCGGAAGTTCCGGCCCTGGAGCGGCAGGAAGTCGTGACAGACTTCCTCGAGAAGTACTTCCCGATCCCCGCGCCCTGGGAAAAATAAGACCGATGGGAAAAATTAACGGCTCCGGGCAAGTAACAGCCTAACGAGAATTACGACGGCGGGCGCTCACCCGCCGTCGTTGGGTTAGCTGTCGGCTTTACCGTCGGCAAGCCTTAACCACCCTCGCTACCGCGTGGCCGGCTGACCACACCAGCGGGACGGTACAAACCAGCAGTGCCAGCGGGTTGGGCCGGAACGAGGCTTTGCCTTGGCTGTCCGGCGCCAGCACGCCGACGGGCAGCACCATTCCGCCGCCGCCACCTCCGCCTTCGCCGGTCTCCGATTCGCCGCCGCCGAAGCCGAATTGGACGAGCGCCACCGGAACCACCTGCTCGGAGCCCACCTGGACCGGTTCGCCGTAGGCCCGTCGGACGCCGAACGAAGTGACCCTGTCGGCGATCGCAACGATCACATCGGTCCGCTTGGCAGGTTCCGCCGCTGGAGTTGGGCTGGCCGAGGCAGAGTTAGGCGAGGTTGGGCCAGCGGAAGTTTGGGAAGAATCAGGCATCATGCACCCAGCCTATTGAGCCCCGGTACCGCTGGCTACAAAACGGTGCCCGCACCTGCGGAAGCCGTAAACGCAAAGGCCCGTGCCGCCGTCGTTGTCAGACTCCGGCGAGCTGGCGGCCGCTCTCGGGAATCCGGATGCCGGCCGCGTCCAGCCGGCGCTGGGTTTCCTCCGGGGACACGTATTCGCCCACGGTGGCGTAGTCGCCGATCGGCACCACCGAGTGGACGATCGTCTCGTCGTACACGTGGACCAGATTGTAGGCCTGGGCGCCGTCGCGGCCGCGGGTGCCGCCCACGGGAACGTTCAGGTCTTGCGTGTAGCAGGTCGCCGAGGCTACCGACACAGGAATGCCGGCGAACATGGCGGTGGTGGAATAGTGCAGGTGCCCGGCCAGAATGGTCCGCACGTCTGTATCCTCCAGCGCCGCGGCCAGCCGGCTCTGGTCCCGCAGCTCCACCAGCACGGACAGATCCTGCACGCACGGCACCGGCGGGTGGTGCAGCGCGAGAATGGTGCCGTGCGGCGCTGACACCGCCAGCTCCCCCTTGAGCCAGTCCAACTGGTTGTCGCTGAGCTCGCCATGGTGGAACCCGGGCACGGTGGAATCCAGCGTGATCACGCGCAGGCCATCGACGTCGTACGCTTTATCCAGCGGGGACATGTCCGCCGGCTGATCCAGCAGACCAGCGCGCAGATTGGCGCGGTCGTCATGGTTCCCCATGGCCCAGATGACCTGCGCGTCCAACCGCTCCGCGGCCGGCTCGACGATGGCGCGGAGCTTGGTGTACGCCTCCGGCTCGCCCTTGTCCGCCAGATCTCCGGTGAACACGATGGCCTGCGGACGCGCGCCGGAAGCCTCGAGTTCGGTGAAGACCTGCTGGAGCCGGGCCTCGCTGTCCACCTGTCCGTACAGGGGATTCGGACCGCCCACCAGATGGGTGTCGCTCATGTGCAGTATGAAATGGTGAGGCCGTGGATGCTCGGCCTGGATGTAATCCATCACTAACCTTCTGCTGTTTCGGAACCGGGATACCCGTTTCCTATTACATTCCATCCAAGCAGACGAGGCTCAAACCGCAAGTTAACGCACGGCGGCATTTCGGTTTGTTTCGCTTAACTGAATCTCAGCAGCCCATGCATTAGCAACGGAAAACAGTGTGAAGTGCGCCGGAAACAAACTGTAGCCCGCGCCACCGGGCTGCGCAGCTGTCACATCGGGCTGCGCACTCGCCCTTCCGGCAGAAGCTGCCCGCCGACCACTGGCAGGAGCGGTCCCCCGGAAGTACGCTCGAAGGGACCGAGCCTGACTACCGGAAGGACCTGACATGAAGCTCAGCCACATTCCCCTGCGCCTGACCACCGGCGGATTTATCCTCAATTCCGGCATCGGCAAGATGAACCTGGACAAGGACAGCGCCGCATACCTGCAGGGCATGGCCGGCAACATCCTGCCCCAGATTAAGGACATGGAGCCCGAGCAGTTCGGCAAGTACGTCAGCTACGGCGAACTCGCCCTCGGCAGCGCGCTGCTGGCTCCGTTCATCCCCAGCCGGCTGGTGGGCCTGGGCCTCGCCGCATTCTCCGGCACGCTGATCGGCATGTACCTCAAGACCCCGGGCATGACGCACGAGGACAGCGTCCGCCCCACCGCCGAGGGAACCGGCCTGGCCAAGGACATCTGGATGTTCGGCATCGCGCTGGCCCTGATCCTGGACTCCAAGGGCAAGCAGAAGTCGCTGAAGGTCTAGCCGGCCACCGTCTTTAAAGCCGAGAACGACCGCGGCGCCCCACCTTTTTGAAGGCGGGGCGCCGCCGTCGTCCGCTGTTGGTAGTTTGCTACACGTCGGCCTTGGCGCGCGCACGGATCCGGCTGATCGCCGTGATGAGCAGGGCAACCGCCAGCAGGATGTACAGCGTGATGGTGATCGGGCTGTCCACGAAAACGGCGTAGTCCCCGTTCGAGGACAACAAGGCCGAGCGCATGGAGGTTTCGGCCAGTGGACCCAGCACAATGCCGATCATGATCGGCGCCAGCGGGATGCCGTAGCGGCGCATCAGGAAGCCCAGCACCCCGATGCCGAGCACCATCAGCAGGTCGAACACCGACGCCGACGTCGCGTAGACGCCCAGCCCGCAGAAGACCGAGATTCCCGCGTACAGGTACGGCTTGGGGATCAGCAGCAGCTTGGCCCAGAACCGTGCGAAGGGCAGGTTCAGGATCAGCAGCACGATCAGGCCGAGGAAGAAGCTGGCCAGCAGCGCCCAGACCAGATCCGGTGCGCGGTCGAAGAGCAGCGGGCCCGGCTGCAGCCCGTACTGCTGGAACGCGGCCAACATGATCGCCGCAGTGGCCGAGACCGGCAGGCCAAGCGCCAGCAGCGCTCCCATCGCGGTACCCGTGGTCGCGTTGCCAGCCGCTTCCGGCGCGGCCAGTCCGCGGATGGCGCCCTTGCCGAACATCGGCTTCCGGCGGCGGCGGTCCAGCGAACGCTCGGCCCCGTAAGCCAGGAAGGTGGGCACTTCCGCGCCGCCCACGGGAATGACGCCGAAAGGTACACCGATCGCTGTGCCGCGCAGCCAGGCCGGCAGCGCCTCGCGGAATTCGGCCTTGGAGAGGTACGGCCGGCCCGAGGAGGGCGTGGCCACGGCAGCCGGATCGCGCCGGATCCGCGAGGCCACGTGGAACACCTCGCCGAGTGCCAGGATGCCCACGGTGACGGTGATGATGTTAACGCCGTCGAAAAGTTCCGGCACGCCGAAGCTGAAGCGCTCGGCGCCGGAGATGCTGTCGATGCCGAGCACGGCAATACCGAGGCCGAAGACCAGGGAAACCAGTCCCTTGATCACCGAGTCCGAGACGACCGAGGAGGTGGCCAGGAACGCGAAGACGGCCAGCGCGAAGAATTCCTGCGGGCCGAAGTTGGCGGACAGATCGGCGAGGACAGGGGCGAAGAACACCACCAGAATGCTGGCGATGATGCCGCCGATGAAGGCGCCGATGGCAGCGGTCGCCAGGGCTTGCGGTGCCCTGCCGGCCTTGGCCATCTTGTGGCCCTCGAACGTACTGGCGATTGACGAGGCTTGTCCCGGTGTGTTCATAAGGATGGCCATGGTGGAATCGCCGAAGAGCCCGCCGAAGTACACCCCGGCGAACATGATGAATGCCCCGATCGGATCCAGCGCGAAGGTCATCGGCAGCAGCAGCGCCACCGCCATGGAGGACCCGAGCCCCGGGAGCACCCCCACTGCGGTCCCGAGGAACGCGCCCACGACTACCCAGAGCAGATTCATCGGCGTCAGCGCCAGGCTGAAGCCTTCCATCAGGTTGGCTAGAGCATCCATTTAGAACACACCTCCCAGGATCCCGGCGGGCAGACTGAGGCCCAGTCCGGCGCCGAAGGCGAGCTGGATGAGCGAGGCGACCACCAGTGCCAGGCTGATGTCGAACAGCGGCCGGCGGCTTCCCATGGCCCGGGCCATGCCCCAGAACAGAACAGCTGCGGCAATGATCCAACCCAGCGGTTCCATCAGCAAAGCGAAAAGCAGGAAGCTGCCGATAGCCACCACAACCGAGGACCAGTCCGAATACGATGCGTACTTCCTGGCCGCGGCCTTTTCGGCCGCGGCCCGGACGTCCGGATCCAAGTCCTCTTCGAATTCGTAGTGCGGGGGCTTGGGCGGGTCCGGGTTCTTGATCGTGAACACGGCCAGGAGCACCGAAAGAAGGTAGCCGGCCGCCACGATCAGGGCCGGGAAGAATGTCGGTCCAGGGAAGGCTGCGCCCGAAGGTACATCCATGTCGAATATGCCCACCAGCAGATAGGTGCTGAACGCCGCCAGTACGACGGCGATGACGATTCCACTGCGTCCGTGCCAGAAGCCCTGGGCGGTAGGCGTGGCGGGCCCGGCCGGAGGCGCTGTGCCCGGCTGCGTTTGGTTGTCCGGATGTGTCACAGGTCCAGCCCTTCCAGGATCTCGGCGACTTCTTCTTCCTCCGCGGTGATGAACTCCTCGAATTCTTCGCCGGCCATGAACGTGTTATCCCATTGGTTGCGGGCCAGAGCGTCTTCCCACTCTGCGGTCTGCGACATTTCGGTGATGATGCTCAGCAACTCCTCGAAGTCCTCGTCGCTGGTCCCCGGGGCAGCGACCATCCCGCGCCAGTTGCTCATTTGCACGTCGTAGCCTTCTTCCAGCAAGGTGGGAACGTCGATGCCTTCCAGCCGCTGCGGCGCCGAAATGGCCAGAGCCTTCACCCTGCCTGCCTCGATCTGGTCCGCGAACTCGTTGTAACCGCTGATGGCTGCTTTGGCGGTATCGGAGAAGACGGTCTGCAGTGCTTCGCCACCGCTGGTGTTGGGGATATAGGTGGTCTGCGAGGCATCGATCCCGGCTTCCATGGCCAATTGCGCCATGACCAGATGGTCAATGGAGCCGATTGAGCCGCCGGTGAACGGGAACTCCCGCGGATCCTTCTTCCATTCGGCGATCAGATCATCGATGGAGTTAAAGGGCGAATCGGCGGCCACCACGATCGCGTCGTAATCATCGGCGAGCCGGGCCAAGGGGCGCACGTCGTCCATTCCCACCGGGGAGTCGTTGAGCTGGATGCCACCGAGCATCACGGTGCCCGTGGCCATCAGGGTTGAGGACTGTCCGTGCATGGTGGAAAACTGGCCCAGACCGATGGTGCCGGCTGCGCCGGGCACGTTGACTACCTGAACGCTGTTCACAATGCCGTTGGAGCGCAGGGCTTGCTGCTGTTCGCGTGCGAAAGTGTCCCACCCGCCACCGGCACCGGCAGGAGCAATAAGGGTCAGCTTGCTGCGCAGCTCTGCATCGGCTGCACTGCGGGAGGAGGTGAAGACTGCGCCTCCGATGACAATCGCCGCGATCACGCCATAGATAGTTAGACCGATGGTCCGTTTCCGGGAACGGCCACTCGCGGCCATGGACTCGCCGGGTTGGGGCTTCGGGGATGCCATGATTCCCGACCTTCCTTAGAATTGCTGATAGTGGAGCATTCACCATGCGGACTTTGGTTCGTTAGAAGAAATCGATCCAATGTACGCTATTTCACGTGGCCAGAGTGACCTAAACCCGTCGCAACTGGCGAACGGCGAAAGGTAACACTTATGACTATTCTCGTTGGTCGGTCCCGCTCCAGGGAAGGAACGGCCGCCTTTACAGCTGCCGTCGCGGAAGCTCGACTCCGCGGACAGGATCTTGTGGTTTTCGATCTGGACCGGACCGTTCATGATGAAGAGGTCGTCAGCGGCAGCCAGTTGGACTTCCCTACCGAGGTGGAGGGGGTGGCCGTGAGCTACCGGCTGCCGAACGAGCGCAGCCGTGATGCCGTGGGTGATCTTCTGGACACCGCTGAGGCCCTGGATCCGTCGCTGATCATCATTGGGATCCGGCACCGCAGCTCCGTGGGCAAGTTCCTGCTGGGCAGCAGCGCCCAGCAGATCCTGCTACAGGCCAATGCCCCTGTCCTCGCAGTGAAGGCAGAGTACAGCGCGTGATCACAACGGAGCGTTGACGCCCGCTTAGGATTGTTCCGTGAACGATTCGATCCATCCAGACGCAGGATTAGCGTCAGCGGAATCTGCAACCATGCCCGGATTTGCGACCGGCAGGACAGTGCTGCCCGCCGACGCTTTGATCCGACAGGCCACAGCCGACGACGCCGTTGCCCTCGCCGAATTGGCCGCGGCAACTTTCCCGCTGGCGTGCCCTCCGGTCATGACCGAGGACGACATCAACGGCTACATTGCAGAGCATCTCACCGAGGCCCGGTTCAGCAGCTATATCGCTAACGCGGAACGAACCGTGATGGTGCTCGAAGGGCCGAATGCTGATCCAGGTGACGTGCCCACAACTCGCCCTGGCCTGAGATTGGTGGGCTACAGCATGCTCATCCACACCCCTCCCCTGGATGTCGAAGTCCAGGCGGCTCTGACTTTGCGGCCCACCTCGATGCTGAGCAAGTTCTACATTCGGGCCGACGCCCACGGCAGCGGCCTGTCTCATCGGCTCATGAACGTCACCCTGTCCGCCGCTGCGGAAAACGGTTCGCGTGCGGTGTGGCTCTCCGTCAGCGAGGAAAACGTGCGTGCCCAGAAGTTCTACGCCAAGAGCGGCTTCCGGACCGTTGGCGGCATGAACTTCCCCACCGGCCGCTTGACCCTGCGCGACTTCGTGCTGGAACGAGCTGCCTAAAAACCATACTCAGGCAATTCACAGGTTGCTCCCGGCGAACAATCAAGTTCAAGGCCTACTGTGAAGTTACCTCATAAAGGTGCGAGTGATGCGGCGCCGGCCGGTCGGAGTTTTCCCCCAACCTCCAACCAGCCGGCGCTATCTCTTTAACTTCAATCAGTACCCCCACGGCGGACTCTAGGGGCGTATTACCCCCACAGACCCTGCCGGTCTTTTCCACACCCCTGCCGGCCACCGCTTCGCGAGCTGCTTCGTACGCCTTGGGCATCACGTCGCCTTGGTCGCCCTTGCAAGCTCCGCCGTCGGAAAGTTTCCGATGTTTTTCTGCCGCTTCCACTCCATGGTGTGTGCGTGGTCACAAACTGTCAGAGGCGGTTCGTAGGGTGGGGGTATGGAAGATTTCCAGTTTGATTTCATACCGGCGCCGGAGCCGGACCGGGAGCGCGGTTTGCGGGCGCTCGGTTTGGCGGGCAGTTCGTTGCTGGAAATCATGCTGCACAAACTCCTGCTTGATGCCTGGGCGGAGGAGAACCTGGCCTTCGGCGGCCGGCACTCGGAGCCCTTCGATGAAGCGGCCGAGGAAGCCGCCCAGATGCTGGCGACGGCTGCGGTGCTGCCGGAGGTGCCGGGCCTGCCGGAGGGCTGGGAGAACCTGGCGCCGGCGGCGCTGGCCGCGGTTTTGGAGCGGATTGATCCGGATGGCCTGGATGATGTCGGGACC
>NZ_JBNHFQ010000014.1:0-91493 GCF_059090425.1 Arthrobacter sp. B055-34
CCCTAGTCGCCGAAGAAGGACTCTGGATCCGCTCCGGATGGGCAGGCAGGCCATGAAACACGCCCGGGTCATACACACTTTTTTGCCTATAAGCCATCGTTAACGCTGAAGGCCCCCGCCGAATCGGCGGGGGCCTTCATGGCATCGGCGGTTAATGCCGGTGAGCTTTGGAGCTGCTTCCTAGAGGGCGTTGACCTTCTTGGAAATAGCGGACTTGCGGTTAGCAGCGTTGTTCTTGTGAATAACGCCCTTGCTGACAGCCTTGTCCAGCTTGCGGCTGGCCGTAGCCAGAGCAGCGGTTGCACCGTCCTTGTCGGAGGACTCAACGGCGCTGCCGACTGCGCGGATAGCAGTCTTCAGCTCGGACCGGACAGCGATATTGCGCTGGCGGGCCTTCTCGTTGGTCAGGATGCGCTTCTTCTGGGACTTGATATTAGCCACGTATAAACTCTCTTTGTTGCGGACTGGTCGGTGAGGGCAGTCAGACCGGCCATTGACTGAGCGGCGTGGGGATACCGTAATGGCAGCCGGCCTGAGGTGCCCGTCGACCTGCGCGGACACACAGCTATAAATGTTAGCAGAAAAGCGCCCGGGGCTGCGTCCGCGGGGGGAGGCGGCGCGCCAAACACTAATTCCAGCCGCGCGTCTGTCTCAGCGCTGCCGCCACCTGGGAAAACTCACGTTCGCCCAAGACGGCTCCCTCGCGCCGGATATCCCGCGGGTCCAACTGCAGTACACGGTCGAGCTTCACCTCGCTGGGCCGTCCGCGGGAGTCCCAGGATCCATACCCTATGTCTACATAGTCCTCATGGCTGCTTGTTCCGTTGTTCCGGTCCTTGCTGGTCATCATCAATGCCAGCAGCCATTGGCCGTTACGACCTATCAGCAGCACCGGCCGGTCTTTGCCCTTGCTGTGGTCCTCTTCGTAAGGAACCCAGGTCCAGACGATTTCCCCAGGATCCGGTTCGCCGTCTGGACTGGGGGAGTAGGTCACGGAAGCCCTGCCGCGGAAGTCGCCGGGGTAAGGCACGCTCAGTCCTCCCCGGCCGCGTTCCGTTGCGCGGCCCGGCCGGCTGTAAGGCGCCCGCCCTCGGCCTGCAGCCGGGGGCTGGGATGTTGACGTGCGGTTGACCGCCCGGAAGACTTTTGCGGCACCGCGGAGCAGCCGGCTAATAGTGTTCACGTTGAAAGCCATGCACCAAAACTACCCGCCGAATCCGTACTTGCCGGGAAGAAACAAGGGGCATCTCATGGGAGACTGTTAACTTGGTATCTATCGAAGAGCCATCATCGAAGCCCCGTTAGAGAGTTAGGAAACCGCTGTGTCACCCATGGCCCGCACCGCACCGGTGCCTGCCGCCACAGATCCGGCGATCATCAGGAACTTCTGCATCATCGCCCATATCGACCACGGGAAGTCCACCCTGGCGGACCGGATGCTGCAGTTAACCGGCGTAGTTGAGCAGCGGGACATGAAGGCCCAGTACCTGGACCGGATGGACATCGAGCGCGAACGCGGTATCACCATCAAGTCCCAGGCCGTCCGTCTGCCGTGGGAACTCGACGGCAAGACCTACGCGCTGAACATGATTGACACACCTGGCCACGTGGACTTCACCTATGAGGTGTCCCGGTCCCTGGCTGCCTGCGAGGGCGCTGTTCTGCTCGTCGACGCGGCGCAGGGCATTGAAGCCCAGACGCTGGCGAACCTGTATCTGGCGATGGAGAACGACCTGACCATCATCCCGGTGCTGAACAAGATCGACCTGCCCGCGGCGCAGCCCGAGAAGTATGCAGCGGAGCTTGCCAACCTGATCGGTGGCGATCCCGAGGATGTGCTGAAGGTCTCCGGTAAAACCGGCATGGGAGTAGAGGCCCTGCTGGACAAAATTGTCCGCGACCTCCCCGCCCCGGTCGGCAATGCCGATGCCCCCGCCCGTGCCATGATCTTCGATTCGGTCTATGACACCTACCGCGGCGTCGTGACCTACGTCCGGGTGGTCGACGGTGAACTCAAGCCCCGCGAACGCATCCAGATGATGTCCACCAGGGCCAGCCACGAGCTGCTGGAAATCGGTGTCAGCTCTCCTGAGCCGGTACCGTCCAAGGGCTTGGGCGTTGGCGAAGTCGGCTACCTGATCACCGGCGTGAAGGACGTGCGCCAGTCCAAGGTCGGCGACACGGTCACCACCCTGAACAACCCTGCCCCGGAGTCCCTCGGCGGTTACGCGGATCCGAAACCGATGGTCTTCTCCGGTCTCTACCCGATCGACGGAGCAGATTATCCCGTGCTCCGCGACGCACTGGACAAGCTCAAGCTCAACGACGCCGCGCTGATTTACGAACCGGAAACCTCAGCCGCTCTCGGCTTCGGCTTCCGCGTGGGCTTCCTCGGCCTGCTCCACCTGGAAATCACGCGTGAACGCCTGGAGCGCGACTTCAATCTGGACCTGATTTCCACCGCGCCCAACGTGGTTTATGAGGTGACCCTCGAAGACAAGAAGGTCATTACGGTCACCAACCCCAGCGAATATCCGGACGGTAAAGTCTCCGAAGTCCGGGAGCCGATGGTTTCGGCTACCATCCTGGCTCCCAATGAGTTTGTGGGCGCCATCATGGAGCTCTGCCAGGGCCGCCGCGGCGACATGAAGGGCATGGACTACCTGTCGGAAGACCGGGTGGAGCTTCGCTACCGGCTGCCGTTGGCCGAAATCGTCTTCGATTTCTTCGACCTGCTCAAGTCCAAGACCCGCGGCTACGCCTCCCTCGACTGGAAGGCCGACGGCGACCAGGTCGCGGACCTGGTCAAGGTGGACATCCTGCTGCAGGGCGAACAGGTGGACGCGTTCAGCGCCATCACCCACAAGGACAAGGCCTACAGCTACGGCGTGATGATGACGGGCAAACTGCGCGAGCTCATCCCTCGCCAGCAGTTCGAGGTGCCCATCCAGGCAGCCATCGGCTCGCGCATCATCGCCCGCGAGAATATCCGCGCCATCCGCAAGGACGTGCTGGCCAAGTGCTACGGCGGCGACATCAGCCGTAAGCGCAAGCTGCTGGAGAAGCAGAAGGAAGGCAAGAAGCGCATGAAAATGGTCGGCCGGGTGGAAGTTCCACAGGAAGCCTTCATCGCAGCGCTGTCGTCCGACGAATCGAAAGACAAGAGCAAGAAGTAAAACCGAAGTGACTAAAATGACGACGACGACGGCGGTCACCTGTGCCTAGCATCCTGCCGCTGGGAGACCCGGCACCGGCCGATGGCTTGCTGCCGCCGCAGGCCGCTGCCGGCGCCCAGGACCGGGACTTCTGTCTCTACGTCCACATTCCGTTCTGCTCGGTGCGTTGCGGTTACTGCGACTTCAATACCTACACGGCCAAGGAGCTCGGGTCGGGTGCGTCGCAGGACGAATACGCCGGTACGCTCAACGCCGAACTCAATTTGGCGGCCATGGTGTTGCCAGCATCCGGGCTGCCCCGGCGCCCACTGTCGACGGTCTTTTTCGGCGGCGGTACTCCCACCTTGTTGCCGGCGTCGGATCTGGCGGCCATTCTGGCCCGTGCCACCGAACTATGGGGTCTGGCACCGGGGGCCGAAGTCACTACGGAGGCCAATCCGGACTCCGTCACGCCCGAATCGCTGCAGACGCTTGCGGCGGCCGGGTTTACCCGTGTTTCCTTCGGGATGCAGTCGGCAGTGCCCCACGTACTCAAGGTGCTTGACCGTACCCATGATCCGGAACGCGTTCCGCAGGCGGTGCGCTGGGCACGCGAGGCCGGGCTGCACGTCAGCCTGGACTTGATCTACGGCACTCCGGGGGAGTCGGTTGCGGACTGGGAAGCCAGCTTGGATGCCGCCATCGACTGCGAACCGGATCATATTTCGGCCTATGCGCTGATCGTGGAGGAGGGCACCAAGCTCGCTGCCCAGATCCGCCGCGGCGAAGTACCGGGAATTGACGACGACGACCACGCCACCAAGTATGAACTCGCCGAGGCGCGGCTGGCTGCCGCCGGCTTTGGCTGGTACGAGGTCAGCAACTGGGCCCGCACCGAAGCCGACCGTTGCCGTCACAATCTTTCTTACTGGCGTGGTGATGACTGGTGGGGTGCAGGCCCCGGGGCCCACTCCCACATGGGCGGCGTCCGCTGGTGGAACGTGAAGCATCCGGCCGCCTACGGCCAACGTCTGTCAACGGGAGTCTCTCCGGCGGCGGGTCGGGAAACCCTTGACGCCTCGACCCGCAAACTGGAACATGTGATGCTTCAGACCCGCATCATCGACGGTTTGCGGACACAGGAATTGGGCCCGCAGGGACGGAAAGCGGTAGCCGGTCTGATCGCAGACGGGCTAGTGGACGGACCGGCGGCTTTCGCCGGCACCGTCCGGCTCACCTTGCAGGGCAGGCTTCTTGCCGACGCCGTGGTCCGCCGCCTGCTGGAAGACTGACAGGCACACAGTGGATTAGCCCTTTCCGGGCGCCGACTGCCTGCCTAGTGGAGCAGGCGCAGATTCAACGAGTAGCGGTAGGGGCGGCCGCGGTTGACTGCGATGCCTGCCATCACGGAGAACACCGTGAGGAAGACCCAGATTGCGGCTGCAATGACGGCAAAGAAGCCGCTGATCACAGGCACCAGAATCAGGATGTTGGCAATAACAGCAACGATCGTTGGCGGAAGTGTGAAGTTCAGGGCTTCCTTCGACTCTTGGGCCGTGAAGGGGCCGCGGTCCTTGAAGATCAGGTAGATCACCAGCGAAGGAAAGCAGCCTAGGATGCCGCCGAAATGAGCCAGAGTGGCCCACTGACGGTCTTCGGACGGCGTCAGCGGCAGGGCTGAGGAAGAGGCGCTTTCATACTGCGTCCGGGGAGCCGGTTGACGATCCGGTTGCTTCTTGCGCGCGGGGTTGTCTGACACAGGACCTACCTCAGGAGAATTCGTTTTCGTTCTAATGGCTATTTACCTACGAAACTAAGATTAGCCGCAATGACCGGTAAACACCGGACTGGGGTCAATCTTCCGGCGCAGAATGGGGTTGCCGCCATGCGCATTCCTCAGGCGGTGAGGAAATCGATGACTTCTTCAACGCGTCCCAGCAGGGACGGTTCCAGGTCCGCGTAGGAGTTGACGCTGCCAAGCAAGCGCTTCCACCCGTCCGCGATGTCGATCTGGGTTTTGTTGGGCCACCCGAGGCCGGCGAGGATTCCGGTTTTCCAATCGGTTCCGCGCGGAACCACCGGCCATTTTTCCAGCCCGATGACGGCCGGCTTAATGGCCTGCCAGACATCCACATACGGGTGGCCGACAATCAGCACGTTGTTGCGTGCCGATGGAACTGCCATGGCGGCCTGGGCAATACGCCACTCCTTGGTGTCGGGCAGCAGGTGGTCTACCAGAATGCCCAGTTTTCGCTGCGGCCCCGGACTGAACGCCGTAACCGCCGAAGCCAGGTCATCGACGCCGTGGAGCGGCTCGACGACTATGCCTTCGACCCGAAGATCGTGGCCCCACACCTTCTCGACGAGTTCGGCATCGTGCTTGCCTTCGACCCAGATCCGGCTGGCCTTGGCCACCTGCGCGCGCAGTCCTTCTACTCTGACTGATCCTGAGGCCGTCCGCTGCGGACGTGCGACGGCGGCAGCGGCCATGGCAGGAACTACCTCCACGGGTTCACCTTCCAGCAGAAAGCCGAAGCCCAGGGGGAAGGAACGTTTCTTTCCCCGCCGGTCCTCCAGCGACACCAAGTGGACCCCGCCGGACTTCTCCACGCGCACCACCGCACCTACCCAGCCGCTTTCGACGTCCTCCAGTACCAGTCCGGGTTCGGCCCCGACCTTGCGAAGCTGACGCGACTTCGGAGCGGATAGATCCTGTGGTCCCCAGCCGTAGCTGCTCATCGGTTGTAGTCCTTCGGTCACGCAGCTATCGGGTAGCTGCTGGCGATCAGCGGAGCCGCCGATAGGTGCATGGCAGCCTGACAATGCTAACAACGTGCCAAAGGTATTAGACTTAGCACTTGGACGTGTTGAGTGCTAACCGGCATGTCTACTGCAGCCGTACGAAATCAGGAGGTGCCCAGTGAGCGAAGGCCGTCGGCTCGAGGTGCTGCGCGCTATCGTGGAAGACTACGTGCATTCGCGCGAACCCGTGGGGTCCAAAGCACTGGTTGACCGCCACCATTTAGGTGTTTCCTCGGCAACAATCCGCAACGACATGGCTGCTCTGGAAGAAGAAGGCCTGATTGTCGCTCCGCACACTAGCGCTGGCCGCATTCCAACGGACAAGGGCTACCGGCTCTTCGTCGACCGGATTTCGGATGTGAAACCGCTCTCCTCCGCAGAACGCCGTGCCATCCAAGCCCTACTCGAGAGCGCGGGCGACCTGGATGATGTCATGGATCGCACCGTGAGGTTGTTATCCCAGCTGACCAATCAGGTAGCCGTGATCCAGTATCCGCGGCTGGGGCGTGCTTGCACCAGGCACATCGAGTTTGTCCTGCTCGCACCGCAACAGGTCCTCGTTGTCTTGATTGCCGACAACG
The DNA here is from genome assembly GCF_059090425.1 of Arthrobacter sp. B055-34. NCBI lineage: Bacteria > Bacillati > Actinomycetota > Actinomycetes > Micrococcales > Micrococcaceae > Arthrobacter > Arthrobacter sp. B055-34. The sequence goes on from NZ_JBNHFQ010000014.1 coordinate 6,539, forward strand.
GGAAAGTTGAGCAGAGGGTCATTTCCCTGCCTGATCCCGTCACCGATGAAGAATTATCCGATCTCCGATCGGCCTATCTCTCCGAATTGGCCGGGCACCCCCTCGATTCGGTGGGCGGGCTGCTGCGGAACGGGTTGAAAGACGTCAGACCCGGCACGGAGGCTATCGTGCCACCGCTTTCAGCGGCCTTGGAAAATCTTGCTGCAGCCACACAAGAGGAACGTATCCTCATGGCCGGCACGGCCAACTTGGCCCGTTCCCCCATGGATTTCCCGTTGAGTATCGGACCCATCCTCGAGGCGCTCGAGGAACAGGTGGTCCTGCTTCGCCTGCTGTCGGAGATGCAGCAGGACGCCCGCGGGATTTCCGTACGCATTGGACATGAGAACCCGTACGGTTCGTTGGTGGAAACATCCGTGGTCGCAACAGGCTATGGTCCGGGTTCTTCAGCCAAGCTGGGCATCCTCGGTCCAACCCGGATGGATTATCCAACTACTATGGCCGCCGTGCGCGCCGTAGCCCGTTATTTGTCACGCATCCTTGCCGGATAGGCAGCCGGCCAACAAGCAGCAACATGGGCAGCGGGAGCCGCTGTCCGCAACCGATTCCCAGGAAGAGAAGTAATACAAGGTGAGCAACCACTACGACGTACTCGGTGTCAGCCGCGATGCCACTGCTGAGGAAATCAAGAAGGCCTATCGGAAACTGGCTCGCAAGCTCCACCCTGATGTGAACACCGGGCCGGAGGCTGCGGAACAGTTCAAGCAGGTCAGCCATGCGTACGAGGTGCTGTCGGACCCGCAGAAGCGGCGGGTATATGACACCACAGGCAATGAGAACGGCACGGACAGCGGCTTCGGCGGCGGCTATTCGGGTGCTGGGTTCGCCTTCCAGGATATTTTCGAAACCTTCTTCGGTGGGCAGGGCACTGCCGGACCGCCTTCGCGCACGCGCCGCGGACAGGACGCACTGATCAATGTCCGCATCGATCTCAAAGATGCCGTGTTCGGCGTCAACAAGAAGATCGAAGTGGACACCGCCGTCGTTTGCCCCACGTGCGACGGCAGCTGCTGCCGTCCCGGCACGAGCCCGCGGACCTGCGACATCTGCGGCGGTTCGGGCCAGGTACAGCGTGCCGTCCGCTCCATCTTGGGGCAGGTCATGACCGCCGCTCCCTGCGGAAGCTGCCAAGGCTTCGGCACGATCATTCCCGACCCGTGCAACGAATGTAATGGGGAGGGGCGCATCCGCAGCCGCCGCTCGCTGACCATCAAAATTCCGGCAGGTGTCGGAACGGGCACCCGGATCCAGCTGGCCGGGCAGGGTGAATCAGGTACGGCAGGCGGCCCCCAGGGCGACCTCTACGTCGAGATCCGTGTTGCCCCGGATAAGAATTTCATCCGTGAGGGCGACGACCTCCATGTGACGATGGCGGTACCCATGACGGCTGCGGCCCTCGGTACGGATGTGGACATGGACACGTTCGACGGGACGCAGTCGCTGAACATCAAGCCTGGTACCCAGGCGGGCGAGGTCATCACCCTCAAGGGGCTTGGGGTGACGCATCTGCGGGGCTACGGCCGCGGCGATCTGAAGGTCCATGTGCACGTGGAAACGCCCACCCGACTCGATTCCGAGCAAGAGGAACTGCTGCGCCAGCTGGCGGCGTCGCGCGACGAGCAGTTCACCGAGGGCAAGCTTGCGGGCAGCGGCAGCGGCGTTTTTGCCCGGCTGCGGGACAAGCTCGGCAATCTCTAACAGTGACCAATCCCGTTTTCTTCACCGAACCTGGAGCACTGGCGGAGGTGGCATCCGGTGAGGAATTCGTCCTGACCGGTGCCGAGGCCAGGCATGCTGTCGCGGTTAAGCGTCTGAGCCCCGGCGAGAGCGTGGACGTCGTGGACGGACGGGGCATGCGGCTTTCCGGAACGGTCGTCTCGACGGGTACGGAGAGCCTGACCGTCTCCGTCGAGACAGTTGCCCCGGAACCCGCGGCACCCTTCCGGCTTACGCTCGTCCAGGCGTTGGCCAAGGGCGACCGTGATGAACTTGCGATCGAAGCTGCCACGGAATTGGGTGTGGACGAGGTAGTTCCCTGGCAGGCCGAACGGAGTATTGTCCGCTGGCGCGACGCCAAGGCTGCCAAGGGGATGGCGAAGTGGGAATCGACTGTCCGGTCCGCCGCGAAGCAAGCGCGCCGCGCCACAGTTCCTGACGTCGCGCCGCTGGTTGATTTGAAATCGCTCTGTGGACGTATCGGCGAGAGCAGGTTGGCGCTGATCCTCCACGAGGACGCGCGGCTGTCGCTGGCAGAAGCGGTCCAGAGAAGCGGATTGGAATCGGAAGCAGACCTGGAGCAGAGCATTCTCATGATCGTCGGGCCCGAGGGCGGCATGAGTCCCCGCGAGGTCGAGCAGATGCGTCAGGCGGGGGCGGTGCTGGTGATCCTGGCCCCGCATGTGCTCAGGTCCTCAACTGCCGGGCCGGCCGCCGTCGCGCTGCTCAGCGAGCGGCTGGGCCGCTGGAACTGAACGCCGTCTGGCCCGCTTACCTGACCGTGAAAACCTTGCTGTCAGCATTCTGAGGCTCCTCGGTACGGCCGCTCGTGTCCTCGTGGAAGACCGTAACCCGGTATGTGCCAGGATCGAGCTCCTGGCTGAACCGGAACTCACCGGTTTCACCCGCAGCTGAGTCAACCTGCACCGTACCCTCTTCGAGGATGGTTCCTTCACCGGTGTCTTCCGCCGACTCCAGCCGCGAAATGCGCCAGGACAATTGGGATTCAAAGGCTACACCGCGCCCGTAGACCTCCACCCGTCCTTCAGCGGAAGCTCCATGCTGTGGATCAATGATCCAGATCGGTGCACTGAGATTGGCGTCGCGGGACATCGGCTCGCCGAGCTCCACATGACCGAATGCCTTGTAGCCGGAATGCCCGTCAACCAGGATCACGACGTCGAGCGGGTTTTCCGCGGTACTCAAACCGGCATTGGCAGCTGCCGCGGTGGCGGTGTAGACCAACTGCTGCACTGCACGTTCCGCAATCCCGGCATCCACATCGGCCTTAAAAGCGTCGGAGGAGATGTCCAGCGTAATGACGGATCCGTTGGTGATGGAGGCTCCGACTTTTGACGCAGGCTGCCAAGGATTGAAGTAGTCCGGGTCCAGCGGCTGCAGCTTGGTGACCGCGCTGATTGCACTAGTGATCGGATCACCAAGATCCTCCGCTTCGCGGAACTCGCGGTAGAGGAACACGGTGTCGGCATTAGTGCCCAGCCAGTAGACCGGGGACAAAGCAGTACTTTGCAATGTTTCCACCGGAGCACTGGTCACCAGGGGACTGCTCTGGATGCTCGGCTGGCCGCTGCCCGCCGGCATGGAAGTTTGGCCGTTCGGACCGTTACCGGAAGGCATGCAACCAATCATGACCATGGAGCCAAGGGTCAACACTGCCAGCCACGCGCGGAATCGGCGCGGGGCTGTATGGTGCGGCCGGTGGTGTTGCTCTCTGGAAATGACCGGATTCCTCCTCAACTCATGGCGGCGTCCTGTACGCGAACGGAAGTCTGATGGCGGCACCTTCTGGTACCTGAAAAACCAGCTTGGCATACTGCCGGCGTCCAGACGCGCGGTTGGGCCGTCTCTCAACCGGACTGATGCACGATTGAGACAGGATCGATATCTACCGGTCATGCATGGATTTCGGGAACGACATCCGGCCGTTGCCGTAGCATTGAGATGTACAGCAATCCCACACAACAGTCGTACTAGCTAAGGGGAGATGGAAGGCCTGCCGGCCGCTTTATGTCGGAAACACGTCTGGATGTGGATCCGCTCGGATCCAGTAACCGTTCCATCCACTTTGAATCGTCGGAACATATGGTCAAGGCACTCGGAGCCCAGGATGAGGTGCTCCGGCTCATAGAATCCGAGTTCAGCGACGTGAATCTGCATGTACGCGGCAACGAACTCTCCATCTCCGGCCCGCCTGCTGCCGTCGACCGCACGGAGCGCCTGCTGGAGGAAATCCGCACCCTGGCTGCCAATGACACGCGTGTGTCGCCGCAGGTAGTTGCACAGTTGCTGCGCATGCTCAGCGAGCAATCAGTTGCCAGGCCGGCCGAAGTGCTGACGCTGAACATTCTTTCTTCGCGCGGACGGACCATCCGCCCGAAGACGCTGAATCAGAAGAACTACGTGGACGCCATCGACAACAACACCGTTGTCTTCGGCATCGGCCCGGCGGGAACGGGCAAGACATATCTGGCCATGGCCAAAGCCGTCCAGGCCCTGCAGCACAAGGAAGTCAACCGGATCATCCTGACGCGTCCGGCCGTTGAAGCGGGGGAGCGGCTCGGCTTCCTGCCCGGCACGCTCAGTGACAAGATCGACCCCTACCTGCGTCCGCTCTATGACGCACTGCACGACATGATGGATCCGGATTCCATTCCACGGTTGATGGCAGCGGGCACCATTGAGGTCGCCCCTTTGGCATATATGCGCGGCCGGACCCTCAACGATGCGTTCATCATTCTGGATGAAGCGCAGAACACCACCCCGGAACAGATGAAGATGTTCCTGACCCGGCTGGGCTTCGGCTCGAAAATGGTAGTGACGGGCGACGTCACGCAGATCGACCTTCCGGGCGGCACGAGCTCCGGACTCAAGATCGTCAGTGAGATCCTGCAGGGTGTGGATGACGTCAATTTCTCCATGCTGGAGGCTTCGGACGTGGTCCGGCACCGGCTGGTCAGCGACATCGTCACCGCGTACGGCCGTTGGGACGACGAACGCCGGAAGCCCTCTACAGCCCGGCGGCGGCGGACGGAACAGGAGAGCTAGCACGTGGCCATCGAAGTCAACAACGAGACAGAGTACGACGCCGACGAAGCCGGCCTGGCCCGCCTCGGCCGCTATGTGCTCGAAAGCCTCTATGTGCACCCGGAAGCCGAACTCTCCATCATCCTGGTCGACACGGACGCCATGGAACGGCTCCACATTGAGTGGATGGACGAACCGGGGCCCACGGATGTGCTCTCCTTTCCCATGGACGAACTACGGCCGGGCACAGCGGCGCAGCCCAGTCCCGCCGGGGTCCTTGGCGACATTGTCATCTGCCCGCAAGTCGCGGATGAGCAGGCCAAAAAGGCTGGCCACAGCATTGGCGACGAGATGCTGCTGCTGGCCACGCACGGCCTTCTGCACCTGCTCGGCTACGACCACGCCGAGCCGGAAGAGGAGCAGGAAATGTTCTCCCTCCAACGCCAACTGCTCGCTGCGTTCCTGGGCAAGGAAGCGCCCACGGAGACCACGCGTTGATCATTGGGTCCCTGGCCGGCATGGCGCTGGCCTTCACGCTCTTCGCGGCAGTACTTACCGCCGCTGAGGCAGCGTTTACCTACCTACCGCGGCAGGAAGCCGAACAGCTTCTGGCCAGCGGGCGCGTACGTACGTTGGCGATGGTGCTCCAAGCGCCGGTAGCCCACATGCACGCCCTGCGGTTCTGGCGTGTCTGGTTTGAAATGGCGGGCGCCGTTGCGGTCGCCCTGCTTTTCCATGACCTGCTGGATAACATCTGGCTGGCGGGACTGCTCGCCACGGTGACCATGGCGGCGGTGGGCTTCGTGCTGGTTGGCGTTTCGCCACGCCAGTTCGGCCGCATCCACGCTCCCGCCGTGGTTAAGGCAACGGCTCCCGCCATACGCTTCCTGTGCGGAATTCTCGGCCCGGTACCCGGCTGGCTCGTGCGCCTGGGCAGCGCAATCGCGCCGAATGCCCCGCGGGCAGATGCCGCTTTCTTCTCTGAGGAGGAGTTCCGCGACCTTGTGGACCGTGCCAGCGAGGCGGAAATGATCGAAGACGCGGAAGCGGAACTCATCCACTCGGTCTTCGAGCTGGGCGATACCAAGGTGCGCGCCGTGATGGTGCCGCGCACCGACATGCTCACTATCGATTCCGGCTCGACCCTGCAGCAGGCGATGTCCCTGTTCCTGCGTTCGGGTTATTCACGCATCCCGGTCATCGGCGAGAATGCGGATCAAGTGCGCGGTATCCTCTATTTGAAGGATGTAGCCGCGCGGCTCCATTCGAGGCCCGGAACGGCGACGACGACCATGGTTGATGAGGCTTCCCGTGATGTACGGTATGTGCCGGAGTCCAAAGCGGTCAGCGACCTGCTCAAGGAGCTGCAGCGTGAGTCTACCCATGTGGCTATCGTCATCGACGAATACGGGGGCACTGCAGGTCTGGTCACTTTGGAAGACTTGATTGAGGAAATCGTTGGCGAAATTGTCGACGAGTATGATTCCGAGAGTCCCGAAATCGAGCCGCAGCCGGACGGACGATACTTGATCAGCGCACGCACCAGCATTGACGACGTCGGCGAACTCTTCGATCTGGATCTGGACGACGAGGAAGTCGACACGGTCGGCGGATTGCTGGCCAAAACCCTGGGACGGGTCCCCATCGTCGGCAGCCAGGTGGAGATCGATGGTCTCCACCTGTATGCCGAAAGGCTTGAGGGCAGGCGGAACCGCGTCTCGCATGTCCTTGTATGGTTCCAGCCGCCCACAGACCAAGAGAATTCAGTGGCTGCCGACAACGGCGCCGCTGCCGCCAGCCAGGCACCCGCAGGTGCGGAATCGGAGACAGAACGATGAGTCCAAACAAAGGCAAAGTTGTTGCCATGGCAACCGAAGGCTGGCCGGAGAACTACCGTGCCGGGTTTGTCTCGCTCGTGGGGCGGCCGAACGCCGGCAAGTCGACACTGACCAACGCGTTGGTGGGGCAGAAGGTGGCCATCACCTCGTCCAAGCCGCAGACCACCCGGCACACTATCCGCGGCATCGTACACCGCGAGGATGCCCAACTGGTGCTGGTGGATACGCCGGGGCTGCACCGGCCGCGGACGCTCCTGGGACAGCGCCTGAACGATCTGGTCGCCGACACGCTCTCTGAGGTAGACGCGATCGGCTTCTGCCTCCCCGCAAACGAGAAAATCGGTCCCGGGGACCGCTTTATCGCCAACCAGCTGGCCGCGTTGGCGAACAAGCCGGTCATCGCGCTGGTCACCAAGACCGATCTGGTGGACCGGGCTGCGCTGGCGGAGCAGCTGCTGGCCGTCACTGCACTGGGCGCCGAGGTCTTTCCGGATGGTTTTGCCGATGTCGTTCCCGTCTCGGCAGCCGACGGCTTCCAGGTCGACACGGTTACCGATGTGTTGATTTCGCGCATGCCGCTGTCTCCGCCGCTGTATCCCAGCGGTGAGTTGACTGATGAGCCGGAGGCGGTGATGGTAGCCGAGCTGATCCGCGAGGCTGCTTTGGAGGGCGTCCGGGACGAGCTGCCGCACTCTTTGGCCGTGGTGGTGGAAGAGATCGTTCCGCGCGAGGGACGCAGTGAGGACAGTCCATTGCTGGACGTCCGGGTCAATCTCTTCGTCGAACGCTCAAGCCAGAAAGCCATTATCATCGGCAAGGGTGGCGCGCGGCTTCGCGATGTCGGCACCAAGGCACGGCGTGGCATCGAGGCACTGCTGGGTACGCGGGTATACCTTGATCTTCATGTGAAAATTGCCAAGGACTGGCAACGGGACCCGAAACAGCTGGTCCGGCTCGGCTTCTAGCAGTCCACGGGAACTTTTCACCGCGTCTGCCCGTAAAATATGTAGCAATCTATTGACTTAACCGTAGTGAGGGGGAACATCCGTGGGTCGTCGCGGCAGTTCCAGTGATGATCCACTGTTCCAAGATAGCGGTGCACCGGGTCAGCCTGTGCGTGGGGGACAAGCCCCCCAGCCCCGGCGCGACACCGCCCGGCATCTGCGCTCCTCCAAGCGCATGGGTTGGCTGAAAATCGTTGCGGTGGTCCTGGCCTGCGCTTTGATCGCAGGAATCGGCGTCGTCGTTGTCAAAGTCATGGGCCTGCGCGCGAGCCTCACCGCCGAGCCGCTTAACCTGGGCACCGGTGCAACCGGCCTGCCGGTGGATCTGAGCACCGACCCGGTCCAGATCCTCATTCTCGGCACCGATTCCCGCGACAATACGGGCGGCGCATACGGCAAGGATCCCTCGTCAGACGGCAAAGGTAACTCCGATGTCATGATGCTGATGAACCTTTCCGCGGACCGGGAGCGGGTGACCGTGGTCAGCCTGCCGCGGGACTTGCTGACCGATATTCCCACCTGCGAGGATCCCCAAACCGGGGAGGTATATCCCGCACAGGAGTTCGCCCAGTTGAACACCGCCTTGAGCTACGGCGGTCCCGGGTGCACGGTCGCGGCCGTCAATGAGCTGACCGGGATGGAAGTCGACCACTTCATGATGGCGGACTTCAATGCGGTCAAGGAGCTCTCCGAAGTCATCGGCGGCGTCGAAGTCTGCGTTAATGAGCCGATTAACGACACCTATTCCAACCTGGTGCTGCCCGCCGGCGTCAGTTCAGTGCAGGGCGAGCAGGCGCTGGCGTTCCTGCGGACGCGCCACGCGTTCGGAGACGGCGGAGACCGCGGCCGCATTCGCGCGCAGCAGAGCTTCCTGGCCTCGATGGCCCGCAAGATCATGTCCGAGGGCACGCTCACGAACGTACCCCGGCTCTACAATATCGCCGATGCGGTGGCAAGGAACCTCACGGTCGACGAAGGCCTGACCGAAATCACCAAGCTGCTGGCTTTGGCCGATCGCCTCAAGAATGTCGACCTGGGCAAGGTAGCCTTTGTCTCGCTGCCCACGTCGCTGTATGAGCCGAATCCGAACCGTCTGGTCATGGACGATGTAGAAGGGCAGAAGCTGTTCGAAATTCTGAGGAACGACCGCGACGTGACCGCTGGTTCCGAGCCTGAACCTCCCGCTTCCCCCACCGAAGCTCCGGAGGAGACGGCCGAGCCTGAACCGGAAGAGACGCTCTCCTTCGACCCATCGGTGCAGCCGGTGCAGGTCGTCAACGGATCCGGTGCCGAAGGCCGCAGCGAGGAGGTCGCTGAACAGCTGCAGTTGCTGGGGTATCTGCTCAGCGCTCCGGCGGAAACCGTGGCTGGGGCCGAGAGCACCAGCCCTGCCACCCAGATCTTCTATTCAGCCGGCTTCGAGGACGTTGCGCGTGCCCTTGCGGAAGAGCTGAACGTGCCCAAGGCCAACGTCCTGTCGTCCGAAACCCGTTACGGCGTCACGGTTTCTGTCGGGAAGGACTTCACCACCGGTGAGAAGCTGGATCCGACCGGGGGAGTGAGCGGTAACTTCACCGGGCAGACCGCAGACCAGGTTACTTGTCAGGGTGCCGGCGGCTTCTAGATCCAGGTGCAAGCCGCTACTGCACCAACGCACGTTAAATGCTGTGGGACCTGCCGGAAAGGCAGGTCCCACAGCATTTATGGGGCCAGAGCGGTCACCAGATCCGTACGCGCTCCGATGGAGCGAGCCATAGTTCGTCGCCCTCGCTAACCGAGAAGGCGTCATGGAACTCGTCCATGTTGCGCACGATCTGGTTGCAGCGGAATTCGTTCGGTGAGTGCGGATCGATGGTCAACCGCCGTACCGATTCTTCGGTCCTGATCTTCTGGCGCCAGCATTCGGCCCACGAATAGAAGAACCTCTGGTCGCCGGAGAGACCGTCAATCTCGGGCGCCGGCTCCCCGTTAAGGCTCAGCCGGTACGCCTTGAACGCAATGATCAGACCACCGAGATCGCCGATGTTTTCGCCCAGTGTCAGTTCGCCGTTGACGGTATTGCCGGGGGCTTCTTCCGGGCTCAGGACCGAGAATTGGTCCACCAGGCGGGAGGTGAGCTGCTCAAATGCTTCCCGGTCGCCGTCTGTCCACCAGTTGCGCAGCGCGCCCGTGCCGTCGTACTGCGAACCCATGTCGTCGAACCCGTGACCGATTTCGTGGCCGATGACGGCGCCGATGGCCCCGTAGTTCGCCGCCATGTCTGCATCCGCATCGAAGAACGGCGGCTGGAGGATGGCCGCGGGGAACACGATCTCATTCATCGTCGGCATGTAGTAAGCATTGACCGTCTGCGGAGTCATGTGCCACTCCTCGGCGTCAATCGGGCCTTCCAGTTTCGCCAGGTTGCGGCGGACCTCGAAAGCATTCGCCTCCAGCACGTTCTGCCACACATCATAACCGGCGGCGAAACCGGAGTAGTCGATCCATTTGGTTGGGTAGCCGATTTTCGTCCGGAAGGCCGCAAGCTTTTCCAGCGCGCGCTCAATCGTCTCTGCACTGAGCCAGGACAGGGAGGTGATGCTCTGCCGGTACGCCTCGATCAGATTGGCGACCAGTTCCTCCATCCGCTGCTTGTGTGCCGGTGGGAAATGCCGGTCCACGTATTCGCGGCCGATAGCTTCTCCCAAAGCGCCTTCCACGAACGCCACGCCCCGCCTCCAGCGTTCTTTCAGTTCCGGAATGCCGCTCAGCGTCTTGCCGTAAAAACTGAAGTGGGTGTCAACCGCCTCCGCGTGCAGGTAGGGTGCCGCCGCGGTCAGCGCCTGCAGCCGGAACCAGGATTTCCAGACTTCCAAGGGCTCATCTTCGAGCAAGCTGCCAAGCGTCTTCACGAAATCCGGCTGGCACACCACGACTTCGCTCACGTCCTTGCCCTCCGCGCCCAGGCCGGCAAGCCACGACCGGACCCAGGGCAAGGCTTCGGAGAGCTCGCCTACAGTGCGGAGGTTGTACGTCTTTTGCGGATCACGGCAGGAGACCTTGTCCATGTGCCCGGCCGCCAGCTTGTGCTCGAGCGAGATCGCGGCGTCCGCTTCGCCGGAATCGAATCCGGCCAGTTGCAGCAGCCGGACGGCGTAGGCGTGGTAAGCGGTCCGGATGTCGGCAAAATCCTCGTCGCGGTAATAGGCCTCGTCCGGCAGTCCCAGTCCCGACTGATAGAGGTAGACGAGATAGCGGGTGGGATCTCCGGCGTCGTTATTGACAAAGAACGCCAGCGGGAAGGCTGCCCCGTTGCGGGTGAACTCCGGCAGCAGCGCCAGCAGCGCGTCCCGGTCCGAAACGGCGTCGATAGCGTCGAGTTGCGGCTGGACCGGTGCGAACTTCTTCGATTCGATCGTCTTCGTATCCATAAATCCTGAATAGAGCAGGCCGATCTTGCCAGCCGGTGACTGCGGGCCAGGGCTGGTTGCCGACTCTTCGACGATCTCGCGCACAGCGGCTTCCGATGCATCCCGCAGGGCGGTGAACGACCCTTCCAACGGCCGGTCCGCCCGGATGACTGTCTCCGAGAGCCATTTCCCGTTAACGTGCCGGAATAGATCATCCTGCGGACGGACCGCGGGATCAACGTGGGTCAGGGCAATGCCGGAATGAACCAAGGCAAACTTCCTTTCGTAACGGACCGCTGACACGGTTTCCCCTTCATCCTACGCACCGTGCTAATGTGAAATTGTGCGCGCAGATCTGCTTCTTCTTAGCTGCCGCGGCGAGGCCACGCGAACTTCTGTTTGACAGGCCGAACCCTCGCTGCGGAGTTCGTGTTGCCCGGCCAAAATCTCAAAAAGAACTCTGAAGAAAAGGCCAACGAACATGCGTAACGCACAGAAGCCCTCCGGAATGCCCATCCATAAGTACGTTCCGTTCCAGGACCAGATCACCGTTGAACTGCCCGACCGCACCTGGCCGGACAAACTGATCACCGCCGCCCCGCGCTGGTGCGCTGTGGACCTGCGCGATGGCAACCAGGCCCTGATCGACCCGATGAGCCCCGAACGCAAGCACAAGATGTTCGACCTGCTGGTGCGCATGGGCTACAAGGAGATCGAAGTAGGATTCCCCTCCGCCTCCCAGCTGGACTTCGACTTTGTCCGCCAGCTGATCGAAGGCGACCGGATTCCGGACGACGTGACCATACAGGTGCTGACCCAGTCCCGCGAGCACCTGATCGAGCGGACGTACCAGTCCCTGGAAGGCGCCGACCGTGCCATCGTCCACCTCTATAACTCCACTTCCGTCCTGCAGCGCCGCGTGGTCTTCAACCAGGACATGGACGGCATCGTCGATATTGCCCTGCAGGGCGCACGGCTGTGCCGGAAGTACGAAGAGGGCCTGAAGGGCACCGAGGTGACCTACGAGTACTCGCCGGAGTCCTACACGGGCACCGAGCTTGAGTTCGCGGCCCGGATCTGCAACGCCGTCACCGATGTTTTCGAAATGTCGCCCGACCGCAATGTCATCCTGAACCTGCCGGCCACCGTCGAAATGGCCACCCCCAACGTTTACGCGGATTCCATCGAATGGATGTCCCGGAATCTGAACAACCGCGAAAACGTCATTCTCTCGCTGCACCCGCACAACGACCGGGGTACCGGCGTGGCCGCCGCCGAACTGGGTTACCTGGCCGGTGCGGACCGCATCGAAGGCTGCCTGTTCGGCAACGGAGAGCGGACCGGCAACGTGGACCTGGTGACGCTGGGCCTGAACCTGTTCAGCCAGGGCATCGACCCGATGATCGACTTCTCGAACATCGACGAGATCCGCCGCACAGTGGAGTACTGCAACCAGTTGCCGGTGCCCGAGCGTTCGCCCTACGGCGGCGACCTCGTCTTCACGGCGTTCTCGGGCTCCCATCAGGACGCCATCAAAAAGGGCTTCGAGGCCATGGAGAAGGATGCCGCCGCCGTCGAAAAGACGGTTGACGAGATTCCCTGGGCCGTTCCTTACCTGCCGGTTGATCCCAAGGACCTGGGCCGCAGCTACGAGGCAGTCATCCGCGTCAACTCCCAGTCGGGGAAGGGTGGTGTGGCGTACCTGCTCAAGAACGAACACAGCCTGGACCTGCCGCGCCGTGCCCAGATCGAGTTCTCCGGCGTCATCCAGCGGCGGACCGACACGGTCGGCGGCGAAGTCAGCGGCGCGCAGTTGTGGGAAGTCTTTACTGACGAATACCTGCCGACGCCGGAGCGCGTCTGGGGCCGGTACTCGCTCGGCTCGGTCAAGACGGACACGGCCGAGGACGGTTCAACGCACCTGACGGCGACGATGGTCATCGACGGCGTGCAGCACCGGCGCAGCGGGGAAGGAAACGGCCCGATCGCGGCCCTGCTGGATATCTTCAGCCAGGACGGCGTGGATCTGCGGGTCCTGGATTACACCGAACATGCGCTCTCCGAGGGCGGCAACGCACGGGCTGCGGCCTACGTGGAATGCGCCGTGGGGGAACGCGTGCTGTGGGGCGTCGGTATCGACACAAATACCACGATGGCTTCGCTGAAAGCCGTGATCTCGGCAGTCAACCGCGCGGTGCGGGACGCCGCGGCTACTTCCCCCGCCGCCGCCAGCTGACACGCGCCGGCCGAGATTGATGCAACCGGCTCCCCGGGCCGACCTGGCTCCGTGCTGTTGTGCGGAGCCGGGTCCGCCGGTGGGACAATAGCTACGTGTCCAACAGATCCTTTGCCTCCCGCACCTACCGGGACGAAGGCGTTATCCTCCGCACGCACAAGCTCGGCGAGGCAGACCGCATCATTATCCTGCTGACCAAACGCCATGGCCAGGTCCGGGCGGTTGCCAAGGGAGTGCGCCGCACGAGCAGCAAATTCGGTGCGATGCTGGAGCCTTTCATGGTGACGGACCTGCAGTTGGTGAAGGGGCGGAATCTCGACATCGTGACGCAGGCCCAGATGCTGGGGCCGTACGGGCGGGACATTGCCGCCGACTATCGAAAGTACACCTCGGCAGCCGTTATCTGCGAGACTGCCGAGAAACTGACCGATATCGACGGGGAGTCCACCTCCGCGCACTATGCGCTCGTCATCGGTGCGTTGTCGGCGCTAAGCCGCAACGTCCATGCACCCGAACTGATCCTGGATTCTTACTTGCTGCGGGCACTCGCCACAGCCGGCTGGGCTCCGAGCTTTACGGACTGCGCGCGTTGCGGAGAGCCAGGGCCGCACGGTGCCTTTTCGGCCCCGCTGGGCGGTGCGGTGTGCCATGGCTGCCGGCCGCCGGGCTCGGCGTCACCCGCACCGGCTACGATGACGCTGCTGGCAGCTTTGCTGAGCGCCGACTGGCCCGCGGCAGACAGTTCCGTGACCGGGGCCCGGAACGAGGCGGCCGGGCTGGTCGCCGCCTATCTGCAGTGGCATCTGGAACGATCCCTGAAGTCCCTCAAACACGTGGAGAGAGTGTGAGTCATAAAACCCCGCGCAGTCCCGATCCGCACCCTTCGGGCGCCACGCCGCCGGCGGTTCCGGCAACATTCGTACCTGAGCACGTGGCGATCGTGATGGATGGAAACGGCCGCTGGGCGAACCAGCGGGGATTGCCCCGCACCGAAGGCCACCGGGCGGGTGAAGCAGCACTGCTCGACGTTATGGCGGGTGCCATCGAGATCGGGGTCAAGCACGTTAGCGTCTACGCTTTTTCGACGGAGAACTGGAAGCGCTCTCCGGATGAAGTGCGTTTCCTGATGGGGTTCAGCAAAGACGTGCTGCGCCGTCAGCGGGACCAGCTCGATGAGTGGGGTGTCCGCATCCGCTGGTCCGGCCGGCGACCCCGGCTCTGGCAGTCCGTTGTCAAGGAACTCGAGGTGGCTGAACAGCAGACCATCGGCAACAGCACCTGCACGTTGAACATGTGTGTGAACTATGGTGGCCGCGCCGAGATCGCCGATGCAGCCAAAGCCATTGCGGCCGACGTCGCTGCCGGCCGGCTGAAGGCGTCGTCGGTCTCGGAGAAGACCATCGGGCGATATCTGGACGAACCGGACCTGCCCGACGTGGATCTGTTCCTGCGCACCTCCGGCGAGCAGCGGTTCTCCAACTTCATGCTCTGGCAGTCCGCCTACGCCGAAATGGTCTTTATGGACACTCTGTGGCCGGACGTGGACCGGAGGACGCTCTGGGAAGCCATCGAGATTTATGCCCGCCGGGACCGCCGTTACGGTGGCGCAGTGGACGCGGCGAAACCGGCGGGGCGGACGGCACGCTAGCCGCCCAGCACGTAGGCTTTGATCCACCGTTCGAGCCGGCGGTATGCATCCGTCCGGACCTCGGATTTGGAGAGAAAGACGTCGTGCAGGGCAGAATCGATCCGCTCGACGGTCACGCTTGAGCCGAGCTTGACGGCGCTGGCGGCCATTGTCTCGACGTCAAGGACTGCATCTGCAGACTTCATTTCCTCATGCCACAAGGGGCCGTAGACGCTCCTGGCAGATGTCAGCACGAGGATGGGTACGTCAATGTTGAGGCCTTTGTCCACGGCGGCCTGTCCCTGCCAGATGGCGCTAAGCCAGCCGGCCCGGACGGGAAATGAGTACTGCGGGCGCATCTTCGGGTCCAGATCCCATTCTCCCTCGGCCTCGCTGCTGATGCTGCGCCAGTAGAAACCGCGGGCCGGGAGCCGGATTTCGGCTTCCGGCCTGATCCGTGAAATCGGATCGATGACGGTGGCGGCAGCCCGGCGTACCAGGGAGCTCCGGTGCATTTCTAGCCAGGGGCTGTTCAGTACCAGGGCGTGCACGGCGCCCGGATTGCGGTCCGTCCACAACGCCGCCACCAGACCGCCGGTGGAATGGCCCATCAGGATGGTCTTCACCACGCCAGGCTGCAGGTCCAGCCGGGAGGCGGTGTCCTCCCGCACGGCATCCATTGCGGCTGCTATCTCGCCGTCGTAGTCGGCAAGGTCGCTGGCATACCCAGCCAGGTCGCCCGCGCCCGCGGTCCTCGCGCCGGGATCCGCACCTTCGGGGGCGGGAGCGCCTTCGTCGTTCTCTTCCTGCTCAGCAATGCGCAGATTACGCCCGTGGTTGTGGACGTCTAGCGCGTAGAAGGAAATGCCTTGCCGGTGCCAGAAAGCGGCGAGTTCGGCATTGAAGAAGTAGTCGCTCCAACCGTGCAGGTACAGCACGGCCTGTGGACCGGGCGGTATGCCCGATGCCTCGGGCAGGTGCCGGACAAGCGTTGCACGCCGGCGGCCGCCGTCAGCGGCCGGCACCTCCAAAGTCGCCGATTCAAAACCCGCGCCGAGAATGTCCTCGGTCCAGACCGTTGGCATGCGGCTCCTTCCACTTCTTGCACTCATGCTAAGCCTTTCACCCGGCTGGTTTGGTTGCCGGGGCAATTACCGTAAAACTAGGATCATGCGCCTGTACCCCCTGTTCTTTCGTGCCGCCTTTTCCTGGATGGATCCCGAGCGTGCCCACACCATCGGCTTCCGGCTGATCCGTCTGGCCCACAGTGCCGGTGCCGGCTCCCTGCTGCGGCGTCTGACCGCCCCCGACGCTTCGCTGCGGACCCAGGCGTTGGGCCTGTCGTTCCCGTCGCCCTTCGGCCTGGCGGCGGGCTTTGATAAGGAAGGCCACGGCATCGAAGCGCTGTTCGACCTGGGCTTCGGCTGCGTCGAAGTCGGCACCATCACGGGCTCAGCCCAGCCTGGGAATCCTCGTCCGAGGCTTTTCCGGCTGGTTGAGGACAGGGCGGTAATCAACCGCATGGGCTTCAACAACGACGGCGCAGCGGCAGTTGGACCGCGCATTTCCGCGGCACAGCGGTCGCTGCAGCGCCGCCTGGGCACCAGCCGTCCCGTGATCGGCGTGAATATCGGCAAAACCAAGACGGTGGAACTCGATGACGCGGTGGAGGATTATCTGAAGAGCACCCGCTTGCTCGCGCCCAACGCCGATTATCTGGTGGTCAACGTCAGTTCGCCCAACACTCCGGGACTGCGGTTGCTGCAGAGCGTTGACACGTTGCGGCCGCTGCTGAAGGCCGTGGGGGAGACGGCCGATTCCGTGGCTCGCAGGCATGTGCCGCTGCTGGTCAAGATTGCTCCCGATCTGAGCGACGAAGATATCGACGACGTGGCGCGTCTAGCGCTCGAGCTGAAACTGGACGGCATCATCGCCACCAACACCACAATTTCGCGTGATGGCTTGAAGTCCGACGCCGACAAAGTCGCCTCCTGTGGCGCCGGAGGCCTTTCCGGCGCCCCTCTTAAGCGACGATCCGTTGCGGTGCTGCGGCGGCTGCGGACCGCCGTCGGGGATTCGTTGACGCTGGTAGCCGTCGGGGGAGTCGAAACGGCGGAAGATGTGCAGGAGCGGTTGGACGCCGGCGCTACCTTGGTCCAGGGCTACACCGCGTTTCTTTATGAAGGTCCGTTCTGGGCCGCCCGTATCAACCGCGATCTGGCACGCAGCCGCAAGGCAGCCGCAGTTTAGCTGCCAGCGGCTCCCAATCGCTGACTGGCCGGTTGAAGCGCCTGCGCCGCCTGGGAGCTGGGGGCGGTTAAAATACCGGGGGCCGGATCGTCATGGTCCGGCCCCCGGGAGGTTTTACTGGGGTGGTCGCCTAAGAGGGGTACTGGCCGCGCTTAACCTGCGGCTTGGGCAGACGCATCCGGCGCAACTGCAGTCCGCGCATCACGCCGTACCAAACGGCGCCGCGTTCCGACTCCCCGAACTTTGCCACCAACCGCTTCTTGAGCTGGCGTCCCAGGATAAAGGCGTCAATCGCGACGCAGGCGAGCAGAATCCAGAAACCGACCAGAATGATGGCCTGGACGTTCAGGTCGCGAATGAAGCTGAGTACAACGAAGATCAGTGCGAACACGATCAGGAACTCGCCGAGGACCCAACGGGCGTCAACGAAGTCGCGGACGAAGCGCTTCTGCGGCCCCTTGTCGCGGAACGGCAGATGGCGCTCGTCCCCGGTGTCCATGGCCTGGCGCATACGGATCCGTTCTTCGCGCTGCGCATCCCGGCTGGCGGCCCGTGCCGCTTTACGGTCGTTCGGAACGAGCGGACGCTTGCGCGCGGCTTCCTGGGCCTTCCGTTTGGGCGTCGGCGCGCCTTTGCCCGGCACCTGGTCCCGTTCAGGGACGGCCTGGGCCTGCTGGTCTACGGTTTCCTGGGGCGAGGGAGCCTCTTTTTTTCGTCCAAACACCCCTACAGAATACCTTGCAGTCCTTGCCGCCCGTGCCGCGGCCGAGGGTAGGGTGGCCGGTATGACAAGTCCTTCTGATTCCGGCCATCATCCGGCGGCAACAGGCGCTCAGCCTGTCGACATCGACGCCCTCGCCGGGGCAGTCGACGCCAGGATGGGCCAGACCATTATGTCCTTGAAAGAACTCGTCGCCATACCAGGCATCGCCTGGGAGGCGTTCGACCCGGCCGAGCTGGCAACCAGTGCCGAAACCGTTGCCGAACTGATACGCGGCCTGGGCCTGACCGACGTACAGATCCTCAGTCTTTTCAACGGAGAGACCGAAGGTGGTCCCGCTGTGGTGGCCCGGCGTCCGGCCGCCCCAGGCAAACCCACAGTCCTCTTGTACGCGCACCATGATGTCCAACCCCCTGGGGACCCGGCGCTTTGGAAAACCGAACCCTTCGCCGCAACCGAAAAGGACGGGCGGCTCTTCGGCAGAGGCGCGGCCGATGATAAGGCCGGCATCATGGTCCATGTCGCATCTCTGGAGGCGCTGCTGGCGACAATGGGGGAAGACTTCGGCGTCGGCGTCACGTTCTTCATCGAAGGGGAGGAAGAAGCAGGTTCCCCGACGTTCCGCACGTTTCTGGAAACGCACCAGGAACTGCTCCGCGCGGACATCATCATCGTCGCCGACTCAGCCAACTGGAAAGTAGGGGTACCTGCCCTCACCACGAGCCTGCGCGGGCTGGTAGACGGGGTTATCGACCTGCGGGTACTGGAACACGCCGTGCACTCGGGTATGTTCGGCGGACCCTTGCTGGATGCGCCCACGCTCATGGCTCGGCTCATTTCGACCTTCCACGACGACGCCGGTGAAGTGGCCATCGAGGGACTTGTCTCGGCGGGGCCCGCGACCGTGGACTATCCCGAGGAAGATTTCCGTCGGGACAGTTCGGTACTGGAGTCAGTGCAGCTGGCAGGGACAGGAAGCATCGCAGACCGGCTCTGGAACAAGCCGGCGCTGTCGGTCATTGGCATGGACGTGCCAAGCGTGGCATTGAGCTCCAACACTCTCTTGCCCTCCGCGCGCGCAAAAATCAGTGTGCGGCTGGCGCCTGGCCAGGATCCTGATGCAGCCATGGAAGCCATTGCCGCCCATGTCGGCAACCATGCTCCCTTCGGGGCTGAAGTGTCCTTTGTACCCGGGGAACGAGGCAACGCATTCGCCACCGACACAAACGCCTCGGCTGCCCAGGCCGCGCTCTGGGCACTTGGAACAGCGTGGAATACACAGCCGGTCGAGGCGGGCATGGGAGGGTCAATACCATTCATCGCTGATCTGACCGAGCTGTTTCCGCAGGCGCAGATCCTGATTACGGGCGTCGAAGATCCCGATTCACGCGCCCATTCTGCGAACGAATCGCTCCATCTGGGTGATTTCCGCAATGCGGTGCTGGCCGAGGCGCTGTTGCTGGCACGCCTAAACGTTGCCGGCCAATGAATCGGTTCGTATCGGCTTCGCGGAAGCCGCCATCACGGCCGCAGATTGGCCGGTTGCCCGAAATAACTGCCCGGGTCGTAACATAGAAGGGGAGCCAGAGCACCGCTGAGTGATAGCAGCAGGTCACCTGCTGGCCAGTCAAAGATAAGGAATAGCAATGAGTGAAACCACCAGCACTGCAACCGACACCACAACCCAGACCGAGGCTGAACTGCCTACGCACGAGGTTGCCCTGAGCGACGTTGCAGCCGGCAAGGTCCGCAGTCTGCTCGAACAGGAGGGCCGCACAGATCTTCGTCTGCGCGTTGCCGTACAGCCCGGCGGATGTTCGGGGCTCATTTACCAGCTCTACTTCGACGAGCGCATGCTGGACGGGGACGCAGTGCGCGACTTCGATGGTGTTGAGGTCATCGTGGACAAGATGAGTGTTCCTTACCTCAGCGGTGCTTCGATCGACTTCGAGGACACCATTTCCAAGCAGGGCTTCACCATCGATAACCCGAATGCCGGTGGGTCCTGTGCCTGTGGAGACTCGTTCCACTAGAACGGGCCCTGTAGGCGGCCCGAGGGCCGGGATCCGACGCCGACGCACGGAGGCAATCTGTCACATCCACGTCATCGGTGAGGGTAAGCTCTACAGTGAGTAGTAAAACTGAATATGCGTGCGCGGTCTCAGCGCGGAAATCTCCGTGCCGCGTGCGCATCACTTGCACGAAACAAGAGGAAGGGCCGTCTGTGAGTTCGCACGACCGAACCGGCAGTCGGCGCGCCAGGATCACCAAGGCTACGGGCCTTGGCGCAGTGGGCGCGCTGTTGTTGACGGGATGTTCAGAAGAAGTCCGAATGGGATGGTTGCCCACTGAACGGGGTACAACCAACCACTCCGATCGGATCATCGATTTGTGGGTGAACTCCTGGATTGCCGCACTGGCCATCGGCGTCATCACTTGGGGCCTGATTATCTGGTGCATCGTGGCGTACCGCCGCCGGAAGAACGAGACGGGTTACCCGCGCCAGATCAGCTACAACCTGCCGTTGGAAATCTTCTACACGGCTGTACCGTTGGTCATGGTTATGGTGCTGTTCTACTTCACCGAAAAGGACATGAGCGCCATCACGGCCCGGGAGGACAACCCGGACCAGATCATCGATATCCGCGGTAAGCAGTGGTCCTGGGACTTTAACTACGTCACGGAAGACAAGTACTTCTCAGGCGTTCAGGCACATCTGACCGGCGAAACCGGTATCCCGGAGACTCTGCCCACTCTTTACCTGCCGGTGAACCAGAGCGTAGAGCTGCAGCTCAACTCCCGCGACGTCATCCACTCCTTCTGGGTACCTGCGTTCCTGCAGAAGGTGGACATGATCCCGGGCAAGACCAACTACATTACGTTGACTCCTCAGCGTGAAGGCGTCTTTGATGGAAAGTGCGCCGAACTTTGCGGCGAATACCATTCGGAAATGCTGTTCCGCGTGGAGGTCGTCTCCGAGGCCGAATTCGAGCAGCGCATGAGCGAGCTTGAAGACGGTCAGATCGGTGAGGAATATGACCGTAACCCGTACGCCGAATCGGCTGAGTAAGGAAGGCAGGGAGAACTAGTGTCTACTTACGAGTACACCGCCGATGAAACCGGCACCACAGTAGCGCCGCGCGTCGTTCCCCGCTCCAAGGGACGCATCGTCGTCAACTGGATCACTTCGACTGACCACAAGACCATCGGGTACATGTACCTGATTGCGTCGTTCATCTTCTTCTGCCTCGGCGGCGTGATGGCGCTGGTCATCCGTGCCGAGCTGTTCGAACCCGGTATGCAGATCCTGCAGACCAAGGAGCAGTACAACCAGCTGTTCACCATGCACGGCACGGTCATGCTGCTGATGTTCGCAACGCCGCTGTTCGCCGGCTTTGCCAATGTGATCATGCCGCTTCAGATCGGTGCACCGGATGTTGCCTTCCCGCGCTTGAACGCTCTGGCCTTCTGGTTCTTCCTTTTCGGCAGCACCATCGCAGTTGCTGGTTTCATTACCCCGCAGGGTGCGGCGTCCTTCGGCTGGTTTGCCTATGCGCCGCTGTCCAGCACGACGTTCTCGCCCGGCGTGGGCGGAGATCTCTGGGTCTTCGGTTTGGCGTTGTCCGGTTTCGGTACCATTCTTGGCTCGGTCAACTTCATTACCACCATCATCTGCATGCGTGCCCCGGGCATGACCATGTGGCGTATGCCGATCTTCACCTGGAACACGCTCGTCACGGCGATCCTCGTGATGATGGCGTTTCCCCCGCTGGCTGCCGCGCTGTTTGCGTTGGGAGCGGACCGACGATTTGGGGCCCACATCTTCAACCCGGAGAACGGCGGCGCCATTCTGTGGCAGCACCTTTTCTGGTTCTTCGGACACCCAGAGGTCTACATCATCGCCCTGCCGTTCTTCGGCATCGTCTCCGAGATCTTCCCGGTGTTCAGTCGCAAACCAATCTTCGGTTACAAGGGCCTTGTGTACGCGACGATTGCCATTGCTGCCTTGTCTGTTACTGTCTGGGCGCACCACATGTACGTGACCGGCTCGGTCATGCTGCCGTTCTTCGCCTTCATGACCATGCTGATCGCAGTGCCTACCGGCGTGAAATTCTTCAACTGGATCGGCACCATGTGGCGCGGATCGATCACGTTCGAGACGCCCATGCTTTGGAGCATTGGCTTCCTGGTCACCTTCCTCTTCGGCGGCCTGACCGGTATCATCCTGGCGTCACCGCCGCTGGACTTCCATGTGTCGGACACTTACTTCGTCGTCGCGCACTTCCACTATGTAGTCTTCGGAACCGTGGTCTTCGCGATGTTCGCCGGTTTCTACTTCTGGTGGCCGAAGTGGACGGGCAAGATGCTCAACGAACGCCTCGGCAAGATCCACTTCTGGCTCCTGTTCCTTGGCTTCCACGGCACCTTCCTGATCCAGCACTGGCTCGGAGTCATCGGCATGCCTCGTCGCTACGCGGACTACCTTCCCGAAGACAACTTCACGGCGATGAACCAGTTCTCCACCATCTCCTCGTTCGTGCTCGGCGCGTCCCTGATTCCGTTCTTCTGGAACGTGTACATCACGTGGCGGAATGGCAAGAAGGTCGAGGTCGACGATCCCTGGGGCTTCGGTGCGTCGCTGGAGTGGGCGACTTCCTGCCCGCCGCCGCGTCACAACTTCACGTCCTTGCCTCGGATCCGTTCCGAGCGGCCTGCCCTGGACCTGCACCATCCGGAGCTCGCTCCCAAACACACGCCGAAGCAGCCCGCTCCGGCCGCCCAGGTCTTCGGACCGGCCGACCGAGAGGATGCATAGCGCATGAAGGTTGAATCCTGGCTCTTTATCGGACTCGCTCCGTTCTTTGCGATCGTCGCCGTGGTCTACGGTTTCATGGTCGATTGGCAGGAACACGTCGGCTATCTGGCGCTGCTTCTGACGGCGGGTCTTTCAGTGATGATCGGCGGATACCTGTGGTTCACCGGCCGTCGTGTTGGTGCTCGTCCCGAGGACCGGGTGGATGCAGAAATCCACGAAGGTTCCGGCGAGCAGGGGCACTTCAGCCCCTGGAGCTGGTGGCCGCTGGTGTTGAGCCTCGCGGCTGCAACCGGCTTCCTCGGCCTGGCCGTGGGCTTCTGGATCACCTACATCGGTGTCGGCCTGTTGATCGTCGCACTTATCGGTTGGGTTTATGAATACAGCCGCGGAGATCACGCACACTAAGTGAATACTGACCAAAGGGCCCGGAGCATCATGCTCCGGGCCCTTTGGGTTTAACGGCACCGGACTGAAGCTGAATGTCCGCACATCCCGCTCGTCGCGAACGAGACACCACGTGGTTCCAGACGGGCGTGCGGCGGCAACAACATGGAGCGGTGGTCTAGACCGGGCTAGAATAGTGTCGTTGCATCGGCTCGGAGCAGGGGAGTGTCTTGGTATCTAAAGCAGCAGCGGCGATTCCCGGAGAAATCGATGATGCTTCCAGAACCTCCAAGCACGTTCAATTGCGGGAGATACTCCGGCGTCATGCGAAAGAGAATTGTGAGCCTGGGGGACCGTTTCCGTCTGAAAGGGAACTCACCGAACGTTTCGGCGTGGCACGTATGACAGTGCGACAGTCCATTGATTCGCTGGTCGCCGAGCAGGTGCTGGAACGCATCGTGGGACTGGGGACTTTCGTGAGCCAACCCAAACTGGATCTGCAGGTGAAGCTGACTTCCTACAGCGAAGAGATGCAGCGCCGCGGCATGGTCCCGGACGCACGCGTCTTGAGCTTTGAGCAGATCGGCGCCGCCCCGCTGGTTGCACGGGAGCTGCAGATCGAGGAGGGGCAGCCTGTGGTCCGTTTTCGCCGGCTGATGCTAGCCGATGGCGATCCAATGAGTGTGGATGAGAACTTCATTCCTGCCAGCCGGGTTCCTGGCATTCTGGATGATCCACCTCCCACCTCCCTCTACAACGTTCTCAGTGAGCGCTATGGGTTGGTGATGGAATGGGGCGAAGACACCATCGAAGCCACAGCAGCGCAACCATCTATAGCCAGATTGCTGAACGTCGACATCGGCGCCCCGTTGCTCAAGATTCAACGCCACGCCTATGTATCGAGGACGATGGTGGACTTTTCAATTTCGTATTATCGTGCCGACCGCTACAAGCTGTGGGTGCCTCTCCAGCGGCCTGGCGGACGGTCGCCACGCTCCTACAACGTCAAGCGGTTCTAGGGCCCTGCTAGGCCGCGGGGATGGCCTGTGAGCATATGCCTACCTGTACGCTCGCGGGGCGGAGGCTCGAGCTGAAGCGGCATTAGTGATGGGTGCCGGACCATCGAGCCATTATTCTCCGCTAACTTAATTTATGGGTTAGCGGTGGAAACCGCGCAGGTGACCAGAGTTCCATCCACGCTCCTCATCATTCGCGGTTGCCTATCCACAGACGCGTGAATTAAAACGGAGGGCGGCTCCGGACCACCGGTCCGGAGCCGCCCTCCGTTATGTTGCGGATCAGTGGCTGCTGATTTCAGCCTTGCTTTCTGCGGTTTCGACTTCGTCGTGGCCGCCATGGCTATGGGCGGCTGCGAGTTCGGCCGGTGTAACCGGAGCAACGCGGTCCTCGAAGAAGAATCGGGACAGGCGTCCACGAAGCTTCTCCGTGCCGGAGATTTTTCCATTGGCGGCTGGCTCTGCCGGCTGGACCTCTGGGGATTCGAAGCTGACCAGGCGGTGCAGCTTGTAGTCATCCAGCGGCGCATGGACCTCGATGAATTCACCGTGCGGGAGACGGACGATACGTCCGGTCTCGCGGCCATGGAGAACGATCTCCCGGTCCTTGCGCTGCAGGGCGAGGCAGATTCTCCGGGTCACAATGAACCCGATGATCGGCCCGATGAAGAACAGCGCGCGGAGCCAGTAGGTGACATCGTTCAGAGACACGAGGAAGTGTGTAGCAATGAGGTCGGAGCTGGCTGCTGCCCACATGACGCAGTACCAGATCACGCCAGCCACACCGGTTGCGGTACGGAAGGGAGCGTTGCGCGGACGGTCCAGGATGTGGTGTTCGCGGGTGTCCTTGGTTACCCAGCGTTCGATCCACGGCCATGCAAACATGAGGCCGAACAGGATTCCGGCAGGCACGAGGGCCGGGAGCAATACGTTCAGCGACAGGGTGAAGCCGCCGAAGATCACGTATTCAAACGGGAAGCCCCAGAGGACACCTGGCATGAGTCGAAGCGCACCGTCCACGAATCCGATGTACCAGTCAGGCTGAGTACCGGCGGAAACAGGGGAGGGGTCGTAGGGCCCGTAATCCCAGATCGGGAGGATCTGGAAGTTAGCTGCGATGACTGCAACCACACCGAAGACGATAAAGAAGAAACCGCCGGCCTTCGCAGCGTAGACCGGTCCGACAGGGAAGCCAACGACGTTGGTTTCCGTGCGGCCCGGGCCGGGGTACTGCGTGTGCTTGTGGATGACAACCATAAACAGGTGAATGGCGATCATCAGAAGGATCAGCGCGGGCACCACGAGAATGTGCATCACGTAGAGGCGTCCCACGATGGCCGTGCCCGGGAACTCGCCCCCGAAGATCAACATGGACAGGTAAGTACCGACGAGCGGAATCGCCTTGATAACTCCATCGATGATCCGCAGACCGTTGCCGGAGAGAAGGTCGTCCGGCAGCGAGTAACCGGTGAAGCCTGCCGCCAGAGCCAGGATCAAGAGGACACAGCCGACGACCCAGTTGAGCTCACGCGGACGACGGAAGGCGCCGGTGAAGAACACACGGAGCATGTGAACCGATACTGATGCAACGAAGAGCAGCGCAGACCAGTGATGCAGCTGGCGCATAAAGAGTCCACCGCGGATATCGAAGGAGATATCCAGGGTCGAGGCATATGCGACGGACATTTCTACACCCTTGAGGGGGACATAGGATCCGTCATATTGCGTATGTGCCATCGAGGGATCGAAGAACAGCGTCAGGAACGTTCCCGACAGCAGCAGAATGACGAAGGTGTACAGCGCAACTTCGCCGAACATGAATGACCAGTGGTCAGGGAAGATCTTGCGGCCGAATTCCTTGACGATGGATGAACCGCCAACTCGAGTATCTACGAAGTTGGTGACACGTCCGAGACTGGTTTTCGGCTGATAGGTATCAGATGATGTCGAAGCACTCATGATTAGCCACGCTCCCAGAAGCTAGGTCCGACGGGTTCGTGGAAGTCGCTGGTTGCAACCAGGTATCCCTCGTCGTCGACGCTGATGGGCAGCTGCGGCAAGGCGTGTGTGGCCGGACCGAAAATGACTTTGCATTCCTGGGTCAGGTCGAACGTCGACTGGTGGCAGGGGCAGAGCAGGTGATGCGTCTGCTGCTCGTAAAGAGCGACCGGGCATCCCACGTGGGTGCAAATTTTGGAATAGGCAACGATGCCGTTGTAGTTCCAGTCTTCGCGGCCGGGGGATACATGGAGGTCCTCCGGATTGAGACGCATAAGCAGGACGACGGCCTTGGCCTTTTCTTCCAGCTTGTGCTCAGCTTCGTTCAGGCCTTCCGGAATCACGTGGAAAGCCGATCCGATAGTGACATCGGACGCCTTGATCGGTGTACCGCTCGGGTCGCGGGTCAGGCGGACTCCTGCATCCCACATCGTGTGCCTCAGCACATCGGGATTGAGGTCATCTGAGAGGTCGCGCAGGATCCCGATGGCCGGCAGTGGCGCGAGAATCATGGCACCCAGCAGTGTGTTGCGTATCAGCGGACGGCGCTTGATGCCCGTTTCCTCAATGATCTCCGTGACCATCGTTTCCGCAATCACGCGGTCTTCTTCGGTGCGGACGGCGTGGCGCTCTTCGGCGATCTCGTGATCGGGCATCAGGGTCTTTGCCCAGTGGACAATACCTACGCCAATTCCGAGCATGGCAAAGGCAGTGCCCATACCGAGCAAAAAGTTCTGCAGTCGCAGCGTTGCAATGGTCTCATCCAAACGGATGGCAAAGTATCCCACGAAGAAAAGCAGGGTACCGATGATGGAGATTACGAACAGAATCGCAACCTGTTTCTCGGCACGCTTTTCGGCCCGGGGATCCTTGTCGGCAAGGCGCGGGCGATGTGGCGGAAGTCCAGGATCCTGGAACTTCTCCACTTCGCTCTGACCAGCCGTAGCAACGGTGCCCGAGGATTTCGGACTGCCGTGACTATGGTCGCCCATGATCCCTCTCATCCTTCTCTTGATATGTCTCTAAAGATATTCAGTGCGTGTGTTGTCAGTAGTTTCCCGACGGCCCTACGGCCGCCGGGAGGAGATCAGGATGACCGCTGGGTCAGCCAGATCGTGAAGGCGATGATGACTCCAAGGCCCGCTGTCCAGATCAGGAGGCCTTCGGAAACAGGGCCGAGCGATCCTAGGGAATTACCACCGGGTGATCCCTGTTCTTCAATGGTATTCAGGAAGGCGATGATGTCCTGCTTGCCTTCGGGGGAGATGTTGGCATCGCTGAAGACAGGCATGTTCTGCGGGCCGGTCACCATGGCTTCGTAGATGTGCTTCTCGCTCACGCCAGCGAGTGCTGGTGCGTATTTGCCGCGGGTGAGAGCACCGCCGGCTGCTGCAGCGTTGTGGCACATGGCGCAGTTGACTCGGAACAGCTCGCCGCCGGCAGCGGGATCACCTTCGCTGGCATCGAGGTACTGTTCCTCGGGAATGGCCGGACCGGCGCCCAGCGAAGCAACGTAGGCTGCCAACTGCATGGTCTGCTCGTCATTGAACTGCTTGGGCTTCTGCTGTGCCTGTGGGCCGGTCATCTGCATCGGCATACGACCCGTGCCGACCTGGAAGTCGACGGCTGCTGCGCCGACACCGATCAGAGAAGGACCTGCCTGATTTCCGTGGGCACCTTCCGGAGCGCCAACTGCACCCAACCCGTGACAAGTGGCGCAGTTTGCAACGAAGAGCTTTTCGCCCTCTTCGATGTCCTGTGCCGAGTATGTGGTGGTTGTCGCCTGGGCCTCGTTGACCGTACCGGCTACGGCGTAAAGACCGCCGGTAACCAGCAGACCCATAAGCAACAGGGCAATGGCCGCCAGCGGATGTCGCCGCTTTTGCGAAAGTGCCTTCACTTCGTGGTTCCTAACTCTGTGGTGCGTGTGCGTCGAATGCAGCTTCTTGAAATTCTGTCCTTCGTAGAAGAACAGTCAAGTAAGGCTTACTTCAGGAAGTAAATGATGATGAACAGTGCGATCCAAACCACATCGACGAAGTGCCAGTAGTAGGAGGTAACGATCGCTGAGGTCGCTTCAAAGTGCCCAAACTTCTTCGCGACATAGGCGCGGCCGATGATCAGCAGGAATGCGATCAGGCCGCCAGCGACGTGAAGACCATGGAAGCCTGTAGTGATGTAAAACGCCGAGCCGTAGGCATTCGAGGAAAGCGACACTCCTTCTGACACGAGCATGGCGTACTCATAAGCCTGCACCGACACAAAGATGGCGCCCATGAGGAAGGTGAGCAGGAACCACTCGACCATTCCCCATCTGGCGACATTGAAGGGGCTGCCGGTTCGGCGGGCCTGAAGGCGTTCGGCCGCGAACACGCCAAACTGGCAGGTGAAGGAGCTGGCTACCAGGACGATGGTATTGACCAACGCGAACGGAACGTTGAGTTTTTCCGTTTCGGCGGCCCACATCTCTGGTGAGGTGGCTCGCAGGGTGAAGTACATAGCGAAAAGGCCGGCGAAGAACATCAGCTCGCTGGAAAGCCACACAACGGTTCCGACGGAAACGAGGTTTGGACGGTTCAGCGTAGGATGCGCCGGGGTACTGGGGGCGTGGGTTGCAGTTGTCACATAGTCATTATGTCTATAAATCCGCCCAGTTCACCAATGCATCGGAACGCGTGGCGGGCGCCGAACGTTCCCAACCCCCGGTATTCCGCGGATTGTCGGCAAAGTTAATATTCAGGCAGTTTCTACAATTCGTAGATAACCTAGGTGTGTGAGCCCTATTAGTGATGCCAAGACTGCCCTTCAATGGCCCGTTCTGATCTCGGCGCTGATCGCCGGCGACGACCTCAGCCGAGAGCAAACTCACTGGGCGATGAACACGATAATGGCCGGCGAAGCCACCGACGCTCAGATGGCAGGGTTCCTGGTGGCGCTCCGGGCGAAGGGCGAGACGGTCGACGAACTGACCGGCTTGGTCGATGCGATGGTCAGCAATGCCCGCCCGATTGACATACCGGGCGAGAAGCTCGACATCGTCGGAACCGGCGGCGACCGGCAGAACACCGTTAACATCTCTTCGATGGCCGCACTCGTATGTGCAGGGGCCGGAGCACGCATCGTCAAACACGGAAATCGTGCTGCCTCTTCGTCTTCGGGGTCAGCGGACGTTATCGAAGCACTCGGCGTGCGCCTGGATCTCCCCGTCGACAGGGTGGCTCAAGCCGCGGTCGAGGCCGGCATCACTTTCTGCTTTGCCCAGGTATTCCATCCGTCCATGAGGTATGCGGGTACCGTTCGCAGTGAGCTCGGGGTGGCTACGGCATTCAACTTCATGGGCCCCATGACGAACCCGGCGCATCCGACTGCATCCGCAATCGGCGTCGCCGACGCCAGGCTGGCCCCCCTCATCGCGGGCGTCCTTGCTACTCGTGGGCAGCGGGCACTGGTCTTCAGGGGAGGGGACGGTCTTGACGAGCTCACCACCACCGGCCCATCGACGGTTTGGGAGGTCCGGGACGGCAAGGTAACTGAAACGGAACTCGACCCGCTCGATCTAGGTATCGCGCGCGCCACGCTCGATGACCTGCGTGGAGGGGATGCGGCTGCCAATGCGGAAGTAGTCCGGCGCACACTGGCGGGAGATCACGGTCCGGTGCGTGACGCCGTCGTTCTTAACGCTGCTGCTGCCTTGGTCGCATTGGACGAGTCCGCCGAAGGAACCCTTCAAGAAAGGCTGGCGACGGGCCTCGCGCAAGCTGTTGAAGCCATTGACAGCGGAGCAGCCGCTGCGGCATTGGACCGTTGGGTCAAGGTCACGCAGTAGCAACGGGTCGAAGAAAACGTAAAATGCGCGTGGGCCGGAGGATGCTTGCTCCGGCCCACGCGCATTGGTCAAGTTAGTGGTCGAATCCCAAAGAGAAGGCCGCATCGAGGTCATGTTGGGAATAGGCGCGGAAGGCGATCTGCGTCGTCGTGGCTTGCACGCCCTCAACCTTGGAGAGCCGGTCCGCGATCACATCGGCAAGATCCTCATGCTTGGTGACCCGGGCAACGGCAATTAAGTCCCATTCACCGGTAACCGAGTAGACCTCGCTGATGCCTTCGATCTCCGAAATCTCCTGCGCGGATTCCGGAATCCGGGATGCATCGGTCTGGATGAGTACAAACGCTGTAACCACTTTTGCTGCCTTTCATCGCACCATTTATGCCTACAACCGAGGTTATGCCAAGGTCCGGCTTTTGCGTATCTTCATGACCAGCGCCGCGACCAGGCGCCAGCCGACAATAAATACGCCCAGTACCAACAGGGTCACGATCTGGAACGACACCGCGAGTCCTCCGCCGGCAAGTCCGCGCAGGAGGAGTCCGAAAACGACCGCGGAAAGCCAAACAACGACGGCGGCCAGCCACAGCGCCAGAGGCCGGCGCCAGGCTCGGCCAAGGAGCCAGCCGATAGCAGCGCCGCCGGCAAAAGGCGCGGCGGTCAAGAGGATTCCCGGCACGTCCAGGCCGTGTTCGTGGGTGTCGCGTCCGATCGCTGCAAAAAGGACGATGCACGCGATGTCTCCGGCGGAAGCGAGGACTATGCTGGCCGTAGATTGTCGGGGAGCGATTGCAGAAGTCTTCACGAATCAAGCCTACGTCCCACCTCGGCACTTCCTAGCGACGGTCGGGGCGATGGAGGACTCGGAGGAATGGTGAAAATCACACAGATTGCCCAGCATGCCTCGGACCTCGACCGGGCCCGGGCGTTCTACGGGGACTTGCTTCGGCAGGAAGCAGCGGCCGTTTTTGACCCGCCGGGACTGGTCTTTTTCATGCTCGACGGCGTCAGGTTGCTCCTGGAAAGGGAAGCGCCTTCCGCGCTCATCTATTTGCAGGTACATGATCTGCACTCGGAGATCACAAGGCTGAGGGACGCCGGAGTTGAAGTAGTGGCGGAGCCGCAGCTGATCTTCCACCATGACGATGGGACGCTGGGGCCTGCCGGCAGCGACGAATGGATGGCTTTCATCAAGGACTCCGAAGACAACACCATTAGCTTGGTAAGTCAACCATTGAACTAGCCTTGTCTGCTGATAAACAAAGCTGTAGCATTGTTAGTATGCTCACAAGGATGACGTGTTGTTGTGTACGTATTGACCGTTGATCAGCGTAAGTCCAGGACGCGGGAGGACCTCGTTGGCCCGGTGATGGATGAGCTTAACAAGGATGCCCTGCGGCCGTTGATTCTCCCGTTTGACCGAACGGCAGGCGATGAGATGCAAAGTCTTATGGATGATGCTTCCGTCGCCTTGAGCATCGCGATGGAATTGGCCATCAGCGGTCATTGGAGCGTTGGTATCGGTATTGGGGAAGTGCGAAAGCCTTTGCCGGATAATACTCGGGCTGCGTCAGGGGAGGCATTCGAGCGTGCGCGCACGGCAGTGACGGCTGCTAAGAATGCCTCCGGGAATATCGCCGTTTCGGGTCAGCGCCCTATGGCTGCACAGGCGGAGGCATTACTGCAGTTGCTGGTCTCCGTGGCGCGAAAACGCAGTGCCATGTCAGTTGAGGCGGGTATTCTGAGCGACCAAGGCCTGACGCAGCAGCAGATTGCCCGCCAACTGGGGATTAGCCAGCAGGCCGTCTCCAGCAGGCTTCAGAGCGGGTTGTGGCAAGAATCGCGAAGGGTCCAAGCGGTCGCAGAGTCCCTTCTGGAAGGTGCAAATCCGTGAGTCTAGCCAGTCTGATTCTGCTGTGTCTGGCTGCGCTCATAGCGGTTCCGATGTACGGGGAGCGGTTCCGCGGCGGCGGGAACGCCCGCTTGTATTCACTCAGTGCTATTTCGCTTCTCTGGTTGGGAGTGGCGGCGTTGCTGGCCAGTATCAGCGAGGGTGGTCTGGGAGGCGGCGTCTATGCATTTGCCGTGGCCGCCGCCGCCGTGGGCGGCGGGCCGCTGACTGTCAGTATCCTCACCCTGTCTTTCAACGCCTTGCACCCGG
Organism: Arthrobacter sp. B055-34; assembly: GCF_059090425.1. Lineage (NCBI taxonomy): Bacteria > Bacillati > Actinomycetota > Actinomycetes > Micrococcales > Micrococcaceae > Arthrobacter > Arthrobacter sp. B055-34. The sequence goes on from NZ_JBNHFQ010000014.1 coordinate 38,626, forward strand.
AGAACCGGGAGAAAGCTGAGAAGGAGCCTGTCCTTCGAGGGGGTGCTTGGATCGGCGTACTGGAGCGGACAGGCATCTCCGTTACGCTGCTGGCTGGCTGGCCGGAGGGACTGGCGGTAGTACTGGCGGTGAAAGGTCTCGGCCGATACTCCGAACTCGGCCAGTCCGGCGCTGCGGAGCGGTTCATTCTAGGAACCTTCGCCAGCGTGCTCTGGGCAGCGGCTGCCAGCGGAATCGCCGTATTGCTCCGGTAAGAGGCGCGACGTTGCTTCGCGTCGTCGCTGTTTTGTGGGGCTGGTAGCGACGGCGGGGGATCGGTGCCATTGCGGTTGAACCGGACGTATGGCATAACAGGCACATGGCCGCCGTCGACCGAATTCAGGCAGAAGTGTCACTCAGTTGCTCGGTTGCCCATGCGTGGACAGTATTCGTGCATGAAAAAGGCCAGTGGTGGCCGGAGATGGACTTCTGGCCGGTTGCGGGCTCGCTACTGACGGAGCACTGGGAACTGGACGGCGTTTCGTTTCAGGCCACCGGAGTGGTCGAAGACGTGGTCGAGGGGCGCCGGCTCGTCTTTTCATGGCGTGAGAGTGATTGGGAACGTCCGACTACTGTCGAGTGCACCTTTGACTCAGACGGAATGGGAGCACGGATCTGCCTCAGTGAATCAGGGTTCGCTGCGCTGTCTGATGGAGAGTCGCTTGCAGCCGATCATCGTGCGGGTTGGGCTTATCACCTGCAGACGCTCAAACAGCATGTGGACGAAACCAGTACGCCTTACGGCATGGGGGAGAGGCAATCAACAGAGGGAGTGCCGGGGCCGTCGTCGCAATGACAGTACGATGCCGGATGGTGCCCGTATTTCTCGCGACCGGAGTCGGCTGGCACGACATGCGACGGCGATAGTTAGAGGTTGTGGGTGGGACCAGGGGTTTCGTCGTCCTTCAGCGGCTGCAGCTTGCTGTCCGGCGGGTAGAGGTTGGACCCAGTGCGGTCCTTCAGCGTCAGAGTGGCGATCAGCGAGGCCGCCACGAGCAGGAATAGGTATGTCGAGACGGCGACGGTGGTGTTGAACGTGCCCACCAGCGCGGTGGCGATCGTGGGGGCGAAGGCCCCGCCGAGCACCGCACCCATCGCGTAGCTGATGGAGGCGCCGCTGAGCCGGATCCGGGCCGGAAACAGCTCGGCGTACAGGGCCGGCAGCGGTCCGTAGGACAGCCCCATGACCGCGCCAAAAACCACCAAGGCGGCGACGACGAGGATCATCTCGGCGGTGTCGATGAGCAGGAAGAGCGGGTATAGCCAGGCGAGCATGCACGCCCATCCTATGATGTACATCTTGCGGCGGCCGATGCGATCGGAGAGTACCGCGGAGACCCAGGTTGAGACCAGCCAAGCCACCGAGCCGAGGGTGATGATGTTGAGGATGGTATCGGCGTTCAAGTCCAGCTGTCTAGTGGCGTAGCCCAGGATGAAGCCGCCGGTGAGCATGTAGCCGGCAGCGTTATTGCCCATGAAGATGAGCGTGGCCTGGATAACCTTCTTAGGGTGATGGCGGAAGAGGGTGGACAGCGGCGCGGTCTCAGTCTGTTTCGTGGCCTCCAGCTCATGGAACACCGGAGATTCCTCGACCCGGGTGCGGATGTAGTGGCCGATCAGGATCAGAACGAAGCTCAGCAGGAATGGCACCCGCCAGCCCCAGGCCAGGAACTGCTCGTCGGTGAGCGTGGCGGCGAAGACGGCTGTGACCCCGGAGGCCAGAAGCATCCCTGCGGGAACGCCCAGCTGCGGAAAGGCTCCAAACTTGCCGCGGTGTTCGGCCGGGGCGTGTTCGACAGCCATCAGCGCCGCCCCGCCCCATTCTCCGCCGGCGGAGAATCCCTGGACGATGCGCAGGAACACCAGCAGGATCGGGGCCCACACCCCGATTGTGGCGTACGTAGGCAGGACGCCGATGAGCGTGGTACCTAGACCCATGAGGATCAAGGTGATGATCAGCACTACCCGGCGGCCATACCTGTCGCCCACCCGGCCCATGATGACGGCTCCGAGGGGGCGGAACAGGAAGCTGATGCCGACGGTGGCGAACGAGACGATCGAAGCCATGGTTCCCTGTAGCGGGGAGAAGAACAGCGGGGCGAGGACCAGGGCGGCGGCGTTGGCATAGATGAAGTAGTCGTACCACTCCACCGTAGTGCCGATCATGGTAGCCCCTGCCACCCTGCGCTGTTGAGGGGTCATGCGGCCGGTCTCTGTCGGTCTGGCGTTCACGACGACTCCTTCGTCCGGAAGCGACGGGCTCGCGCGGGGAGGGCCGACCGCCGGGTATTCGGTCAACAGGTGGCGGAGAGAATGATGGCCGGCGTCATTGCCCGCGACACGCCCAGTCTACGGCTTGCGCGTCGCGGAATGATAGGGCGCGGTGCTCCACGACGCGACGCAGCCCGTGGGCGCCATCCAAGAGCGGACGCCGGTGGTCCCCTTGGCCGGGGCTCGGTCACGATCCGGCAAAGAACCTGATCTTTCGACAGTGCATCTGGCAAGATTGCGAGCATGATCGAGATGCCTCGGCCGCCCGAGCCACCCTCCCTGCCACAGGAAAAAATCCGGGAGCTGATCGCCTATGCCGACGGGATGGCCATTTTCATGGAGGCTGAAGTGGAACTGATCAACGAGCTGGGCAGGTCGGCTAGCGGGAACGATTTGGCACGGATTATCGAGGGCTGGAAGTTCACCGCCCTGGCCCTGCGTGAAAGCTACGACGGCCAGCTCTGAGGCGGGCAATTGCGTCCTCCCGATCAGCGGGCCACGCCATCAAGTGCCTCCTATATCCCGCGCATGCCGCGGAATCGAACGTGGATCGTCGCAAAAATAGGGCCGAATACCACGCGGTCACTGACCTCTTGGGGGAGACCAACCCACCCGGCCTTCGTCGTCTTTCCTGCCGCAGACCGTGACGCGGGACCCGGACGGCACCATCAGGGAGATCAAGGAGCAGAGCGGCAAGGACATCTGGCTGTGGGGGAGCTTGAAGCTCATGCACTGCCTGTTGCACACCGGCGTTGTCACGAAGTCTGGATGCTGGTCTGCCCGGCGTCAGGAGGCAAGGCAACGAAACATTTCTCGAGGATCGGCAGGACCTGAAGCTGGTAGAGGGGATCGTCGCGTATCCGGCGGAGGGCTTCATCGCATCAGCCTTCCCGAGAAGCGGCGAGTGACGCAGGTGGCGGGCAGCGCCATAGGGGGAGTGCCGGCGAGAGTGCCTTCCTCGGCAGGCCGCTTCAGTATTAGAGTGCCAAGGAGCGGTGATCGACCTAATCCCGAGAAGGAGCCGACATGCGCAAGTCCGCGGCAGCGATCTGGCAAATTGTGCATTCCGAAAGGCGGCGGCTCGCGGCTGATCTCACTGAGCTGCGCAACGACCAGTGGCGCGTCTCGTCTCTCTGCCCGGGATGGGATATCCACGATGTCCTCGCGCATCTGGTCGACACGGCACTGACCGGCCGGGTCTCCTTCGTCCGTGACCTGCTGATTGCCCGCATGGACTTCGACCGGGCAAATGTGAACGGCATTGCCCGAGAGAAGCGGGAGGATCCGCAGGACACACTCGGCGCGCTACAGGAAGCTGCATTCCTCAGGCGCACACCGCCGGCGAACCTCTCAACACGCCTGGTCGAGGCCATCGTGCACGGAGAGGATATACGCCGGCCCCTGGGCATCGATGCTACCCCGAACTTGCCGTCGCCCAAGCCTTGGCCTACCAACTGCGCACCCCTGTCTCCTTTGGAGGCGGACGCGAACGGGCAGCAGGATTGCGACTGATCGACAGGAAGACCGGCGCAAGCTGGGGGCAGGGTGACGAGGTCGAGGCCGACTCTATCGACCTGCTGCTGGCACTCTCCGGGCGCCTGGTGCCCCAAGAGAGGCTCAAAGGCACCGGCGCATCCCGACTGGTCGCGGCGGCAGCAGTCACATCAACTGCGCATGAATCGGGTCACCGAGGAGAAGTGGACGAAGCGATATGACGCGATGGCAGACCGACCGGCTCTGGGCGTTGGCGCACGCCGAGCGAGCCGCACTGGCAGAAGACCTGTCGGGCCTCAGCGCCGAGCAATGGAGGCACGGCACTTTGTGCGGTCACTGGGATGTCGAGCAGGTCGTGGCCCACCTCACGGCCGCTGCCACCTTGAACCAGTGGCAGTGGCTTCGCAGCATGCTCGGCGCGCGTTTCCGCCCCGACGCGCATAACCAGCGTCGGCTGACGGAGCGGTGCGGCCGGACACCGGCAGAAACGCTGGACTTGTTCCATACTATTGTCAAAAATACAACGGCACCTTCCGGACATATACCCGCCTACCTTGGCGAGGTCGTCGTACACGCCCAAGACGTCCGCCAGCCCCTGGGGATTCACCGCGCACCGAGTGTCGAGGCGTTGACACCAGTGGCCGAATTTTTCGTCCGCCGCAACTTCACCGTCGCCAGCCGGACGAACGTCGCCGGCCTGCAGCTGCGGGCAGATGACGGCCTGTTCGCCGCGGGTAGCGGTCCTTTGGTGACCGGTTCGACCCTTGCTCTGGTGATGAGCATGGCCGGCCGCGAAATTTATCTCGACGAGCTCGATGGCCCGGGCGTGCAGACCCTGCGGATGCGCCTCCAAGGTGCCAAGGCTTCTCATCACTCATTCAGAACCACCCGCGACCACGAGGGGGAGCCTCAGTGATTGCATAAGATGCGATAGCCAAAGTACTACTTGACATAATGTAGATTATCGGCGAATTATTTGAGCGGCTGGGAGTGGCGGAATGCCATCGTTGCTCGGTGGCATATAGGCGATGCGGTGGGAACTTCGGTTCCGTCCGACGGCGACGCCTACACCAGAACTTTGCTGATGCTATTCACGGTGCGATCCGTGTAGTCGATCAACGACGACGATTGATGGCGTTACTTTGCATGGGCGTATTTCTGACCGCGTGCGTGGTTTTCAACGAGTAAACCTGCAGAGGCATTACTCCATGCGTGTTGGCTTGGATAATCCCAAATCAGCACAACTTGACATAACTAGTGCATCACCCTTGTAAGTCCGGTCGTCGTCGGTGGCCCCACATGGTCCAGCGGCCTGACCTGGCCGCAGGACCTGCTGAGCAATTTGCTGCGGGGCCGTCTTCAGATGGCGAGCAGGTTGAGGGACGCGTCGTGGTGCTGGTCCGGGATGTCAGCGCCGCCATTCGGTAGGCGACGCGCCACCACTCCCCCGGCCATAATCCGCCGTGAGTCGGGGCGGCGACGACGCGCAGCACGGTAGTCGCCGCCCTTGGAGATCAAGCGCCCACGTAGGTGGCGAGATGCTCGCCGGTGAGGCCGGCGCGGGTGGCAACAAGCTCGGAGGGTGTTCCCTCGAAGACGAGACGGCCGCCGTCGTGGCCAGCGCCGGGGCCGAGGTCGATGATCCAGTCGGCATGCGCCATGACCGCCTGATGGTGTTCGATGACGATGACCGATTTGCCGGCGTCGACGAGTCTGTCGAGGAGGCCGAGGAGTTGCTCGACGTCGGCCAGATGCAGCCCGGTGGTCGGCTCGTCGAGGACGTAGATGTCACCCTTTTCCGCCATCTGGGTGGCGAGCTTGAGCCGCTGCCGTTCGCCGCCGGAGAGCGTGGTGAGGGGCTGGCCGAGGCTGAGGTATCCCAGTCCGACGTCGGCGAGCCGGTCGAGGATTTTGTGGGCGGCAGGCGTGCGTGCCTCGCCCTCGTTGAAGAACCCCTCGGCTTCTGTCACCGACATTGCGAGTACTTCGGCGATGTTCCGGCCGCCCAGCGTGTATTCGAGCACTGCTGCCTGGAACCGCTTCCCCTCGCAGTCTTCGCAGGTGGATTCCACAGTGGCCATCACGCCGAGGTCGGTGTAAATGACGCCGGCGCCGTTACAGGTGGGACAGGCACCTTCCGAGTTGGAGCTGAAGAGCGCGGGCTTCACGCCGTTGGCCTTCGCGAACGCCTTGCGGATCGGCTCGAGCAAGCCGGTGTAGGTGGCCGGGTTGCTCCGCCGTGAGCCACGGATTGCACCCTGGTCGATCACCACCACACCGTCGCGCCCGGCAACCGAACCGTGGATCAGCGAGCTCTTGCCGGAACCGGCGACACCGGTGACAACACACAGCACCCCCAGCGGGATGTCGACGTCGACGTCCCGGAGGTTATGTGTTGACGCGCCGCGTACCTCCAGCGCGCCGGACGACTGGCGCACTGTTTCCTTGAGGCTCGCCCGGTCATCGAGGTGGCGGCCGGTGATGGTGTCACTCCCCCGCAGCCCCTCTACGGAGCCCTCGAAGCAGACGCTGCCGCCCGCGGTGCCCGCTCCGGGCCCAAGGTCGACGACGTGGTCGCCGATCGCGATCGTCTCCGGCTTGTGCTCGACGACGAGCACCGTGTTGCCTTTGTCCCGCAGCTGCAGCAGCAACTGGTTCATCCGCTCGATGTCGTGCGGGTGCAGGCCGATGGTCGGTTCGTCAAAGACGTAGGTGACATCGGTGAGCGATGACCCGAGGTGGCGGATCATCTTGGTGCGCTGTGCTTCGCCGCCGGACAGGGTGCCGGCGGGCCGATTGAGCGAGAGGTAGCCCAGTCCGATCTCTTTGAAGGAGTCCAGCAGGTGCTGCAGCCCGTTGAGCAACGGGGCCACCGACGGCTCATCGAGGTCCCGGATCCATTCGGCGAGATCGCTGATCTGCATCTCGCAAAGGTCCGCGATGTTCTTGCCCTTGATCTTTGAGGACAGGGCTTCCTGGCTCAGCCGGGTGCCGTCGCACTCGGGGCAGGTTGTAAAAGTCACCGCCCGCTCCACGAACGCACGGATGTGCGGCTGCATCGCCTCGACGTCCTTGGAGAGCATGGACTTCTGGATCTTCGGGATCACGCCCTCGAAGGTGAGGTTGACCCCTTCCACCTTGATCTTTGTCGGCTCCGAGTAGAGCAGTTTGTGGAGCTCCTTTGGGGAGTACTTCCCGATCGGCTTGTCCATGTCCAAGCCGGCACCACTGAAGATGCGTCCGTACCAACCGTCCATGCTGTACCCGGGAACCGTGAGAGCGCCCTCGGCGAGCGACTTGGTGTCGTCGTACAGCGCTGTCAGATCGAAGTCGTTGACGGCGCCCATGCCCTCGCATCGCGGGCACATGCCGCCCAGCCGGTTGAAGGTCGCCTTCTCTGCCTTGGTCTTGTTACCGCGCTCGACGGTGATCGCTCCGCTGGCCTTCACCGTAGGCACGTTGAAGGAGTAGGCATTGGGTGAGCCGATATGCGGATCGCCAAGCCGGCTGAAGAGAATGCGCAGCATCGCGTTGGCATCGGTCGCGGTGCCAACGGTGGAGCGCGGGTTGGCGCCCATCCGCTCCTGATCGACAATGATCGCGGTTGTCAGGCCCTCCAGATAGTCGACGTCGGGGCGCGCCAGCGTCGGCATGAATCCCTGCACAAAGGCGCTGTAAGTCTCGTTGATCATGCGTTGGGACTCCGCCGCGATCGTGGCGAAGACCAGCGAACTTTTGCCCGAGCCCGAGACACCCGTGAAGACCGTCAACCGGCGTTTCGGGAGCTCGACGCTGATGTCCTTGAGGTTGTTCTCGCGTGCGCCCTGTACACGGATCAAGTCGTGGCTGTCTGCAAGGGGCAGCGCAGGCGACTGAATATCCGTGTTGGTGACCATGCTCATCGTGTCTCCATCTGTCATGGGGACGCCGCGGCTGTCTTCGACGGCGTCGTCCGGATCGGTCTAACCAGGTTCGTGCGGTGCTTCAACGGTCCACTGTCTACCTTAATCGACGTCGCCGCCCTCGTGATTTGAACGTACGATGGCTGCATGTGGACGGACCGGCAGCTCCTGCCGTTACAGGGCAGGAGCTGGCGGACATTCCTGCTGTTTCTGGTGGCGGTTTTTTCGCTGGCATCCTGCAGCTCCGGCGCTCCGGAATCTCCCCGCGACGCCGCATCCCCGGATCCGTCCGGCGGCCAATCCATCCAGCAGGACGGGCCTCCGGCCACCGTCGAGCAGCTCAGCGCGTCTGTTGGGGCCGCGGACGGCACCAACGACGACGACGACGTTGTGCTGCTGACAGTGGCGAACAAGTCCGAGGCAACCGTGCTTGTCCTTGCCGTGACCCTGTACTCACCGCGCTTCAGCGGTGGCACGGACTGGGTGCCGGACAGGGCCGGCGGAACGCGGCTCAGCCCCGGGGACAGCCTGTCCGTACCTGCCGCCTTGCAGCCTGTCCGCTGTCAGGAGGACCCGGATCACTCCGAGGCGACCATTGCCATCACCGTGGACCGGGCCGAAACGGGATCGATGACCGTGGAAGTCGCCGCCGCAGATCCGCAGGGCGTGTTGGAAGCCCGCTACCGGACCGGCTGTTCCAGCAGCGCCTGAGCAAACGCGCCTGAGCAATGCGCCGGAGCCAGTGCCTGGCAGCCTCCGCCCAAAGCAGCCTCCGCCCAGGGCGCCGGTCGCCTGGGACGTGGATAGGATCAAGGCTGACGGACATTACCGGAACGGACGGAGAAACGCATCGTGTCAGGACTGAGGGCAGCCGACATCCGCGCAGCAGTGGCAGCAGCGCTGGAGCGGGAGCAGCTGCCGCAGATCGTCCAGCTGGGACACCCGGTCCTGAGGCAGGCTGCGGTTCCCTATGACGGCCAGATCGAGGACGCCGAACTCCAGGCCCTGCTGGAGCTGATGCGCCGGACCATGCATGCCGCACCGGGGGTCGGCCTCGCGGCACCGCAGATCGGCATCCCCTTGCGCCTGGCGGTATTGGAAGATCCAGCCACCGTGGGGCCCGAGATAGCTGGCGCACGCCAACGGCAACCGCTGCCGTACTTTGCCGCGATCAACCCGCACGTCCGCACCATCGGCGAGTACACGGCGTCGTTCTTTGAAGGCTGTTTGTCCTTTGCCGGCTACCAGGCCGTCGTGGAGCGTCACCGGATAGTGGAACTCGAATATCTCCGCGCGGACGGAACGGTCAGGACCGAAGAGTTCACCGGCTGGCCGGCACGCATTGTGCAGCACGAAACGGACCACCTTGACGGCGTGGTTTACATCGACAAGGCCGCCACCCGCTCGTTGTGCACCAGCGCGGAATACAGCAGCCGCTGGGGGCAGCCGACCATCGAGCACGCCCGCCAGGAACTGCGCTTCTGAGTTCAGCCGGCGGCCGGTTCCAGTTCCGCGGTTTCGCCCGACCGCTCGGGCTGCCCGGCTTGGTTCCGGGCAGTGGGCAGGTAGGTGGCCCACCAGCGCAGGATCTCGTCGAACCGCTGCTTGCGGTGCCACGGCGTCCCGGCGCGCGAAAGCTCGTGGTTCTCCCCGGGGAAAATCAGCAGTTCGGCCGGCACACCGTGCTGCTTGAGCGCCACGTAGTACCGCTGGGCCTGTTCCAGCGGGCAACGCAGGTCTTCCTCCGAGTGGATGATGAGCGACGGCGTCCTGACGTTGCCGATCTGGGCAAACGGGTTCTGGCTGCGGATGCCCTCCTCATCGGTCCCCGTGTATTCGCCGGAGAAGAACCAGCCGATGTCGCTGGATCCCACGAACGACGGCGGATCCAGGTAGCCGCGCTCAATGATCGCGGCCGCGAAACGGTGGTCCTGGGAGATTGTCCAGGCGGTGAGGTAGCCGCCGTAGGAACCGCCCATCACACCCACCCGGTCGCGGTCCAGCTGCGGATACTTCTCCTGCGCACCCTCCAGGAACGCGAGCACGTCCACCAGATCCACCGTACCCATGGCTTCCTTGATGGCCCGGCCATGCGCCTGCCCGTAGCCGGCGGCGCCGCGTGGATTGCACATCAGCACGGCATATCCGGCCTCCACGTAGACCTGGGCCTCGTCGAAAAGCCCCCAGCCGTACTGGGCAAAGGGTCCGCCGTGGATGTTCAGCAGTACCGGATTCGGGCCCTCCCCCTCTGGCAGCAGCACCCAGCCGTGCACCGGGTACCCGTCGGCGGCGGTGAAGGTCTCCTCCCGCAGCTTCGCCAGCGGCGATGCAGCGCGCAGGGCAGCGGAAAAATCGGTGCGGACATGCAGGCCCTCCGGGGTCACGAGCCCCACATCCCCGGCGGTACCGGGATCGGTGAAACTCACGACAAGCGATCCGGCCGCGCTGCCTGCCCCGGTCACCTGGCGTTGGCCGTTCACCAGAACCTGCAACTCTCCCGCGGCACTCACGCGCAGCAGTTCCACGGATCCGCGCGTGCTGTTCATAACGACGACGGCGTCATCGGCCACCGCGACCAGCTCACCGCTGGTTGCGCTCAGGTCGATGGTCTCGGCGTCGGTCAACCTGTGGGCCGGAGCGCTGGTGTCCGTGGGCGCCACGTAGAGGCCGGTGTTTCGTGCCACGAAGTCCGTGCCGCTTTCGCCGAGTTCATTCCCGAGGAAGAAGAGCCAGCGGCCGTCGGGACTGGGCGCCGGTAGGTCGGCGGTAATGCGCTGCGCCGGCTGATCCCGCAGGTTCGTGTGCTTGCGCAGATCCAGTCCGTCCGTGTCGATGGAGTAGATGTCCGAGACCAAATCGCTGTCGGCCTCTGCATGCAGGGCGGCGCTGAAGTAGATGCGGCCGCCGTCGGCTGAGTACCGCGGCGGCTGATGGTCCGCCGCTCCGTGGGTCAGCTGGACAGGCTCCGGCACCGGCTGGAATTTACGGCCCTCATCTTCAGCCTGCTTCTTCGCCCGGCCTGTCGGGGTTATCGGCGGTTCGGCCTGCAGGTCGGGCGCAGCCAGGCGGAAGAGCTGGGCGCGCTTGTCGTTGGTGTACCCGGCTCCGTTCAGGCGGTACTTATAGCCGGTGATCAGCCGGGCGTCCTCCGCGTCGGGGCCGAGTCCCTCCACGGTGCCGTAACGTCCTTCTTCTGGTACCGGTGCGGCAAAGACCAGACACGCCGAATCCGGCGACCACGCAAAGCCGGAAACACCGAGCTTCCGGTCAGTCAGCTGGACTGGTTCCCCTCCCCTGCCCTCGACGGCGAAAAGCTGGGGCGCTTCCCCGGGTGCAGCGCGCAGGAAAGCCAAAGTGCCCCCGTCGGGCGCAAATTTCGGGGCGATATCGCGGAAGCCGCGGGTCACGCGGCGCGGTGCACCGCCGTCGTTGTTCAGCGGTATCTCCCACAACTGTCCGACATAAGCGTCGGCAGCGAAGTCCGGGCGGGTAACGGACACCACCGCGCGTTCCCCCTCGGGATGGACCGTCGGCGCGGAAACGGAATTAAGTAAAACAATCTCTTCAGACTTCATCTTTGTGAGCTTAGTCTCACGCCAGGTGCTTGGGCGAGTCACCTTTCGGTAACGCAGGTGGCCGCCGTCTCGCTAGGATCGGTTTATGCCTTCACTCAGCGTGCCCTTGGAATGCGTCGACCTCCTGCTGTGCCCGGTGTGTGCGGAAGACATGCGGCCCAACGAAGGCTCGATTGCAGGTGGGATCAGCTGTGCGGCAGGCCATCGCTTCGACGGCGCCAAACAGGGGTACATCAACTTGCTCACTGGACGCGGCACGTCTTTCATTCCGGACACCGCAGAGATGGTTGCGGCCAGATCCGCCTTCCTTGATGACGGGCATTATGACCCGTTGCTCCGGCAGGTTGCCGGAACCGTCTCGGGACTGTTGGAAGGCGTTGAACGGCCGGTCATCGTCGATGCCGGGGCCGGCACCGGGCACTATTTGACTGCCGCCGTTGGAGCCGTGCCTGCCGCCAGAGCGGTGGCGCTGGATCTGTCCAAGTTTGCCCTCCGCCGCGCAGCGCGTTCCGTTCCGCAGGCGCTGTGCCTGGTGTGGGATCTCTGGCGGCCGCTTCCCCTGGCCGGCGGTGTCGTCGATCTGATCATCAACGTATTCGCTCCGCGCAATGCCGAAGAATATGCACGGATCCTCAAACCGGGCGGCCACCTGCTAGTGGTCACCCCGGCGCCCGGACACCTCGACGCCCTGAGGGCACGGCTCCCCCTGCTCGCCGTGGACGAGGACAAGTCGGACAAGCTCGCCGCTTCCCTGGCGCAGGACTTCACACCGGTGTCCGCGGACTCCCTGTCGGTGCCTATGCAGCTCAAGGGTGAAGATATGCGGAATGTGGTGATGATGGGTCCGAACGCCCACCATGCCGGCACAGCTCTTGAGCAGGTTGATGGAGCGACTGTGCTCCCGGAACCGGAGACACCGCTGGCAGTCGAAGCCCGATTTACCCTCAGCGTTTTCCGAAAGAGTGCCCGCTAGCGTCGTCGGACGCAGGGTCCGTTGCTCGTACTGCGCCTGCTGTGGTCACGAGTTGGCCACAGTTTCCGTGTAACAGCGAAGTTCGGGCTGGAAAGGGCCACAAATGCAGGCAAATCGGGCATGATGGTGCTGTGGACCACATGTCCTCTGTGGCAGATTCGTGGTCCCGCGTGTCTACCTGCAACAGGGGGAACTGATGTTTGAATGGCTCGTCATCAACAGCTGGGTCCTCTGGCTGGCCCTGTTCCTTATTCTGGCGATCGTCGAGATGATGACGCTCGACCTATTCTTCGTCATGATGTCCTTCGGGGCGCTGATCGCCTTATTTACCGCATTGCTCGGCTGGCCGTTCTGGATCCAGGTGGTCGTATTCTGCGTCGTTGCGCTGCTCATGGTTCTCGTGGTGCGGCCCATAGGGCTACGCCATTTGCGTCGCGGTCCCCGTGACCAGGCCACTAACGTCGACCGGTTGATTGGCGAATCGGCCATGGCACTGGAGCCGGTCACGGACCACTCAGGCATGGTCAAGATCGGTGGCGACACCTGGACGGCACGTTCGAGCGACGGCTCGCCAATCCCCGCGGGCGCCCGGGTAGCCGTGGCACGCATCGAAGGGGCCACCGCCGTCGTCTACCCTGCCGCGGAACCGGGCCCTTATCCGGCGCAGTAAGCCGGGCAAACATCCCACCGGCGCATCAACGCACTCAGCCTCACGGATGGCTCAGCATCCGGTCCAACGGCTGATGCGAATAACAACTGAAGGGGAGCTATGGATACCAATATCGGCATCTGGATAGTGCTGCTGGTCCTGATCATTTTCGTGTTCATTGTGTTGGTTCGCGCCGTCCGGATCATTCCGCAGGCGCGTGCGGGCGTAGTCGAACGTTTGGGCAAGTACCAGCGCACACTCAACCCCGGATTGACCATCCTGATCCCGTTCGTTGACCGGCTCCTGCCCCTGCTGGATCTGCGCGAACAGGTCGTGTCGTTTCCGCCGCAGCCCGTTATTACCGAAGACAACCTCGTCGTATCCATTGACACGGTCATCTATTTCCAAGTGACCGATCCCCGTGCCGCGACGTACGAGATCGCCAACTACATCCAGGCCGTCGAACAGCTGACAACTACCACGCTGCGAAACGTCGTGGGCGGGCTGAACCTTGAAGAGGCGCTGACCTCCCGGGACCAGATCAACGGCCAGCTGCGCGGTGTACTGGATGAGGCTACCGGCCGCTGGGGTATCCGCGTTTCGCGGGTGGAGCTCAAGGCGATCGACCCGCCGCACTCCATCCAGGATTCCATGGAAAAGCAGATGCGTGCAGACCGGGACCGGCGGGCGGCCATCCTGACAGCGGAAGGTGTAAAGCAGTCACAGATCCTCACCGCTGAAGGTGAACGACAGGCCGCCATCCTCAAAGCTGAGGGAGATGCCAAAGCAGCGATTCTCCGTGCCGACGGTGAATCGCAGGCGATCCAGAAGGTCTTCGATGCCATCCACAAAGGCAATCCGACCCAGAAACTGCTCGCGTACCAGTACCTTCAGACGTTGCCCAAGCTCGCGGACGGATCCTCCAACAAATTGTGGATCATCCCCAGCGAAGTCGGCGAGGCGCTCAAAGGTATCGGCAGTGTCTTGGGGGCTGCGACGCCCGACGGGTCAAGCTCTGATGGTGCCGACGGCGGTCCGGGCGAAGACCGCGCCAGTTCGACTCGAGGCCTGCTGTGAAATGTTCGCCTTTACCCATGCGGCCATTCCGGACTATAATTGGTTGTTTGCCGCGAAGCTGATGCCCGCTGCCGACCGGGAACAGTTGATGGTCCGGAAGCGTTGAAGGTAGTGCGGGTCATGCCGGGACGGTGCATTTCACCGCCCCACCATAAGACAAGAGGGAGAGATCATGAGCGATCGTAGCCTGCGGGGTATGCGTCTCGGAGCGCAGAGCATGGAGACGGAATCCGGTGTCGAGCCGGCGCCGCGTCAACGCGTGGAATACCGTTGCGAGGATGGCGAACAGGTCTTTGTTACCTTCGCCGCTGAGGCTGAGATCCCCCCGACCTGGGTTTCCAAGACCGGCAAGGAAGCGTTGCTCGTCAATGGCGAAAAGCCGGACGACAGCAATGAAAAGGCCGTCCGGACCCACTGGGATATGTTGCTGGAACGCCGCTCGGTCGAAGAACTGGAGCAGATCCTCGAGGACCGGTTGAACATTCTGCGTGAACGCCGCGGTGAACGCCGCTCCGCCTAAAAGAGGCATAGCTGAGGGAGGAGACCGGAAACGGTCTCCTCCCTCAGCGTTTAAGCCTTACCGGTCAGCTTGCGCCAGCGGGAACGGAGTCCCCATTTCGTGACAAGGATGATCGATTCAAGTACGATACCGCCACTCATCTTCGAGTCCCCGAATTCGCGTTCCACGAAAGTGATCGGTACTTCCCGGACGTCGAGTCCGGCCTTGAGCGTCTTCCAGGTCAGGTCCACTTGGAAGCAGTAGCCGACGGATTCGACCGATTCGAGATCGATCTTCTTCAGCGTCTCCGCACGGAAAGCATTAAAGCCACCGGTTATGTCCTTGACCTGGACGCCGAGCAGGATCCGCGAATACAAGCTGCCGCCGAGTGAGAGCAGCTTCCGGTGCAGCGGCCAGTTGACGACCTTGCCTCCCCGGATCCACCGCGAGCCTTTGACCATGTCCGCACCGCGATCCAGGGCATCCAGCAGACGCTGCAACTCTTCGGGCTGGTGGGAACCGTCGGCATCCATTTCGACCAGAACGTCATAGCCCGCGTCGAGACCCCAACGGAATCCGGCGATGTAGGCTGCGCCCAGTCCTTCCTTGCCCTGCCGGTGCAGGACATGGACGGCGCTGTCTGCTGCAGCTGCCGCGTCCGCCGCCGCTCCGGTGCCATCGGGAGAGTTGTCATCGACGACCAGGACGTCTGTGGCGGGGGCTACGGCCCGGAGCCGGTCCAAGGTTCGAGGCAGGGACTCAATCTCGTTGTACGTCGGAATGATGGTCAGGACCCGCACTCAGCTGCCTTTCGATCTCGCTACTGTTGCCGCATAGTATGGCGCGGGCATGTCCGCGGGACCGGCCGAACGCCAACGGTCCAGTATATGTCATCGTTCCTTGGTCCAGTCGCGCAGAGCGGACAGCGTCGGCAGAAAAGAGGGTAGGTTCGCGCGCCTTCGGGCCAGGAACCGGATCCACGAAGCGGACGGAACCTGTTTTCTACTGACGCGCAAACCTACCCGTTGGAAGCACCGGACATCCAGCCCCCGGGCAGAATCTTACTCTGCCGCCGACGTGCACCGGTCTGGTCCGGAGCCCGGCCTGGGCCATTGGCTTATCTAAAAACGACCCATTGAGCTAAAAGCTTACGTGGTCAGGACTGGGTGTCAATGTGGCCTTGACCTGCGCATTCTCCCATTTCTGCAGGTCAGTACGGCAAGTCGGAATACGCCCGCCTTGGAGAGTATTTTCCAGCTATTCCGTCGGGCCACCGGCCCGTGCACCATCAGGAAGCCGGGTGAAGGTCTCCGTCGTAGATTACGTACCCGTCCACCACCGTGCGCGAACATACGGGCAGGGCGTCGGTGTCCAGCGAGGGCAGCATGGGTGTGCCGGCCCGCGCGTCCGTGCTCCAGGACGAAACTCTGCTGTCGGCCGTCTGGATGGAGAGCTCGGCCACATCCCACACGGCGAACGTGGCCGGTGTGCCGGGGGCCAACTGGCCCTGCATGGGGTTGGGCTCTCGCGCCGCCCGCCAGCCGGCTCTGGTATGGGCAAGGAAAGCAGCCCGTGCCGAGATCCGCTGTTCCGGGTTGTGATGTTCCAGACAAGCTTTTACCGTCGCCCATGGGCTCTGCTCAGTGACTGGTGCGTCCGATCCCAGGCAGACTGGAACGCCTGCCGTCTGGAGTGTCCCGATGGCATTCATACCTAGGGATGTCTGCGCTCCGAGCCGGGATGCGTACATCCCGTTCGTGCCGCCCCAATAGGCGTCGAAGAGCGGCTGCATGCTGGCAGTGATTCCGAATTCCAGCAACCGGTCGACTGCCCCGGACGACATCATCTCGACATGCTCGAACCGGTGCCGGGCCGAGCGGACCGCGGCACTTCCCACGCGGTCGGCTGCAACCTGCAGAGCCTCGATGGCCAGGTCGAGCGCTGCGTCACCAATGACGTGGAAGCCGCCTTGGATCCCCTCAATGGAACAGAGTTCGAGGTGCCGGGCGGCTTGCTCCACGGTGAGGAATAGCTCTCCCGCTTCGCCAGGCCGGTCTTGGTAGCCGCCGTGCACACAGGCCGTGTGTGAGCCGATGGACCCGTCAATGTTGAGGTCGCCGGCCAGACCCTTGAGTTTGTGTCCGAACAGCTGCAGGATATCTTGCAGCTGCTCCGCCGACTCCGCTAGCTGGCCCCAGTACGGAAGGATCCTGGGAAGCGAACGGTGTTCGTCGTCCGCTAGTGCAATCAATCCCAGCAGGTCCTCGGCCGGAGCAATATGTGGGGCACCCATTTCCGCCAGTGCCACATACCCTCGCGAGGCGGCGTGGTTCAAGGCCAGACGCTGTACCTCCCTCCGGCGGGCGGCCGATGGGTTATGCGCCGCTGAGCGGACCAGTTGGAGTGCGCGGGAACGGGCCCGTCCCTTGCCGTCCCAGCCTTCCTCAGCCTGCAACCCGAGCCTTGCGGCGAACGAGGCGGAAACGGCTCCCGAGTGCACGTCAACCCGGCTGAGGTACACGTCCTGTCCCCCGCCGGCGCGCTCAAGTTCGTCAGCTGTCGGCGGCCGGCCTTCGGGCCAGCGGCTCTCATCCCAGCCATGCCCGAGGACCGGGGACTTGCCTGAACCCGCAGCGCCGGCAACGGTGTCGAGGAGTTCGGCCAAGGAGTTGCAACGGGACAAGTCGAGCGAGGTTAGAGCCAGGCCGGCGTCTGTGACATGCGCATGCGAATCCACGAACCCCGGGGCGACAAGCCGGCCCTGCAGGTCGATGATCTCCATCTTGCTGTCCGCGATTGACGTGGCTGCCTCTTCGGAGCCGATCCAGGCTACCGTTCCGCCGTCGACCAGCATTGCGGTGGCGTAGGGATCCGCAGGACTGTAAACGGACCCGTTGCGGTACAGCGAAAGACCGGATGCTGCCGCGCGTTCGGGCAGCTGGGACTCACTCATGAAACTCCAATCAAAGGTAAATCAACAAAAAAAGTTCATCACTGGAATCCGTTGGCGCAGTGCCGACGATCGGGCCGTGCAGTGGACCAGTCGCCGTTCTGATGAACGGCTTCCCTATTCGGCTACTGCGGAATATGCGACCACACCGCGCCGGACCAGAACGATTGCCTGCCGGCTGAGTGTCGCCATCCTGGGGTCGATGTCGGGCACCTTGACCAGTTGGTCAAGCAGATCGATGACCTGTTTGGCCCAACGCACGAAATCTCCTGCCGCGAGTTCAGTCCCTTGGAGGGCGGCCAGCAGGGACCGTCCCTGCGCCCACTTGTACATGGGCCAGATGAGGCCAAGTTCTGGTTCGCCGCTGAGAGGCAGCTTGTGCTGTTCCTCCCTGTCGGTCAGGACCGACCACTCTTTAACCGCAATATCGACCGCTGTTTCCAGCGACACGCTCGGCATTTTCGGACGAATTCCGGTCTCCTCCCGTTTGGCTTGGAAAACCAAGCAGGAGACAAAAGTGGCGAATTCGGCGGCGTCCAGATCTTCAAAAGCACCGTTTTCAATACACAACGCCACGAGCAGGTCGCGATCGCCGTAAATCCGGCGGAGTCTGTTGCCGGCCGTACTGATTGTGACTCTTCCGTCCGGATGAGTTTCGAGGTAGTGATAGGTGTCCAGCAGGTCGCAGACGCGGTCAAAAGTTTTCGCAATGGTATTGGTACGGCCTTGGATCTGCCCCATCAACTGGTCCGTCTCCCGCCGGAGCTTCCACCAGCGTTCGGACCAGCGGGCATGGTCTTCGCGGTCGCTGCAGCCATGGCAGGGGTGGGACCTAAGTTTCCGGCGCAGCTCCGTGATCTGTTGTTCCTGCCGTTCCGAACCCGGCAGCGCAAAACTCTGCCTGTCGCTTCCCCTCCGAGGCGGCCTGTTTTCATGCAACGCGTTACGCAGCGACGACGCCAGATCACGGCGTTCCTTGGGGCTGCGGCTGTTGAACGTCTTCGGCACCCGGATAGTGGAGAGGACCTCGACCGGCCCTTCGAGATCCTGCGCCGAAATTCGCCGAATCTGCTTGTCCATCGTCAAGACTGTGGGCCGCGGCTCGAAGCCGGACGCATCCGGGGTCAGGATCACGGCGTATCCCTCGCTTCGGCCGCCGGGAATATCGATGATGTCGCCCCGTCGCAGGCGTTCGAGGGAAGCGGCGGCCGCGGAACGCAAGTGCCGGGTCCGGGACTTTGCCGATTGGGTTTCCACCTCTTTCAGCTCCCGCCGCAACCGCGCGTACTCAGTGAAGTCGCCGAGATGGCACGTCATGGATTTGGCGTACCCGGCCAGAGACTCTTCCCGGCTGCGCACTTGCTTCGCCAGGCCAACCACAGACCTGTCCGCTTGGAACTGGGCAAAGGAGGTTTCCAGGATTTCGCGAGCCCTTGGCCGGCCGAACTGGGCGATGAGATTGATCGACATATTGTAGGTCGGGCGGAAGCTGGAATTAAGCGGATAGGTGCGGCGCGAGGCAAGACCGGCCACCGCCGCAGGATCCGTTCCCGGCTGCCACAGGACCACCGCATGGCCCTCGACGTCGATACCTCTGCGGCCTGCCCTACCGGTCAGCTGGGTATATTCGCCGGCCGTGATGTTTACGTGGGCTTCGCCATTGAACTTGTCCAGCTTTTCCAACACCACCGTTCGGGCGGGCATATTCACGCCCAGGGCCAGCGTTTCGGTGGAGAAGACGGCCTTGACCAGTCCGTCCGCGAACAGCTTTTCCACCACCTCTTTGAAGGTCGGCAACATGCCGGCATGGTGGGCTGCCAGGCCCCGCACCAGCCCCTCGCGCCAGGTCCAGAAATCGAGCACGCCCAGATCTTCCTCAGGTATATCCTGGGCTGCTTCGTCCACCCGCCGGACGATCACATCGCGCTCGGCCTCGGTTGTCAGCCACAATCCGGCATCCAGGCATTGCCTGACGGCCGCGTCACAGCCGTTCCGCGAAAAAATGAAGGTGATCGCCGGGAGCAGGCCCTCTTTATCGAGCCGCGCAATAACCTGCGGACGTGAAGCCCGGCGCACTCGGCTCATGGGCTGCTGGGGCCTCGTGGGTGTACGTTTGCCCCGGCGTGCTCCAGCGCGACCCCAGTTGGCGGCCCTGTTGAGCTTCTGCTCGGAGTAGGCCAGTTCCAGCAGTTCGGGGTTTACCTCGAAGCGGTCCGCGGCTCCGGTCCCGGCCGACATGGCCGGCGCCGCCTCATCAAACGCAACGTCCGAGGCGAAGAGATCCAGGATGTCCGGCCCGACCATCACATGCTGCCACAGCGGAACGGGCCGGTGTTCCGATACAACCACGTCCGTATCCCCGCGCACGGTATCAAGCCATGCGCCGAACTCCTCCGCGTTGGAAACGGTGGCCGACAGCGATACCAGCTGCACGCTGCTGGGCAGGTGGATGATGACTTCTTCCCAGACTGCGCCGCGGAAACGGTCGGCCAGATAATGGACCTCATCCATGACCACGTAGGCCAGCTCGTCCAGTGTCTGGGAATTGGCATAGAGCATATTGCGCAGCACTTCAGTGGTCATCACCACCACATCCGCGTTCGGATTGATGGAGACATCGCCGGTCAGTAGCCCGACGCGTTCGGCACCGTAGACGTGGACCAGCTCCGTGTATTTCTGGTTGCTCAACGCTTTGATAGGCGTGGTGTAGAAGGCCTTCAGGCCTCGCTGCAGGCCCATGTATACCGCGAATTCACCGATGACCGTCTTCCCGGCGCCGGTCGGCGCAGCCACCAGCACTCCCCTGCCCCGTTCCAGCGCCTCGCAGGCCTCCCGCTGGAAGGGGTCCAGTTCGAATCCCAGGGTTTGCGTAAACGCGAAGAGCTTGGTCTTGGCATGGGCTGCTCTTGCTGTTGCCGCCCTGTACCGATCGGATGGGGAACTCATATTAGAAGCCTAATGGTATTAGCGGCGGAAGAGCGCTTCCACCGATTCAGGCTTCCGCGGGACCCTCAAGATCAGTCAGCGGCGTTGCCTTGTCTGCAGACGCTTCCACTTCCTCCTCGCGTTCCTTCTTTTTCCGTGCACGCCGCTTGTCGTTGAGAAGGCAAACGCCGACGGCGACGAAGAACAGGGCCAGCAGCGGGCCCGCCAGCAGAAACATGGACATGGCATCCGGGCCGGGCGCTGCCATCGCGGCAACCACACACACGACGAAGACGACGATGCGCCAGCTCTTGATGACTTGCCGTCCGCTGACAAGGCCGGCGAAGTTGACGCCGACCAGGACCACGGGCAGCAGGAAAGCCACGCCCAAGGACAGGAACATCCGCATGACAAAGGTCAGGTAGTCCGTTGCCAGGATCTGGTTCACGCCTCCCACGGGGGTGAACATGGTGAGAACCTTGACGATTTCAGGCAGCACAATCCAGCCAAAGTAGATGCCGAGCAGAAACAAGGGCACTGCGGCCACCATGAAACCGAGTGTGTAGCGGCGCTCTTTCTGCTTCAGTCCGGGAGTGATGAAGGCCCAGATCTGGTAAATCCAGACCGGTGAGCTAACAAGGAATCCCAGAAACAGCGAGACCTGTATCTTCAGGTCAAAGGGAGACCCCACGCTGCCGTAGTTGATTTCCGCCCGGCGGCCCTCAACGGACGAGATTTCGATCAGCGGTTGCTGGACCGCGAC
Organism: Arthrobacter sp. B055-34; assembly: GCF_059090425.1. Classification (NCBI taxonomy): domain Bacteria; kingdom Bacillati; phylum Actinomycetota; class Actinomycetes; order Micrococcales; family Micrococcaceae; genus Arthrobacter; species Arthrobacter sp. B055-34. The sequence goes on from NZ_JBNHFQ010000014.1 coordinate 59,743, forward strand.
CATTACCGGGTCGTAAAGGAACCACCCCCCGATGGCGCCCAAAAGAATAGCAATGCCGGATACAATCAGCCGGTTCCGGAATTCTTTGATGTGCTCCTTGAGCGCCATCCGTCCTTCTGGATTGGCTTTACGGCCTTTGGTTCGAGACATTGGCCTTACTGCTGGCTGGGCGGCGTTCCGCCGTTCGCGTTCGGTGCCTGGTCGCGGTTGTTCTGGTTCCGGGGCGGATTAACCACGCGGCCTTCAACGGCGTCGTCGTCAGCGTCATCCTTGGACGGGTTTTCGTCCTTCATCTGCTTGACTTCAGACTTGAAGATTCGCATCGACTGCCCAACACTGCGGGCGAGGCCCGGGAGCTTCGGAGCCCCGAAGAGCAGCAGGACAATGATGACGAGAATGATGATTGTCCAGGGGTTATCGAAGAGTCGTCCCATTGGGTGGTTCCTTTCGTTTCGAATACATCCTACGTTATGAAAGTCTGACGTCTCTGAGTGACTGCCTCTGTCCGCGGGCAGCCCGTCTGGCTACGCGTTTGAGCCGTCTGGCCTCGCGCCGTTCCGCCTTCCCCATAACGTAGATTTCCCGTGCCTCCGCCGGGTCAAGAAAGACTCCCGGAACAATGGTGCGTGGCTCGGCCGCCGGGCCGTTATCGGACACATCGAATCCCGACCCGAGCTTTCCCGCCGCCACCTCGAAATCCTGCAGAGTTGCCTTCAGCTGGCGGAACAGCCGGAAACCCAGGTAAACGACGAAGAGCAGTGCGAGGGCGCAAAGCGCAACCCAGAGCAGGATCCAGAACCACCATGACATGCTTACGAGTCTAGTCCGTCCAGCTTTGAATTTTCCGAATACAGCTCCAGCGCAGCCGCAAGCCACTCACGGGCAGCCAGCGCGAGGCTCGCAGGCTCGAGGACAGCAACCTCACCGCCGTGACGGGCTACCAGAGGTGTGATGATCGCCGTCGAACCCAGGCGAATCTCCGCCACAATGTCGCCGTTGTCCAGAAGGACGCGGCGTTGGGCGTTGTAGTGCTCGGCGAGCTCGGCCAATCGCGATGAGATCTTCAACACCACGAGTTCGTCAGTGTCTCTAGGGGTAAAGAGCGCCTGGGGAAATTGCGAACTGCGCGCCTCGGGCTGCTGGAAGTACTGCCCGGTCCTGCGCAGCGAGCGGATTCTATCTGCCCGGAACTGCCGGATTGCCTGTTGGCCGTGGCACCACGCTTCTGTGTACCAATGGCCATCGACAGCGAACACCTGTACCGGGTCGATCTCCCGAACCGTCATCTCATCCCGGGAAGGAACCAGATACTCAATCGTGAGCGTCTCACCGGCAGCCACAGCATCCTGCAGGGCGAGGACTTCCTCCGTCCGGGCATCGGCGTCGAAGTCCGCAGCAATGGCACGGTGCATGCCATGGTCGCCGCCGGTCGCGTCCAGCAGTTTGCTCAACGCGCTGCGCAGTGCGGGCCGCTCCCCCACTCCCGGAACGGTTTCCAATGCCTGCAGGCCCACCACGAGGGACAATGCTTCGTCGATACTCAACCGAATGGGCTGGGCTATCTCGTCGGCGTTGCCGATATAGATGGAGCCGTCCTCCCAATAGGCATCGATCAGCTGGTCCGGCCCATAGCCGGGAGCCCCGCAGACAAAAAGGAGGCTGAGATCCTTACCCAGTTGATCCGGGCTCACTCCGAACTTCTCTGCCGTCTCGTTCAGAGGAGCACCTGGATGGGCGCTCACATAGGACACCAGATCGAGGAGCCGCGGAAGGCGGTCCAAGGACGAAGATTTTGTCCGTGAAGGTCTCGCTGCGGTGCCGAGATCGTACGACGGCGCTTGGGTCAGCGACGCTAGCGCGCCATTGAAACGCCGGATGACGGCGTCTTTCAGCTCGACCGGATCTACCGCATAGGCATTCGCGCCATGCGAGGCAACCTCTTCGGCAAACGTCTCAATGTCGCCGAACGTGCAAGTCACGGTGTCCCAGCCGCTCGGCCCTGCAGCCACAGTCGATGCGGCGGTCCGAAGAGAATGTGCGTGTCCTTGCCGAAGGAGCACGGTGGCGGTGCCCTGCTGCCTGTCGGGTACCAGCGACTCCAGCGCCGAGCGCATGGCGAACTCTTCGGGAACGAGGTATGTGCCGGAGAGCTTCTTGACCTTCGAACTTATCCGCGTCAAGCGGAAGGTGCGTTCGTCTCCACGGTCAAGGTCATTGCCCACCAGGTACCAATGGCCGAACCGGTTGCCCAAACCCCATGGTTCGACCCGCCGTACCGACACTTCGCCCGAACTGGCCGCCCGGTATTCGAACGACACCGGATACCTGTCCATGACGGCCTTCAGCAGCTCGTCGAAGGCTGGCTCAGCCGTGCGGATTCGGGGTTCAATTCCGATCAGGGAATCGCCTTCCGCAAGGGCGCCGCGAACGTCCAGCCGGCGAACTGCCCTGGCAGCAGCGGAGCCAAGCGAGGCCTGCTGCCATATGCGCGAAGCCAGCGAAAGCACAGCCGATTCCTCCGGAGTGAAGGCGAGCTCGGGAAGCCGATAGGTTTCGCGGTCGATGCGGTAGCGCGTAACACCAGAGTCCAGGTCAAAGAAGGCATCCTCGGTGAAAGTTTGGACCGGAATGCCCATTTCGCGCAGGTCGTCCTTGTCCCGTTCGAACAGCCTGTTAAAGGCCTCCTCGCTCGGAGCCTCCTTATAGGGAGGTATCAGCGCGCGGAGCTCTTCTTTGCTGTACCCGCGTCTGCGTTCCAGCAGGGCGATCAGAAGATTAAGCAGGCGCTCGGTTTTGGACGCGGACATAGCCTCAAGGGTACTTCTAGCTTCCTGATGCAAGCGAAGTTAACGACGGCGGGCGGAGTAACGATGAACTAACGTTACTCCGCCCGCCGCCAGGCCTCTGATGCGGTTACCGCACGCCCAGCAGGTCCACTACGAAGATCAGCGACTCACCTGGTGCAATGGCGCCACCTGCGCCCCGTTCACCGTAGGCAAGCTCCGAGGGGATCTCGAGGCGCCGGCGGCCGCCGACCTTCATGCCAAGCAGGCCCTGGTCCCAGCCTTGGATAACCTGGCCAACGCCTACGCGAAAGTCGAGCGGCTGCCCGCGGTTCCAGGAGGCATCGAATTCTTCGCCGGTGGACCAGGCCACACCCACATAGTGGGTGGAGACGGTGTCCCCGGGTTTCGCCTCTGCGCCGGTGCCGACGATGAGGTCCTCGATGCCCAGCTCAGTGGGAGCATCCGTGCCCGGGAAATCGATTTCGGGCTTCTGGCGATCGTATTCGCGCTGTCCAAACGACATGTTTAGGGTACCTTTCCTAGCGGTTATGGCTGGTTGTTACTTTACTTCGACCAGTTCGACGTAGAAGATCAAGTCTCCTGAAGCGTCCCCTTGCCCTTGGACATATGCTAGTTCCGTAGGAATAGACAGCATAACTTTTGCGCCTTCCTTGAGCCCGGTCAGCCCCTTGGTCCAGCCTTCGATAACCCCGTTGAGCGGGAACTCAGTCGGCTCGCCGCGGGAAAAACTTGAGTCGAACTCCTTGCCTTCGGCCCAGTTCCAGCCGGCATAGTTCGCCTCGACTGTGCTCTCGGCCGTGGCTTCCTTGCCGTCGCCCTCCTCCATCACCTGGACAATGAGGTCCTCCGGAGCCTGAGCGCCTTCCGGGATCTTGACTGACGGGACGCCGTCCTTATCGAAGCTAATCTCGGGCAGCTTGCCGGCCTTCTCCAACTCGGCTACCTCTGCAGGCTCGGCTTTTACTGCCTTGTCTTTGACCTGCTGGACTGAAACGACAAGCAGCTGCGGGTTGGAAGCAGGGGCACTGGCCGAAGTTTGCTCAGGCGGAGTGGCGTAGTAGGCGACCTGGGAGCCGGCCTTCGCCCCGATGAGGGCGTCGTAGAGGGCCGGATCGACGGACTTGAACTGTTCGTTGAGCTCGAGCGTCTGCGCGGCGATGCCGGAGTAGGTCTCACCGAGCTCTTCGCCAGTCACCGCGTCGACGGCCATCAACTGGTAGCGGATCCATTGCCCATCGACGGCGCCTTCGCCTTCGCCCTCATTGACTACCTTGGCCGTGGATTCCGGCAGTTCCAAGGGTGCATCGAACTCGACTTTAGGGGCGGAACCGGCGTCAGTTGCGGTGATGGTCACATCATCCAGACTGTCCGAACCGGAGCTTTCGCTGTCTGCACTGCTGCATGCCGTAAGCAACAGCGCAAAGGGCAGCATGGTCGCTATTATTTTGCGCACATTTCAACTTTCGTGAGGTGCTGTCGGGGGCACGGCAGATCCGATGGACCCGCGTTGGTCATATTGTGACAGAGATAGCTGGACAGTTCCTCAAAGTGAGGCCAGCAGGGCCTCGACCCTGTCATCAACGTTCTTAAAGGGATCCTTGCACAGGATGGTCTGCTGGGAACGGTCATTGAGCTTCAGATGGACCCAGTCCACTGTGAAATCCCGACCGTGTTCGCGTGCGGCACGAACAAAATCCCCGCGGAGTTTGGCACGGGTGGTCTGCGGCGGATTGTCCACGGCCGATTTCACCTCTGGTTCCTGCACTACGCGAGCGGCCTCGCCGCGAGCCTGAAGCAGGAAAAACAGCCCGCGCCGTCGTGAAATGTCATGGTAGGTCAAGTCCAGCTGCGAAATCCGGGCTGAATCCAGGTCCAGCCCGTGGCGCTGGCTGAAGCGATCAATGAGCTTCTTCTTAATCGCCCAGTCAATCTCCGTGTCGATTCCCGAATAATCCTGCGCTTCGACCGCGGCAAGAGTGCGGTTCCACAAGTCAAGAATCCGTTCCACATGGGGACTGTGCGCGCCGTTGGTCCGAACGAACTCCCGGGCTTTGTCCAAGTACTCCTGCTGCATCTCGAGGGCGCTCATTTCCTTCCCATTGGCAAGTTTGAGCGGTTTGGAGCCGGTCAGGTCGTGGGAGATATCGCGGATGCTGCGGATGGGATTCTCCAGCCGGAGGTCGCGCATAATCACACCGGCTTCGATCATCCGCAGCAAAAGATCCACCGAACCGATCTTGAGCATGGTGGTGGTCTCGGACATGTTCGAGTCCCCGTTGATGACGTGCAGACGGCGGTAGTACTCGGCGTCCGCGTGCGGCTCGTCGCGGGTGTTAATGATGGGGCGGGAACGTGTCGTCGCCGAAGAGACGCCTTCCCAGATGTGGTCCGCCCGCTGGGAAAACGCATAGATCGACCCGTTCTGCGTTTTCAGCACCTTGCCGGCCCCGACCAGGACCTGGCGGGTGACCAGAAACGGAATCAGAATGTCCGCGAGCCGGGAGAACTCGAGTTTCCTCGGGATCAGATAGTTCTCATGGCTGCCGTAGGAATTTCCGGCGGAGTCCGTATTGTTCTTGAAAAGGTAGACACTGCCGTCAAAGCCCTCGTGCCGCAATCGGTCCTGCGCCTCGTTCATGAGGTCTTCGAGGATCAGCTCTCCAGCGCGGTCCTGTGCGATCAACTGCGCTACGTCGTCGCACTCTGCGGTGGCGTATTCCGGATGCGATCCAACATCCAGATACAGCCGCGAACCGTTGGTCAGGAAGACATTCGAAGACCGTCCCCATGTCACTACCTTGCGGAACAGGTAGCGGGCCACTTCCTCCGGCGAGAGCGGACGCGAGTCCGGCGCAGAATAGGAGATGCCAAACTCGGTCTCGATGCCGAAGATCCGTCTGTCCATGTCAGTCCCCCAAAATATCCGTCACCTCTGCAATGGACAGCCGCCGGAAAGCCCGGCGGTTGCCGCGGCTGGACATCGGGTCCCGGTCAAGGACCGCTACTTCCAGCATTTCCGGGCCGAGCCGGCGCTGGCCGGGTGCCCGTCCGTTGTCAGGAATGTGGCCTTCCAACGCTCCCGCAGCCGCGCGGATGACCCCGGCAAAGCCCTGACCCGCATCCCAATTCGCCCGCAGTGTCTCATTCACCGCGTCGATCTCGCCGCCCATGACCACGTAATCCGGCTCGTCTGCGATAGAACCGTCGAACGTCAGCCGGTAGAGATGATCTTCCGCTTGCTGAAGTCCTACCTCGGCCACGGCAAGCTCCACTTCGAAAGGTTTACTGTCGGCGGTGAACACGGCGCCCAGGCTCTGCGCGTAGACGCTGGCGAGACCGCGTGCGGTGACATCCTCCCGATCGTAGGAATAGCCCCGTACATCGGCGTACCGAACTCCTGCCTGGCGCAGGCTTTCGAACTCGTTGTATTTGCCGACGGCAGCGAACGCGATCCTGTCGTAGATTTCGCCGATCTTGTGCAGCGACGGGGACGGGTTCTCGGCGACCAGGGCGATCCCCTCGCTGCAGCTGAGCACGACAACGGAGCGGCCGCGGGCGATGCCCTTCCGGGCGAAATCCGCCCGGTCCTTCATTAGTTGTTCTGGCGAGACATAGAACTGTTGGGTCATGGTTTATGCCTCCCGTCCGGCCACGGCGCGCGAAGCGATCACGGCTTCGGCGGCGGCGGCAAGTACTCGTTCCGGGATGCGCTTCGCTCCGGCCGAATTTACTGCGTAGACCACCGGCCACAGCTGCCGGACCACATCCGGACCGCCGGTTGCGGAGTCGTCGTCGGCAGCGTCATACAACGATTCCACCGCGACAGACACGGCGCGGTCCTCGTCCATATTGGGCTTCCAGAGCTTTTTCAATGCTCCGCGGGCGAAGACGGACCCCGAACCCACGGAGTGGTGTTCGAGTTCCTCATAGCGCCCGCCGGTCACGTCGTAGGAAAAGAGCCGCCCCACATGACGGTCTGTATCGAATCCCGCAAACAGCGGTATCACTGCCAGGCCCTGCATCGCCATAGGCAGGTTGCTTCGGATCATGGCACCCAGCCGGTTCGCCTTGCCCTCCAGGCTCAGCAACGTGCCTTCGATCTTCTCGTAGTGCTCCAGCTCCACTTGGAAGAGGCGCGTGACGTCCAGAGCGATACCGGCCGTGCCGGCTATGCCCAGAACTGAGTAATTATCAGCAGGGAAGACCTTCTCGATGTGCCGGCTTGCAATCATATTTCCCATAGTTGCCCGCCGATCGCCGGCCATGATCACGCCCCCGGCGTACGTCATGGCGACGATCGTTGTGGCATGCGGCACCAGGTGTTCGGCATTCGAGCTGATGCCGGTCGCCGAACCGCGCACTCCGGGCAGCAGGTCAGGAGCACTGCGGGACAGATACTCGGAGAATGACGCCGTAGCCGCATGGGAAATTTGGGAAAACGTGGAACTATGTCCGCCAGCCGGCAAATTCATGGGCTACTGTCCGCCCTTCTGGACAAAACCGCGCACAAACTCCTCCGCGTTTTGCTCGAGGACACCGTCGATTTCGTCGAGCAGATCGTCCGTGCCTTCGGTTTCAGCCTGTGCAGCCGCGGCAGGGGCGGGCTCAGGTGTCTCGGGCGCCTCGTCGTACTCTTCTTCCTGAGTGCGGCCTTCTACGTTCTTGCGGTCCTGCGTTGCCATGACTGCCTCCTTGGTCAGATTCGACGGCTATTGAGTTCTTATTCTTTATGTTGCCACGTCAGGGGCGCTTTCCGGCCCGAGCAGCGCCGAAATAAATTCTTCGGCTGAAGCGGCCTGATCGAAGAGCGGCCCGGTGAGCGCGCGCGTGCCGCGCAAGGGCTCTCGGGTGGGAATCCGCTGCAGACGCCGGCGGCTCGGCAGATCGAAAATGACCGAGTCCCAGCTCGCGCCGACCACTTCCTTGGGGAAACGCTCGATGCACTTGCCGCGGAAGTAGGCCCGGGTATCCGACGGCGGCTCATGTACTGCTTCGGCTATTTCGGCATCCGTCAGAAGCCGCTCCATCTTTCCCCGCTGGGCCAGCCGGTAATACAGTCCCTTCTCGGGCCTGACATCGGAATACTGCAGATCGATCAGTCCCAGCCGGGAATCCGACCATTCCAAACCATCGCGGTCCCGGTAAGCCTGGAGGAGCTTGAGTTTGGCGACCCAGTCCAGCTGGGAGGCGGCCTCCATAGGATCGCGCCGCAGCGTTGACAGCAGCGCCCCCCACCGTGCCAGGACATCGGCCGTTTGCCCCTGGTCCGTACCGTGTCTGCGGCAGTGCGCCACTGCCGCTTCCAGATAGATTTCCTGCAGATCAAGACCCGTGACCATGGCGCCGTCCTTGAGCGCGACCTTCTGCTGCAGGGTCGGATCATGGCTGATGGCCTGCAAGGCCTGGACCGGTTCGCTCAGCTGCACGTGCGGCGCCTCGCCGTGCTCGATCATGGAGAGGACCAACGCCGTGGTGCCCAGCCGAAGGTATGTGGAGACCTCGCTCAGGTTCGCATCTCCAATGATGACGTGGAGCCTGCGGTACTTGTCCGCGACGGCGTGCGGTTCATCCCGAGTATTGATGATGGGGCGCCGGATGGTCGTTTCCAGCCCTACTTCCGCTTCGAAGAAGTCTGCCCGCTGGCTGATCTGGAAGCCCCGGTGCCGGCCGGTCATGCCTAGGCCTACCCTGCCCGAGCCGCAAATGACCTGCCGGGAGACGAAGAACGGGATCAGCCCGGTCACTATTTGCCCGAACGGTAGGCTGCGAGGCATCAGGTAGTTTTCGTGTGCACCGTACGAGACTGCCTTGTTGTCAGTGTTGTTCTTGTAGATGTTGACCGGAGCGAAACCTGGCGTCCGCGCGATTTTCTGCAAAGCTTGAAGGACGACGACGTCACCGGCCTTGTCCCACAGCACCCCTGCCCGGGGACTGGTGACTTCCGGGCTGGAGTACTCCGGATGAGCGTGGTCGACATACAGCCTGGCACCGTTGCTGAGCACCATGTTCATCAAGACACCGGAGCCCGCTGACTCCTCGGAGTAGAAGTCGTTTGAGGGCGGACGTCCGCCGGACAAGGCGATCTGCTCCGCGTCAAGGACCGGCGGCATGTCGGTTAGCTGCGACGGATCCGCGTTCTCCCGTGCCACCGACCAGCCGCGGGCATCGTGCAGTGGTTCTTCATCGGTGTAATCCCAGCGCGTTCCCGCCAGGTTTCCCATACCGCTGCGGACGGTAGCGGCGTAGGCATTGATGATTTGGGAGGAGAGCACGGTGGAGTTGGCCAGCGGATCGCTCGGAGCATGGATCCCATACTCCGTTTCCGTTCCCATCACACGGTTGACGCTCACAGATACTGCCCCGTATTCGCTGTCGTCTCGATAGACTTTCCGGCTTCCTGGCCGGCCTTGCCCTGGATGATGGTGCGGATGTAGGTGATCCGCTCGCCCTTCTTGCCGGAGATCCTGGCCCAATCATCCGGGTTGGTGGTGTTAGGCATGTCCTCATGCTCGCGGAACTCATCCACCACGCCACGGAGCAAATGTTCGATCCGCAGGCCCTTCTGCTGGCTGGTCAGGAGGTCCTTGATGGCGTTCTTCTTGGCCCTGTCCACCACGTTCTGGATCACGGCGCCGGAATTGAAGTCCTTGAAATAGAGCATCTCGGTGTCTCCGCTGGCATAAGTGACTTCCAGATACTCGGTTGACTTCTCCGTGGCGTACATCGCTTCGACAGTGCGCTGGATCATCGCGTCCACCGTCGCCTGCCGGTCGTTGCCATGCTCCACCAGATCCTCCACATGGATGGGAAGATCCGTGGTGATGTACTTGGCGAAGATGTCCGCGGCCGCTTCCGCGTCCGGGCGCTGGATCTTAATCTTCACGTCCAGCCGGCCGGGACGAAGGATGGCCGGGTCAATCATGTCCTCGCGGTTCGAGGCACCGATGACAATGACGTTTTCGAGCTTCTCGACGCCGTCTATCTCGCTGAGCAGCTGCGGAACAATTGTCGTTTCGACGTCGGACGATACACCGGTGCCGCGGGTGCGGAAAAGCGAGTCCATTTCATCGAAGAAAACCACTACGGGGCTGCCGTCGGAAGCCTTCTCCCGCGCCCGGGCGAAGATCAGCCGGATGTGCCGCTCGGTCTCACCGACGTACTTGTCGAGCAGCTCGGGTCCCTTGATGTTCAGGAAGTAGCTGCGCGTTTCCTCCGTGCCGCTGCGCTCGATGGCCCGTGCTGCGAGCGAGTTCGCCACGGCCTTGGCGATCAGGGTCTTGCCGCAACCGGGAGGCCCGTAGAGCAGAATGCCTTTGGGCGCCTTGAGTCCGTGCTCGCGGTAGAGATCCGGGTAGAGGAAGGGGAGCTCAACGGCGTCGCGGATTTCGTCGATCTGGGGCCCGAGGCCGCCGATGTCCTGGTACGAAATGTCCGGGACTTCTTCCAGAATGAGGTTCTCCACCTCGCTCCGGGGGATCTTTTCGAGCGCGTAGCCGCTGCGCGCGTCGATGGAGACAGCGTCCCCCACACGGATCTTCACTTTGAGCAGGGTGCCGGAAAGTTTGACGACTCTCTCCTCGTCGGCTCGCCCGACCACCAGGGCACGGTCCGCACCGAGCAGTTCCTTGATGGTGACCAGTTCACCGGCGCGCTCGAACCCCAAGGCCGCGATGACGGTGAGGGATTCGTTCAGGAGAACTTCCTGCCCCGGGCTCAGCTGCGCGAGGTTGATCAGCGGACTGACGGCAACACGCAGCTTGCGGCCGGACTGGATGATGTCCACGCTTTCCTGCGTGGTCGCCGTAGTGGTTGCACCCGTGCGTGGGTGCTGCCGCCTGTTGACCTGGGTGATGGTGGCAAAACTGAAGGGGGTTTCGCCGTCGCGCTCCAGAGCATCCTTGAGTCGGACAATCTCGGCCTTGGCAGACTCCAGCATGGAGACAAGCCGTGCGTTGTTCTGCGTGGCCGACGCCAACTGCTTGTCCAGATTCCGGATCTTGTCCCGTAGAACATTGATCTGGCGCTGTGCAACAGTCAGCTCGGTTGTCTCTCCAGCCGGTGCCGATTGATTGGTCTGGTTCTGGTCTTCGTTCATCACCGCAACCTGCTCTCTGGAATCGGGTCCCTTGGTAAGACCCTAGCCGCCGATGCCCCGAGTGCAACACTTACTTGAGAAGGAAACGCCGGAGCCTCTCGGGGAATTCCGCTGATAGCAGTATGAACACCTAGTTGTTACTGGTCTGTAACCTGCCCGCCGGCAGCGTCGGGCTGATCGGCATTTTTGAAAGCGCCGCGTTGCACAGTGGAAGCGGCGTCCTTGGCAGCACGCCTGAGCCTTTTGTCCGACACGGCCCGCTCCCCCAGTGCCTCCGTATTCCACTGCTCGTCATCCGGCGCCCAGGTTTTCAGGTCCGCTGCCGAGAATTCCGACTTGGAGGCGCGGCGCTTGGGAGTTAGTCCGGTGACGCCGTCGGCCAGCCGGCGGGCAGTGAGCAGGAAGCCGGTGTGGGCGACCATCCGGTGATCCGGGCGAACTGCCAGCCCTTCCAAATGCCAGCCGCGCACCATCGACTCCCAGCCGTCGGGCTCGGTGAAACGGCCGTCGGCCCGGATCGCTTCCGCCGTCCGCGACAGCTGCGTAACCGTGGCGACATAGCTGATCCACACCCCGCCCGGAGCCAGCACGGTTGCAACGGCGTCCAGACATTCCCACGGGGCCAGCATGTCCAGCACCACACGGTCCACACTGCCCGGGGCCTCCTGCTTAACCACTTCGTCCTGGAAGTCGCCGAGCGAGATCTGCCAGGCCGGATGCGGTCCGCCGAAAATGGTTTCAACATTTCCCCGCGCGATGTCGGCGAATTCCTCGCGCCGTTCGAACGAATGCAGATAGCCCTGGTCGCCCACGGCGCGCAACAGCGAGATGCTCAGGGCGCCGGAGCCCACACCGGCTTCAACTACCCGGGCGCCCGGAAAAATATCGGCCATCGTCACAATCTGACCGGCGTCTTTGGGATATACGACGGCGGCGCCACGCGGCATGGACAGGACGAAATCCGAGAGCAGCGGCCGCAGGGCCTGGTACTTATGGCCGGTGTCATTGCTGACCACGCAGCCTTCCGGCTGGCCGATCAGGACATCGTGCGTCAGGAAGCCCTTATGGGTGTGGAATGCGCCCCCGGGGGTCAGCGTAATGGTGTTCATCCGGCCCTTTTCGTCCGTGAGCTGTACGCGCTCTCCGGAACGGAACGGGCCGCGGCGCTGGTCTGCTCCGTGCGGTGTGGTCGGTGAACTCATGCTGGTGCTACTTCCGATCGGTGGATACTGATTATCGGCTGGGAACTGGGCGGCGTGCTGGTTACGAGGCTTTGCCGGTGATGGCCCGTACAACAGTTGATTGGCTGAGCAGACCCGTAACCCGCCCGTCAGCGTCGGTGACCGCATATTCGGTTCCGGCAAGCCTGGCCAGGTACTGCACCAGTTCCTGGCCGGCAGCCCATTCCGGTATGTAGGCGCCGGGGGCCAGTGCACGGCTGACGGCGGCGGCCGGGGTACGGGCAGCCGCAGTCTCGGGAACCTGTTCAAGCGCGTGGCCGTCGACGATCGCCTCGGGCTGGCCGGTGGCGGCTGTCAGGATTACGAATGCGTGCGGCGCGCTGCGTGCTACGGCTTGCACCTGCTCCACATTAGAGCTGGCAGGCATGCTGATGGCAGGCTGTTTGAGAGCGCCGGCGCTGACGTGCGGCAGCCGCAGCCGCAACTTGGCGTTGGTAATGGAAGCACTCGCGCCCATCCAGAGGAATCCACCCACCAGAACCATGATCACCACGACCTGAAGATCGGGCTGGCGGCCCATGGCCAGCGGCACGCCGATGAATCCCGCCACGATGAGGATGACGATGATGCGTCCTGCCCAGCCGGCGGCCAACGTGCCCTTTTCCTGACTGCCGGTAATGCTCCAGACAGCTGACTCCACCAATCTGCCACCGTCCAGCGGCAAGCCAGGGAGGATGTTGAAGACCGCGACGAGCAGGTTGGCCCAGATGAAGATGTCCGTCAGGACCCAGGCCACGGCGTTGGCCTCCATGACGGGCATGAGCAGTGCGCCAAAACCGGCCAGCGCGAAATTGGCTGCGGGTCCGGACAAGGCAACTATCAGGGATTTGCCCGGAGTGGCCTCGAAGTTTTCGAACTGGGTATGGCCGCCCCAGAGGTTGAGCACAATCTTCGCGGTCGGCCAGCCGAAGATGCGCGCGCTGAGTGCGTGGGCGAGTTCATGGACGAGGACGGAGAGCAGCAGCAGCACGGCATAGCCGAAGGCCACCACATACGATGCGCTGCCAAGTCCCGGGATGGCCCTGCTGACCTGGGGTCCGAAGGCGAAAACGATGAAGACAGCAATGATGAACCAGGAGTAGGCCAGCACGATGGGAACGCCGCCGATGCTGCCCAGCGGGATCCCCTCGCGGCGGGCCGGCGGTTTGGACTCAGGGGCGGACTTGCTGGTGTCCGGGCTGTTCCCGGTGTCCGGCGACATGTTCATGCGCCTCTCCCGGCACCCTGAATGTTGACGACATCCTGCTCCAGCAGCAGGTCCAGGTCCGCCAAGTCCTTGCCTGTCAAGCTTTCCCACCGGTACCGGCCCGGATCATCGGGGACCTCGACGACGTGAGGGATGGCCACGGTCACCAGTCCTGCGGCCTGGGCCGAGGTGGCACCCGGCACAGAGTCTTCAAGCGCTACGACACGTGACTTATCGAGTCCGGGGTCGGCTGCTGCGAGCTTGTCGAAGGCACGCTGGTACGGTTCCGGATTGGGCTTGCCGTGCTCCACCATGTCGCCGGTGATCATGAAGCGGAAGCTGCCCGCAGGCAGCGACCGGATGACCTCTTCGGCGAGGATGGTCTCGGACATGGTCACGAGCGCTGCCGGCACACCTGCCTCGTTGAGCTGCTTCAGCAGTTCCCTGGCCCCGGGGCGCCAAGGGATCTCGCGGCGCACCTTGGCGACGACGGCAGTCAGCAGGTGGTCGATGATCTCCCTGACGCCCAGGTCGACGCCCGCCTCCTGCAGGACTACGGCGGAAACCGGAAGCGCATTGCCGACCAGTCCGCGGCCTAGCTCGTCAGTCCAGACACCGCCGAATTTGAGGACCAGCTCCGTTTCGGCTTCGATCCAGTACGGTTCGGTGTCGACGAGGGTTCCGTCCATATCCCAGAGAACAGCCTGTACGCGCGTTGGATTTTCAGACAGCGCACCAAGGCGGTCGGGAGAAGCAGACATGCTCCAAGTCTACGGTCCCGCCGGCGCCGGGCACGCCTCCATACGCTGGCTATGCTCTACGCGAATCACTGTACCGCTCACTGACAACTCAACGGGCTGGGTTTAGGGTGAAGAAGTGAGCACTATGGACAGTAATGAGGCACGGGGCTTGCGGCGCTTGTTCCCGAAGCCGGACGGCGGAGACGAGCGGCGGCTAACTATCATGCTCGCCGCGTTTGAAGGCTGGAATGATGCCGGCGAGGCGGCAACCGACGCAGTGAAGTACCTAAGCCGGTTGTGGGACGGTGTCAAAGTGGCCAGTATCGACCCCGACCTGTACTACGACTTCCAGTTCACCCGCCCGTTGATCCGGCGTACGGCATCAGGGGACCGACGGATCAAATGGCCCACTACAAAGCTGACCCGCTGCAGCGTTCCGGATACGGACATAGACATTGTGTTCGTGCACGGTGTCGAACCGTCATACCGCTGGCGGGCATACACCGCCGAGTTGCTCGCCCACGCCACTGAACTCGACGTCGATTGCCTTGTGCTGGTCGGGGCGTTGCTGGCCGATGTTCCGCACAGCCGGCCCATTCCGGTGACCATTACCAGCGAAGATGACACCGTCCGGGAGTCTCTGAATACGGAAGCCAGCCAGTACGAGGGTCCGACCGGGATTGTCGGAGTTCTTGCCGAAGTGGCCTCGCTGGCGGGAATCCCCACTCTGTCCCTCTGGGCAGCGGTGCCCCATTACGTCGGGCAGTCCCCTTCCCCCAAGGCCGAGCTGGCGATTCTGCAAGGCCTGGAAGATATTCTGCAGGTTCCGCTGGATACCGCCGTGCTGACCGAGGAAGCCGAGGCATGGGAGCGCGGCGTCAACGAACTGGCCACGGAAGATCCGGAAGTCGCCGCTTACGTCCGGCAGCTTGAAGAGGCCAAGGACACAGCGGACCTGCCGGAGGCGACCGGCGAATCCATTGCCCGTGAATTCGAGCGTTACCTGAAAAAGCGCCGGAAAGAGTAGCCGGGCGGCAGCCAAAAAGGCTCCGCCCGGCCGGCTTTAGCGGTGAGCGCTAAAGGACGATGCCAAGCAACGCGTCGAGCACCTTGGCGACGGCGGTTCCGGCGGGGACTTCGCCTTGGCTGCTGCCGCTGGGCGAGGCCGCGGCCCAGGCATCCACCGCGGCGAGTGCCGCAGGTGCATCCAGGTCTTCTGCCAAGGCGGCCCGTATCCTGTCGGCCAATGCGGCGGCGGATTCCTCATCCGAGTTGCCTGCGGCGGCGCGCCAACGCGCGAGCCGCTCGGTTCCGGCCTGCAGCAGGTCATCGGTCCAGAACCAGTCGCTGCGGTAATGCTGGCCCAGCAGCACGGTACGGATGGCGGACGGATCCACGCCCTCCGAGCGAAGCTTCGACACGAGCACCAAGTTGCCCTTGGACTTGCTCATTTTCTCACCGTCCAGGCCCACCATGCCGGCATGGACAAAGTGGCGTGCAAGTTCCGTTCCGGTCAAGGCATATGCATGCCCGGCGCTCATTTCGTGGTGCGGGAAGCTCAGGTCCGAGCCGCCGCCTTGGATATCAAAGGTTTCCGGCAGGAATTTCCGGGCAATAATTGAACACTCGATGTGCCACCCGGGCCTGCCTTCGCCCAGGGAGCTGCCCGGCCACTTCGGCTCGCCCTCGCGGGCTACGCGCCACAGCAGTGCGTCCAAGGGATGCCGCTTGCCGGGCCGTTCAGGATCGCCGCCACGCTCGGCAAAGAGCGGCAGCATTTCCTCCTCGGTCAGCCGCGAGGTCATGCCGTTGTGCCAGCCGTCGCCGGCCGCCGCGACGGAATCGAAGTAGACGTCGCCGTCCGGTTCGCCGCCGGTGCCGGGCACCCGGTACGCCAGCCCGTCGGAGATCAGTTGCTCGATTGCCGGAATGATCCATTCGATGGACTCGACGGCGCCGATGTAGTGGTCCGGCGGGAGCACATTGAGTGCCTCCATGTCTTCGCGGAAGAGGTTGGTTTGGTCCTTGGCCAGCGCTTCCCAGTCCACGCCCGTGGCGTTGGCCCGTTCCAGCAGCGGATCGTCAATATCAGTGACGTTCTGCACGTACTGGACTTCCCGGCCGGCGTCACGCCAGTAGCGGTTCAGCAGGTCGAAACTGACATAGGTGGCGGCATGGCCCATGTGGGTAGCGTCGTAGGGGGTGATGCCGCAGACATACAACGAACCGGTGGGAGCGGGATCCAGCTGGACCATCTCCCCCGCGGCCGTATCAAAGAGGGCCAGCGTGTTGCGGCCTCCGGCGATCTGAGGCACTGGGCGCGCATTCCAACCAAACAATGGCTGTTCCTTCCGGTGAGAATCACGGTCCGGCGGGGACCGCCGTCGTACTTATGGCGTTGCTAGGCGTTGATGGCGCCGATACCAAGCAGGATGTACAGCAGCAACCCGAGCGCAATCCGGTACCAGACGAAGAGCTTGTAGCTGCGGGTTGAGACGTACTTGAGGAACCATCCGATGATGACGAAACCGACCACAAAGGCCACCAGCGTCGCCAGTGCGGTTTCGCCCCCACCGTACGGCCCGGGCTCGTTCCAGCTGGTAGCCAACTGGTAGAGCCCACTGGCAAATACCGCCGGAATCGCCAGCAGGAACGCATACCGGGCGGCCGCCTCACGCGTGTAGCCCATGAGGAGGCCTGCCGTGATCGTTCCGCCCGAACGCGAGACGCCCGGGATGAGCGCCAGCGCCTGGGCCAGACCGTACAGGATGCCGTGCTTATAACTGAGCTTATCCAGAGTCCGGACCTGCTTGCCGATTGTGTCGGCGATAGCCAGGAACAACCCGAAGACGATCAGCATGGTCGCCACGATCCACAGGCTCCGGAAGGACCCTTCGATCTGGTCCTCGAAGAGCAGGCCGAGCACACCGATGGGGACGGAGCCGATGATGATCAGCCAGCCCATCCGGGCATCCGGGTTGTTCCGCGGCACCTTCCCGGTCAGGGAGCCGAACCAGGACTTCACGATCTGGACGATGTCTTTCCAGAAATAAACCAAGACTGCGGTCTCCGTGCCCAGCTGCGTGATGGCGGTGAACGCGGCGCCGGGGTCCGAGGCGCCGGGCAGGAGTTCACCCGCAACGCGCAGATGTGCGCTGGAGGAGATCGGGAGGAATTCGGTCAGGCCCTGGATGAGTCCCAGAAAGGCCGCTTCTAGCCAAGTCACAACTTAGACCTTAAAGCACGACCACGGCTGCGGCAGAACCGGACACCGCCGCCGTGACAAAGATCCTCCTACGGTATGAGCCGCCTACCACATGCGAGACTCATCCGCGGGTCAGTTCCCGCCTGCGGCGCGGCAGGCCGTAGGCTTTTGCCCATGGAGCAGAATCGGTTAGGTCATAGTGGGCTGAAAGTACCGCGCCTGTCGTTAGGCACCATGACATGGGGCCAGGAGACGGACGAAGAGAGCGCGGCAACGATGCTTCGCTCCTATCTGGATGCAGGAGGCACGCTGCTCGATACCGCGGCCGCTTATGCCGAAGGCCGCAGCGAAGCGATCATCGGTGCGTTTCTGGGAGAGCTGGTCCCCCGGCAGGAAGTCACTGTGGTTTCGAAAGCGGGGATGGTCCGCCGCGACGGCGCAAGGGAAGTGGATACCTCCCGAGGCGCAATGCTGCGTTCTCTCGACGCCAGCCTCGCTCGACTGGGCACGGACTATCTCGACGTATGGCTGGCGCACGTCTGGGACGACAACGCCCCACTGGAGGAAACACTTTCCGCTCTGGAATTCGCCGTGTCTTCCGGCCGCGCACGTTATGTGGGAGTTTCCAATTACTCGGGCTGGCAACTGGCCCGGGCGGTGTCGCTGAGTGCCGTCCCACTGGTGGCGGTGCAGTCCGAATACTCGTTGCTCCAGCGAACGGCAGAACGGGAAGTTATCCCGGCAGCGCGGGCTTTGGGAACCGGGGTCATGGCCTGGTCCCCCCTTGGCCGCGGCGTGCTGACCGGCAAGTACCGGAACGGCACACCGGCCGACTCGCGGGGAGCGTCCGAAAACAGGGCGGGCTTTGTGGAGCCTTACCTTTCCGGGAGGCCCGCCAGGATTGCCGAGGCGCTCGCAACCGCAGCACGGGGCCTGGATGTGCAGCCGCTTGAGCTCGCCCTGGGCTGGACGCTGGAACAACCCGGCATTGAGACTGCCGTGATCGGTCCACGGACACCCGGCCAGCTGGAACAGATCCTCAAGGCTGCCCCGAAGAGCATCCCGGCGGAGATCGCTTCTGCACTCGACGATATCTCGGTACCGTAGTGCCTATATAGGAATGCAGTTGTGGGAGGGCCTACTTTTCCTCAATTTCCAGATCGTCGTCGAAGGGGTCCATGACCTGTTCATAGTCGTCATCGCCGTCGTCGTCCTCGTCTTCGGACTCGTCGTAAATGACCAGCGGCGTAACTTCACCGTACGCGTCGTAAAGTGCGTCTTCATAGGCTTCGAAGGTTTCCATTATGGAGGAGAACGCGGCCTCCACCGCAGGATCATCCTCACCGCGCCGGCTGGCGGATGCGGCAAGATGTTCCTCAAGGGCAGCTGTAAACGACTGGAGTGCGACACGCGGATCAATTGCCATGTAGTAGACGTTAGCTGTTGTGGGAAGAATAAGTGAAGAGATTGGAGGGCCAATGAGAGAACAAATTAGCACCGGCTCCATCCAGCGCGAACGCGACCACCTCCGCCAGTACGAATATCTTGTCCTGACGGTCAATAAGGGCGAATCTGTCAAGGAGGCCCGCCGGGCGCTGGCTGAGCATGCTGAATACGGCAAGTGGGACCTGATCCGGACCCGCTTCTACATGGGCGGCAGCCGCAAGTACTGGATGCGGCGGAAAGTCCTGCGCGTCGAGGCCACCGTCTGACCTGCTCCCCGGGGCCTAGTCCTCGATAGGGCCAAGCCAGGCGTTGGCCACCGTGCCGTGCGCTGATTCGTCGTCCGAGGGGTGGTAAAGCCCGGCCAGCACATCCCGGTACAAACGCTCCAGCTCGCTGCCGCGGAAGTACCCGCCGCCCCCGGAGACCCTTACCGCGTGCTCGACGACGCGCTTTGCCGTTTCCGTCGCCCTGACCTTGACCGATGCCAGTTTGGGGAACCACATCGGCCCATGGTCGACGAGAGCGTCGACATCCCGGGCGATGAATTCCAGCTGTGGGTAGAGGCCGTCCATTTCGATCGCAGCATCGGCAACGCGCCAGCGGATGTCTGGATCCTGCGCGTAGCTCTTGCCGGTCTTCAGGGATGTCCGTCGGCGGACGTTCTCCACGGCCAGTTCCACCCCTCGCGTCCCGATGCCGGCGTAGACGGAGGCCAGCAGGATTTCGAAGCAACTGAAGATGCCGAAGATCAGCAGGTCCGGGTTTGGCCCGACCGGCAGCTTCCGGAAGACCCGTTCTGGCCCGGCGCGTACCCCTTCCAGCACCGTCGTATTCGACTGGCTGGCCCGCATGCCCAGCGTGTTCCAGTCGTCCTTGATGCGGAAGCCGGGTGCTTTCCGGTCGATGAAGGCCCAGACCAGCTGTGGCTCGTCGCCGTCGTCGTCGCGCCCAAAAGTTCCCAGCTTCGTCCATACTGGCGAGAGGCTGGTGAAAACCTTCGTCCCCGTGAAGGAATAGCCGCCGTCATCCTGGGGCGCAGCGACCGTGGTGGAGTCGAACAGAACATGATCGTTCCCGGCTTCGGATACGCCGAACCCGAAAATCTCGCCTCGGCTTGCTTCTTCGAGCACGAAGTCCAGGCTCCGGTCCCCGCGGGCCCGCATCACCTGGGCGACGCCGGTCCAGACCAGGTGCATGTTGACAGCCAATGCCGTGGCCGGGGCGGCACTGGCCAGCCGGAGCTGGGCCAGGGAGGCCTGCCGCAGGCCGTAGCCGAGCCCGCCGTCGGCAGCCGGCACAAGGATCTTCAAATAGTCCGCGGCCTGAAGATCAGCGAAGTCCTCGTGGCAGAAGGAGTTGGCCTCGTCATAACCGGCCGCCCGGGAGCGGAACGTGGCGAGCATCGCCTCCGGCAACAGCTCTTCAACTGCCTTGGTCATTGGTCCGTCCTACACTAGTAAGTGGTCAGCAGCCGGTGCAGCACCCGCGTGCCGAACTTCAGGGAGTCCACGGGAACCCGTTCGTCCACGCCATGGAACATACCGGTGAAGTCCAGGTCATCGGGCAGTTGCAGCGGGGCGAACCCGTATCCGGTGATCCCGAGCCTGGCCAGCGACTTGTTGTCCGTCCCGCCGGAAAGCGTGTACGGCAGAACCACTGCGTCCGGGTCCTCGTGCCTGAGCGAATCCACCATTGCGTCCACGAGGTTTCCGGCGAACGGTACTTCGAGCGCCGAGTCCTGGTGGATGTAGGAGATGTCCACGTCCTCCCCCGCCAGCTCCTGGATCTTGGCCAGCACCAGTTCGTCCTGACCAGGCAGAGTCCGCGCGTCGATCCGGGCTTCGGCCAGGCCAGGTATGACGTTTTCCTTGTAGCCTGCCTTCAGCACGGTCGGATTGGACGTGTTTTGCAGCGTGGCGGCCACGAAACGTGCCACCGTGCCCAGTTCCTTGAGCAGGATGTCCGGATTGTCCGGATCGAATTCGACGCCGGTGAGTTCCGTTACGCCGTCCAGGAACCGGCGGCTGGTGTCCGTCAGCTCGATGGGCCACTGGTGGGCGCCGATCCGGCCCACGGCGGCTGCCAACGTGGTCACCGCGTTATCCGTGTTGATCTGCGAGCCGTGGCCAGCCCGTCCGCTGACGGCCAAGCGCAGCCATGCGATGCCTTTCTCAGCAGTCTGGAGGAGGTAGGCACGTTTCCCGCCGATGTTGGCAGAGAAGCCACCGACCTCCGAAATCGCTTCCGTGGCGCCGTCGAAAAGCTCAGGTCGGTTATCTACGGCCCAACGAGCCCCGTATTTGCCGCCGGCCTCTTCGTCTGCGAAGAAAGCGAATACGATGTCGCGCTTCGGCTTGGTTCCGGTTCTGGCCATGTCACGGGCCACGGACAGGATCATGGCGTCCATGTCCTTCATGTCCACCGCTCCACGGCCCCAGATCAGACCGTCTTTTTCCTCGCCGCTGAAGGGATCGACCTGCCAGTCTTCTTTTTGCGCCGGCACGACATCCAAATGTCCATGGACCACCAGTGCGTCTGCGGAAGGATCTTCACCCGCCATGCGGGTGACGACTGATGCGCGTCCCGGAGATGACTCGAAAATTTCCGTGGACAGACCCACTTCCTCCAGCAAGCCTGCCGCGTACTCGGCGGCTGCCCGCTCCCCGGGGCCCGCATTGTCACCGAAATTGGATGTGTCGATCCGGATCAGTTCCTGGCAAATGCGGACAACTTCATCTTGCGGACGGAGGGCAGGCATTTTCGGGCTCCTTGCTGACGGGGGTGCTTGGCTCCAGCCTATCGATCTGCTTGGGTGGCGGCAGCCCGACGTCACGGAAACGCACCGGAACGGGGTAGGGAAATCCCCGATTCAACACTTCGGCCAAAACGTGTTAGAGTTTTTCTCGCTGCTTTCGAAGGAATCGGTTCGCCGAAACTGAACGAAAACACCACCTGCGCGGGTGGCGGAATGGCAGACGCGCTAGCTTGAGGTGCTAGTCCTCTTATTGAGGGTGGGGGTTCAAGTCCCCCTCCGCGCACAGGGAAAAAACCCCGGAAACTGAACAGTTTCCGGGGTTTTTTGTTGCCTGTCCCCGAGCGGACGGGTTTTCACCCACGTGGCTGCGAAAATACGACGACAGCCGTGCGAGGCCCGGCAGCATAGTCTTTGCATGGCCTACATCGAACCGTGCAAGAGGAAGACCGGCGCGACAAATGATGTTGCGGACCGTAACTTCTTCGATAGTTTCCACCGGAGTTGGTGTGAGCGTTCAGGTTGTTCATACGCAGCAGTCGCTTCTTCAGTTGGCTGGGTCGCAGTTGGTGAGGCGCAGCCTGCCAGCGGGGACGGCCAGAGTACGGGGAGTGTGAGAGCGCGTTTGGGCAAGGCGCCAACCTTTCAGACAGGCCGGTATGCAGCGTTGCCCCGGCGGATTCCCCCAAACAGTCCGACCGGGTCGTTGTCCACGTCCAGTCCTGGGTCGACACCAACAGATGTAGAAAGGTTTCAGCGACGAGGCCCCAGACCTCTCGTCCACCGGCTTCGATGCCAAAACCTGCGTCCGTCGAGCTTGTGAATTAGCCCATTGTGCACCGGGTATTTGGCGCTTAACCTGATTTTAAGGGTAGGAGCTCGACATGGAATTGACCCTTTTCATTATTGTCTTCGTACTGGCTTTCACCCCTTTTGTGACGGTGATGTTCGGACCCAATCTAAGGGAAGACAAGCCCGTCGCGCGGCGCCACCGCTCCGCTTCCAGCTTGGCTGCGTCCCAGCCGACTAGGGAGAAAAGGCTCCCGGGAGGAGCCGGGCGTCCACTTCTCCCGTCTCCGTCGGGCGTCGGCGGAGGAACCAGCGCGCCAGCGCGCATGCGGTCGTCCCGGCGGTCCATGCGATCCAGGTTCCGCCGAGGTCCAGGAGATCATTCCCGCGGACCACGATGAACGGGTTTAGCGTCGGTACTGCCCGTCGTAGCTGTTCCGGAGGCCTTGCGTGGTGAACTTCCCGCCATCGACGAGCTCAGTCAGGTCGTTCTCTGGATTTGCCTTGACGAGCTCACTGACCAGCTCCATCTCTTCCTGCGTGAAGGCGGCCATATCGTCGGCATCGGCGATCAGGTCCGGATCTTCTCCGGCTCCAGTTCGGGCGGTTTCGGCGGCGGCATCTCGATCATGCAGGAATTGTGCCAGCTAAACCCCGGTAATAACAGGTGTCGAGCCGGAGCCTGCGGGTTGGGAAACGTAGGCTCCGGCTCGACCGGCCGTCCCTTCGGGGGAATTGTCGCTGCTGGAACGGATATACCTAGTGTGCAATCCATTCACCAGGCCGGTAAGCCCCGGACGAGGGGCGGCTGCACCCCTAGTTTTCGGGAGCATTTCGCTCGGCGCTCCCTGCTGACGGATGCTCCTTGTCCTTGAGCAGGACCCTCACGATGTGCAGGATGACCTAGCGCTGCCGTGCCATGAGCCGAGACGAGCCGCCCGCGAATGTCCTGCGCGCCCCAGACGGGGCTGCCGATGGCGGGACCTATAAGTTCGTGCCGAAGATCGGCGGCGGGTGGAGAATGCCGGCCACCATTCGAGGCCGAGGCGCCCTTCGACAATGCCGTGCTGGAGCACATGACCGAAACGCTCATGAGCGCGACGGTCCCGCTCGGCGGCACCGAGTGTCGCCTCGCCAAGGGCGCGGCGAAGGAGGAGGGCGCCACCTGAGGCGCCGCTAACTCAGGCCTTCATGAGAGCCGCAGGCTCATCCTTGACGGTGCTGCCCGAGCCGAGGTAGCGCTCGATGCTGACGGGGCAGTGACCAAGCCCGCCACCCTGCCCCCGACGTCGGAAATTGATGATCTGGCCGGTTCTTCCGCACCCGCAGGTGCCGGTTTCGACGTCGCCCACATCGTCGGTGAGGAGGAAACCGGGATAGCTGGTGTTGAGGGAGTCCAGTACGGCAATGGTGCCGGTGCCCCCTGGAGCGAGCTCTTTGCCGGTCTGGCCGGGGTCCCGGATGGAAATGTAGCACCACGGCGGGACGTGCTTGCGATGTAGGTGGCATTCGACAGCGAGCATGTTCGACTCGATCATCCCGTACATGTCGCGCACGTTCCCCGGGCGCACGCCGAGTAGTTCATGGCACCGCTCCCGAAAGCCCTCGGCAGGGATGGCCTCGGTTGTGTGCCGCTTCCAACCGCCGAGCGTGATGATCATGCTGTAAGGGTCCAAGCGCACATTACTCTTCTCCTGCTCGAGGAACCGGAGGAGCCGCTCGATGAGGAACGGCGGACAGACGATGTGCCGGGTCATGTGGCCCTTCCACCGGCGCAGGTGCTCCAGAGCCTCCCTGACGTCGAACGCCTGGTCGGCAACTAGGTATACGTGGTGGTCGAAGACACTGTTCAGGATGTTGAAGTCCTTGAGCAGGCCCATCTCCGAGGCTTCAGAGTCCGAAGGGTTCAGGAAAAGACCCGCGCCCCCGGACAGGCTGAAGAACTCCCGGTAGGTCCCGATCAGGCCAACCAGTGCCCGGGTCACTGTCTCGCTGTTGCGGCGGGCGACAGACGGGACACCGCGGGTGCCGCTGGAGCTGGTCTCGGTCTCAACGTCGGCCAGGGAGCAGGTGAGTAGTACATGGGCGTCGGGACGCTTAAACATGCCGACCGGCAACAGTGGCAGGTCTTGCAGGTCATTGATGTCGTTAATCGCGGCGGGATCGACTCCCAACGCGTTACATTGGGCACGGTAAAAGCCGTTACGGGTTTGGTGGTAGATCGCGGCGTCCCGTAGGACGTCGGTGACCGACCGTGCCCAGTCCTCAGGGGACTGGGCGTGTGCCTTGGACACATTCCCCAGCATCTGCGGTAACGAGAGCATTGTGTCACTCCTCGGTGGGTGCGAATTGATGAATTGGTTGGGCCGCCGGGTCAGCCGTACCGACGTAGCTCGGAAAAGAAGTCCTCGACCACCCGGAGCTGGCCACTGTTGGCCAGTTCGTCGTAGACGTATTTGCCCACCGCCAGGTCGAGCACGCCCAGGCCGAACGGCGAGAACACCACGGGGCGGTTGTCCGCCGGCTTGACCCTGCCCTCCATCACGTCGGCCAAGGTGCCGTCCACGAAGTCCCGGTGGCCGACCATCTGCTCCACAAGGTGGGCAGACGTCCCGGCTTTCAAGCAGTGGTCGACGTCGTCTAGAATGTTGGTCGACGCCAACAGGATCTCCGGGGCCAGGTCGCGCAGGGACACGTGCAGCACCAGCGGGTTGTGCGCGAACCACGTCGTGTCGTGAACGTGCGGTTGGCCCGCCACCGTGGCGAATACGACGAGATCGCTGCTCCGGATCAGCTCCTCGGGGCCATGGTGCACGGTCACCCGGGCTCGGGTGCCGCTGCGTTCGAGATAGCCCTTGAAACCCTCCGCGCTCTCGCCCGAGAGGTCGAACACCCCGATCTCGTCGAAGGACCAGTCGGTCGCGTTCAGGAAGGTGTGGATGTAGCGGGCGATGAGCCCCACGCCGAAGAACCCGACGCGTCTGGGGCGCCCACGGCCTCGGCTGAGCCAGTCTGCAGCGGCGGCGGCCGAAGCAGCCGTCCTGGACGCGCTGATAATCGAGCTCTCCATGCACGCGAAGGGGTAGCCCGTCGTCCGATCGTTGAGGATCAACACTGCTGAGGCGCGCGGTATCCCCGACGCCACGTTGTCCGGGAAGCTGGAGACCCACTTGATGCCGTCAACGTCTACCTCTCCGCCGACAGAGGCGGGC
Organism: Arthrobacter sp. B055-34; assembly: GCF_059090425.1. Lineage (NCBI taxonomy): Bacteria > Bacillati > Actinomycetota > Actinomycetes > Micrococcales > Micrococcaceae > Arthrobacter > Arthrobacter sp. B055-34. The sequence continues at coordinate 85,216 of NZ_JBNHFQ010000014.1, forward strand.
AGGGCGATGATGCGCGAGGTGGGCCGGTCCGGGAAGCGCAGGAAGTAGGACGGAGGGTTCACTGAGTCTCCGGCCGCGTGCACCCGGTAGGTCTGCTCGACCAGTTCGACGACCTGCTTCTCCCGACCTTGGAGCACCTGTTGCACCTGGGCTCCGGAGATGACCGCGAAGGGGGGAACCGTTTTCGGCTCCACGGCGGCTGTCACTGGGGAAATGGCGAATTCTGTCATCGTGCACCGTCCTGGGTATGGGTATCGAGATCGAATACATTGCGTGGCTCGGCCATGCCAACGAGGATCTCCCGTGGACCCTCGTACGCCTCGCGGCTGTGTGCCATGCGCACGTTGTCGACGAGCATGAGGTCCCCGGTCTGCCACGGCGTTCGCAGGGTGTGGGCCTCGTAGACCTCGTTCAAGAGGGCAACGATGTCCTCGCCGATCGGCTCGCCGTTGCCGAAGCGGGTGTTGAACGGCAGCCCGTCGGAGCCGTAGACGTCCACCAGGTACTCCCTCACCTCGGGCGCGATGGTCCATTCGCTCAAGAACGCGACCTGGTTGAACCAGCAGCGCTCGCCGGTCACAGGGTGCCGGACAACGGCAGGACGCCGTTGCCGGGTGCGGAGCTCGCCGTCGGGCTGCCACTCGAACTCGATCGCGTGGGCCCGGCAGTAGCTCTCGACGGCAGCGCGGTCGGAGACCCCGAACGCTTCCTCGTAGGTGGCTCCGATATCCTCGTTGTAGCTGCGGGCGAGCAGCCACCCTTCGCTTTCGAACCGACGGACGATATGCGCCGGTATGGCGTCGAGCACCGAGCGGGCATCCGCGATGCCCGTCACGCCACCGACGGTGGGTGCCTGGAGGCAGGCGAAGAGCATCAGGCCGGGGAACTCAAGCGCGTAGCTGAGCTCGTGGTGCATGCACATAGGCTGGTTCGCGGGCCACGTGAGCGACGAGTACACGCCGTCCAGATAGGGCTGCCTGGTGGCGAAGGCCTCCCGGTCCGGCATGAGGCCGCCCGGAATCAGCCGCTGGTAAACTTCGGCCACCTGGGCTGGATCACTGAGGCCCAGCCCGCGGACCAGGATGGCGCCGCTCTCGTCCACCGCCGCGCGCAGCGCCTCACGGTTCTCATCGGCCCACCGCACAGGGTCGTGGCCGTCCTCGACGGCGAGCATCGGTGCCCCACCGGCTTGGCGTTCCATGTCGAACTGGATCTTGGGTGAAGGAGACGACATCAGAGGTCCTTTCGTTTCACAGGTAGCGGATTGGAGTGTCTTGCCGGTGTCCGGAGCATGGAAGCGGGCTCTGCGGCGGTTCCCGCCGGCGTGGGCGCGGGCGGTTCGGCAGCGTCCTCCAGGGACGCAGCCTCTAGCAGGATCGCCAGGTCCGCGAGGACTGGCGTCTGCATGATGTCCTTGATGGACACAGCACGCTTGAGCAGGACGGCGAGCTTCACCGCGGACAGGGAAGTGCCGCCCAGCGCAAAGAACGAGTCCTGCCCGCCGATCCGACCCGCCGGTATGCCGAGGACGGTCGCCCATGCCCCGGCAAGCCGCTCCTCGGTGGCCGTGAGCGTCTCCGTGGGGGTGCCGGTCTCGGGGACGGCTTCCCGCGCCATGCGGGTCAAGACCTTCCGGTCGATCTTCCCGTTGCCGGTCAGGGGCAGGCTCTCCTGCCACCTGTACGCCGACGGAACCATATAGCCCGGAACCCGCGAGGCCACCTCGCTGTGGATCTCGTCGACTTCGAGCGGCCGGTCGCCAGAGTAGAACGCCACCAGGAACTTGGACTGCCCGCCGCCCTCGCCCTCGCCAACGACGACGGCGCCGTCGCGGACGCCGGGAACCCGCAACAGCGCATTCTCGATGTCGCCGATCTCGATGCGGAATCCGGAGATTTTGACCTGGTTGTCTCGCCGGCCAAGGTACTCCAGCTTGCCGTCCGGTGACCAGCGTCCATAGTCGCCAGCCCGGTAGAGCCGCGCCCCGTCCACATACGGATCAATGGAGTAGGCCTGTGCGGTGCGCTCCGGGTCGTTGATGTAACCGCGGCCCACGCACACCCCGGAGAAGGCGATCTCGCCCGGTGCTCCGAGCGGCACGAGCCGCTGCCGCTCGTCGAGGATGTGGATCCGGACGTTCGGGATCGGCGGGCCCAGTGGCACGGAGCCGCCCGTGGGCGCTGCGCTCATCACCTCATGGTTCGTGTCGTCCGAGGTCTCTGTCAGTCCGTAGGCATTAACCAGCTTGACGTTCGGCATTACGTCGAACCAGCGGCGGACCAGTTCACGTTTCAGGGCCTCCCCGGTCGCGGAGACGCAGCGGAGGTGCGGGAGGGTACGGGGTTTGCCAGCCAAGTACGCGACCACCGCGTCGAGATACGACGGCACGACCTGGAAGACCGCCACCGCGCCCCGTTCCACCGTATCGACGAACCGCTCGACGTCGAGAATGCGGTCCTGCCCGACGATGAGTGTGCGGCCGCCGACGAGCAGGGCCGAGACGAGTTGCCACAGCGAGATGTCGAAGCATTGGGGGGCGCTCTGGGCGACGACGTCGCCGGGGCCGATCCCCAGGTCCTCGATCTTGGCGTACAGGTGGTTCACCATCCCGTCGTGCTCGCACATCGCGCCTTTCGGCTCGCCCGTGGAGCCCGAGGTGAAGTAGACGTAGGCGAGTTGGTCTGGACGCACCTCCACGCCGAGATCGTCGGCGGCGTGCCCCTCAGACTCGATGTCCTCGAAGAGGAGTCTTGTGACCGAGGGCATCCCCTCGAGTGCTTCGTCCAGCGAGGCGGTGCTGCCTTCCTCGGTCAGCGCCATCCGGCTCCCGGCTCGGGTGAGCGTTCTGGCGACCCGATCGGCGGGGAAGTGCGGTTCGATCGGTAGGTATGCGCCGCCGGCCTTGAGGATGCCGATGACCGCGGCCATCCATTCCAGGTCCCGCTTGGCGACGACCGCCACGACGTCCTCCGCCTGTAGACCACGCGCCAGCAGGGCACGGGCCAGCCTGTTGGCGCGGGCGTTCAATTCCGCGTACGTCCACTCCCGCGTGTCCTGGGCCGCGGCGATGCGTTCGGGGTGAAGCTGGACGCGCTCTTCGAACAGCTGGTGGAAGCGTCGTTGGGGCCGGGGCCGCTCGGGTCCGGCCAGATGCTCGAGCTGGAGACGCCGCTCGTCAGGATCGACCAGGTCGGCATCGGCGGGCTCGGCTTCGGGGTCGGCGACCAAGTGGCGGAGTGCGGCCAGGTGGTAGCCGGCGATCCTGAGTGCGGCATCGTCGTCGAGGACGTCCCGCCGGTACCGCAGCCGGAGCACCTCGCCCCCGGCCACGGTCCGGAGGGTGACTGCGAGGACGATACCCTCCGGCAGCTCTGCATCGTCGCCGTGAAGCGCTCCGAACACCACCTCGTACCCGGGAGATGCGGCCTCGTGGCGGGCTTCCCCGCGGCGGGCCTGCTCGGTGTCGGCCCGGACCTGCCGGTCCTGTGCCTCGGCGACCAGGCTCCGCCAGGACGGGTGGCCCAGATCGAGGTTGCACCGCCAGATCCCCGCTGTGTCCACGCATCCGGTGGCGATGTCCGTCTCGCCGGACAAGGCCTGCAGTACCCGCGCGTGGGCCGCCAACCAGAGCGAGCCGGGCGTAGTGTCCAAGGCACGGGCCGTCAACTTCAGGGAGGTGCGTAGCTCCTCGGGAACCGCCACCTCGACCTGCTCCTGTCCGGACTGGGGATCCAGTGTCCACCTGGGAATCGCCGTCGGGGCGACGGCCGGAAGGGCAGGCCGGCTGGTTGCCGGATCGGACGAGTGATTGGCGGCGGTGCGGCAGGTCAGCGCAGAGGTTGTGGTCATGATACGGGCCTTTCCAGTGCGACGGGGGACGTGGCGGCGGCTCGGGCCTCTTCGGCCGGGTTGCCACCCCACAGGGATCCCGAGGTGAGGGTCGTCCCCTTCATTACGAAGGAGTCGGCAGCGACAACGGCACCGTCTTCGACGGTCACGCCGTAGTGGACAAAGGCCCCGACGCCAAGCGTGACGTCGTCACCAATGACGTTGTGGTCGGACTTGAACATTCCGTCCTCTTGGGAGTGGGATTGAACCGTACTGCCGGCGTTCAGCGTGCAGCGGGAGCCGATCGTCACCAGGCTCCGCTCGATAATTCCGCAGCCGTCGTCGAAGACACGGGCCCCAATCCGCACCCCCAGCAGACGCCAAGCCAGCGGCTTGAACGGCGTCCCGTTGAGGATGGCCATGTACCGGCTCTGGGTCATCAGCTTCCAATACCGCTCGTGCCACCAGAAGTAGGGGTTGTAGATGGAGCAGAGCTGGGGCTGAAGCCGCCGGAACCCCGTTACGAGGTGCTCGATGCCGATGGGGACGAGCAAGCCGACGAAGAGCATCACGACGAACGACCCGCTGAGGGCAAGGAAACCAAACATGTCGGACAGTTCGAGGGCGGCGAACATTATCGCCATTGCAAGCGACATGTTGAACCAACGCGTAAGCATCAGGATGGCCATAGTGTGCCGGTTGTGCTTGTTCTTGGCCGCGAGGTCCTGGCGGAGGTGGGTCCGGCTGGCATGCTCCTCGGGAAGGGCATCCCGCAGGACCGAGCGGGGAATCTCGAACGCAGGTGATCCGAGCAGGCCCACGTCATGGCGCACCGGTCCGTCGATGGGCACCATCACCTTGGTTGCGAGCAGGCAGTTGTCTCCGGTCTTGGCCCCGGCCGGGTAGAGAACGGCGTTGCCGAGGAAATTGTGGGCTCCGATCGCCGCCTCACTGACCTTAAACGACGTCGCCGAGTAGTCGGTGTTCATGAAAGACACCGCGTCGGCAATCATCGTCCCGCTGCCGATGGTCGAAAGGAACGGGTTATCGTGCTTGAATACCGTGCCCAGGTTCGAGCCGGTCTGCTGGACCTGGGGCTGCTTGTACCCAATGGCCCGCACGTAGTTCACGACGTACGAGCTGTCGCCGAACAACCCTCCAAGCAAGGGACTGTTGGTCAGCCTCGCCACCGCCCGCGCCGCCGCGTCCCGCAGTCCGAACAGCGGATACACCATGTCGGGCTTCACAGCGAGTTGGAGCACCCGCGGCACGGTCGTTATTACGACCAATGCCATGACCGTTCCGCCGAAGACGGCCAGACCGGCGAATGTAATGGCATCGGCGTAGAAGGTCCAGTCAGTGAACGCGAAAGGCTGCACCTCCAGAAGCGCCGCCACGCGCGGCTGCGCCAGGACGACCAGGGCGATCACCAGTCCCACCATGGTGCGGCCCACCCCAAGGGTGGAAACGAGTTGGGATATGGCGAACCATCCCCGCCGCCACGGCCGATAGGGCGTTGCCTCGACCCCGCTGTAGTCCACCACGGTGCGCCTGCCCGGCGAACCGTGCCAGTGCTCGCCCTCGGGGACGACTTGGCCGGTGTACAAAGTGGAGCGGTGGGCCAACTGCGAGCCGTCTCCCATCGCCGTGTCGATGTCCAGGACACTCCCCTCGCCGACGATCACGTCCCGGCCCAGCGTCAGCGCACCCAGCTGGATGACGCCGCCATGGGCGCGGTACCCGTTGAGGACCGCATCCTTGCGGACCACCGTCCCCTCCCCGATCGTGAGCAGGTCAGTGCAGACCGGCAGGCGATTGGTCAGGATCATCACGTTGCGGCCCACCTTCGCGCCCATGGCCCGCAGGTAGAAGGTCGTCAGCGGGGAACCGGTCATCAGTGATAGTGGCGAGGTTCGCATCAGGGTCTTGACCAGCCAAAACCGAAAGTAGGCGAGGCTCCAGATACGGATCTCCCGAGGCCGGAAGCGCCCGATGATGATCCACTTCGCGGCCACCGGCAGGATGCACAGCAGCACGAAAGTCACCGCGGAGAAAGCGATCGACCGCAGGTAGATTTCCCCGAAGCTCATCCCGTGGCCTAGCCAGTTGTGGTTGCCCGGCCCCGCCTCCGGGAAGATCCACTGGTACCCTACGACCGCGAGCCAGCCGGCGAGGAGGCAGTAGCCGACGTAGACGAGCACCTGCAGGGCGCCGCAGGTGACGTACTCCCAGGTGCGCGCGTCCATGGGCCGCGGCGTCGCCGGCACGGATGCCAGACCCGGGGAGGGCTCCTGCCGCTGGTCTTGCTGCGGGGGGCGTTGCAAGGCCGCGGCGAGGGCGGAGATGTTCGGATTGCTGTAGATGTCCTTCATGGAGACCGCCGGCAGGTCCGGCTGCTTGCGCACGCGGGCGCAGAACTTGGCCATCACCAGCGAGTCCGCGCCCAGGTC
>NZ_JBNHFQ010000015.1:0-91260 GCF_059090425.1 Arthrobacter sp. B055-34
TTCACAAGTACTGGTGCTAAGGCATAACGAACCCCGTTTTACTGCACCAACACAGGGAAGCAAGCCGATTCGATACACACTTTTTTGCCTATAAGCCCGAATTATCGGGGGATGTCCGCCCAGCACGGCTGAAACGTTCCCATGGTCTTCACAGAGTGGCCCGGTACCCTGTTTGCGTGGGTACGGCGCTATTTTCATTCGGGAGGACAGGACTGTTCCTGGCGAAGGCCGCGGTCATTTTCACGGCCGCCGTAGTGGGACTGACTGCCTGCACCGCCTTCCCGCAGTCTCCGTCCGAGACCTCGGCCAGACTAACGTCGCCCGGGGTCGGCGAACCGGACCCATCGCTTGAAACGGAAGCCGGACAGCCGCCGTCGTCCGCTTCCGGCTCCGGAACATTCGGCGACGGGGGAGCCGGGCTGCCGTCCGGCGAAACGCCCCTGCAGAGCACGGACGGTTCCAGCAACAGTTCTGATCATTCCGAGCCGTCCGAGGACGCCGGAAAATGGGGAAGTTACGGCACCAGGACCGAAGCGTGCACGGCGGTGGCGGCCAAGGTCGCCGTCCTGATGCTGGCGCCGCTGAGCTTTATTGCGGGCGTGGACGAGGCGCGGCTGGACGAACTGCAGGCTGAGGTCGAAGATCTGCGGGACAAGGCGCCGGCCGAGCTGCACGACGAGCTGGACGAGGTCGAAGCGGAGCTGGCAAAGCACGAGGACCTGACCGATTTCGACGACGAATCATTCCGGGAAGCGGTAGAGCCCATCCAGGAGTGGCTGAAGTCCAACTGCACCTTTTAATCGGGCGCTCCCGCCGTCGGCTATACGCGTTAGGCTTGCTTCAAGAGAAAGCTCGGCGATGGGAGAACAGGTGGAGAACCAGAATCCGGCAGGCCAACCGCCGGCGTACCAGCCCGCCATCCCCGACCCTGCCCTCCAGGAGCCGGCCTTGCACAGCGCGGGTCCGGAGGCGCCCGGCCGGACAACGATCTCGGACACCGCGGTGGCCAAGGTCGCCGCGGTGGCGGCACGCAGCGTCACCGGTGTTTACGCATTGGGCTCGGGTACGGGGCGGGCGTTAAGCGCGCTGCGCGATGCCGTGGCCGGCAGCGATATCGGCCAGGGTGTCCGCGTGGAGGTGGGACAGACCCAGGTAGCCGTGGACATTAGCCTGGTGGCCCAGTACGGGGTGCCGCTGCAGCAGCTCGCCCAGAAGGTCCGTGCGGCGGTGTACAGCGCCGTGGAGCAGTTTGTAGGACTGGATGTCATCGAAGTCAATGTGGAAATCAATGACGTTCATGTGCCCGGCCTCAATGACGCGAAAACGACGGCGGAGAAATCCGCCAGGCAGCCGGCACCGTGAGGGCCGTCGGAGAACCTGGAGGCAGGCAAAAAATGAGCAACACCGTAGTCGGCATGGCCGTGGGCGCGGCCCTGGCTTGGGCGGCACTGGTATTCGAATTCTGGGGCTTCCTGCTGATGGCCGTGTTCCTGGCTGTCGGCGCCCTGATCGGCCGTGCCGCGGACGGCAAACTCGATCTGCGCGGTGTCCGCGACGCGCTGACCGGACGCCGCTCCTCTTCATGACTGCCGCTGAGGGCGCGGTTCCTGCGCGCGGAGCAGAGCGGCGGCTCGCCGGACACAACCGCGTCAGCACGCAGGCCCTGACCAGCACCGCCCAGGGCGTTGCCGGGGAGGTCCTTGGCGTTTCCCCCGGCCTCATCCGGGCAAGCTGGCGGGACGACCAGGGCTACCTGGCGCTCTCGCTTGCCCTGCCGATTGGCATTCCCTCGCTGACCCGGGTCCTGCAGGATCCGCAACTGGTGGCCGGTTTCGGCGGCTCGATCTGGGAGCGGGTCCACGCGGCCAAAGGGGAAATCCTGGACCGGATCACGCGCATCAGCGGATCCACGCTGAGCAGGGTGGATATCCGGGTGACCGGAATTCGGCTCCAGGACGGAGGCCGCGTTCGATGAGCGAAACCGGCTACCAAAACCACTATGACGGCCAGGCCACTGCCTACGAGGCCGGGGACCGCTTCAACGACCGGCTGGCCCTGCGTGAAACCCGTAGTTCTCGTGCCACGGCAGCGATCATCGCCGCGGTCCTGGTTTCGCTGATCTGTCTCTACGTCCTGCTCGAAGCCGCGCTGAAAGCCATCGGCCAACCCGCCTGGCTGCTTGAACCCCGGGACTTCGCGGCCTGGCTGAACCAGCTGCCGGAGAATGTGCCGACGCTGATCCTGGGCACCAGTGGCGTGCTGATCCTCTTCGCCGGCCTGTTCTTCTTCCTGCAGGGTGTCCTGCCGGGCCATCTGCACCGCCACGTCCTTCCCAGCCGGCGCGGAATCGCCATCGTGGACGACGAAGTTCTGGCCTCATCGCTGGCGCGCCGTGCGCGTACCCGGGCGAATGTCACCGAGGAACAGGTGCTCGTGACGGTGTCGCGCTCGCTGGTGGAGGTCCAGCTGCGCCCCACTTCCGGCATTCCCGTGGAGGAATCCGCCATCCAGTCGGCGGTGGAGGACGAGTTGCACCGCTCCCACATCGACCCCATGCCCGAGGTCCGGGTCAGAGTTTCGGCGTCGGGAGTGGTGGGCCAATGAATGAGACTCCGCGGGTACTCAACCGCGTGCTGCTGACCCTGATCGGACTGCTGCTGATCGGCGCGGGCGCCACCACCGTGGCGCTGGCCGCGGTTCCGGCCTTGGCCGGCAGTTGGCATGCGCTGACGCGGAGGGCCGGGGCGGACATCGAAAACGTGCTGACCGCGACTACTTTGCCGGGCCAGCGGGACAGCTGGCTGTGGATTGTGCTGGCACTGCTGATGCTGGTCCTGATCGTGCTGATGATCGCCTGGGTGGCGCAGCAAGGCAAGGGCCGCGCGAGCACTCTGGCCGCGGATTACAACGACGACGGCGGCCCGGGCACCGTTGAGCTGGGCACCGCGGTTGCGGAGCAGGCGCTGAAGACTGCCCTGCTGGAGCGCGAGGAAATCCTGCACGCCTCCGTCGCCACCTACGAGTTCCGGGGCACGCCGGGCCTGCGTATCAGGGTGCTGCCGCGGAAGGGCGTGCCGCCGTACCTTGTGGCCGAGCAGGTCTCGGATCTAGTGGAAGCGCTGGACCTGGTGATCGGCCGGGAGACTCCTGTGGTCATCAGCATCGGCACCAGCGCACGCGCCCGGTTGGGGCGCACCGAACGCGTCCACTGATCCTCCGCTGGTAGTTCGTCCGGGTCCTGCCGAGGCGTACGTCGCGAGTTCGGGTGGGTTGGATCACAATTCGGCATCAAAGCCTCCCGGTCGGTAAAACGTTCTTGTCTCGCGCAGCGTAAGCGTTTACGTTTCAGATACCCGATCCACACCTGGTGGCTTATTGCTGCTTTGTCCAGTTCACTCGCGGCCACCTGACAAAGGAGTCACATCATGGGATTTGTCCGCTCGAAAAAGGCAGTTCTGCCGTTGGCAACGCTCAGTGCGCTGGCCCTCACCCTTTCCGCCTGCGGCCCAGGCGGCGGCGCGGAAGAGGGAGGAGGGGGCTCGGAGGCAGCAGCGGACTGCAGTACCTACGAGACCTACGGAACGTTCGACGGTGCCGAGGTAAGCGTCTACTCAACCATCACCGACCTCGAAGGGGAGCGCCTCGAAAACTCCTGGGTGGACTTCGAAGAATGCACCGGGATCGACGTGGTGTACGAAGGCTCCAACGAGTTCGAGACCCAGATCGGGGTGCGCGCCCAGGCCGGAAATCCGCCGGACGTTGCCATCATTCCGCAGCCCGGCCTCCTTGCCGCCCATGCCCGGGCGGGCTATCTGAAGCCGGCTCCGGCGGAAGTCGAAGCACTCGTGGATGAAAACTGGTCCGAGGACTGGAAGGGCTACGGAACCGTGGACGGCACGTTCTACGCCGCTCCGATGCTGGCCAGCGTCAAGGGGTACGTCTGGTATGTACCGTCCACCTTCGAGGAGAAGGGTTGGGAAGTCCCGCAGACCTGGGACGAAATGATGACCCTGTCACAGGCCATTGCGGACGAGGGCACCATGAAGCCCTGGTGCGCCGGTTTCGAAGCCGGTGAGGCCACCGGCTGGCCGGGCACGGACTGGATCGAGGACGCCGTGCTGCGCCAGGCCGGCCCCGAGGTCTACGACCAGTGGATCAGCCACGAGATCCCGTTCAACGACCCGCAGATCGCCGATGCGTTCAACGCCGTGGGCGACATCGTCAAGAACCCGGACTACGTCAACGGCGGCTTCGGCGACGTCCGCTCCATCCTCTCCACCACGGTCGAAGAGGGCGGCCAGCCGGTGCTCGACGGCAGTTGCGCCATGCACCACCAGGCCACCTTCCAGGCAGCCAACTGGCCGGAGGGCACCACCGTGGCCGAGGACGGCGACGTCTGGGCCTTCATCACCCCGGGTGAGGAAGCCGGCGCAGGCGCAATCACCGGTGGCGGCGAATTCGTTGCTGCTTACGCGGACCGCGAAGAAGTTTCGGCGTTCCAGCAGTACATGGCCTCGGCGGAATTCGCCAACAACCGCGTGCAGCAGGGAGCGGCCATCAGCGCTAACAAGGGCCTGGACCCGTCGCTGGCACAGAACCCGCTGGACCGGCAGTCCATCGAGCTGCTGCAGGATGAAAACACGGTGTTCCGCTTCGACGCCTCGGACCTGATGCCCGGAGCGGTCGGAGCCAACTCCTTCTGGAGCGGCATCGTCGAGTGGATCAACGGCAAGTCCACTGAGGAAGTGCTGGATTCCATCGAGTCCAGCTGGCCCAGTGAGTAACTGAGTCCACGGGCCCGGCCGGCCCGCCTGAACAGCTGCGCCGGCCGGGCCTTATCCGCTTCATTCCCCGCATCAAGGAGGCTGCGCCATGGAGGATCTTGGCGAGAAGTTTTTCCAGGTGGTGATTGCCCTTGCCATCTTCGCCGCGATCATCGGCCTGATCATGTTGCTGGTCGACAGGGCGCCCAAATCGTTCCGGGACAAGGCCACGATCATCGGATTCCTCGCCCCGGCGGCTGTTCTGCTGGCTATCGGACTGGTCGGCCCGGCCGTACTGACAGCCTTCCTGGCCTTCACGGACCGCAATGGCGACCCGAACGGGCTGGACAACTTCGTCTGGATGTTCACGCAGCCCGAGGCCCTGGTCACGCTGCGCAATACGGTGCTCTGGGTCATCCTTGTGCCGCTGCTCTCGACCGGCATCGGGCTCGCTTATGCGGTCTTTATCGACAGGGCCCGGGGCGAAAAGGGCCTGAAGGCGCTGGTCTTCATGCCGATGGCCATCTCGATGGTCGGTGCGGGCGTGATCTGGCGGTTCATGTACGCCTACCGCGGCGCGGAGCAGGAACAGATCGGCCTGCTCAACCAGATCCTGGTGTGGTTCGGCAGCGAGCCCAAACAGTTCCTGCTGGACGCCCCGGAGAACACCTTCTTCCTGATCGCGGTGATGATCTGGATCCAGACCGGCTTTGCCATGGTCATCCTGTCCGCTGCGATCAAGGGCATCCCGAACGAGATTGTCGAGGCAGCACGGCTGGACGGTGCCAGCGCCTGGCAGCAGTTCCGCAACATCACCATCCCGTCCATCCGCGGCGCGCTGATCGTCGTGATCACCACCATCACGATCGGCACACTGAAAGTATTCGATATTGTCCGGACCATGACCGCCGGCAACTTCGAAACCTCGGTCATCGCCAACGAGATGTACACCCAGGCGTTCCGCGCCAACGAGCCCGGCCGCGGTGCCGCGCTCGCGCTCGTGCTGTTCCTGATGGTCCTGCCGATCGTCGTATACAACGCACGGCAGCTGAAGATGCAGAGGGAGATCCGATGAGCGCCATACCAGCAGATGCTTCCGCGGCGACGGCGGTGGCGACAGAAGATGTTGTCGAGTCCGGCCGGCCGGAGCCGATGGCCCGACGGGTTCGGCAGCGGCTGACTTCGCGCGGCGCCACGGCGGCCGCCATCATCATCGCCACCATCTGGACCATCCCGACCTTCGGGCTGTTTATCTCCTCCTTCCGGCCCGAAGACAGCATCCAGAACAGCGGCTGGTGGAACTTCCTCGGCGACTTCCAGTTCACCCTGGAGAACTACGGCGACGTGCTGGCCTCGGGCAGAAGCTCTTCGCCCAACCTGGGCCAGTATTTCCTGAACTCGCTTGCAATCGTCATCCCGGGAACCATCTTCCCGCTGGTGCTCGCATCCATGGCGGCCTACATCTTCGCCTGGGGCAGGTTCAGGGGCAAAGATACGCTGTTCATCTTCGTCTTCGCCCTGCAGATCGTTCCGCTGCAGATGGCCCTCATTCCGCTGCTGTCCCTGTTCATCAACCTCAAAATCGGCGAATTCCAGCTGCTGCCCGCGGGCACCTACGCGCAGCTGTGGATAGCGCACACCATCTTCGCCCTGCCGCTGGCCATCTTCCTGCTGCACAACTTCATCTCCGAGATCCCGGGCGAGGTGATCGAGGCGGCACGCGTGGACGGCGCGGGCCACGCAACCATCTTCTGGCGGATCATTCTGCCGCTTTCGGTGCCGGCGATTGCCTCCTTCGGCATCTTCCAGTTCCTGTGGGTGTGGAACGATCTCCTGGTGGCGCTGGTCTTCTCCGGTGGCACCGCGGATGTCGCCCCGATTACGCAGCGGCTGGCCGAGCTGACGGGCACACGGGGCAACGAATGGCACCGGCTCACCGCGGGCGCTTTCGTCTCCATGATCATTCCGCTGGCGGTGTTCTTCGGCCTGCAGCGCTACTTTGTCCGCGGCCTGCTCGCAGGTGGCCTCAAGGGGTGAGGCTGCAATGACCGGGATCGACGACGTCGCCCGGGCACTGGGCGTATCGACGGCCACGGTCTCCCGTGCGCTGCGCGGATTGCCCGGGGTCTCGGCAGCCACGCGGGGCAAGGTGCTGGCGAAGGCGGAAGAGCTCGGCTACGTGGCCTCGTCGTCGGCCGCGCACCTGGCCTCCGGACGGACCATGGCCATGGGTGTCCTGCTTCCGCTGATTGACCGGTGGTATTTTTCCTCCGCGCTGGAGGGCGTTGATCGGGCGCTGCGGGCCGCCGGCTATGACATGGTGGTCTTCAGCCTCGGCGGCACCGGCCTGAACCGGGACCGGGTTTTCCATCGCTCCATGCTGCGCAAACGGATCGATGCGCTGCTGGTCATGTGCATGGAGCTCACCCCCGAAGAACTGGCGGCGCTGCAGCAGCTGGACTATCCCAATGTCACCATCGGCGGATACGTGGACGGGCTGCGCAATGTCAGCATCGACGACGCCGGAGCGGCCACGGATGCCATGGAGTACCTGATCGGCATGGGCCACACCCGGATCGCCCATGTGCGCGGAGGCGGTGAGTACGGGATCGAGTTCGCTGTCCCGCAGCAGCGCGAGGAAGCCTACCGGGCTGCGCTGGAACGCCACGGGCTGGAGGCCAGACCCCAGTGGGTGATCACCGGAGAGTTCAGGTTCCTGGAGTCCAAGCTGGCAGCCGCCCGGCTCTTCGACCAGCCGGGGGAGCGCCCCACCGCCGTCTTCGCCTCCTCGGACGAGATGGCCTTCGGCGTGCTGGTGGCCGCACAGGAGCGCGGGATCCGCGTCCCCGAGGAACTGTCCGTGATCGGAATCGACGACCACGAATTCGCCGAGCCCATGGGACTGACAACGGTGCGCCAAAGCCCCGAGAACCAGGGCAGCTATGCGGCGGGACTCCTGCTGGGCGAACTGCAGGGGGCGCCAAGGCTGGCCACGCCGCCCTTCCAGCCGCATGAACTGATCATCCGCCGCTCCACGGCGCCGCCGTCGTCGTAATCATTGTCCGGCGTGGGCAACGAGACGGCGACGCAAAGATGTCAAAGAAATTTTCGGCGCCGTGTCGATTCCCCCGTGCCCTGTTCGACGCAATAGTAGAAGGACGCGCACGGCGCCTTCGTCCAGATAAGGAGAGAACCATGAAATACATGTTCATCATGCGCAGCACCGCCGAAGCTCTTGAGGCCTCCAAGGAGATCCCTTTCGAGGAGATGATCAACAAGATGGGCGCCTACAACGAATCGCTCATCAAGGCCGGAGTCATGCTGGGCGGGGACGGTCTGGCCGACGTGTCCGAGGCCGCGAACTTCGTTGTCGACTTCTCGGGTGAGCCGCCCGTTGTCACGGACGGCCCCTACGGCGAGACCCATGAGCTGTTCAACGGGTTCTGGATCATCCAGGTCTCGTCCAAGGAAGAGGCAGTCGAGTGGGCGAGCCGCTGCCCGCTTGGTCCAGGTTCCAAGCTCGAAGTCCGCCGGATCACCGAGGAGGCAGATTTCGCCGACTTTGCCGACAACGAATACATCCAGAAGGAATCCGAATGGCGCAAGCAGGAAGCGGACCTGAACAGCGAGAACGGCTAGGACAAGCCCCGGGCCGGGAGCCTGCCATGACTGGTGCGGAGGGGGCGGACGGGGTCCGACGCCGGATTGATGCGCTGTGGCGGATCGAAGGCGCACGGATCGTTGCGGTCCTGGCGCGGGCGACCGGGGATGTCGGGCTCGCGGAGGATCTGGCCCAGGAAGCCGTGGCCGATGCCCTGACCCAGTGGCCGGGATCCGGCATTCCGCGCAACCCCGGCGCCTGGCTCACCACGGTGGCCAAACGCAAGGCCATCGACGGGTGGCGCCGGGCCGCGCGGCTCGACGAGCGCTACCTCGACATCGCCCGCGGGCTGCAGGACGAGGACGCGGTGGCGTGGGAACCGCTGGACGACGACGTGCTGCGGCTGGTGTTCACCGCCTGCCACCCCGTCCTCTCGCGCGAGGCCCAGGTGGCCTTGACGCTGCGGATCGTCGGCAGCTTGACCACAGAGGAGATCGCGCGGCTGTTCCTGGTGCCCGTCGCCACTGTCCAGCAGCGGATCGTGCGGGCCAAGAAGACGCTCGCGGCCGCCCGGGTTCCCTTCGAGGTTCCGGAACCGAACAAGTGGGGCGAGCGGCTCGGTGCGGTCCTCGGCGTTGTGTACCTCATGTTTACCGAGGGGTATGCGGCGACGTCGGGCGACCGCTGGATGCGGCCGGACCTCGCCAACGAGGCACTGCGGATCGGCCGCATCCTCGCCGGGCTGGTGCCGCGTGAGCCCGAGGCCCATGCGCTGGTGGCGCTCATGGAGTTCCAGGCCTCCCGTTTCGCCGCCCGCACCCGGCCGGACGGGACTCCGGTCCTGCTGGCAGACCAGGACCGGAGCCGGTGGGACCGGGCCCAGATCAGGCGGGGCGAAGCCGCCCTGGCACGGGCCGATGCGTTGGGCCGGGGGAGGAACAATTATGCCCTGCAGGCCGCGATCGCCCAATGCCACGCCGTTGCGGCGAGCGTCGATGAGACCGATTGGCCCGCCATTGTGCTGCTGTACGAGGCGCTCGGCCGGATCGCGCCGAGCCCGGTGGTGGAACTCAACCGCGCCGTGGCCGTGTCCATGGCTACCGGGCCGGCAACGGCGCTTGCCATCGTGGACCGGCTCAGCTCCGACGGCGCCCTGCGTGGATCGCACCTGCTGCCCAGCGTCCGCGGCGAACTGCTGGCCCGTCTCGGCCGGCGGGAGGAGGCCCGCGCGGAGTTTACGGTGGCCGCGGCATTGGCCCGGAACGACCTTGAACGGGCTGTCCTGGAAGGCAAAGCCGCCGAAGTCTGAAGACCCCGAAGGCTCAGGAGGCGCGTGCCAGCTGCCGGATCTTGATCCAGCGGGTGGCCAGGCGCCGGTAGGCGGCAGCGGCCCCGGTCATGTCGCCCTCAGCCAGCGATTCAATGCCGGCCTGGACATCGGAGGGCGAATCGTCCGGGTAAACCATGTCCGCCACGCGGCCGTAGTCCAGTTCCAGCATGCCCGTCAGCGTGAACGTCTCCATCCACTCCGTGATCTCGGTGAGTTCGTCGAGCAGGTCAAGTCCCGGCGCCGCCACCGCGAGGCTGGCCGCGGCATACCGGGCGCGGTCGATGCACTGCATCAGCGGCGCGCTCAGCCGCACGGTTTCCACACCGTGGCGGCCCTCGATCACCTCGGCGTGGTCGTCTTCACGGAAGAGGACAAACCAGCCGAACGGGATGCCCCAGGTGGAACTTCTGGTGTGCAGCTTGGCCAGCGAGTCCGCGAAGGTGTCCGGATCCAGCCGCTGCTGCTGGGCATCCCGCGCCGCTTCCGGCAGCAGCAAGCCCAGCAGCGGGTTATGCAGGCTGTGCGAAATGGACTCGGCCGCCAGGGTGCTGCGCACGGCCAGTTGGTTGGGGCAGTAGTACGGCGTGGTCAGGCCCTCCGGCGACGGGTAGTGCAGCACCCGCACCAGATCCTCGCTGTCGTGCGGGAACGGGTCGGAGACCGTCCGCGTGATGCGGCGCAGCGACTCCCCGCGGTCCAGCTCCTCGGTGATCCGGCGGTCCCGGCTGCGCTGTTCCATGATGAGCAGCTGCTCTTCATCGGAGAACGCATCCAGGGGCTCGAAGACCCGAAGGTAGGAAACGTACGGGAAGCTGGTCATCATTAGTCCAGTTCCACAATCACGGGCGCGTGGTCGGAGGCGCCCTTGCCCTTGCGCTCCTCGCGGTCGATGATCGCGTCCGTCACGCGCGAGGCCAGCGCCGGCGAGGCCAGCACAAAGTCGATCCGCATGCCTTCCTTCTTCGGGAAGCGCAGCTGGGTGTAGTCCCAGTATGTGTAGGTGCCCGGTCCCGGGTGGATCGGGCGGACGACGTCGATGTAGCCGGCCTCCTCGAAGGCGCGGAAGGCGGCCCGCTCGGGTTCGCTGACGTGGGTCAGTTCTTCGCGCTGGAACTTTTCGATGTCCCACACGTCCTCGTCCCGCGGGGCGATGTTCCAGTCCCCGGTCAGGGCGATCTGTGCCTGCGGGTCCGCCTGCAGCCAGTCCGCGGCGTGTTTCTTGAGCACGTCCAGCCACTGCAGTTTGTACGCCATGTGCGGGTCATTCCGCGCCCGGCCGTTCGGCACATACAGGCTCCAGATCCGGACGCCGGCGCAGGTCGCCGCGATGGCACGGGCTTCGGCGTGGACGGCGTCATCGGTCTTGCCGAAGTGCGGCTGGTCCATAAAGGTGCGCTCCACGTCGTCGAGCCCCACCCGGGAGGCGATGGCGACGCCGTTCCACTGGTTCAGCCCGAAGTGGGCCACCTCGTAGCCGTTATTTTCGAACAGCTCCCACGGAAAGTTCTCATCGGTGGCTTTGGTTTCCTGGATGGCCACCACATCCACGTCGGAGCGCAGCAACCATGCCTCGATACGGTCGGCGCGGGCACGGATCGAGTTAACATTCCACGTAGCAATCTTCACGCTCACTACGTTACCGAACTGGCAGCCCTGTTGTTCATCGGGCGCCGGGACCGGCGGCGTGGGACGATTCGACCAGCAGGGCGAGGTAGCCGGCCGGCCCGGAGCTTAGTTCCGCCACCAGTCGTCCGCGATGGTCACCGGGACCGTGCGCTTGTGCCGGGTGACCAGATACCGGTGCTCGATCGCCTCGGCTACTTCTTCCGGCACCTTGCGGCCCTCGAGGTAGTCGTCAATGTGGTCGTAGGAGAGGCCGAGCTCGTCCTCGTCCGTGCGGCCCGGCTGGTCATCAAGCAGGTCCGCCGTCGGTGCCTTCTTGTAGAGCCGCTCCTCCGCGCCGAGGTGCTCCAGCAGCTGGCGGTTCTGCCGCTTGTTCAGGCCGAACAGCGGCAGGATGTCCGCACCGCCGTCGCCGAATTTGGTGAAGAAGCCGGTGACCGATTCCGCGCCGTGGTCGGTGCCGATGACCAGGTAGTTGTGCTGTCCGGCCAGGGCGTACTGGGCAATCATCCGGGTCCGGGCCTTGATGTTGCCCTTGTTGAAGTCGGTGATCTTTTCGCCGGTGGTGGTGGTGAATTCGGTTTCGAATCCGTCCACAGCCGGAGCCACGTCGAAGGTCCACGACGTCTTCGGGTCGATGAACTTCAGCGCCGCCTGCGCGTCGTCCTCGTCATGCTGCACGTTGTAGGGCAGGCGGACCGCCACGAAATTGGCCTCCACGCCTTCGGCTTCGAGCTCGTCGACGGCCAGCTGAGCCAGCTTGCCGGCCACCGTGGAGTCCAGTCCGCCGCTGATGCCCAGGACAAAGCCCTTGGCGCGGCTGGCCTTCAGATAGTCCTTCAGGAAAGTGACCCGCCGGCGGGTTTCCTCAGCGGGATCAATGGTGGGCCGGACGCCCATTTCAGCAATGATTTTCACCTGGAGTTCACGCATGGAGCCAGCCTACCTGCACTCTGTTTCCGGCGTGTTGCCCGCGCCAGGATCAGCCGGTGCCCGTCACTGTTTGAAGGCGGAGTCGAAGGAAGCCTCGGGCCGGGTGAAGTCGAACTGCTTCAGGAACGCCAGCGCTTCCGGCGCGCCGCGCAGCCGGTCCATTCCGGCGTCTTCCCATTCCACGCTGATCGGGCCGTCGTACCCGATGGCGTTCAGCGCACGGAAGCTCGCTTCCCACGGGACATCGCCCCGCCCGGCCGAGACGAAGTCCCAGCCGCGGCGCGGATCGCCCCACGGCAGGTGCGAACCCAGCCGGGTGTTGCGGCCGGTGATCCGCAGCTTCGTGTCCTTGCAGTCCACATGGTAGATCCGGTCCTTGAAGTCCCAGATCAGCGAGACCGGGTCGATGTCCTGCCACATCATGTGGCTGGGGTCCCAGTTGATCCCGAAGGCCTCGCGGTGGCCGATCGCCTCCAGCGCCTGCACCGTGGACCAGTAGTCGTACGCGATTTCGGACGGGTGGATCTCGTGCGCGAACCTGACCCCGCACTCATCGAATACATCCAGGATCGGGTTCCAGCGGTCCGCGAAGTCCCGGTAACCGGCCTCGATCACCTCGGCGGGCACCGGCGGGAACATTGCCACGTACTGCCAGATGGACGAGCCGGTGAACCCCACCACGGTCTTTACACCGAGCCGCTGCGCCAGCCGGGCGGTGAGCTTCATTTCCTCCGCGGCACGCTCGCGGACGCCCTGCGGGTCCCCGTCGCCCCACACCCGCGGGCCAACGATGTCGCGGTGCCGGAAGTCGATCGGGTCATCGCACACCGCCTGCCCCTTCAGGTGGTTGGAGATGGCCCAGACCTTCAGCCCGTTGCGCGCCAGGATGTCCAGCCGGTCCTGGATGTAGTCGTCGTCGTCCCAGCGCCACGCGTCCAGATGGTCCCCGGACACCGCGATCTCCAGGCCGTCGTAGCCCCACCCGGCGGCCAGCTCGGCCACCTTTTCGAAGGGCAGGTCCGCCCACTGGCCGGTGAAGAGTGTGTAGTTGCGTGCCATGGCTGCTCGCTTTCTGTCTGGACTTAAGGATCAAATAACGACGGCGGTGCTCGCCTGGGCGACGCTGCGTTCCATTGCATCGAGCACCCGCTGCACGGCAAGGCCGTCCTCGAAGGATGCCGCGGGCGGGGTGCCGGTCCGGATGGCGGTCAGGAAGTCCGCCGCCTGCGAGGTGAACGCGTGGTCCCAGCCGAGGATGTGTCCGGGCGGCCACCACGCGTCCAGGTAGGGGTGCTCCGAGTCGGTGACCAGAATCCGCGCCGAACCCTGCAGCGCTGCCGGTGCGCCGGCGTCGTAATAATGCAGTTCGTTCAGGTTCTCCAGATCGAAGCGCAGGTGCCCGCCCGAGCCGTAGACCTCGATCTGAAGCGCGTTGCGCCGGCCGGTGGCGAACCTGCTGACCTCCACGCTGGCCACGGCACCCGAGGGCAGCCGCAGCGTGGCCCAGGCGGCATCGTCCACCGTCACCGGCTCCGGGCCGTTGGGGCCGGTGCGCTGCGGAACAAACGTGTTGATGGTGGCGGAGACGCTGGCTACGCGCTCGCCGAGCAGGAACTGCACCTGGTCCACGGCGTGCGAGGCGAGGTCACCCATGGCGCCGGAACCGGCGGTTTCCTTCCGCAGCCGCCAGGTCATCGGCGCGGCCTCGTCCGCGAGCCAGTCCTGCAGGTAGGACACGCGCACCTGCCGGACCTGCCCCAGCTTCCCGTCCGCGATCAGCTGCCGCGCCAGCACCAGGGCCGGAATCCGCCGGTACGTGAACCCGGTCATCGCGATGACGCCCCGGGAGACGGCCTCGCGGGCGGCGGCGGCCATCTTTTCGGCCTCGGCCACCGAGTTGGCCAGCGGCTTTTCCACCAGCACATGCTTGCCCGCCTCCAGCGCCGCGATGGCCTGTTCGGCATGCAGATGCCCGGGCGTGCAGATGTCCACAATCTGCACGTCGTCCCGCGCCAGCACCGCGCGCCAGTCGGTGGCCGTTTCGGCCCAGCCATAGCGCTGCGCGGCGGCACTCAGCTGGTCCTGGTCCCGTCCCACCAGCACCTGCCGGGCCACCGGGGGAGTGTCGTAGAACGCGCCCACGTTGCGCCAGGCGTTGGAGTGCGCCTTGCCCATGAACGAATACCCCAGTACGGCTACCCCCAACGGAGCCGCCGGGGTGGCCGCGGCAGGGGAGCGCGCCGGAGCGGGATCCGGAACGGTTGCGGTCATCTTTTTCCTCTTCTCACGTGCGCGTCACAGCCCGCGCAGAAAGGCCAGTCCGTCCGCGGCCAGCCGGTCCTGGCTCGGCGCCAGCGGCCGCCAGATAGACGCGGCGGTGGCGATGGCGGCGTTGTCCGCGGTAAAACTCTCGATGTTCAGCGGGCCGGTGTAGCCGACGTCGTCCAGCGCCTTCACCAGTTCCGGCCAATTGGTCTGGTCCCCGCCCGGCGCCCCGCGGTCATTGCCGCAGACCTGCAGGTGCACCAGGTGCCGGCCGGCCGCGCGGATGGCCGCGGCGCTGGATCGTTCCTCGATGTTCAGGTGGTAGCTGTCCAGCGCGAGCCCCACGCCGTGGCCCAGCAACGGTTCCAGCGCGTCCAGCGCCTGCTCCACGGTGTTGACCAGCGAGGTCTCGTACCGGTTGAGCGGTTCAATGCCAAGAACGACGCCGGCCTCCGCCGCCTGGGCGGCGAGCGGCGCCAGATTGCGGCGCAGCTCGCGGTACGCCGCTGCCCGTTCGGCCTCGGTCAGCCGCCATACTCTCCCCGTGGCGGAGTAGAACGGTCCGCACACGGCCGGCGCCCCGACGTCGTACGCCATCCTGATGCAGGCGGCGAGGTAGTCCTGGGTGGCGGCAACGGTGGCGGCGTCCGCCGCGACGAGATTGCGTCCCGGCGCCATCGCCCCCACGATGAAGGGCTTCAGTCCGGTGGCCGCCAGTGCCTCGCGGGCGGTTGCGGCGGTGAAGTCGCCCGCGTTTTCCAGTGGCAGCTCCACCGCGTCGAAGCCCAGCGCAGCGATCTTCTCCAGCAAAGGAGGCAGGTTGGCGTCCGTCAGCGGGGAGTCCCACACCCAGGTGTTCACTCCGATGAGCCGGTCCGCCATGTCCTGCCTCCTTTGCTGTCATGGATGGTGCTGGTTCAGTGCGGCGCCGCCGTGCCGGCAGCCTGTCCGGGAACGGTCAGGGCATCTGGCGTTCCTGCCAGACCTCCGGGTAGCCGGGCAGGTCCTCGCCGCCGAACTTGGCGTAGTGGCCGTCCGGCATGCCCTCGTTGAGCTCCAGCCACTGGTCGAGTTCATCCGCGGGAATGGGCTCCTGCGGCAGCACCCACTCGGCCGGGATTTCCTCGCCCTTGAAGATCTTGTCCAGCGCCAGCAGCGGGGTGCGCCACTGGAAGTTGGAGTAGACCGGGGCCAGCGCTTCGATGCCCGTTTCCTGCCACTTGCGCAGGAAGCTCATCTCGTCCTCGCCGGTCATCACCGGCAGGTCCTTGCCCGCGTCCTCGAAGGCCTCGATCGCGGCCACAGCGCCGTCGCCGGCGTCCATCCAGACGCCCTGGACGTCCCCGGTGGCCAGCTCGTCGGAGATGATCTTCTTGATTTCGGTCGGGTCGGCACCGGTGAAGTAGTCCGTGGCCTCGATCCCGTTCTCGGTGAAGATCTTCTCCGCCGCGGCCCAGCGGTGTTCCAGCACGTCCACGCCGGGCAGGATGCGCAGGGCCACTACCTTGTCGCCCTCCTGCAGCCGCTCGGAGAGGAACGTTGCGGTGTCAATGCCCCAGGCGAAGCCGCCGATCGGATGGATGAAGGTGGTGGCGCAGTCCGTCTCCACGCCGCGGTCGAAGACCACCACGGGCTTGCCGGTGTCGCACGCACGCTCCACGGCCGGCGTCAGGGCCGCGGTGGAGTTGGGCGAGATGATGAACGCGTCGCAGTTGCCCTCGTTGATGAAGTAGTCGATGTCGGCGATCTGCGTGTTGTCGTTGTCCTTCGCGTCGCGGGTCTCCATCTCGGAGATCACGCCCGAGTCCTGCAGCACCTTGAGCTGCTGGTTCATGGTGATCCAGCCGGTCTGCCGCCACGGGTTGGAAATGGAGGCGTTGGCGAAGCAGACCTTCTGCTCGCCCTCCACAGCGAGGTCCGAGGTGTCCTTCATCTCGCCGGCGATGTACTGCAGGTACGGCTGCTCAGGATCCCCCTCGAATTCCGCCGTACGCTGTTCGAACTGTTCGTCGTAGAGCGCCTGGTCGAACCACTCCTGCTCGGTGGCTTCCGGCGACGCCGCCGGACTGCCGCCCGGGTCCTCGGTCACGGATGGATCGGTGGTGCAGGCGGTCAGCGCCAGCAACGATGTTGCCGCTACGAGCGTAACCGCGGTACGGATACTTTGATTGCGCATCAGTATCTGTTTCCTCCCTGTTCGGTGCCCTCAGCGGGCGGTGGTGCCGTTGTGATGTTCGGGTTGTTCGGTGGCTGTGGAGTCCGGGCCTGCGGTGGCAGCCTGCGCCGGTTGCGGCGGCTCGATCTGTTGAGGTGGCGCTTCGTGCGCGGGCGCTGCCGTGCCCTTGCGTTTGCGCTGCCAGGTCTTGGCGGCGGCCGCCACGGCGACGATGATGATGGCGCCCTGCACGCTGTCCCGCCAGGTCGACTGCACACCGACGAAATTCAGCAGCGTGAACAGCGACTCCAGCGCAAACGCACCGGCCGCGGCGGAAAGTACCCAGCCGCGTCCGCCGCCGAGGACAACCCCGCCAAGTACGACGGCGGTGATCGCCGTGAACTCATAACCTCGCCCGACCGACGGGTGGACACCGGCATAGCCGACCAGCAGGATGCCCGCAACGGTGGCGGCCAGCGAGGAGAGCATGAAGGCGCGGGTCTTGATCCACCACACCGGAGCTCCCGTCAACGCCGCCGCCGTCGGGTTGTCGCCGGCTGCGATCAGGGTGCGCCCGTAGGGACGTCGCATCAGCCAGAAGGCCAGTGCGGCCACCGCGGCCAGAATGATCACCGGATAGGGGATGACCTCCAGCACGGGCACGCCCTCGATGCCGCCGCGGCCGATCTGCCGGAAGCTGTCCGCCGGGTTGCCCTGCGCAGCGCCGCCGGTCCAGAACAGCACCAACCCCAACAGGGCCAGCATCATGCCCAGCGTGACGATGAAGCTCGGCACCCGCAGCAGCGTGGTGACCAGGCCGTTGACCAGCCCGATGAAAGCCCCCAGCACGAACATGAGCAGCAGTACCGGGACGACTTTGGCGTCGTCGTCGCCAATGAGGTTGCCGGCGGTGATCACCTGCATCGTCACCACGGAGCCCATGGACAGATCGAACTCGCCGGAAACGATGACGAAGTACTGCCCGATGGCGGCGATGGCGATGGGCGCGGTGCGGCCGATGAAGCGGATGAAGGAATCGGGTTCGCCGAAGGACGGGTTGACCGCGATGATGGCCGCCAACAGGGCGACCAGCAGGACGAACACGGCGCCGCCGGGGGTGCGCAGGGCCCGCAGGAAGCGTTCGCCGCGGCCGGCCCGGTTCTGCTGCAGCACCGCGCTGCGGTCGCTGGGAGTCAAGGTCCGGCTCATGCCCGCACCTCCTGGGGATCCTCGGCGCCGGGCATTTCCTGCCGGCTATGTCCGTCGTGCCCGAAGCGCGGCGGCCGGTTCACAATCCTTCGCCGCGCATAGACCGCCACGGCCACTACAATCACGATCCCGCGGACCACGTCCTTGAGGAACGGATTGACCTGCATCACCGACATGATGTTGTCCATCATGGCGAAGATCAGGACGCCGCCAAGGGTGCCGGTGATGCTGCCCTTGCCGCCGGCCAGCAGCGTGCCGCCGAGTACCACCGCGGCGATGGACAGCAGATCGTAGCCGCCTTGGGAGCCAACCGTGGGGCTGCCGACGCCAAGCCGGCTGGCCAACAGCAGCCCCGCCATGCCGGCCATAAGCGAGCAGATGACGTGCGCAGTGATGACCGGCGTCTGGATGCGGATGCCTGACATCCTCGCCACATTGGGGTTACCGCCGACGGCGTAGATCTGGTGGCCTACGCGGGTGCGGTGGAGCAGCAGCATGGCCAGGCCGGCGCAGGCCAGCATGATCAGTGTGGAGATGGGCACCGGGCCCAATCCGGTGGCACCGACCAGCCGGAACGAAAACGGTGTCTGGCCGAAACTGCCCTTGAAGTTGGTGGCCAGGTAGCCGCTGATGATCAGCCCCATGCCGAGGGTGGCGATGAAGCCATGCACCTTCAGGCCGGAGACGATGAGCCCGTTGAACAGGCCGATCAGGGCGGAAACGCCCAGCGCCAGCAGCACGCCGGCGAGTACATTGGCGCTGTTGTTCGCCATCACTCCCGCGGCGATCAGGCTGGCGAGGCTGGTGACATACGGGACGGACAGGTCCAGGCTGCCAACCAGGATGACCAGGGTCTGCCCGATCGCGATGAAGCCCAGCACGCTGGTGCCGGTCAGGATGCTGGAGATATTGCCCGGGCTGAAGAAGCTGCGTCCGGCGGTGGCCACAAGGACGGATCCGACGGCGAGGGTCAGCAGGGCGACCAGATAGACGATGTGGGTGGAGGACAGCCGGCTGAAAATGCTGCCGCCGCCGCTGGCCTTGTTCATGCGCTCTCCCCGGTTCCGTGGCTTTCCTCGGGCTGGATGCTTCCGACGGCGCGGGCACCGTCGTCGTTATTGGTGCTGTTGGCGGCCGGCCGCGCGCCCGTACCGAGCTGGAGGATCTGCTCTTCGGTGGCGCCGGCGGGCAGCTCCCCGGCGATGCGGCCGTCCCGCATGACGATGATGCGGTCCGACATGCCGATGACTTCGGGCAGTTCGCTGGAGACCATCAGGACGGCTTTGTCCTCGGCCGCGAGCTGGCGCATCAGGCGGTAGACCGCGATTTTGGCGCCGACGTCGATGCCGCGGGTGGGTTCGTCCAGCAGGACCACGCGGGGGCTGATGGCGAGCCACTTGGCCAGCACCACCTTTTGCTGGTTGCCGCCGGAGAGGTACTGCACCTCCTGGTCCAGGTCCCGGGCGATGACTTCCAGTGCGGAGAACACGCCGGGGATGTCCTGCTTGACCGCGCCGGTGCTGCGCGGGAAGACGGAGCGGATGACGCCCAGCGCGTTGTCCAGGATGGACTGGTTCAGGCTCAGGCCCTCCGCCTTGCGGTCCTCGGTGATCAGCGCGATCCGGGCCCGGATGGCCTGCCGGGGCGACTTGGGCAGCAGTTCCGTACCGTCCAGCCGCATGGTGCCCCGGGTGAACGGGGCCGCGCCGAAGATGCCCTGGACCAGCTCGGTCCGGCCCGAGCCCTGAAGCCCGGCGACGCCGACGATCTCGCCGGGCGCGATGCTCAGGCTGATGTCGTCCAGTTGGTCGTTGCCGGCGTTGTCCAGTGCCAGCAGCGGGGTCTCGGTCAGCGGCTCGTCGGCCTCGTCGCGCGGGAGTTTGTCCGGGAAGTAGGCGGAGATCGGGCGTCCGACCATGAGGCGGACGAGGGAGGCGTCGTCGAGCTCCGCGGCGGGCCGGGTGTCCACAATGCGCCCGTCCTTGAGCACCGTGATGGTGTCGCAGAGATCGAAAATCTCGCGCAGCCGGTGGGAGACGTAGAGGATGGCCGTGCCGCGTTCCTGCAGCCGGCGCACGATCTGGTAGAGCAGTTCCACCTCCGGTCCGGCCAGCGCGGCGGTCGGCTCGTCCATGGAGATGATTCGCGCGTCGTAGCTGATGGCCTTGGCGATTTCCACGATCTGCTGCTCCGCAACGGAAAGGGAACGCACCGCCGTCGTCGGCTTGATGCTGGTGATGCCCAGGGATTCGAGCAGCTCGGCGGTGGTGGCGTTCATCCTGGCCTTGTTGACCAGCAGGCCCTTGCGCGGCTCCCGGCCGAGGTAGATGTTTTCGGCCACGGTGCGGTCCGGCAGCAGGTTGAACTCCTGGAAGACCGTGGAGAGGCCTGCCTCATGGGCCTGGGTGGGGTGGCTGAAGTGGACCTCTTTGCCGTCCAGCAGGACGGTGCCGGCGTCGCGCTGGTAGACGCCGGCGAGGACCTTCATCAGGGTGGACTTGCCGGCACCGTTTTCGCCGACGAGCCCGTGCACCTCGCCGGCATGGAGTTTCAGTGCCGCGTCCTCGAGCACGGGAATGCCGAAGAAGCTCTTGGTCAGTCCGCGGACTTCCAGAACAGGGCCGGCTTCCGGCCTGACGGAACCGGTTCCTGCCGGCGAAGACAGGGCGCCGGATCCGGCATGTTTGCTGATGATTTCACCCACGCTCCAAGAGTGGCATGGCTCACACACTTCTGTCGATAGTTTGGCAAAAGTTGCATGGAAAACATTTATTAGTCGAGTAGAGACGAACGCAAGTGCCGCATGCTTTACTGAAAGTGTGTCGAACTCCCAGGTGGCTTCCGCGCCGCGAAACGCAGCCCTTCCGGCTCCCGGCGCCAGCGACGTTTTCCAGCTGCTGCGTGACGGGCAGCCGCGGACCCGGGCCGAGCTGGCGCAGCTGACCGGCCTGGCCAGATCCACGGTGGCCCTGCGGGTGGACACCCTGATGAAGCTTGGTTTCATCGCCCCGTACGGCGGGGCGGTCTCCACCGGCGGCAGGCCGCCGTCGTTGTTTGCCTTGAATTCCGGCGCGCGCGTGGTGGTCGGGGCGGACCTCGGTGCCACGCACGCGCTGGTCATCCTGACCGATCTGGCCGGCACGGTCTTGGCTGAAGAACGGGCCGCCCTGAACATCGCTGCCGGACCGGAGGAGGTGCTCGGGTGGCTCGCCGCAGCGGTGGGCCGCTTACTTGACACGGCCGGACGCCAGGCGCGAGAACTGGGCGCTATCGGCATCGGGCTGCCCGGGCCGGTGGAGCACGACACCGGCCGGCCCATCAATCCGCCGATCATGCCCGGCTGGGACCGCGTGGATGTGCCGGGGCTGGTGCAGCGGCATTTCGACGTGCCCGTGCTGGTGGACAACGACGTGAACATCATGGCGCTCGGCGAGCAGGCCACCGCCTGGACCGAGGTGCAGGAGCTGATGTTCATCAAGGTGGCCACGGGCATCGGCGCCGGGATTATCTCCAACGGGCAACTGCAGCGCGGCGCGCAGGGCACGGCCGGGGACCTGGGGCACGTCAGGGTGCCGCGGGGCGAAGACATGCAGTGCCGCTGCGGCAATACCGGTTGCCTCGAAGCGCTTGCCGGTGGCCCGGCGCTCGCCGACGTGCTCGCGAAAGAGGGGCGGACGGCGTCGACGAGCCAGGACGTGATCGATCTGGTCCGGGCCGGGGACCTGCAGGCGATCCAGGTGGTGCGGCAGGCCGGGCGGGATATCGGCGACGTGCTGGCAACCTGCGTCAACCTGATCAACCCGTCCGTGATCGTGATCGGCGGCAGCCTGGCCCAGGCGGGCGAGCACCTGCTGGCCGGGATCCGCGAGGTGGTCTACCGGCGCTCGCTGCCGCTGGCCACCGAGCATCTGCGGATCGCGCCCTCCGTTGCCGGCCAGCGGGCCGGGGTGGTGGGGGCGGCGTCGCTGGCGATCAGCCACGTGCTTTCGCCGGAGGCCATCGAAGCCGCCGCGCGCTGAGCGTCGTTCACGCCGCTGGGGCTTCCCGGGGCGCTAACTACCCTCCAGCCAGGGCGATTCTCGGCTTCGAGCCCATGTTCAGGCGTATCTGTCCATGTTTAGCTGCCAAAATCCACGGAATCATGCGGGTGTGGAAAACGAAACATGGGCTCGAAAGCGTAGCGGCAGTGGCCTGCGTCTCTCGAATCCGCCGCCGCGCGCCCGCCTACTACACTGGTGCCCATGACCCAGACTTCCGCGGATGACCGCGCCCGCCTGCTCGAACTGATCAAGGAACTCGCCGTCGTCCGTGGAAAGGTGACCCTCTCCAGCGGCGCCGAAGCGGACTACTACATTGATCTGCGCCGCGTCACCCTGCACCACGAAGCCTCCCGGCTGGTCGGCAAGGTCATGCTCGGCCTGCTGGATGAAGCCGGCATCGAGTTCGAAACGGCAGGCGGACTGACCATGGGCGCCGACCCCGTCGGTACCGCGGTCATGCACGCCGCGGCGGATGCAGGCCGCGCCATCGACGCGTTTGTGGTCCGCAAGGCGCAGAAGTCCTACGGTATGGGCCGCCAGGTCGAAGGACCGGGAGTTTCCGGCCGCAGCGTCGTCGTACTGGAAGACACCTCGACCACAGGCGGTTCTGCGCTGACCGCGGTGGAAGGCGTGCGCAAGGCCGACGGCGATGTCAGGGCCGTTGCCGTCATCGTGGACCGGGACACCGGCGCCAAGGAACGGATCGAAAAGGAAGCCGGCGTTCCCTACCTGTTCGTCTTCGGCAAGGACGAGCTGGGCCTGGACTAGGCCCGGGAGGCCCGGCCAACGCGCCGGGCCGGCGGCACGATGAACATTCATGACAGCGAGCACGCCCACCAGCTGAGACTGGCCGCCGGAATGCATCGTGTCTCGCGGCGCTCGTTCCTGGTCAGTGCCGCCTTCGGTTTGGCCACCGCGGCCGATCTGACGGTCACGCGGGCCATCCAGGAGCAGCGGGAACTGCCGCAGATCCTCACGCTCCCGGACGAATACGCCGAAACGCGCTTCCCGAAGACCAGCTGGATACTGTTCCCCGGGTACAAGACCAGTTGGGAAGAAGGCCTGTTCATCCTAAACTCGCTGCGCCCGGCCCTGACCCAGCGCGGACAGATGGCGATGGCGGGCTATTCCAACCGCGGACTGGATCTGCAGCATCTGGCCGAGGTGCTGGAGCAGCACGTCGCGGAGCACAGCCTGGAGAAGCTCTACTTCTACGGCCACAGCTTCGGCGGGATGGTGGCGGTGGAGATGACCGCACGCATGCTGGCCAAGGGCATTCCGGTGGAGCTGATCATGATGGACTGCAGCCCCTACAGCCGGTTCGACGTGCTGGACCGCGCCATGTTCGACAGCGTGGTGTTCTTCTACGAGGCGGGTTACCGCGTTCCCAGCTACCTGCGCGGCACCTACGAACTGGGCGAGCGGATTGTGCACAAGGACGAGCGCAGCTGGCGCCAGATCATGGACCAGACCCTGGAACAGCTCTCCCCGCTGGCCGTCTCCAGCACGCTGATCCAGTCCCAGTCCTCATACATCTACCACTTCGATGCCAAGCGTTTCCAGAACAGCATCGGGGACACCATGATTTCCTGGATGGGCAACCCGAATGACGGCACCGTGGACTACAACACCGCCCGCCGCAGCTGGAGCGTGAACTACGCTTCGTGCATGCTTACGGCCGACCTGGTGACCGCAGGTGCCGTGCCGGCGCATGCTTCGCCGCAGTGGAACCCGGGCGTCTACCAGCCGCTGATCCTGCAGGTGGAGGAAGAGCACTTTCCGCTGCCAACAGGCGGCGGACGGCGGATGCTCTACTGAGTTCCTACAGCTGGGGCAGCAGGTCCGCCACGGACTTGAGCGTCTGGTTGGGCCGGAACGGGAACGCCGAGACGTCCTCGGGCCGGGTAATCCCCGTATAGACCAGCACGGTGTGCAGGCCCGCCTCCATACCGGCGATGATGTCCGTGTCCATCCGGTCCCCGATCATGGCGGTGGTCTCCGAGTGGGCCTCGATCTGGTTCATCGCGGAGCGGAACATCATCGGGTTCGGCTTGCCCACCACGTACGGCGCCCGACCGGTGGCCTTGCTGATCAGGGCCGCGACGGCGCCGGTGGCCGGCATGAGCCCGTCCCTCGAGGGGCCGGTGGCATCCGGATTGGTGGCGATGAACCGTGCGCCGTCCACGATCAGCCGGATGGCCCTGGTGATGGCCTCGAACGAGTACGTCCGGGTTTCGCCCAGCAGCACGTAGTCAGGGTCCTGGTCGGTGAGGATGAAGCCCGCGGCGTGCAGCGCCGTCGTTAATCCCGCCTCGCCGATGACATAGACGCGCGCGCCGGGCATCTGGTCCTTGACGAACTCCGCGGTGGCCAGGGCCGAGGTCCAGATGTTCTCCTCGGGCACTTCCAGGCCGGACTGGCGCAGCCGGGCCGCCAGATCCCGGGGTGTGTAGATGGAGTTGTTGGTCAGCACGAGGAACCGCCGCGAGGTGTCCACCCAGCGCTGGATCAGTTCGGCGGCACCCGGAATGGCCGAATTCTCGTGCACCAGCACGCCGTCCATGTCCGTGAGCCAGCATTCGATGTCGGCGGGCTTCCGGCTCTCCGCTTTGGCCATAGATGCAGGGCTCCTTGCTGTTGGGTCGGTATTCGCTTTGCGGCTGGCCTTAGTCTGTCACCTACCCTTGAGAGGTGGAAGAGACGAACAACCAGCTCACCGTGGCCGTGCCTGCCACGGACCCCGGGGATGACTCCGGGAATACCGCCGCCGCGACCGTTGAAACCGGACCGGCGGCCCCGGCGGTCGGCGTCGGCCCCTGGGAAGGCCCGCTGCCGGAAGGCGACCACTGGGATCCGGAGCTACTGGCCCACGGGGACACCCGAAACGTGGTGGACGAGTACCGCTACTGGAAGCACGAGGCGATCGTGGCGGAGCTGGATTCCCGCCGGCACAACTTCCATGTGGCCATCGAGAACTGGCAGCACGACCTGAACATCGGCTCCGTGGTGCGCTGCGCCAACGCCTTCCTGGCAAAGGAAGTGCACATCATCGGACGACGGCGGTGGAACCGCCGGGGCGCCATGGTCACCGACCGCTACCAGCACGTCCGCCACCACCCCACGGTGGAGGACTTCGTTACCTGGGCGCAGGAGGAGGGGCTGCGGGTGATCGGGATCGACAACTTTCCCGACTCGGTGCCGCTGGAAACCTACGACCTGCCGGAAAACTGCGTGCTGGTGTTCGGCCAGGAAGGCCCCGGCCTGACACCGGAGGTCCACGAGGTGGCCGATGCCACGCTCTCCATTGCGCAGTTCGGCTCGACCCGGTCCATCAACGCCTCCGCCGCGGCCGCCATTGCAATGCACGCCTGGGTTCGCCGCCACGTCTTCGCACAGCACGTCTAAGGTTTCGCCCAGCGGGTGCTTTGTGTCGCTTTGGGAACTTCTGTGACGAGCGGATAGGGGCCCGCCGTCCGCTCTGCTAACTTCCGATAGTTGGTTCAATGAGGGGGTGTGCGGGTGAAGCTGGTCAAGCACCACGTCCGCACCCTGCATTCCCTCGGCCCGGCCAGCAACGATCATCTGGCGGCATTTCGCGTGGCGGTGAGCGTGGCCGTGCCGTCGCTCGCCCTGCTGTTCCTGGGCCGGCCTGACCTGATCATCTACGCCGTCTTCGGGGCGCTGACGGGCATGTACGGCAGGAACGAACCACACCAGCTCCGGCTCAAGCACCAGACGCAGGCGGCCCTGTTCCTCCTGTCCGGCGTGACCGTCGGCGTCCTGCTGTCGGTCGCCCACATCCATTCGTGGGGACTGGTGCTCGTCGAGGCGCTGCTCGCCGGGGTGGGCTCCGTGGTAGCAGACAGGCTGCGGCTCCGGCCGAGCGGGCCGTTCTTCGGTATCCTGGCCCTGGGCGCCTGTGCCTCCGTCCCCACCACCATTCCGATGCTCGCCGCCGTACTGATTTGCGCGGCATCCGCTGCGTTCTCCATAGCGGTGGGCTTCGGCGGCTGGATCAGGCTGCGGACCTGGAACCCGGCTGCCATCCGGGCTGCGGTGCCTCTGGGCCGGCAGAAGACCGCGGTGCACGCCGCGCGCTACGTGCTGGCCGTCGGCGCCGCGGGAGCCGTCGGCGTCCTCAGCGGCAGCGGGCATCCGCACTGGGCCATGGCTGCGGCAGCCGTGCCCTTGGCCGGGGCGGACCTGCCCAGCAGCGTCCATCGCGGACTGCACCGGATTGTCGGCACCTTCCTCGGGCTGGCGATTGTCGCCGTCGTACTTTTTCCCGGTCCCGCCTCACCGCTGCAGTTCTTTCCCGGGCAGGAGGCGGCAGTGCTGGCCCTCCTCGTGATCATTTTCCAATTCACCACGGAACTGTTCATGACCCGGCATTACGGGCTGGCGATGGTCTCCTTCACTCCGGTCATTCTGCTCATGACGCAGCTGGCGTTCCCGGAGGACCCGCTGCTGCTGGTCACCGAGCGCGGTGTAGAGACGCTGGTGGGAGCGGCGATCGGCATCCTCGTGGTGGTTACCGTCCGCACGCGGCGGGGTGCCGCGCCGCACGGCCCGGGGGAATCGCGCGGCCGCAAGGACTTCACGGCGGCTTCATAGACCCATCCGGGTGGCCCGCTGCCGGGGCCGACTGGATAGGATGGAGACAGAGGCCACCTCCCTCGAGAACTCACTTATCTATCAAGGAGTCCGCATGCCTATTGCAACCCCTGAGATCTATACCGAGATGATTGACCGCGCCAAGAGCGGCGGCTTCGCCTACCCCGCCATCAACGTCACCTCTTCGCAGACGCTGAACGCGGCACTGCAGGGCTTCGCCGACGCGGGCTCGGACGGCATCATCCAGGTGTCCACCGGCGGCGCCGCCTACTGGTCCGGCGCAGGGGTCAAGGACATGGTTGCCGGTTCCCTGGGCTTTGCGGCGTTTGCCCGCGAGGTTGCCAAGAAGTACCCGATCAACGTTGCGCTGCACACGGACCACTGCCCCAAGGACAAGCTGGACAGCTTTGTGCTGCCGCTGCTCGCCGAATCCGAGGCCGCCGTCAAGCGCGGCGAGGACCCGATTTTCAACTCCCACATGTGGGACGGCTCGGCCGAGACCCTGGAAGACAACCTCCGCATCGCCGAGGAACTGCTGGCCCGCACCGCCGCGGCCAAGATGATCCTCGAGGTCGAGATCGGCACCGTCGGCGGCGAGGAAGACGGCGTCGAGAACGAGATCAACGAGAAGCTCTACACCACGGTCGACGACGGACTGAAGACCATCGAGGCACTCGGCGCCGGCGAGAAGGGCCGCTACATCACGGCCCTGACCTTCGGCAACGTGCACGGCGTCTACAAGCCGGGCGGCGTGAAGCTGCGCCCCGAGCTGCTCAAGCAGATCCAGGACGAGGTCGGCGGGAAGATCGGCAAGGAGAAGCCGTTCGACCTGGTCTTCCACGGCGGCTCCGGCTCCTCCGAGCAGGAAATCGCGGACGCCGTTTCCTACGGCGTGATCAAGATGAACGTGGACACGGACACCCAGTACGCGTTCACCCGCCCGGTGGCCGGCCACATGTTCGCTAATTACGACGGCGTCCTCAAGGTGGATGGCGACGTCGGCAACAAGAAGACCTATGACCCGCGCGTCTGGGGTGCCGCTGCCGAGAAGAGCATGGCCGCCCGCGTGGTCGAGGCCGCCCAGCGGCTGGGTTCGGCCGGAAAGTCCGTGAAATAGATGGCCGAGTTCCGCAAGAACCTGCTGGGCCCGGACGCCACGAAGCTGCCGGAGGAAACCGAAGTCCTGGCGCGGCTGGACGCCGGCGACGAGGCCCTCGACCTCGCGGCCAAGCACCCGACGTCGTCGTTGGTGTGGGCCATCCTGGCCGAAGAGGCCTACGGCGAGGGCCGGACCATCGAGTCCTATGCCTTCGCCCGCGTGGGCTACCACCGCGGCCTGGACGCACTGCGCCGGGCCGGCTGGAAGGGCGCCGGACCCATCCCTTGGGAGCACGAGCCGAACCGGGGCTTCCTGCGCGCCCTGTATGCGCTGGGGCGCGCTGCCGCAGCCATCGGCGAGGGCGAGGAAGTAGTCCGGATCGACAAGTTCCTGAACGAATCGGACCCCGAGGCGAAGGCTGCCATCGAGGCCTCCTGAATCGAGGCGGGTCTCGGCGCCAGAGGCTTCCTGACCTCCTGGCGCAGCAACCTGACGCAATAAGTGGAGAAAAGGCGGGAGCAGCGGCGTGATAGCGCCCCTGTTCCCGCCACTCGTTTAACGAAGCCAAGCAGTGGGAAAAACGTTCCGACTGGCGCATATGTCCCGGATCACTTATATTTCTGCTTAGGTCCGGATGAAGCCGGCCGCAGGGCGCGGAATTCATCGGATTGGCGCGAGTGCTGCCCTGCCTGCACAGCCAAGTTGGGGACAGGAAATCCACGTGACATCACGACTGCGCTCAGCGCTGCTCACCGGCGCCGTTGCCGCCACACTCGCCCTCGGTGCCGCACCGGCCCAGGCCGACAACCAGCAGGATCCGTCAGGCCTTCCCGCCGCGGAAAATACCGCCCCCGCGCCCGCCGCGGGCCTGGGTTCCCTCGAGGAAATTGTCCAGGAAGCGGCTCCGGTGACTGAACCCGCACCGGCCACCGAAATTGTGCCGGTCGAACCTGCACCTGCTCCGGTACCGGCGGAAGAACTGCTGGCCGACGCACTGATTCCCGTGCTGGTGGAGGAAACCGAGACCAACGACGACGGCGGGACGCCGCCGGGGTCAGTCGAGGAACCGCCTGAGGACGTTGACGGTGGCAACGGCGGAGGCGTCGACCCGCTGGAAGACGACGCCGTTGCCGCGCCGGACAGTGGCGTGGGGGAGGAGCCCGTTGCCGGAACTGACCCGGCGCCCGGCGCCGGAAGTGAGCTGGCCCCGGTTGTCGAACCAGGCACCCCGGCTGCTCCCACGCCCTCTACTCCTCAGGCCCCGGTTCCTGCCGGCTTCGAACCGATCGTGGTGGGCGGCCGCACCCTGACCCACGCGGACTTCAACATCCCCGATGACATCGCCGCCAGCGACGAAGAGACCATCGCCCGCTGGATGGAGGAGAACATCGATCTGGTGCTCGAGTCCGAGGGCATGATCTACATCGTTGACCTCATGGTCCGCTACCTCGAAACGGGAGACCGGGAAGGTCTGGAAGCCCTGATCCGCGAACTTGGCGCCTCCGATCCGGCCGCCGCGGAAGACTTGATTCGGGAGCTGGACGGATGGTTCCAGTGGCTCGAAGAATGGCCGGCTGAGTTTGGAGAATGGCCTGAGAACTTCGGGGAATGGCCGATGGATGTGCCCTTCCCCGCTGCGCCGGCCACCGAACCTGCACCGGCCGCCTCCCCGGCCAGCGTAGAGGTAGCCCCGGCCGCACTGGTGCCGGCTCAGAAGCCAGCCGAAAGTGCCGCCGCCCCTGCCGCAGCTCCGGCTGGACAGTTGGCAGAGACCGGCGCCGCGGGCACCATCTGGCTCTCCGCGGGAGGAGCAGGATTGCTGCTTCTCGGCGTCGCCCTGGTCGCCTTGCGCCGCCGTATGGCCTGAACGTCGGCTGAACCGGACCGTCATTGCGGATCAGTAGAATCGACTGCTGGACCGCTTTGAAAGGTACGATTTTGGCCAAACTCTACTTCCGGTACGGCGCGATGAATTCCGGAAAGTCCACCGGGCTGCTCCAGGTTGCCTTCAACTATGAGGAGCGCGGGCAGCGCGTGCTGCTGGCCAAACCCCAGCTCGACACCAAGGGCGACACCGCGATCGTCTCCCGAATGGGCATGACCCGGGAGGTGGATTTCCTGATCCGCCCGGGCGACAACGTCCGGGAGCTGTTCGCCAAGGCCGCCTCCGGGGACGATCCGGATGCCCTGCTGGAGCATGTGGAGGTCAAGCCGGTGGCCTGCCTGCTGGTGGACGAAGCACAGTTCCTGGAGCCTGGCCAGGTGGATGATCTGTTCCGCATCGCGGTGCTGGACGGCGTGCCGGTGATCGCCTACGGCATCCGCACCGATTTCCGCACGGCAGCCTTCCCCGGCGCCGGGCGGCTGCTTGAACTGGCCCACTCGCTCGAGGAGTTGAAGACCATCTGCCGGTGCGGGCGCAAGGCGGTCTTCAACACCCGGCGGATCGGAAACGAGATTGTTTTCGACGGCGAGCAGGTAGCCATCGACGGCCAGGACATCGCGTACGAATCGCTGTGCGGGAACTGCTACCTGGAGGCGTCCGGCGGCCGGCTCGGCAACTGAGAGTCCGCCAGCCGCTTCGCCAGGCCCATCGCGTCATACGGTGCGCGGACCTTCACATCGTTGTCGAAGTAGAGGTAGGCGTCCCGGCCCACGCCGTCGGGGCAGCCGCTGCCGTCCAGCCAGCCGCGGACCGTGTCCGCCCAGTGATCCAGGTCGGCATCGCCATAGCCGCTGACGTAAAGCTCGTCCTTGCCGTGCAGCCGGACGTAGGCGAAGTCGGCCGTGATCTCGTGCAGCATCGGCCAGGTTCCGGCGCTGTCGGCCATGACCAGGGCAATGTTGTGCCGGCGCAGCTGGGCATAGAAGTCCTCGGTGACGAAGGTGGAACTTCGCACCTCCATGGCATGGCGCAGCGGCCGGTCCCCGTTAACGTCGAACCAGGTCCTGTCCCGCATCAAATCCGTATGTTCGGACGCAAGGTGGGCCGCCGCCGTCGTTGTTCGGGGGAGCAATGTCAGGAACTCCTCGACGACGTCTGGGTCGTACTTGAGGGTCTCCGGCAGTTGCCACAGGAACGGGCCGAGCTTGCCGCCGAGCGCCAGCACGCCTGAGGCGAAGAAGTTCGCCAGCGCCCCGCGGGCGTCGCGGAGACGGCGCATGTGGGTGATGAAGCGGCCGCCCTTGACCGCGAAGACGAAATGCTCCGGAGTGGCATCGCGCCACTGCAGCCAGCTGGACGGGCGCTGCAGCGAGTAGAAGGAGCCGTTGATTTCCAGCGAGTCGAGGTGAGTCGCGGCGTATTCGAGTTCCCGGCGCTGAGGGAGGCACTTGGGATAGAACGTTCCGCGCCACGGGGCATAACGCCATCCGGAGATGCCGACGCGCGCAACTGGCTTCAAAGTCCCCACGCTCAGCACGCTACTCCGGCCGGACGCGTCCGGCCAGAGCCAGCCCGGCACACATTGCGACGTCCCGCGGCCGCAGGAATCCGCGGTTAATCGGCGCATCGGCTAAACTTGGCAGGTAAGAGCCCCAGAACTCCACCCGGAGTCGGGGCGTTCTCATGCGCGGCAGATGCTTCCTGCCTCTCCCCTTGGCAGGGTTTCCGCCGCATTGAATGGGGGAGGATCCCATGCCAGCAATTGTGATCGTCGGAGCCCAGTGGGGCGACGAAGGTAAAGGCAAGGCAACGGACTTGCTTGGCGGCCGCGTGGACTACGTGGTTAAGCCGAACGGCGGCAACAACGCCGGCCATACCGTCGTCGTCGGTGGTGAGAAGTATGAGCTCAAGCTCCTTCCCGCCGGCATTCTCAGCCCCAACGCCACCCCCATCATCGGCAACGGCTGCGTGGTGAACCTGGAAGCCCTGTTCGAGGAGATCGACGGTCTGGAGGCCCGCGGCGCCGACACGTCCAAGCTCCGCGTCTCAGCCAATGCACACCTGGTGGCGCCGTTCCACCAGACCATGGACAAGGTGACGGAGCGCTTCCTCGGCAAGCGGGCCATCGGCACCACCGGCCGCGGCATCGGCCCCGCCTACATGGACAAGGTGGCCCGGCTGGGCATCCGCGTGCAGGACGTGTTCGACGAGTCCATCCTGCGCCAGAAGGTACAGGGCTCGCTGCACCAGAAGAACGAGCTGCTGGTCAAGGTCTACAACCGGCGCGACGTCGACGTCGAAGAGATCGTCGAGTACTTCCTGTCCTTCGCCGACCGGCTTCGCCCAATGATGATCGACTCCACCTTTGTGCTGAACGAGGCGCTCGACGACGGCAAGGTGGTGCTGATGGAGGGCGGCCAGGCCACGTTCCTGGACGTGGACCACGGGACCTACCCGTTTGTCACCTCCTCCAATCCGACGGCGGGCGGCGCGTCCGTGGGCTCGGGCATCGGCCCCACCCGGATCAACCGTGCCGTGGGCATCATCAAGGCCTACACCACCCGCGTTGGCGCCGGCCCGTTCCCCACCGAGCTCTTCGACGAGATGGGCGAGTACCTGCAGAAGACCGGCGGCGAGTTCGGCGTGAATACCGGCCGCCCGCGCCGCTGCGGCTGGTACGACGCTGTGCTGGCGCGCCACGCCTCGCGCGTCAACGGCTTCACGGACTACTTCGTGACCAAGCTGGACGTGCTGACCGGGATCGAGCGGATTCCGGTGTGCGTGGCGTACGACGTCGACGGCGTCCGGCATGACGAGATGCCGATGACCCAGACCGAGTTCCACCATGCCAAGCCCATCTTCGAGTACTTCGACGGTTGGACCGAGGACATCACCGGCGCCCGGAGCATCGCGGATCTGCCGCCGAACGCCCAGCTTTATGTGAAGGCGCTCGAGGACATCTCCGGCACCCGGATCTCCGCCATCGGCGTGGGCCCGGACCGGGACCAGACCATCGTGGTGCGGGACCTTATCGCCGAGTAGCGGTACCCTGTCCGGCCTCCGGGTTTGGGCGTAGCATGCAGGAATGGCGGATGACTATGGCATCCTGCGGCGCACTGCCGAGCTTGCCACCGAGTACCTGCGTGCCCTGCCTGAGCGGCCGGTCAAGAGCGGCATGGCTGCGGCGGACCTGCGCCGCGAACTGATCACCGCACTGCCCGAGGCCGGCGAGGAACCGCAGGCCGTAATCGAGCAGCTGGCAGAGGTGGGCGGCCGCGCCGCGGTGGCGATGGCGGGACCGCGCTACTTCGGCTTTGTTATCGGCGGGGCCCTGCCGCCGGCCCTGGCCGCGGACTGGCTGACCTCCACCTGGGACCAGAACGCCGGACTTTACGTGGCCGGACCGGCAGCGTCGGTGGTGGAAGAAGCCGTGGGCGCCTGGCTGCTGGAGCTGTTCGGCCTGCCGCCGGCCAGCGGGTTCGGCCTGGTGACCGGCTGCCAGATGGCGCACTTCACCTGCCTGGCCGCCGCCCGCACCGCAGTGCTGGAGCGGGCGGGCTGGGACGTCACCGGGCGCGGGCTTTTCGGCGCGCCCGAGGTGGAAGTGGTGGTCGGCGACGAGGCGCACAGCACGGTCCTGTCCGCCCTGCAGTACCTGGGGCTCGGCCGCGACCGCGTGCACACCGTGGCCACGGACAGCCAGGGCCGGATCCGGCTGCGGGAGCTCGAGAAAGTCCTCGCGCGGATTCCGCACCGGGATCCGTTGATCGTAAACCTGCAGGCCGGGAACGTGAATACCGGCTCCTTCGATCCGATCCGCGCCGCCATTGACCTGGTCCGCCGCCGCGAAGGAGCGTGGGTCCACGTGGACGGGGCCTTCGGGCTCTGGGCCGCCGTGAGCCCGGAACTTCGGCCCCTGCTCGACGGGGTGGAACTGGCCGATTCCTGGGCCACGGACGCGCACAAATGGCTCAACGTCCCCTACGATTCCGGCCTGGCGTTTGTCGCCGACGCCGATGCGCACGTCAAGGCCATGGCGCCCCCGCACGCCTCCTACCTTGAATACGGGCAGGAACGCGACGAAGTCTCCTGGGTGCCGGAGTTCTCCCGCCGCGCCAGGGGCTTTCCGATCTACGCGGCGCTGCGCACCCTCGGCCGCGACGGGGTGCGGGAAATGGTTGAGCATTGCTGCGCGCTGGCCCGGCACATGGCGGCCCAGCTCGGCCAGGTTGACGGCGTCGAAATCCTCAACGACGTGGTGCTCAACCAGGTGCTGGTCCGCTTTATCCCACGCGGTGATGGAAACATTAGCGGCGTCGGCGGGGACGACTTTACCCACGACGTCGTACGCCGCGTGCAGGAGGACGGCACGCTCTGGCTCTCCGGCACCACCTGGCACGCCATGGCCGCGATGCGGATCAGCGTGAGCAACTGGTCCACCACCCTGGAGGACGCGGACCGCTCCGTGGAGGCGATCCTGCGCTGCGCCGGACGCTGAAAAACCCTTTGGAGATTCCGTGCCGCGGGTTCTGTAGTCTGGAATGAAACACGCCGCCAGCGAGACGGGAGCGCATCATGAAGGTCAGTGTTGGGCAATTCGATCCTTCCGGGGACGTCAACGAAAACCTCAGCGTCATGCGTGCGCAGGCCGAAGAGGCCAAGGCCGCGGGCGCCGAGCTGATCCTGTTCCCCGAAGAGTCCATGTTCACCGTCGGCAAGGTCGAAGGGAATCTGATCTCCGCCGTCAACGAGCATTGGAGCGCCTTCGTCCAGAAGCTCTCGTTCATCGCCGCGGAGACCGGGGTTGCCCTGATCGCCGGCGGCTACGAGGCCAGCGGTGAAGAGCGCCCCTACAACACGCTCGTGATCGTGGACGCGACCGGCCGGATTGTGGATACGTACCGGAAGCTGCATCTGTACGACGCGTTCTCATACCAGGAGTCCACCAAGATCAAGCCGGGCGACGGAGGCCTGAAGCTCGTGGAGATCGGCGGGCTGCGGGTGGGCGTGATGACCTGCTACGACGTGCGTTTCCCGGAGATGGCCCGCGGCCTGGCGGACCAGGGCGCGGACCTGATCTGCGTGGCCGCCGCCTGGTTCAAGGGGGACCACAAGATCGAGCACTGGGAGACGCTGCTCAAGGCCCGCGCCATCGAGAACACCTGCTGGGTGGCCGCGGCCGGCACCTCCAGCAGCCACACCGTGGGGCATTCGGCCATCCTCGATCCGATGGGCATCGTGCAGGACTACCTCAACGACGAACCGCGCGGCGTTGTCACCGTGGACGTGACCCGCCGCCGCATCGACGAGGTCCGCGAGTTCCTCCCGGTGCTGCGGAACCGGCGCCTGGCCAGCACCGTGGACGTGGTTGAGGCCCACTAAAGCCAGGCACCGGGACGGCCCGGAAAAAGTTTTTAGAAAGTTTTTTGAAACCGCGTAACTTTTTCTCAAGCCGGTTCGATTACTTATATGTAGAGGCCGCGCCAGAGCTTCCCCCCCAACGAGCTGTGGCGCGGCTTTCACATCTTCTGGATGAGCCCCGACCGAACGTCGGGTGCTGCATCCAGCGCGGAGCGAGTGGCACGGCTATGATAAGGGACGCCGGGCCAGTCGCTACTTAAAGGAAAAACCGTGGATGGATTGCTGACAGATGAGGATCTGTCGGCAGCTGTTTCCGGAGACGGCCGTTCCGCTGAGAAGATTTACCGCTCTTTGTCGCCCAAGGTCATGGGGTACCTGCAGGCCAGGGGCGTTGAGGACACCGAAGCCGTCGCCCAGGAAGTCTTCCTGACGGTTTTCCAGAAACTCGACAAGGTCACCGGGGGTGTTGCAGGTTTGAAGACGTTCACGTTCTCGGTAGCCCACGCCAGAGTGGTGGACGCCGCCCGCGCCCGTGCGCGCCACCCCCACCTCGCCGAGTACGACCCGGATTTCGACACCCGGACCGTCGTCTCGGCCGAACAGGTGGTGGTGGACCGCTCCGGCGGCGACGTCGTCCAACTGCTGCAGGCCCTCAACCCCGACCAGCGTGAAGTCCTGTCGCTGCGCATCGTGGCGGACCTGCCCATCGACCAGGTAGCCAGTGTCATGGGCAAGTCGGAGGGCTCGGTCAAGCAGCTCCAGCGCAGGGCACTCGCGAAACTTAAGGACATGGTCATCGGCAGCAAGGTAGGAGGGGCATCATGAACCAGCAACGTCCCGGCAGCGCGCCGGATGCGGATCTGCTCGCCGACGCGGGCGACTACCCGGAACTGCACACCCTGCTGGCCGAGCTCCGCGACCTCGGCCAGGGCCCCGCTCCTGAGCCGTCCCCGGAGCTTGCCGCCTTCTTCAAGCCCAACGTCGTCCCGCTGCGCCGCAAGCGCCGGGGCGCCATCATCGGCGTCGTCGTCGCCGCCTCCATGAGCCTGGGCGTGGGCGCCGTAGCGGCCAACGAGGAGGTCCGCGAGAACCTGTACGCCGCCGTGGACACCGCGGTGGAGCTGGTACAGCCGGATGAGCCGGACCAGCTTACTAACCAAGCTAACGACGGCGGTGCCTCCGACGGTGCGCTGCCGGCGCTTCCACCGGTGGTCGCCATGCCGGGCGGAGCTGACATCCCCGCCGGAGCCGGGCAACGCGTTGAACGTTCCGGCGGGCCGGTGAAGGCCGCTGCCAAGGAGCGCGGCAGCCAGAGCGGCAACGATGCCGGCACTGCGGCATCCGCGGCACCCGCGCCGGGTTCGGCACCGAAGGCTGCGGCCGGCAAGGGCCAGCCGGCCGGCGGCCAGGCCAATGTAAAGGCCAAGGCGGATGACAAGGCGAACAAGCCCGACCCCAAGCCCCACCAGTCCGCCGACGAGGCCGTCCAGAACGCCGCGCCGAACGCCGGGAAGGCGGAGCAGCCCGTGAAGCGGCTCGTGCGGCGTGCGGTCGAAGGTGCCCCGCTGATCAACAAGGATCAGGACAAGCAGGCGCCCGGCCAGGTCGAGGGCAAGGGCAGCGGAGCGACGGAAAAGCGATCCGGTCCGGTCGAAAAGATCGTCGAGAAGGGCGTGGACCCAACCGTGGAGCGGTTGGGCAGAACCCTGGGCAAAGCAGCGGACAGGGACTGAGCCGCAGAACCTACCAAGCCCCAGAACGCAGGCAAAAAGCCAGGCCCCGGTTTCCCGGAGCCTGGCTTTTTAGCTGGCTGCTTCGGCTCAGAACAGGATGCTCATCGCATTCCAGCCGCTGTTGCCGATGACCTGCCGCGGTGTGAACCCGCCGGTGCCGTTGCCCGGGTAGAGCAGCAACCGTCCGTCAGCGTCCCGGGCGATAACGTCCGGGTTGTTGTCGCTGTTGAGGTCACCGGGGCTGAAGATGGCGCTCATGGAGTTCCATCCCGTCCCGATTTGGATCCGCGGATCCAGCCTGCCGGTGCCGGTGCCCGGGTACATCCACAGTCGCCCGTCCGTGGTCCGTGCCACCAGGTCCGAGTTGCCGTCCCTGTCGAAGTCGCCGGGACTGTGCAGGCTGGTGATGGAGTTCCATCCGCTGGAGCCCATCAGCTCGCGCGGCTCGAAGCGGCCCGCACCGTTGCCCGGGTAGAACCAGAGCCGGCCCGAGGTGTCACGGGCAATCAGGTCCGTGTCGCCGTCGTTATCCGAATCGCCTCCGCTGAAGACCGCGTTGATCGCGTCCCAGCCGCTGGAGCCAATGAGGATCCGCGTGCCGAGACTGCCCGCGCCGTCGCCGGGGTAGAGCCAGAGCCGGCCGGAACCGACGCTGTCCTTGGCGATGATGTCCGCCTTGTCATCCCCGTCGAAGTCGCCGGGGCTGGCGATGGCGTTCATAACGTTCCAGCCGCTGGAGCCGAGCACGGTGCGCGACATCAGGTTGCCGTCGCCGTCGCTGCGGTACAGCCACAGCCGGCCGTTGCCGTCGCGCGCCACCAGGTCGGCGAAACCGTCGCCGGTGAAGTCGACGTTCTTGACCGTGGCAGGCTGGCCGGCCTCCGTGGTGAAGCTCCAGGTGGCCGAAGCCACCGGGTTGTTGAAGGCGTCCCGGATGGCCGTGGCGCCGCCTGTCACCGTTACCTCGTACCGGGTGTTGGCAGCCAGATCGGCAACCGGATCCAGGACCGCCGTCATGTTCCCGTTGGTTTGGGTCACGGTGGCTTCAACGGTTGCGTTGGTGGCGGCATTGCGCAGCACCATGGTGGTGTTGCTGACGCCGGTCACGGGTTCGCTGAAGGTCACCGTGGGAT
Organism: Arthrobacter sp. B055-34; assembly: GCF_059090425.1. Taxonomy (NCBI): domain Bacteria; kingdom Bacillati; phylum Actinomycetota; class Actinomycetes; order Micrococcales; family Micrococcaceae; genus Arthrobacter; species Arthrobacter sp. B055-34. The sequence continues at coordinate 37,745 of NZ_JBNHFQ010000015.1, forward strand.
TGGCGCCGAGCAGGATTCCCGTCGCCGCATCCGCCGGGGTAGTGGCGGTGACCGTCGGGGCTACCGTCTCCACCGGCTCGACGGCGTTCGACGGATCCGAGAAGGCTCCCGTACCCACCGCGTTCACCGCGGCGACCTGGAAGCGCAATTGGCTGCCGGCCGGCAGATCGGTGACCACCATGCTCGTGGCGGTGGCTCCGGCCTCCCGGAGTGCACCCACCTGGGCATTGCCGGCGTCGATCACCATGATCTTGTAGCCGGTCACTGCGGATCCGCCGTTGCTGGCCGGAGCGCTCCAGCGCACGGTGGCCTGCTGGTCGCCGGCGGTGGCAGTGCCGATGGCCGGGGCGGCGGCCGCAACCGGAGCCGGGGTTACGGTTGCACTCGGAGCGGAGTAGGCGCCGGCGCCTGCTTCGTTGACCGCGCGGACCTGGAACCGGTACGTCGATCCGTTGGTCAGGCCGTCCACCAGCAGCGAGGTCGTTGTGGCGTCGACCCGCCGAAGCGCGCCGATCTGGGCGCCATTAGCATCCAGTACCCTGACGTCGAAACCGGTGATGGAGGAACCTGCCGGTGCAAACCAGCCAACGTTGGCCGAAGCGTTGCCGCCCGTGGCCGTCACGCCGGTCGGCGCACCCGGGACCTGCGTGTCGGCGAACACCAGGCGCTCGATGTTGCGCAGGGTGTCGGTGCCGTCACCGGTCAAGGCATCGCCGTCAGCTACATTATGCGTGACGGTGGTGACGCTGCCCGGAGCGCCCGGCTGGGCGCCGGCCGGAGTGGTGGTGATGGTGTAGTTGCTGCGGATATCGCTGAACACCGCGACGTCCGCATTGCCCGGGCTGGCGCTGTCAACGATTTCACGAACGACGACGACGTTGCCCGGATCCACCTTGCCCGCGAAGATCGCCTGCTGCAGTGTCTCCGTGCTGCCGGCCAGGTAGGTCTTGGCCAGCGCCGTTGCCGATCCGATCTCGGTGGCTGCGTTGGAGGCGTCGGTACGGACGCTGAGCCGGACCCGCAGTTCCTTGTCGCCGTCGAGAATATCGTCGGCCCCGCGTCCCTCGATGGTGTCGTTGCCGCCGCCGCCGAGGATGATGTTGCCTTCGCCCCAGACGGCCGTGCCGGAGGTTGCGCCGGCGGGCAGCAGGGCTTCCAGGCCGCGGATGCGCTTGACGCTGTCAGCGTCCAGCCAGTTGCCTCCGGAGAAGCCCTCGGCCACAGCGGTCCGGGGTACCACGCTGTCGCCGCGCAGGATGTCGTTCCTGCTGCCGCCCGAAAGTCCCTCGACTTCCGCATGGCGGTCGCGCAGGACGTCCACCGGAAGCGGAACACCCAGCAGCCTCAGCTCCAGGTCCGCATCCGCGGGCAGCTCATCGAACTCGTAGCTGGACCAGTCGAAGCCGGCCGCTCCCGCATTGCGTTCGATGCCGGGACCGGCGAGCAGAATGTCGTCTCCGCCTTCGGCGTCGTAATCATCATCGCCGTTCTGGCCGTTGATGACGTCATGGCCCGGCTTGTTTGGATCGTCGAAGAAGGGAGCGCCGGAATCACCTTGGAGCAGGTCGGCTCCGTCACCGCCTTCAATCCAGTCATCGCCGGAGTCCGCGAACACTGTGTCCATTCCGCCGCCGGCAATGATGAAGTCATCGCCCGGGCCGCCGAAGTGCTCATTGGTGTTGGCGCCGCCGTTGAGCAGGTCCTTGCCGTCTCCACCGAGCAGGATGTCCAGACCCGGTCCGGCATCGATGGCGTCATTACCGGGGCCGCCCTTGTGGACGTCATCCCCGGCGGCGTCGGTGATGATGTCATTGCCTTCGCCGCCCAAGGCGGTGTCGGCGCCGTCGTTGCCTTCAATGCGGTCATTGCCCGGGCCGCCCCAGAACGTGTCGTTATCGACGCCGCCCCAGACCAGATCCCTGCTGTCGGTACCGTTGAAGACGCTCTGGCCGTTGATGCCGGGAGGATCGATCGAGTTCATTGTCCGGTAGCGGATGGTGCCGTCCGGCATCCGGATGAGCAGCTCGGTCTCGTTGCATTCCGACGCCGGATCATCCGCGATGTTCGTACCGGTGCCGCCCAAGTTGGCCAGCTGGAACTTGCAGTCGGCGGTGGAGAAGACGTCCGCGGTGATGGAGTGCGCGTTGGTGTTGCGCATGATCATCTCACCGAAGGAGTTGCCTTCCAGCTGCGAGAACAGGTTCATGCCTGGCGTACGCACCAGGTAGTAGAACCGGTCGCCGTTCTGCAGGTCGAGCATCTGCTTCTCGAAAACATAGTTGAAGGTTGAGCCGAGCAGGCCGCCGAACAGGTTGGTCCGTTCGGCGAGGCCGCCCATCCACAGGTCCACGGTGTCCAGGCCGGTTGGCTTGTCCGCCCAGGTTCCCGTGGCGCCCATGAAGTCGCCGGCGTCGGCCGGAATGGCTTCCGGCGCGGTGTCGAACGGCGGATCCACGATCAGCCGGGCGGCCTCCCGCTTCTCCACCAGCGTGGTCTTGGACGTGATGGTTTCGTGCGTGCCGTAGGCGGCAACGAAGTTCACCAGCGACTCGGGATGCTTGATGTTCAGCCCGAAGTCGATCCAGTTCTTGTACGGCATCAGTTGGCTGTCGTTGGTCTTGGCGTGCAGCTCCTTGCGCAGGTTGTTCAACGAAGGCAGGCCGGTTTCCCGGGCCCGGGCCATGTTGATGGCGGCGAGGTCCAGCGGCAGGCCCAGCAGGTTGCTGCGCAGCGTGTCGGTCACGAACTCGTCGAGCTCGTTGCCCACCTGGTTGGACATGCCCATGGCGATGCTGCCGGCCGCGGACTTGGAGTCCAGGACGCCGGCGGAACCGCCGTCGGTGTAGGCCACCGGGTTCAGGAACCCGTTCAGCAGCGGCGTATCGTTCGACGAGCCGTCCTCGTTGGTGCGCGAGATGGTGTCGGTGAGCATCGAGTGGCCGAACCGGTACACGGCGTGGGCGAACTCGGCGCTGATCGCGGAGTTCACGTCGTCGTGGTAGCCGGAGAACGGTTCGATCAGCGGCTGGACCTTGCGGGCGAATTCCTCGAAGGCCAGGTGCTGGTATTCCATCTCGGTGATGAACCGTGCAGCCTGGAAGAGGCGCTCCCCGTTCCAGCCTGCCGCACCGGCGGCGAGCTGCCATTCCTTCAGGGCAGCATCGCCCCGGGCATTGCCGGTGTCTTCGGTGAGGACCTTCTGGATGTCATCCACCAGGCGGTTGTGCTCGGAGTGGAAGATCTGGTGGATGGAGGTCAGGCCGATGTTCTCGTTGACGCGGCCGTCGCCGGCGACGAAGTGCCGGTCCAGCATCTCGTTGTCGTAGGTCCCGGCGGTCTGGCGCGCGGTGGGCGGAGTGATGGCAGTGTCTTCGTCCGGGATCAGTCCGGGAGCGGGGACGGCGTTGTGCGCGATGTCCTCGACGAAGGCCTCGCTGACCCGGTCCACGTTTTCGGGCGCAGGCACGGGGGCTGCAAGGTTGCCTTCCACGAGTCCGGTCGCCGTCACATACTGCGGGAGGCCGTTGGGACCCGGAACGAACTTGCCATACGGATCAGTGAGAACCACCGGGATTTTCAGTGCATCGGCGTCGACCAGCTTCAGGCCGAGCAGCTCGGCAGCCTGCTTCTTCAGCAGCTGCCAGGTGCCCATGCCGCCGTCGGCCGAGGTCAGCAGCTCACCGGTGGAGACTGGCTTGCCGGCGGTGTTCTTCGCATACGTGCGCAGGAAAACCTGGTGTGACGGGTGGGAAGCGTAGGTCTGGGACTGGTCCACGTAGGGATTGGTCCGGTTGGTGGCTTCCTGGATGTCGTCGTCGGTGCCCATCTGGCCGTCGGGGCCGGGCTGGTTGGTTGCCCGGGTCACCGCCATGAAGCGCAGGTGCGGCGGCAGGTCATCGGCCGTGTTCAGCTTTCCGTCGCGTCCGGGGATCAGCGGATCGTCGTCCTTCAACGGGACATAGACCGTGCCGCCGGACTTGCTGACCAGGTCGAGGCCGTGGTCGAAGAACTGTCCGAAGAGCGTGAACAGGCCGTTGTAGGGCGGCGAGAGTCCGACGTCGGTGGTGACATTCGGGATGAACAGTGTTTCCCCTGATGGAACACAGCCCTCGGGAACGCCCGCCGTCGTCGGTGTTGGATCCGTGGTGCAGGGGACAACGCCGTCGGTGGTCTGGCTGCGCAACGGAAAGCCCGCCGCCTTGACGGCTGCGGGGTTGGTGGACGTTTGGTCCACGATCAGGTTGCTGATGACTCGCGGCTGCGAGTCCCAAACGTCCTTCTTGGAGGCGTACCCGGGGTCGGCCGTGGCGGCGACCCTCGTCGACGTGCTGTCTTCGGCCAGCCGGAAGTCCGGCGTAGTGAGCCGCGGGAACTTCTCCTGCGCGGCGCCGAAGTTTTCGCGGTCCTCCTGCAGGTTGTTGCAGGAACCGTCCACCGTGCGCAGTCCGTAGGAGACCAGCGGGCCCGGCACCTGGTTGGGGCCGTCGCCGAGCAGTGCTCCGCAGGGGCCCGTGGCGGACGTCGTGTTGGCCACATGGGCCTCGGAAATCTTGATCTGCTTGAGGATAAACGCCAGATCCGCTGGCGTAACGGTAAATCCCTGGCCCACCACCCCAGCGTGGGCCGGACCTGCAAGGGCCGGAAGGCCCAGCGACGTGGTTAGTACAAGAGCGAGCATGCCGGCGACGCCGCGGCGCCGGTATCCAGTTTGTTTTGCGGCCGGTTGCCCGGCACCAGCTTCACGGGAGGAAGCTTTGCGCCCCCGCGCATCCTCCCGCTTATTCCCCATAACCCTGTGAGTGAACATCTAAGACCCCTCGGTCTCGATTAGCGGCTCATCAGTCGACGCGGACTTCATCGATTGTTAATGGGCCGGAGTTAATCGTCGAGGCAGGACCTTGGTAAAAACCTAGAGATGGGGGGTCTGCGGGATCCCCTAAACAAGGGGATGGGTACGTTTTGGGCTGGATTGTAGGGAAAAGCAGAGGGAGCAAACGGTTGCCGTAGGCACCGCTCGCCCCCTCCAGATGGGTTAATCAGGCTGTCAGCTGGCGTTTCGAGGAGATGACTCCGGTATCGAAACCGGCCAGGTGCAGGCCGCCATGGAAGCGTGCATGCTCGATCTTGACGCAGCGGTCCATGACCACATTGAGCCCGGCTGCCTCGGCCTTGGCCGCGACTTCCTCGTGCCAGGAGCCGAGCTGGAGCCAGATGGTCTTCGCGCCCACGGCGATGGACTCATCCAGCACGCCGGGGAGGTCATCGTGCTTGCGGAAAACCTCCACCAGGTCCGGGACCTCGGGCAGGTCCGCCAGCGAGGCGTAGACCGGCTGGCCCAGGATCTCCTTGGCGACCGGGTTCACAAAGTAGACCTTGTACTTGCTCGAGGAGAGCAGGTACGTGGCCACGAAGTAGCTGGCCCGGCTCGGCTTGTCCGAGGCACCGACAATGGCGATGGTCTTGGTGTTGCGCAGGATGTTCAGGCGCTCCGCTGCGGACGGCCCTACCCACTTGCGCTCTGGCGCGGATACGCTCACTTGGCAGCTCCTTCTTCGGCTTCGACGAGATCCTCGACCGACTCGACCACTCGCGTGCCCGGTTCGGTATGTGCGCTGCGGGCCGCCGGAACGGTGCAGGATTCACCGGCATAGGACGGCGACGCGAACTCCGACGTGTCGAAGACGTCGTCTTCATGGTCGCGGCTGGGGCCGTGCTCGGCGCCGGCATGTTGGGACTCGGCCAGGGCCTGGTCCAGATCCCACAGGATGTCCTCGACGTCTTCGAGACCCACGGAAATGCGGATCAGGTCCTCGGGCACGCCGGCGGCCAGCAGCTGTTCGCCGGTCAGCTGCTGGTGCGTGGTCGAGCCCGGGTGCAGGACCAGGGTCCGCGCGTCGCCGATATTGGCAAGGTGGGAGGCCAGCTGCAGGGACTCGATGAACTTCTGTCCGGCAACGCGGCCGCCCTTGACCCCGAAGGAGAACACCGATCCAACGCCCTGCGGGAGGTACTTCCGGCCGCGCTCGTGGTGCGGGTGCGAGGGCAGGCCAGCATAGTTGACCCAGGAGACGCGCTCGTCCGCCTCGAGCCATTCGGCGACCTTGCGGGCGTTCTTCAGGTGCTCGTCCATCCGCTGCGGCAGCGTCTCCACGCCCTGCAGCAGCTGGAACGCGGACTGCGCCGACAGCGACGGCCCGATGTCGCGCAGCTGCTCCGAGCGGAGCTTGGTCAGGAAGCCGTACTCGCCGAAGTTGCCCCACCAGGAGACATTGCCGTACGAGGGCACCGGCTCCGTCATCGTCGGGAACTTGCCGTTGCCCCAGTTGAAAAGACCGCTTTCGACGACGACGCCGCCCAGCGTGGTGCCGTGGCCGCCCAGGAACTTGGTGGCCGAGTGGATGACGATGTCGGCGCCGTGCTCGATCGGACGGATCAGGTACGGCGTGCTCAAGGTGGCGTCGACGATCAGGGGGATCCCGGCGTCGTGCGCTACTTTGGCCAGGCCCTCGAGATCGGCAATGTCGCCGGACGGGTTGGCGACGATCTCCGTGTAGACGGCCTTCGTGTTCTCCTGAACCGCTGCGGCGAAATCCGCCGGATCATTGCTGTCGATGAACGTGGTCTCCACACCGAAGCGGCGCAGCGTGACGTCGAGCTGGGTGATCGTCCCGCCGTAGAGCTTGGACGAGGCCACAATGTGGTCCCCGGCTCCGGTCAGCGCGGCGAAGGTGATGAATTCGGCGGCCATGCCGGAGGAGGTAGCGACGGCGCCGATGCCGCCTTCGAGCGAGGCGATCCGCTCCTCGAATGCGGCCACCGTGGGGTTGCCGATCCGCGAGTAGATGTTGCCGTACTTCTGCAGCGCGAAGAGGTTGGCGGCGTCGTCGGTGTCCTTGAAGACGAAGGACGTGGACTGGTAGATCGGTACGGCGCGGGCACCGTGCTCGGCATCGGGAGTTCCACCCGCATGCAGGGCACGGGTGCGGAAGCCGAATGTGCGTTCAGCCATTAAAGAGTGGCTCCTTCGAAGTTGGTTTCGGGCAGCAGGTCCGTGTTCAGCTCGGTACCGTTCTTGCGGGCCAGGTCTGCCTCGAGTTCGCGGACGATCGGCAGGACGTTGCGGCCAAAGGCCTCGACCTCTTCCTGGAAATGCAGGTAGCAGGTCAGCATCAGGTTCACGCCGATCTTCTTGAACTCCACGATACGTTGGGCAATCTGCTCCGGCGTACCTATAAGTCCTGTCTTGAAGCCGTCGTTGTACTGGACCAGGTCCTCGTAGCTCGAATCGGCCCACATGCCCTTGCCGTCCTTGGTGGAAGCACCGGCTTCCTGGACTGCGGCGCGGAAACCTTCGACGGCGGGGCGGTGTGCCTTCTCCACGATTTCGCGCAGGGTGTCCTTGGCCTCGGTTTCGGTGTCGCGGGCGATGACGAAGCCGTTCAGCCCGAACTTCGGGGTGCGGCCGACGGCGGCTGCGGCGGCCGTGACGCCGGAGATGTTGTCCTCGAAGCCCGCCAGGTCCTTGCCGTTGGAGAAGTACCAGTCGGCGGTGCGGCCGGCGGCGGCCTGGGCGGCGGTGGAGTTGCCGCCGAAGAAGATCTCCGGGTGCGCCCGGCCCGGGACGTCCAGCGGCGCCGGGTTCAGGGTGAAGTTGTTGATGTTGTAGTACTTGCCGGCCTGCGAGTACTCCTGCTCGGTCCACAGGCCGCGCAGCACCCGGATGAACTCCTCGGTGCGGACGTAGCGCTCGTCATGCTCGAGCCACTCCAGGCCGAAGTTCACGAACTCGTCCTTGAGCCAGCCGGAGACAACGTTGACGGCAGCGCGGCCGCCGGAGAGGTGGTCCGCCGTGATGATGAACTTGGCCAGCACGCCGGGATGCCACATGCCCGGGTGGACAGCGGAGATGACCTTGAGCTTTTCGGTGGCGCCGAGCAGGGCCAGCGAGAAGCTGGTGGCCTCGTGCTGCTTGTCCGCGCCGTAGCTGGCGGCGTAGCGGGTCTGGGTCAGGGCGTACTCGAAGCCCGAGTTCTCGGCGATCCGGGCCAGCTTCTTGTTGTAGTCGAAGTCCCAGCTGGTGCGCTGTTCAATGGTGGAAACCACCAGGCCGCCGGAAACGTTCGGGACCCAATAGGCGAATTTCAGCGGGGTTTCGAGATCAGCGATCTGGCTGACCGAGGTGTTGGTGCTCATGGCGAATTCCTTCAAAGTCTGCGCCGCGGCGCGATGTGCGGGAATCCCGGGCAATGACGATCCGTCGGGCGCCAGGCCGGACAGCCTTGCGCCATCCGGATCAAAGATTGCTTGCGCTCTCTCCATCGCTTCTGGCGGTAGCACCTCTCCGGTGGAGTCCGGATGGTTGCTGCGGCGTCAATGAGCCAGATCTCTCGGCCGCTCGGGATGGTCCCGACTATTCTCGCAAGTGTTACCGGCGGCGACCAAGAATATTTAGCCGCATTGCGTTCTCCCGGGAGTTTGCCGAGTGCGCGGGATATCAACAATGTTTTCCACAACTGCGACGAGACTCTGGCCGTGGGACTGCATATCTGGACATCCTCTTGACTATGCAGAACGTGGATCCCATCGCAGAGTATGTGGCACGGTACGGGGGTACGCTCAAAGCCGCGGACTTGGCCAAGGCGGGCTTCGGGTCTTACCGCATCAAGGCAGCCATCGCGCATGGGGACATCGTTGCGCTGAGGAGGGGACTCGTTGGAACGCCAAATGCTGACCCGGTTCTCCGGACTGCGCTGATGCCGGGCGGGTTGCTCACTTGTGTCTCAGCTGCCAAAGAGCTCGGCTTATGGACCATTAAGGATCCGGGCCAAGTGCATGTGTGGACACACAACGGCCGGCACACCGGCCCCTTCGTCAAGCACCGCGGGCAGCTGTTGGGCGAGCGAGGCCCGGGCAATTACGTCTCAGTCCTCGACTGCGTCCTTCATGCCATTCGTTGCCGTCCCCGGCTGGAAGCACTGGTGATTGCAGAGTCGGCAGTGCGACGGAAAGCAGTATCCCGGGATCAACTGTTGGAACTCTTGCCAGGTAGGCGGAACGGTGTCCGGAGGGAAGTGGTTAGCAGCATTGGGGACGATGCCGATTCACCGCTTGAAGTCATTGCCCGGGATCTGTTCCGCACGGCAGGACTTCACGTAGAAACTCAGGTGCAGGTTCGAGGCGTTGGACGCGTGGACATGATTGTCGAGCGATGCCTCATCGTCGAACTGGACGGCTTCGACTTTCACTGGGACCGCGTTTCCTTTCGCAAAGACCGGAAGCGAAACAACGCCGCGGTCCTGAGCGGTTATCCGTCTTTGCGCTATCTGTTCGAGGACCTGGTATTCACGCCGGAGAAAGTCGTGGCCGAGGTGCAAGCGGCAGTTCGTCGAGTGGCCTGAGCCGAGTGATGCGCGAACGATGGATGCTCGAGCCCAAGTTCAAGCGTAACGGTCCATGTTTTGGAACCTGCTCAAGCTGTGACTAGGCATGATCCAGATACTTCCTTCAAAACATGGGCTCGAGCGGGGGCCCGGAGCCCGGTAGCCCAGCCTCGGGGCCGGGGCCGGGGCGTGGGGCCGGCTGCGGTGCCCCACCCCTCGGACCGGGGCTACCGCGCCTCGCAGATCTCCTTGATGTCCGCAATGCAGGGCTCATTCTGCAGGCTCGTGGTGTCGCCCAACGTGCTGCCCTCGAACAGCTGGGTCAGCAGACGCCGCATGATCTTGCCGGACCGGGTCTTGGGCACGTCCGGAACGAACACGATCTCGCGCGGCTTGGCGATCGGCCCGATCTGCGTCGCAACATGCGCTCGCAACTCGGCAGCAGCCGCAGCCTGCTCAACCGTCGGCTCGGCGGCCGTGGACGCAGCGATCAGCGACTTGTCTGCCGGCACCACAAACGCGGTTGCGGCGTGGCCGGTCTTCGCGTCAAACGTGGGGCATACGCCGGCCTCCACCACCGCCGGGTGCGAGACCAGGGCGGACTCGATTTCAATGGTGGACAAGCGGTGGCCGGAAATGTTGATCACGTCATCCGTGCGGCCTAGGATCCAGGTGTCGCCGTCGTCGTCGAAACGCGCGCCGTCGCCAGCCAGGAACCAGCCCTGGTCCGCGTACTTCTCCCAGTAGGAGGTGAAGTAGCGCTCCGGGTTGCCCCATACCGTCCGCGCCATCGAGGGCCCGGTCTTGGTGACCACGATGTTGCCCTGGACGTTCGCGCCCACGCGCGTACCGGCGTCGTCGACAATGTCAGTGGCAACGCCGGGCAAGGCGCGGGTGGCGCAGCCGGGCTTGAATGACGCGTCCGTCTGGCGCGGCGAGAGGATGGTCGCGCCGGTTTCGGACTGCCACCACGTATCCACCATGGGAACGCCCGACGCCGGATCCCCGGTCAGCGAATCGCGGCCAACCTGGCTGCGCAGCCAGCGCCATGCCTCGGGGTTCACGGCCTCGCCGACCGTGCCGCACAGGCGGATGGAGCTGAGGTCGTATTCGGCCGGGACGCCGTCCGGGAACCAGCCCATCAGGGAGCGGACCAGCGTGGGCGCGGTGTAGTAGCTGGTCACGCCGTAGCGCTGGATGATCTCGAAGTGGCGGCCCGGGTGCGGCGTGTTCGGCGTGCCCTCGAAGATGACCTGCGTGACACCGTTGGACAGCGGGCCGTAGATCTCGTAGGTATGCGCGGTGACCCAGGCCAGGTCCGCGGTGCACCAGTGGACGTCGCCGTCGCGCTGGGCCGGATCCGGGTTGCTGAACAGGTACTCGTGGCTGAAGGAGGCCTGCGTCAGGTAGCCGCCGGTGGTGTGGACCAGGCCTTTCGGCTGGCCGGTGGTGCCGGAGGTGTACATGATGAACAGCGGCGTCTCGGCGTCGAACGCCTCGGGCTCGTGGACCTCGGAGGCGGTGTCGACGACATCGTGCCACCAGACGTCACGGCCTTCCACCCAGTTGATGTCCGCATGGCCGGTCCGGTTGATCACCAGAACATGCTCGATCGCGTTGTCCCCGGCAACGGCTTCATCGGCGTTGGCCTTGACGGGAACGGCCTGGCCGCGGCGGAACTGGCCGTCGGTGGTGACCAGCAGCTTGGCGCGGGTGTCCTCGACGCGGAACTTCAGCGCCTCGGAGGAGAAGCCGCCGAAGACCAGCGAGTGCACGGCACCGATGCGGGCGCAGGCCAGCGTGATCACCACGGTCTCGACGATCACCGGCAGGTAGATGACCACGCGGTCGCCCTTGGTGATGCCCAAGGCCAGCAGCGCGTTGGCCGCCTTGGAGACCTCGCGCTGCAGGTCCGCGTACGTGACGGTGCGGCGGTCGCCCGGCTCGCCCTCGAAGTGCAGCGCCACCTTGGCGCCGCAGCCGGACTCCACATGGCGGTCGGCGCAGTTGTAGGCGGCGTTGAGCTTGCCGCCGTCGAACCAGCGCAGCTCCGGCCCGCGGCGCGCCTCGGTGTCCACAGGGGTGGCGGAGTGCGCAGTGTGCCAGGGCTCGGCCCAGTCCAGGCTCCGGGCGGCCGCCTCCCAGAACGCGATGCGCTCGGTCTCGGTCTGCGGCTCGGCCCAGGCGATGGCCGGGGTCTCCGGCGCGGGGGTCTGTCCGGCGGCGGTTTCGGCTACGTTTATGCCCATCGTTTTACTGCCCATTTCTCCGCGACTCCCAGGAGCGCGTCGGTTATCTTTCCAATGACGGCCAGCAGGACGATCGCCAGCAGCAACCGGTCCGTGCGGCCATTATTCTGTGAGTCCGTCAGCAGGAAGCCTAGTCCCATCGAGGACGCGATCAGTTCCGCTGCCACCAGGAACAGCCACGCCTGCGCCAGCGCGAGCCGAAGTCCGGAAAATACAGAAGGAACGACGGCGGGAAGCTGCACCGTGGTCAGCAGTTTCAGACCCTTGAGCCCGAAGGCCCGGCCGGCTTCCACCAGGTTGCGGTCCACGTGGCGCAGCGCCAGCGACACCGTGGTGAAGACGGGGAAGAAGGCGCCGATCAGAATCAGCGTGACCTTGGAGTCCTCGCCGATCTTCATCCACAGGATCAGCAGCGGCACCCACGCCAGGGACGGGACTGCACGCAGGGCGCCGATCAGCGGCGCCAGCAGGACATCGGCCCAGCGGGACAGGCCCACCAAGGCACCGAACGCCAGGCCCAGAGCGGCGCCGAAGGCGAAGCCGATCAGCACGCGCTGGGTCGAGATCGCAATATGCGTAGCCAGCTCGCCGCGCTGAATCAGGTCGGCCGCCGCCTCGAACACCATGGCCGGCGGCGGCAGCTGGACCACGCTGAAGAGGCCCGCGGATGTGCTCCACTGCCAGGCCGCGATGAGCGCGGCGGGAATGAGCAGTCCAAGGAACAGGCGCGCCCAGCCATGGTCCAGTACCCCGGCCGGGGACCATCCGTTTGCCGGGGAGCGGTCCTGTGAAGGACCTGCCGGACCCGGCTGGGCTGCGCCTGCGGTTGTTACCGTCACGCCAGTAGCCTCGAGGCCTTCTTTACTGGTGGCGATAACGCTGTTGCCGGTGGCTCCAGAATTCCCAATATGCGTCATCAGGATTCCCTGATGGCTGACGGGTCAGCCTTGAGCACCAGCGAGTCTACGAGCAGGGTATCGACGGCGTCGTCGATCTGCTTCTGGCTGGCCACGTCGCCGGTTTCGACGAAGGCCGGGCCGATCTTCTCCAGCACGGCGCGCTGCACCTCGCCCGGCGCCGGGTCGACGTCCAGGTTGCTGCGTTCGGTGATCACCGTGGTAGCCACCTCAAGATCCAGTCCGGCCACGTCGGCGAGGATCTGCGCGGTCTCTTCCGGGTTCTCGGCGGCCCAGGCACGCGCCTTCTCATACGCGTTGACCACGGTCTGTGCCAGTTCCGGCTCTTCTTCGAGGAAGGATTCGGTGGCGTTCAGGAAGCCGTAGGTGTTGAAGTCCAGGTTCCGGTAGAACAGCTCCGCGCCCTCCTGCTCGGCGCCGGCCATGATCGGATCCAGGCCGGACCACGCGTCCACGGAGCCGTTGTTCAGCGCGCTCCAGCCGTCGGCGTGCTGCAGGTTCTGCACGGTCACGTCCTCCGGGGTCAGCCCGGCTTCCTCGAGGGACTGCAGCAGGAAGAAGTACGGATCGGTGCCCTTGGTGGCGGCCACGGACTTGCCCTTGAGGTCCTCGACCTTCTCGATGCCGGACTCCGGCAGCGCCACCAGGGCGGACCACTCGGGCTGGGAGTAGAGGTCGATGGTCTTGATGGGCGAGCCGTTCGCACGGGCCAGCAGGGCGGCGGAACCAGCGGTGGAGCCAACATCGACGGCGCCCGAACGCAGTGCCTCGTTGGCCTTGTTGGACCCGGCGGACTGGATCCAGTTGACCTCCACGCCGTCCTCGGCCAGTGTGGCTTCGAGCCAGCCCTTTTCCTTGATGATCAGGCTCAACGGGTTGTAGGTGGCGAAGTCGATGTTCAGGACACCGTCGCCGGCGGCCCCTGCAGCGGCGGTGGCTTCGGAATCCTCGCCGGCCACGCAGCCGGTCAGGGCCAGGGAAGCGGAGGCGGCAACGGCGGCCGCGCCGAAGAGGGAACGGCGGGAAAAGCGGCTGGCAAGCGACATGATTGATCCTTCAAAAGTAGTGCGGAACAGGAGACGATCCGCGGAACACGGGTGTAACGGGCCACAACGGACCCGGCATAGCTCAGGAGAAAACAGGGGAGTACGACGGCGCTACCGGCCGCCGTACCAGCCGGACGGCGTTAGTGGCCGTCGACGCCGAGGCTGGCAAGCAGGGAGCTGCGCATTCGGGCCAGCTCCACGGAACCACGGTCACGCGGGCGGTCGCCGGGGACATCGACGGTACGCACAATGGTGGCGCCGTCGTGCTCTTTGCCGGTTTCCTTGCCCAGCACGATGATCCGGTCGGCCAGTTGCAGGGCCTCGTCGACGTCGTGCGTGACCAGCAGGACGGTGGTCGGTTCGGCGGTGTGGACGTTGAGCAGCAGGTCCTGCATCTTGATCCGGGTCAGCGCATCCAGTGCGCCGAAGGGCTCATCGAGCAGCAGCACGCCGGGGTTGCGGGCGAGGGCGCGGGCCAGCGAGGCGCGCTGGGCCATGCCGCCGGAGACCTCGCGCGGCCGGTGCTTGGCGAACTTGTCCAGCCCCACCAGTTCCAGCAGGCGGGCGACCTTGGACTTGCCCTGCTTCGCGGTTGTGCCTGTGGGCAGGCCGATGGCCACGTTGGCCTGCAGCGTGTGCCAGGGCAGCAGTCGAGGTTCCTGGAAGGCGAACGCGCAGCGCGAATCGATGCCCTGGACCGGCGTGCCGTCGATGTCCACGGAGCCCGCGCTGGGGGCGTCGAGCCCGGCCGCGGCGCGCAGCAGCGTGGACTTGCCGCAGCCGCTGGGGCCGAGGATGGCGAGGACTTCACCGCGCCGGACGTCGAAGTTGATGTCGCGGAGCACGGTGTGGGCGGCGTTCCCGGTGCCGAAGGTGCGGCGCAGCGCGCGGAAGGAAACCGGCAAGGCCGAGGCATGGTGGGCCGGGTCGACGCTGCTGGAAGGGGCCGCCGGCCGCGCGGACGGGATTACTGCAGTCATGAGATCACTCCATCGATCCTGGCAGTAGCACCCTACGGATCAAGCCTTGCGGCGCAGCTTTCGCTTAGCCGTTCCCGTGGCTTGTCACCTCGTTATCGCGGGGAACCAGGGGAGGTTTCCAACGACCAGGGTTGCTGCGGCTTCATCGATCCAGGTCTCTCGGCCGCTCGGGATGGTCAACGCCAACTAAACTGCACGAAAGGCCCATTCGGCAAGGCGGCTGTAACAATCCCGCGTAATAAAGCCGTGCCGGAAAGGGCGATCACCCACCGTCTGCCGGCAGTTTGGCCGCCTAGCCCCTGTCCGGATTGGGCTCTAACCGCCGCGCAGATTGCCCTAACCGCCGTCCACTGTGCAGATAATGCCCTTTCCCGGCGGGCAAAAGGGCATTATCTGCACAGTCAGCGGGAGGCAGCCGAGCAGATTACCGGGGAGGCTACTTCCTGAGGCGCTTGGTGGCGAGGTCCGCGCCCTGGCCCAGCGCCTCCAGCTTGGCGATGGCGATCTGCGGGTGCACGCGCCCGCCCAGGCCGCAGTCGGTGGAGGCGATGACGTTTTCGCGGCCCACCAGGCGGGCGAAGCGCTCAATCCGGTCCGCCACCAGTTCGGGATGCTCGACGACGTTGGTCGCATGGGAGACCACGCCCGGAATGATGGACTTGCCCTCGGGCAGCTTGGTGTCTTCCCAGATGCGCCACTCGTGCTCGTGCCGGACGTTGGCGGCCTCGAAGGAGTACGCGCCGGCGTCGATCTGCAGCACCGAATCGATGATGTCCGCGAACGGGATGTCGGTGGTGTGCGGGCCATGCCAGGAGCCCCAGCAGACGTGCAGCCGGATCTGCTCCTGCGGCAGGTCGCGCAGCGCCCAGTTGGTGGCCTCGACGCGCAGCTGGATGAACTTCAGGTAGTCCTCCAGGCTGGGCTCCGGGTTGATCTGATCCCAGCTCTCCGCCAGGGACGGGTCATCGAGCTGGACCGTCAGGCCAGCGTCGATAATAGCTTTGTATTCCTCACGCATGGCATCGGCGCAGGCGTACAGCAGCTCTTCGTCCGTCTTGTAGTACTCGTTGGCCACGCGCGCGCAGGAACCCGGGGACAGCGCGGCCACGAAACCTTCGGACAGCCCGGCGGCGTCGAGGCCCTTCTTCAGGTTGGTCACGTCCGACTTCACCATGTCATGCCCGGTGTAGGTCAGCGGGCCGGCGATCTTCGGCTGCGTGACGGACTTGCGGTGCGCCAGGATGCCCGACGACGGATCGTTGTAGGCGTCGTTGAACTTCTGCCGGTCGCGGCGGTCCGGGAAGGACGTCAGCACAATGTTGCCGGGCGAGGAGCGGCGCACTTCGGCATCGGCCCAGCGGTCCACATTGGTCGGTTCGAGTCCGCCCAGGCGCGCGAAGGAGTAGTTCCACCAGGCGCCGTAATCAACGGAGCTGGCCATGGCATGCCCGTACTCGCCGTCGTTCGGTATATCGATGCCCAGGTTCCGCTGGCGGGCGACGACGTCGATCACCGACTTCTCGAGCAGGTCCAGGAATTCCGGGGTAATTCCGTTGGCTTCCTTCGACTCGTTGGCGGCCAGCAGCTCGGGCGTCCTGGGTAATGAACCGGCGTGGGTGACGCGGATGTGGTCGGTGTTTGAGGACATGGTGGAGTTCCTTTCCATCGGTCCTGGCAGTAGCACCGTTGCCCGTGTTCAGCCTGATGGCTTGTTCAAGGGGGCGGGTTGCTGCGGCTTCATTGATCCAGGTCTCTCGGCCGCTCGGGATGGGTCCTTCCACTAAATGGCATTTCGAGTTGCCGGCGCAAGTCCGCCAACCGCGCCCCGCCATTCCCGAGTGAATGTGACGCAGGTAGGCTGGCGGCATGGCGCATCAGAATGATCCCGAAGTCATCAAGCGGCTGCTGAGCACCCCGGCGCGCTGGGCCGTGGTAGGCCTCTCCAACAATCCCCGCCGCGTGGCGCTGAGCGTGTCGCGCTACATGATGGACCGGCTGGGCATGGAGATCATTCCGGTCAGCCTCAAGGGCGACGACGTCCACGGGCAAAAGGGGTACAAGAAGCTGGCGGAGATCCCGGGCGAGATCGACGTCGTGAACTGCTTTGTGAACTCGCAGAAGGTCGGTCCCGTGGTGGACCAGGCGATCGAGGTCGGCGCGAAGGCCGTGTGGCTGCAGCTCGGTGTGATCGATGAAGCCGCGGCGGAACGGGCCAAGGCCGCCGGGCTGGACGTTGTCATGGACACCTGCCCGAAGATCGAGGCGCCGTACCTCGGCCTGTAGCGGTGGGCCTGCAGCCGGGCCTGTGTAGCTGCCGGGCGTAGCGGTGCCCGCATTCACATAACTTCATTTTTGTTTGGGGGAGCCTGGCTCCTCGGCATACTGAACTCCAAGATCAAGAGTCCCAACGACAAGCTCTGGCTGGTTGGGCGGCAACCCTCTCCCGTAGTGGGGTGCCCCAGATGAGGATCTGGCCGTGCACAAACCGTGTCCGGCAAGTACGGCCCCCTCCCGGCTGCGTCCCCTTCTTTTGGATTGTTGCGCGCCGCAGGCAGGTGGGAGCCTCTGCCCAAGGAGCACCTCATGACCGACAACGCATTCTCCAAGGCCGCCGCCAAGTACCGGCCGATCTTCGCACGCATCGCCACCGGTGCACTGGACCGTGAACAGGCCCGGGAACTGCCGTTCGAGCAGATCGGTTGGCTGAAGGAAGCCGGCTTCGGCGCCGCGCGCATCCCCACGGAATTCGGCGGGGACGGCCTGAGCTGGGAAGAATTCACCCAGCTGCTCATCGAGCTCGCCGCCGCGGACAGCAACATTCCGCAGGCCCTGCGCGCGCACATCGCTTTGACGGAGGAACACCTTTACCACCATCACCGCGAAGATCGCAGCGTCTGGCTGCAGCGGTTCGCCAACGGCCAGCTGGCCGGCAACGCGTGGACCGAGCCCGGCGCCGGCGGCACGGGCACCGTGCTGGACGAAGCCGGCGGCAAGCTGGTGCTGAACGGGCGCAAGTTCTACACCACCGGCACCATCTTCGCCGACTGGATCGATGTGACGGCCAAGCGCCCGGACGGTTCGGACGTCTCCGTCATCCTCTCCACCAAGACCGCTGGCGTGGAGACCTTCGACGACTGGGACGGCTTCGGCCAGCGGCTTACAGGCAGCGGGACCACGGTGTTCACCGACGCCGAAGTGGACCCGGCCAACGTCTCGGCCTTCGCCGATCGCTTCCCCTACCAGACGGCCCTCTACCAGCACATCCTGCTGGTCAGCCTGGCCGGCATCGCCAAGGCCGTGGTCACCGACGTCGCCGCGAACGTCCGCGAGCGGAAGCGCGTCTTCGGCCACGGCAACGCCCCGCTGGTGCGTAACGACGCCCAGATCCTGCAGGTTGTCGGCGAAATCAGCGCCAAGGCCTACGCCGCGGAAGCCACCACCCTGCGCGTGGCCCAGAGCCTCGACCGGGTCTTCGCTTCAAGATTGCAAAACGACGACGCCGAAAAGGCGGCCAACATCGCCGTCGAACTTGAATCCGGCCAGGCGCAGATTGTGCTGAGCAATCTGGTGCCCGACGCGGCGGGAGCCCTGTTCAATGTGCTGGGTGCATCCTCGACCAGCACGGGCAAGGCGCTGGACCGCCACTGGCGCAATGCCCGCACCGTGGCCACGCACAACCCGTTCATCTACAAGTCGCGGATCGTCGGCGACTGGGAGGTCAACGCTACGGAGCCGCCCTATGTCTGGACCATTGGTGTCGCCGGCGCCGATGCGGAACGCCAAACCGCAGCAGTCTAGCCGTTCCGTGTGGGGCCGGTTACGGCATGTGACGACCGCTTTTTCGCGGACCGGTGACTGGTCCCACACTGAACGTGTAACCATCCCGAGCGGCTGAGAGACCTGGCTCTATGACGCCGCAGCAACCCTGGTCACGACGAATCTCCCTGGATTCGCGCTGATAACAAGGAACTTGTCGAGGGCTGCGCCGAACTAGCGCAGTAAGACCTGTTCCGTAGGGTGCTACTGCCAGGACCGATGGAGTAAGCGCCTCAACCGGTCCCTCCCACTGCCTTCTGCCGTGGTCCGATCGGATGTGCGCTGCATCTTCTCGGCTGACGCCAAAGGAGAGACAGTAATGAGCACCACCGTAAACCCTTCCCCGCCTAAGAAAATGACTACGAAGGTCGCCGTCGCCAGCTTCATCGGCACGACGATCGAAGGCTATGACTTTGTCCTGTACGGGCTCGCAGCGGCCACCGTTTTCGGGCCATTGTTCTTCGCCCCGGCCGAACCACTGGTCGGCACCATCGCCGCCTTTGCGACTTACGCTGTCGGCTTCGTCGCCCGTCCGGTCGGCGGGATTCTCGGCGGCCACTTCGGCGACCGGATCGGTCGCAAGACTGTGCTGGTTGCCTCGCTGCTGCTGACCGGTCTGGCCACCACCGCCATCGGTCTGCTGCCGGTCTACGCACAGATCGGCTGGGTCGCCCCCGTACTGTTGCTGCTGCTGCGTGTTCTCCAGGGCATCGGTTACGGGGCCGAATGGGCCGGTGCGGCCCTGATGACGGTGGAGCACGCCAAACCGAAGCGCCGCGGACTGACCAGCAGCGCCACACAGCTGGGGCCGACCTCCGGCATGCTGCTGGCCACGGGCGTGCTGCTGGTGCTGGAGAACTCCATGACCAACGAACAGTTCCTGGCCTGGGGCTGGCGGATCCCCTTCGTGGCCAGCTTGTTGCTGGTTGCCGTCGGACTGGTGATCCGGTTGTCCGTTGAAGACAGCGCAGAGTTCAAGCGTGTACAGCAGGTGGAAAAGGTTGCTGACCGCCCGGTGCTGGAGAGCATCAAGACCCACCCACGGCAGGTTGTGCTCACTACTGGCCTCCGCATCGCGCAGAATGCCTTCTACTACGTCTACACCGTCTTCATCCTGACGTACCTGACCCAGGTCTCCGGAACGGACCGCAATACCGGCCTGGCTGCCGTGCTGATCGCGTCCGCGCTGGGCCTGGTCACCGTCCCGCTGTGGGGCTGGCTGTCGGATGTCATCGGCCGGCGCAGGGTCTACCTCTTCGGGGCAGTCAGCAGCGCCGTGGCCGTCATCCCGTTCTTCTGGCTGCTCGATAGCGGTGTGTTCTTCCTGATCGTCCTCGGCGTGGTGTTCGGCCTGAACGTCGGACATGACGCCATGTACGGTCCGCAGGCGGCGTTCTTCTCCGAGCTGTTCAGCACACGCGTCCGGTTCAGCGGGGTCTCCCTCGGCTACCAACTCGGCTCGGTACTCGGCGGCGGCCTGGCACCCCTGGTGGCGACGGCTCTGCTGGCAGCCGGCGGCGGGAATCCGGTCTGGGTCATCGTGTACTTCCTCGGCGTCTCAGCCATCACCATCATCGCCACGCTCAAGGCTCCCGAGACCAAGGACCGACCATTGTCCGGGAACGACCAGGCGGATGCGAAGCCGGAGCTCGTCTCCGCTTCCTGACCCGAGCCGGGACCCGGCAACCGCACTTTCAAAGAAAGGGGCCCGTTTTGGCCACCGAGAGTACGCGTTACCCGCAGGGGCGTCCCCGCCTGCTGCTGAGCGCCTTCGTCATGAACACCAACAGCCATATCATGGGCGGACAATGGCGGCATCCGCAGGCGCAGCAGCACCGCTTCAATGACCTGCAGCTGTGGACGGACCTGGCCCGGCAGCTGGAGGAAGCGAAGTTCGACGCCTTGTTCTTCGCCGACGTCGTCGGTCTTTACGGCGACGACGACGGCGGATGGGCCTCGCACATCCGGCGCGGCCTGCAGGTGCCGGCCAACGATCCTCTCATCCTGCTGGGCGCGCTTGCCGGCGCAACCCGGGAGATCGGGCTGGCGGCGACCTCATCGGTGATCCAGAGCCATCCGTTCCAGTTCGCGCGGCAGATGTCCACCCTGGACCACATCTCCAACGGTCGCGCAGCCTGGAACATTGTGACCAGCGCCTTGGATAATGCGCACCGGAACTTTGGCGGCGGCGGCCTGGCCGCGCACGAAGACCGGTACGCCTGGGCCGAAGAGTACGTCTCCGCGGTCTACAAACTGTGGGAAGGCTCCTGGGATGACGGCGCGCTGGTCCAGGACAAGGCGTCCGGAGTCCACGCGGATCCGGAAAAGGTCCATAAGATCTACCACCGCGGCGAACGGTATTCGATCGATGGACCGCACCTGTCTTCGCCGTCGCCCCAGCGGACCCCGGTGCTGTTCCAGGCAGGGAGCTCGGGCCGCGGCCAGCAGTTCTGCGCCGCCAATGCCGAGGCGACCTTCATGCTGGCGGCGCATCCCGAAGCCGCCGCCACATATACCGCAGCCGTGCGGAGCCAGACGGTTGCGGCCGGGCGCAGGGCCGAGGACCTGAAGTTCTTCCA
The DNA here is from genome assembly GCF_059090425.1 of Arthrobacter sp. B055-34. Taxonomy (NCBI): domain Bacteria; kingdom Bacillati; phylum Actinomycetota; class Actinomycetes; order Micrococcales; family Micrococcaceae; genus Arthrobacter; species Arthrobacter sp. B055-34. The sequence continues at coordinate 58,712 of NZ_JBNHFQ010000015.1, forward strand.
GGGGCTGCATTTCATCGTCGGCGGCACCGAGGCGGAGGCGGACCGTAAAGAAGCCGAGCTGGACGAATACCTGGACTCCGGAGCGATGATCGCCCACATCGCCGGCGGTCTCGGCGTAGATCTGGGCGGACTGGATCCGGACACGCCGCTGGGCGATTTCCAGACGGAAGGCACGCAGGGACACCTGGAGAGCCTGCGCAAATCGGTCCCCGGAGGCAACCCGACCTTGCGCGATATCGCCAACTTCCGCGGGCGGGCCCACCGGGTCAAGGGAACCCCGGAACAGATTGCCGACCGGCTGGAGCAGTGGCAGGACGCCGGCGTGGACGGCATCAACATCATCAACCAGATCCTGCCCGGTTCCTACACGGACTTCATCGACGGAGTGCTGCCGGAACTGCGCAGCAGGGGACTGGCGCAGACAGAGTACGCGCGGGGAAGCTTCCGGGAAAAGCTGTTCGGCGGCGGCGAGGGCTACAACGGGTCGCAGCTCAACGACCGGCACCCCGCACGTCAGTACCGCGGCGCCTTCGATGAATTCTCAGCCGCAGCACAGAACAAGGTTTTGGAAGGAAGACGATGACGGAAACTATCGCGAACGAGTGCACCGAGACCGCGGAAGCAACTTACGGGCGGTTGGCCGGCCGCTTTCGGCCGGTCTTCGAGCGGATCGCCCAGGGGGCACTGGACCGGGAACTGAACAGGATTCTGCCGTTCGAACAAGTTGCGTGGCTGAACGCGGCAGGCTTCGGGAAACTGCGGGTGCCGCTGGAGCATGGCGGCGACGGTGTCTCCTTCGAGCACTTCTTCCGCCTCCTGATCGAACTTGCGGCGGCGGACTCCAGCGTCGCCCACCTGTACCGCTCACACTTCGCCTTCGTCGAGACGGTTGGCCTGGAAGGCGAGGCGTTTGCCCGCCGCTGGTATCCGCGCATTGTGGCCGGCGAGATCTTCGGCAACGCGGCCACGGAGAAGGCCGGAAACGCGCTGGGCACCACGAACACCAAGCTGGTCAGGGACGGCGGGAGATGGCTGCTCAACGGTGAAAAGTACTACACCACCGGCAGCATCTTCGCGGAGTGGATCGCGGTCATGGCCAGTACCGACGGTATCGAGGGGCGGCAGTACGCCGTCGTCAATACCAAGCAGGCGGGCGTGGAGATCGTTGACGACTGGGATGGCTTCGGCCAGCAGCTGACCGGGACGGGGACAACCTACTTCCGCGATGCCGTGGTGGAGCCGGCCGACGTTATCGAACGCAAGCCGTCGAGCACGCACGAACCGGCATTCTTCCAGCTGGTGCTGCTCGCCGTACTGGCAGGGATTGGCAATGCGGCGCTCGCGGACGCGAAGATCCTGGTGCGGAACCGCAAGCGGACCTTTAACACCGGAACCGGCGAACTGTTCCGCAATGACCCACTGATCCTTCAGCTTGTCGGCCAACTGTCGGCCAAAGCATTCGCCGCCGAATCGGTGGTCCTGACCGCGGCACGGGAACTGGATGCCGCGGCAGACAAGTCCCTCCCGCTCGACGACGTTCAGCGTTACATCCGCGGGGAAGCTGCTGTGGAGAAGGCGCAGATCGTTGTTCCGGAGCTGGTTCTTGAGGCCACCGGGCAGCTGTTTGACGTCACGGGAGCCAGCGCGACGTCCAGGGGCAAAGCGCTGGACCGCCATTGGCGCAACGCTCGGACCGTAGCCACGCACAATCCCACCGTCTTCAAGGCGCGGACCATTGGCGACTATGAGGTCAACGGCACCACGCCCGAGGGACTGCACAGCATCGGTGATGCGCCGGCCAAGTCCTGAACGGGGATGCCAACGGCAGTCGCGGACGGCGGGTGCGCGAACAGCAGTCGGGTGATTACCCGGTATGACGTAGGAATTTCACGCCCGCCGCCGGACTGCGGTGGAATAGACAAGTAACCATCCAGAGCGGCTGAGAGACCTGGCTCGTTGACGCCGCAGCAACCCCCTCTTTGAGGAAGGTGCTACCGCCAGGACCGATGGAGATCCAAAATTCTTTCGGTAGCCGCCGCGGCATTCGTCAGCGACCTCAGCTACCGGTGTATGGGCTCTTCACGGTCATGAAGGAGTCTGAAATGACATTGGTACCCGCCGCCAGGCAAATCCGCTTCAACGCCTTCGACATGAACTGCGTTGGACACCAGTCGCCCGGTCTCTGGCGCCATCCCCAGGACAAGTCCGCCGACTACAAGACCATCGGTTACTGGACGCACCTGGCCAAAGTGCTGGAAGAGGGCCTCTTCGACGGCCTCTTCATCGCCGACGTGCTGGGCACCTACGACGTGTTCGGCGGCTCCAACGAAGTCACGCTCCGCGCGGGTACCCAGGTCCCGGTCAACGATCCGTTCATGCTGGTTTCGGCCATGGCCGCAGTGACCGAGAACCTCGGTTTCGGCCTCACCGCCGGCACCGCCTACGAGCATCCGTACCCCTTCGCCCGCCGGCTGGCCACATTGGACCACTTGACCAACGGCCGCGTCGGCTGGAACGTCGTCACGGGTTACCTCCCCTCCGCCGCGCGCAACATGGGCCAAACGGACCAGATGGAGCATGACGAGCGGTACGCCCACGCCGACGAGTACCTTGAGGTGGTTTACAAGCTGCTCGAAGGCTCCTGGGAAGAAGACGCCGTGGTCAAGGATCGGGAAGCCGGTGTTTTTGTGGATCCGGCCAAGGTGCACGAGATTGGGCACGAGGGCAAGTACTTCAAGGTCCCGGGCATTGCCATTACCGAGCCGAGCCCGCAGCGCACCCCGGTGATCTTCCAAGCCGGCGCGTCCAAGCGTGGAACCGAGTTCGCGGCAACGAATGCCGAAGCCGTTTTCGTCACGTGCCCGACCAAGGAAATGCTGGCCGCCTCGGTTAAGAAGATCCGCGATGCGGTGGAGGCAGCCGGCCGCGGCCGCTACGACGTTCGCATCTACGCGATGCAGACCGTTGTGACCGGTCCGGACAGCGCCACCGCGCAGGCCAAGTTCGAGGACTACAAGTCCTACGCCGACGTCAACGGTGCGCTGGCGCTGATTTCGGGTTGGATGGGCGTGGACCTGTCCAGCTACGGGCCGGACGACGTGATCGGCGAGAACGTGAAGTCCAACGCCATCCAGTCCTCCGTGGAGACGTTCCAGAAGGCCTCCGGCTGCGACGGCAAGCCATGGACCATCCGGCAGTTGGCCGAGTGGGTCGGCGTCGGCGGCTTTGGCCCGATCACCGTTGGGTCCGGCGAAGAAGTTGCCCAAAAGCTCATCGAGTGGGTGGACGAGACCGATGTGGACGGCTTCAACCTGGCCTACGCCATCACACCGGGCACCTTTGAGGACATCGTCGAATTCGTCGTTCCGGAACTGCAGAAGCGCGGCGCCTACCCGACTAAGTACACGGAGGGAACACTGCGCAACAAAATGTTCGGCAAGGGCGACCGGCTGCCTGAGCAGCACCGCGGCGCCGGCTACCGCCTCGGCGCAGCCGTCTCCGCGTCCTGACCCAGTCGGGAAGGATGTCCTGACTCAGGCCAGGGGCGGCGTTAGGAAACCGGTCAACATAGGCCCGGCACGTGCCCGCTACATTTTGGCGTAGCGGGCACGTGCGCCCAAGTACAGTCCGTAGCAGATGAGGCCGAGGGCCACCACAATCAGCGCGGCGTCGCCGAAGGGCTGTTCCTGCAGCGCCTTCAGTGCGCCGTCGAGGCCCTTGGCTTCCTCCGCATCCTGGTGGAACGCCGCGACCGAGAAAAGAATGCCAAGCACCAGCAGCGCTGCCCCCTTGCCCACGTAGCCGAAAGAGCCAGCCCAGCTGATGGCGATCCTCGCGCCGCCCGGCGGCAGGGTTTTCAGATCGTCCAGAAACTTCTGCGTGATGCCCTTGTAGATGTAGAAGGCTCCCGCGATGGCGATGCCCGCGCCGATCAGGAAAAGCACCAGCGCGCCGCCGGGGAAAGCCATCAACTGGGCGCTGGCGTCCTGCGACGATTGGCTGCTGTCGCTCTTGCCGCCAAGGGCATAGCTGCCGAACGCGAAGCCAATGACGGCGAAGACGATGGCCAGGCAGGCGGCCTTGAACCGTTTGCCCCACTTCTTCTTGGTTTCAAGCTCGCGGTAGCCAAACGCGGCATCGGCGAGCTGCCACAATGCCAGAGCGGCGCAGGCAATCAGCCCGGCCCACAGCAGGAATGCCCCGCCCGGAGTGCTGGCGAGCTGGGAGAGCGCCCCGGCTTGGTCTGCTTCCCCCGATGTTCCGAGGCCAAGTTGTAGGGCAATAAAGCCGATCAGCAAATGAATCAGCCCGTTGGCGGCCCAGCCAAAGCGGGCCACCACTTCCAAAGTCTTCGACTCCGAGGCTTCCTCAGCACCGTCTTTCGCCCTTTTCGCCTGGTGCTTCGCCTTCTCCACTTCGCCGCTCATGCGCCGCACCTCCGTCTGCCTCGTACCGCCAAAGGCGACTCTTCCCCATAGGGGCGTGCCGCCGTCGTACTCTTGAATCCATCCTCCCACCAAAGACTTGGACGGGACTTGGAAAGCCGGACTTCTCCACAGGCGGATCGCCGCTCTTCCTGACTTCGGGTGCCAGCGGTAGGCTCGATGAGTGGATGGATCAACGCTGCGCGGCATGTGCTTGGACTTGCCGGGCGCCTTCGAGGACTTTCCCTTCGGGCCTGACGCTTCGGTGTTCAAGGTGCGCGCTGGCAGCGGCCGCGCAAAGATGTTCGCGCTCTCGGACCTGGACGCGGATCCGCTGGGTATCAGCCTCAAGTGCGAACCGGCGCTGGCCGAGCAGTTGCGCGCCGCCCATCCGGAGATCACCGGCGCTTACCACATGAACAAAACGCACTGGAACGGCGTCTGCTGCGACGGCAACCTTCCCGATGACATGATCCGCGACATGATCGAGGACTCCTATGACCTGGTGGTGGCCGGCATGACCCGCCGTGACCGCGAATCCTTAGGCTGGACCAGGCTCGCACGGGAGGAAGCATGATTTCCCAGGACCTGCTCGATGAACTGTGGGACTTCTCGGATCCAAAGGCGTCGGAACAGCGGTTGCGGGCGGCCGACACCAACAGGTTTGCGCTGCGTACCGACCGTAACGAGCTCGCCACCCAGATTGCCCGGGCGCTCGGGATGCAGTCCCGGTTCGCGGAAGCGCTGGACCTGCTGGAGCGGATTGACGACAGCGAACCGGTGGTCCTGGCCCGGATCCTGCTGGAGCGTGGAAGGATCCTGAACACGAGCGGGCGCCGGGCGGAGGCTGTGGGCCTGTTCGAGGATGCAGCGCACCTAGCCGCCGAGATCGGACAGAACTTCATCGCCGTGGACGCCATGCGGATGGTCGGACAGGCTGACCCGTCCCTGGCCGAGGAATGGGCGGAAAGCGGGCTGGCAGTGATCGCGCGCAGCCAGGATTCGCGGCTGGAACGCTGGGCCAGGGACTTCCACACGGACCTGGGCGATGCAATGTACGACGGCGGTGCTGGCCAGAGTGCGTCCGTCCAGTCCCAGCAGGGTAGGGACAGCGGACAATGACGAGAAGGGTTGACGGTTTCGACGTGAATGCAAAGCTCACCTATCCGGAGCACGGCTGGACACAGAGCAGCCGCGCCCCAAGGGGCTACCGGATTGCCCGGCATCGTGTGGCCGTGGGCGCGGGACGGGACGCGTTCAACCGGCTGGCTGAGGGCATACTGGGGTGGGAGCTGCACCGGCTGGCCGGGCTCAGCGTCAGGGCCCAGGCTCCCCGGTCAGCGGAGGGCGTTCACGTGGTGCCCGGCTTCGGCTTCGGGAGATTGCGGCTGGCGGCGCCGTGCAGGGTTGTTTGGGTCGAGGAAAGCACCACACGTGCCGGATTTGGCTACGGCACTTTGCCCGGTCATCCGGAAACGGGAGAAGAGAGTTTCGTGGCGGTGCTTGAGCCGGATGGCCAAGTATATTTCGAGTTGTTTGCCTTCAGCCGGCATTCCAACTGGTTCTACAAGCTCGGCGGAGCGGTTGCCTCAGCCTGCCAGCGACTGGTCACCCGCCGGTACCTGGCAGCGGCGCGAAAGCTGGCATCCGGCATCTCAAAGGATGCGTGAAAGGATGAAAGGACAGTTCTGATCGGAGCCGTGGACCGGCTTCGCCCAACAGGAAGGCAACAATCCGTGATCTTTATTGTGGTCAAGTTCAAGGTCAAGCCCGAGTTCGCAGACCAGTGGCCGGAGCTCGTCCGGGAGTTCACTGAAGCTACGCGGGCGGAGCCGGGCAATCTGTGGTTCGACTGGTCCCGCAGCGTTGACGATGCCAACGAGTACGTCCTGGTGGAAGCCTTCCAGGATGATGCAGCCGGCACGCACGTCAACAGCGAGCACTTCAAGAAGGCGATGGCCGAGCAGCCGCAGTACCTGCAGGAAACCCCGCGGATCATCAGCCGCCAGATCGACGGCGAAGACTGGGACCAGATGGGCGAAATGACCGTCGCCTGATCCAGGCTGAACTACGGGGCAGGGGTTTCGGCCGGGGCGTATAGTTCCCCGATCAGTTCGCGGGCAATGGCCGCGGCCGGATCCCGCCCATCCGCTGCGGGGGCCAGGTTTGTCCATACCACCAGGGTCAGGTCGTTGCCCGGATCGTGCCCCGCGAATGAGTTGAAGCCCGGCAGTTCGCCGGTGTGACCGTAGAGCTCACCGAACTTCGCTATGGCCATGCCGTACAGCAGAGAGTCCGGGTCGTCCGGATTCACCGGTTGGAGGCTGTCCAGCCGGATCTTCTGCATTTCCTCATTCAGGACTCCGCCACCCGCGAGGGCCTCGGCCCAGTCGGCCAGGTCACCCGCCGTCGACGTTCCCTGACCCGCCGCCCAGGTCCACGAGGCGTTTTCGTCCGTGACGTCGTGCGGTTCCAGCGTTCCCTCCTGCGCCTGCGCGATCAGGTCCGCCGGCAGCTTAGTGCTCGCGATGGTCATCACGTTGTTCATGAACATGTAGCCCCGCGGGTGCGGCGAAGGAATGGGTGTGGAGTCCGACGGCGGGAAGGCCGATTCCGTCAGCTCCAGCGGTCCGAGGATGCGGTCCTGAAAGACCTCCGCCAGCGGTTTGCCGTCGAGCTCCTCGGCAATCAGCCCGAGCAGCACGGTATTGGTGTTCGAGTAGTGGTAGCCCTCGCCGGGCGGGAAATACACGGGCAGCGGCAGCGCGATCTCCAGCAGTTCTTCCGGCGTCCAGACGCGCTCCGGGGTTTCATCGAGGGCCAGGTTGAGCTCATAGGACTCCGAGTAGTTGTAGAGGCCGCTGCGCATGTTGAGCAACTGCTCGATGGTGATGTTCTCGCCGTTCGGCACGTCATCTCGGTACTTCGAGACCGGGTCATCCAGCTTGAGCTTGCCTTCCTGCACCAGTTGCAGGATGACCGTTCCCGTCCAGGTCTTGGTGATGGAGCCGATCCTGATGTGGTCTTCCAGCGAGACGGGGTCGCCGCCTTCTAACGTGTCCGTACCGTAGGTGAAAGTGAACTCCTCCTCAGGCGTCCGCAGCAGCATCACCGCGCCGGGAACCAGCAGCTCATCCGCCATGCTCTCAAAAATCCCGCGAAGCCTTTCCCCATCCACCGGCCGCAGGCTCGATGAGGCCGCTTCCGTCGGTGCTGCCTCCGACGCCGCCCCTCCCGATGATTCCGCCGTCGTCGCCGGCTCAGCCTCGACCGTTTCCATTGACTGCGGCGGGCCGCCCGAAGTGCACCCAGTGGCGCCGAGAAGGGCGGCCGCTGCCAGGCAAACGGCGGCAAACCAACTGCCGCGGGAACGGTTTCTGGGGCTGCGTGCCTGGGGCATGAGAGACTCCGGGTTGAAGTTTTCCGCCCCCGCTACTGACTGGCCGCAAGTCGCGCCAATCGCTACCGCCAAGATACTCCCTTTGGCCGCCGGGCAGAATAGCTGCCGGAGGCTTCGTCGGAAATGCGCCCGCAACTGGGGTAAGCCGACCACACCATCGCGCTCGCAATTCTCGTCCAGACCGATCGCGGCGCCGACGCCGAAGTCCGCACCTTTGCTTGGACAGCGCCTGAAATGTCGTGCATTCGAGCTAAAACCGTATGCCCAGTGCCGCAGATAGGTCGGCCTATTGACAGTGAATGTGAGCGGGGACACGCTTGGCGATTGAAGGGTTCACCCGTCTCAGGAGGCCACCATGTCCGCTGCCCGTCCCCACTCCACATCCCGCTCGGATTCCGCGTGCCCAACCGGCTTGATGTCCCGCATTCGCGCTGGAGGCCGGCGGGCTGCGGCACTGGGGCTGTCGCTGCTGTTGGCCGCGACTGCCGCCCCGGCCCATGCTGAACCGGGTGCCCTACCGGTTCCTCAGAACGAGGACACTCCGGCGGCCCGGCACTCGCTGCGGGCGCCGGTGACGGACGAGAACTTCTACTTCGTGATGGCGGACCGGTTCGAGAACGGCAGTTCGGCCAACGACGACGGCGGGCTCGGCGCGGATCCGCTGGTCTCCGGGTTCGACCCGACGAAGAAGGGCTTCTACAACGGCGGGGATCTGGCGGGTCTGATCCAGCGCCTCGACTACATCCAGGGCCTTGGCACCACCTCGATCTGGCTGACGCCCAGCTTCAAGAACAAAGCGGTGCAGCTCGAGGACGGGCCTTCCGCCGGGTACCACGGCTACTGGATCACGGACTTCACTCAGATCGATCCGCACCTGGGCACCAACGAGGAGCTGAAGTCGCTCATCGACCAGGCGCATGAGCGAGGCATGAAGGTCTACTTCGACATCATCACCAACCACACCGCGGACGTGATCGGCTACGAGGAGGGCGCCCGGACCCCCTACCGCTCGAAGGACGAGTCGCCCTACCTGACGGCAGATGGCCAGCCCTTCGACGACCGCGACTATGCCGGCGGGGAGGACTTCCCCGAGCTGGATGCGGCGTCGTCGTTCCCTTACACCCCCGTGCTCGACGCGGACGAAGAGGACGTGAAGGTCCCCAGCTGGCTCAACGACCCGGAGCTGTACCACAACCGCGGGGACACCACCTTCGCGGGCGAGGACGCGTACTACGGCGACTTTTTCGGCCTGGACGACTTGTTTACCGAGCACCCGCAAGTGGTGGACGGTATGGCCGGGATCTACAAGACGTGGATCGCGGACTTCGGGGTGGACGGTTTCCGGATCGACACGATGAAGCACGTCGACGACGAGTTCTGGCAGCAGTTCGGGCCTGAAGTGCTGGACTTCGCGCACAGCCAGGGCAAGGACGAATTCTTCATGTTTGGCGAGGTCTTTGACACCACCAAGGACTTCACCTCGCAGTTCACCACCCGCAACCGGATGCAGGCCGTGCTGGACTTCCCGTTCCAGGACGCCGCCCGAAACTTCGCCTCCCGCGGTCAGGACGCCGGGTCGTTGGAGGCGTTCTTCACCGGCGACGACTGGTACACGGACGCGGATTCCAACGCCTACCAGCTGCCCACGTTCCTAGGGAACCATGACATGGGCCGCATCGGCAGCTTCATCGTGGCGGACAACCCGGGCGCCGGCGACGGCGAGTGGCTGGCGCGGGACCGGCTGGCGCACGAGCTGATGTACTTCTCGCGCGGCAACCCGGTCATCTACTACGGTGACGAGCAGGGCTTCACTGGACCGGGCGGGGACCAGGACGCGCGGCAGACGCTCTTCGCCAGCGAAGTGCCAGAGTATCTCGACGACGACCTCATCGGCACGGATGCCACCCACGTCTCGGACAACTTCGACCCTGGCCATCCGCTCTACGCATCCATCGCGGACCTGGCGGCACTGACCGCCGAGCACCCCGCGCTCCGGGACGGCGCCCAGCAACACCGCTATGCCTCGTCCGGGCCCGGGCTCTACGCCTTCTCGAGGATCGATGCGCGCGACCAGCGGGAATACGTCGTCGTGCTCAACAACAGCGAGCAGGAGCAGTCAGCGACCATCCCGACCTACATCCCGAAGCGCAACTTCACCCAGATCCACGGCGGTGACGATTCGGTGAAAACCGCGGACGACGGCGGCCTGGCCGTGACGGTACCGGCGCTGTCGTCGGCTGTGTACAAGTCCAGCGGGCGGATCCCGCATTCGAAGGCGGCGCCGGGTATCGAGTTGCAGGAGCCGGTGGCCGCGGCGGAGGACAACGGGCGCCTGCAGGTCACAGCCGAGGTGGAAGGAAGCTCCTTCTACGAGGTCAGCTTCGAGGCCCGAGTGGCCGGCGGTGGTTGGGAACCCGCAGGCACGGACGACAATGCCCCCTACCGGATCTACCATGACGTAGCAGACCTGGCCCCGGGGACCCCCGTCGAGTACCGAGCGGTGGTGCGGGATAACGGCGGCCATACTGAAGCGAGCGGGTCCGTGTCGGCGGCAGTCCCGGGGCCGGCGGTTTCCATGGTCCTGCCGGAGGAAGGCGCAAGCGTTTCCGGCCGCGCTGAGATCAGTGCGGTCGCCAGCCCTGAGAAAGCGACGCACGAGGTAGCCTTCGAGCGGCGGGTCGGGGACGGGGAATGGACGGCCATCGGCTCGGACGAATCCTCGCCGGCCTACACGGTCTTCGATGACCTGGAGACGCTCGGGCTGGCCGACGGGACGCGGGTGCAGTACCGGGCGCTGCTGGACGGCTCCGTGAGCGACGTCCGCACCGTTGAGGTGGGCGACGTGGTGGTCCAGCCGCAGGCGGTTGCTGTTGCCGGCAGCCTGAACTCGGAGCTGGGTTGCACCGGTGACTGGTTGCCCGACTGTGTGCAGGCCCAGCTGACCTTCGACCCCGCGGACGGGACGTGGCGGCTGGAAGTGCCGGACCTTCCCAAGGGGTCCTATGAGTTCAAGGCCGCGCTGAACCGGTCTTGGGACGAGAACTACGGGGCGGACGGTGTGCGGAACGGGGCCAACATCCCGCTGGACCATCCTGGCGGTGCGGTCACCTTCCGCTATGACCACCGCCTCCGCCTGATCGAGGCAATCCCCGGGACAAACTAACCCGGCGCCACCCGCTTCCCACCACCCGCTCCCGATCGAAGAGACAGCAGATGCCCTACCCAGCCCTGGGAAGGGCGTCAGCTGCTCCCTCGTTCGGCGGGTCCGCAAGGAATCCACGTTACGGCTGTGGATAACGGCCAGCGGCGCGCGCTGGCCGTTCAACATGGAGAGATGCGCTACCCGCAGGAGCTTCCCGATCATCTGGCCACCACATCGTTCCGCTGGCAGGAAGGTGTGGACGCGGGCTTGTCCGTGAAGCAGCTCAGGAACAGTCAGCTCGACAGGCCGAGCAGGGGAGTGAGGATGCCCCGTTCGGTCCCGCTGTCACGGGCAGACGAAGTCCGGGCGCTTTCATGGGTTACGTCCGGCTCCGCCATCTCGCACGCAACTGCTGCGGTGATCTGGGAGTTCCCATTGCCGCACTGGGTGGAGGATCTGTCCGAGGTGCACATCTCCAGGCCGAGCACAGCCAGTACTCCGCGCAGACGGGGGATAGTCGGGCACCGCGTTGTATTGCTGCCGGGTGAGATTGCTGTGCACCAAGGCGTACGAGTGACCTCCCGGACGAAGACGTGGCTGGACCTGGCCCAGATCCTGCCGGTCGACGACCTGGTCGTAATCGGCGACCACTTGGTACGCAAACCGCGGCGGAACTTAGAAAACCGGAACAAGCCGCATGCTGCTATTGCGGACCTACATGATGTCATCGCAGCCCACAAGGGGAAGCGGGGTGTGGCCCGGGCTGCAGAGGCGGTAGGGCTTGTCCGAGTAGGCGCTGATTCCGCTCAGGAGACACGGCTGCGCCTGGCCTTGCTTGACGCTGGACTTCCCGAACCCATACTGAATCAGCCCTTGGTCGATGACTCCGGGCGCAGCTGGCATTCGCCCGATATGCAGTACCGCGAATTCAAAATCGCCATCGAGTACGAGGGAGACCATCACCGTTCGGCCGAACAAATGGCGCGGGATGTCCGGCGCGGGGATATCACGGCAGCCGCCGGCTGGTTGGAGCGCAGGATCACCAAGGGAGAAATGTCCAACGGTGCCCGGGCAGCCGTAGCCAAGATCCGCAGTGCCCTCATAGACCAAGGCTGGTCTCCGGGTTCTGCCCCCCACCCTTGAACGAGGAAGCAGCTGATGCCCTTCCCAGGTCTGGAAAGGGCATCAGCTGCTCAGCGGATCGGAAAGAGCGGGGACCTACGCGAAGTACTTCGGCAGGGTGCCCTCGTGGGCTTCCTTCAGTTCGGCCAGCGGCAGCGAGAACTGGTCCTGGAAGTCCAGCGCCTGGTTCTCGGTGTCCACCACGCCGATGCGGATGTGGGCGAAACCGCGGGCGCTGCACATGTCCTTGAAGCGGACTTCTTCGCTGCGGGCGACGCTAACGACGGCGCGTGCCTGGCTTTCGGAGAACAGCGCGGTAAACAGGTCCACACCGTCGCGCTCGCAAACCTCGCCCAGACCGATGCGGGCGCCAACGCCGAAGCGCAGGGCCATATCGGACAGGGCAGCGGCGAGGCCGCCCTCGGAAAGGTCGTGTGCGGCGTCAATCATGCCGTCGCGGGAAGCGTTGATCAGCAGTTCGGCCAGCAGCTTCTCGGCAGCCAGATCCAGTGCCGGGGGCTTGCCGCCCAGGTGTCCGCGCAGGTTGGCCCATTCGGAACCGTCCAGCTCGTCCTTGGTGACGCCCATCAGGTAGATGGCCTGTCCGTCTTCACGCCAGCCGGAGGGAGTGCGCCGGGCGACGTCGTCGAAACGGCCCAGCACGCCCACTACCGGGGTGGGGTGGATGGCCACGCCGCCGGTCTGGTTGTACAGCGAGACGTTGCCGCCGGTCACCGGGATGCCCAGTTCCTGGCAGCCGTCGGCCAGGCCGCGGACAGCCTCGGCGAACTGCCACATGACCTCGGGGTCCTCGGGGGAGCCGAAGTTCAGGCAGTCCGAGACGGCCATCGGGACAGCGCCCGTGGTGGCGACGTTGCGGTAGGACTCGGCCAGGGCAAGCTGCGCGCCCTGGTACGGATCCAGGTAGGTGTAGCGGCCGTTGGCATCGGTGGAGACGGCGACGCCCAGACCGGTCTCTTCGTCCACGCGGATCACACCGGCGTCGTCCGGCATGGCCAGCGCGGTGTTGCCCTGGACGTAGCGGTCGTACTGGTTGGTGACCCAGTCCTTAGAGCACATGTTCGGCGAAGCCATCAGCTCCAGCACCGCGGCCTTAAGTTCCTCAGCGGAGGCGGGGCGCTCGGCCGCGCTGCTGTTGAAGGTGTCAGCCTGCAGGCCGTCCAGCCACTCGGGGCGGTGGTACGGGCGGTCGTAGACCGGGCCTTCGTGCGCCACGGTGCGGGGATCGACGTCGACAATCTTTTCGCCGTCCCACTCGATGATCAGGCGGCCGGTATCGGTGACCTCGCCCAGCCAGGAGTACTCGACGTTCCACTTGTCCATGATCGCCTCGAACGCGACGACGTTCTCCGGCGTCACCACGGCCATCATGCGTTCCTGCGACTCGGACATGAGGATCTCGCCCGGGGTCAGGGACGGATCCCGCAGTAGCACCGAGGTCAGCTCAACATGCATGCCGCCGTCGCCGTTGGAAGCCAGTTCCGACGTGGCGCAGGAGATGCCTGCGGCGCCGAGGTCCTGGATACCCTCCACCACGGAGGACTTGAACAGCTCGAGGCAGCACTCGATGAGCACCTTCTCCGCGAACGGATCGCCCACCTGCACGGCGGGGCGCTTGGCCGGCTTGCCGTCGTCCTCGAAGGACTCGGAGGCCAGCACGGAGGCGCCGCCAATGCCGTCGCCACCGGTGCGTGCACCGAAGAGGACCACCTTGTTACCAACGCCGGACGCGTTGGCCAGGCGGATATCCTCGTGGCGCATCACGCCCACGGCCAGCGCGTTGACCAGCGGGTTGCCCTGGTAGACGGAGTCGAAGACCACTTCGCCGCCGATGTTCGGCAGGCCCAGCGAGTTGCCGTAGCCGCCGATGCCGGCCACAATCCCGTGGACCAGGCGCGCGGTGTCCGGGTGGTCGATCGCGCCGAAACGCAGCGGATCCATCACGGCCACCGGGCGGGCGCCCATGGAGATGATGTCGCGGACAATGCCGCCCACGCCGGTCGCGGCGCCCTGATAGGGCTCCACGAAGGAGGGGTGGTTGTGCGACTCGATCTTGTAGGTCACGGCCCAGCCGTCCCCGATGTCCACGACGCCGGCGTTCTCGCCGATGCCCACCATCAGGTGCTTCTTCATGTCCTCGGTGACCTTCTCGCCGAACTGGCGCAGGTGGACCTTGGAGGACTTGTAGGAGCAGTGCTCGCTCCACATCACCGAGTACATGGCGAGCTCGGCCGCGGTGGGGCGGCGGCCCAGGATCTCGACAACCCGGTTGTACTCGTCTTCCTTCAGGCCAAGTTCGGCCCAGGGCAGCGCGGTGTCGGGGGTCTCCTCCGCGTGCTTGACGGTGTCGATGTTGAACTTGCGTCCTTCAATATTCTCGACGGCGTGCGCGACGTCGCCGAATTCCGCGTGCTCGTTCTTCGCCTCGTCGGCGGTCTCCAAGCGGGCGTCCACTCGTTCACTCATTACTTGGCACCTGCCACAATCTTCTTCAGTACAGAGGTGAAAATTCCCAGTCCGTCCGTGCCGCCGCCGAGCTCAACATCGCCGAAAGCGGAGGAATCCGGGCCGAAGCCGGCTTCCACGGCGTGCTCGGGGTGCGGCATGAGGCCCACAACGTTCCCGGCCGCGTTGGAGATGCCGGCGATGTCCCGGCGTGAACCGTTCGGGTTCACGTCGACGTAGCGGAAGACCACGCGGCCTTCGCCCTCGAGCTCGTCCAGCGTCTTTTCGTCCGCGACGTACTGGCCGTCCTGGTTCTTCAGCGGCACCACAATCTCGGAGCCCGCCGCGTACTCGGAGGTCCACGCGGTGTTGCTGTTTTCCACGCGCAGCTTCTGGTCGCGGCAGAGGAAGTGCAGGTGGTTGTTCTTGATCATGGAACCGGGCAGCAGGTGCGCCTCGGTCAGGACCTGGAAGCCGTTGCAGATGCCCAGCACGGGCAGTCCGCCCTTGGAAGCATCCACCACCTGCTCCATCAGCGGCGCGAAGCGGGAGATCGCACCGGCGCGCAGGTAGTCGCCGTAGGAGAAACCGCCGGGAATTACGACGGCGTCAACGCCCTTCAGGTCATGGTCGCCGTGCCAGAGGCTGACGGCCGTGCCGCCGGCGATGCGGACCGCGCGGGAAGCATCCCGGTCATCCAGCGTGCCGGGGAAGGTGATGATGCCAATGCGGGCACCGGACAGGCCGCTGTCGGGCACGGGCGAGAAGTCGCCGATCAGGGGAGTTTCAGTCATTACTCGCCGGCTCCGATGGTGGCCTCGACGATGACCTCAACGCGGGTGACGTCTTCAATCACCGGGTTGGACAGCAGCGTGGTGGCCGCGTGGCGGGCCTGCTCCAGGATCTCTGCGGTCACTTCGCCGTCGACGGTGAGCTCAAAGCGCTTGCCCTGGCGGACCTCGCTGAAGCCGGTCTGGCCGAGTCGTTTCAGCGCGCCGGCAATGGCTTTGCCCTGCGGATCAAGAATTTCGGGCTTGGGCATGACATCAACAACGATCCGGGGCATCCGGTAACTCCTGTGCTTGGAATCTGGCTCTTCAACGAAGCGAGGCGCGCGGAAACCGTGCCGTCTCACGCTGATCCAGCGCTCCGCGAGCTTGCATCCTCCATTCTACCGGCTCTGGCAAACCGCAAATTCTACGTGACCGCGGCCCCAAACCGGTGCCAAAAACGCGCAGGCCCCCGTACGATTGCGCCATGCCCGAGAAACCCAAGTCCCTGCTCCTGCCCATCATGGCGGCGGCCATTGCCGGCGGCCTGGCCCGCATGGTGGTCCAAAAGTACCGCGCGGACAAGCAGGCCGAGAGTGCCGCCAACGAGGATCTTGCCCGCAGAGTCAGCGAGGCCGTGCGCAACCCCCGCCGCTAGCCGGCGCCCGCGCAGCCAAACAACGACGCCGGAACCCGGCTGCCGCCGTCGTCCTCCTTGCCCTTCGGCTGGCAGGCTAGACTGCTCCGCCGATGCCGCCGAGCAGCGCCTTCATGGCGTTCCACTCGGAGATCTTGCAGCCGTCGGTGAGGGAGAAGTGCTTATCCACCGGCTTCCCGTTGAGCGTTCCCGTGACGTGCGCCTGCTGCGGCCCGCCATACTCCTGGGTGCAGATCAGATTCGGATCCGGCAGCCCGAAGAACACTTTCTCGCCGGCATTCGCCAAGGCTTCGCAGGCGGCTGCCGGCTCGCGCACGGTGGAACTTTCAAGCGGCTGCGAGTCTGCGCACTCCAGGATGCGTTCCTGCACGGCCTCGGACCCGGCGGAGGTCAGCTCGATTCTCAGGTTGGCATCGACCATGGTGGTTCCTTCCTCTGGGCTGCTCGGCGGGGCGCTGCCGGGCGCGGACGGGGCTGGCGAAGCCGGTTCCGAAGGCGAGGCGGGCGCCGTCGTTTGCGGCGGGGACGTAGTCGGAGGCGGTTCCTCTTCCGGTGGTGTGCACCCGCCCAGCAGCAGAGCCAGTGCCACCGGCACGGCCAGCAGAGCCCGCGTTGCCCTTGTTGCAGCGCAATTGCTGTTCATGATCTCACCCGTCCATACGGTCCAGACTGTCCAAGTTGTCCAGCGCAGCCAGCAGTCGGCCGCGCAGTATTTGGGATTCCTCCGAGAAGCCGCGCTGGGCCGCGGCGTACTGGGCCCGCCCCTCGGCCGTTTCGATCCGGATCGGCTCGTAGCCCCAGGCGGACAGGTCGTACGGCGAGGCCTGCATGTCCATTTCGCGGATCCGCCAGGACAGTTCGAAGCAGTCCATCACCAGTTCGCTGGGCAGGGCGGGGCTGAGTTTGTAGGCCCACTTGTACAGGTCCATGTTGGCGTGCAGACAGCCGGGCTGTTCCATGTCCCGCTGGTTCTCGCGGGTGGGCAGCAGCGTGTTCAGCGGCGCGGCCTGGGGTGTGTAGAAGCGGTAGGCGTCGAAGTGCGAGCAACCGATCCGGCTTTCCTCCACCACGGTGTCCGTCCCCTCGGCGCCGAGCCGCAGGTCGAGGTATTCGTGCCGCACACCGTTGAGCCTGGACTTGTAGACCATGGCCCATTCGTGCAGCCCGAAGCAGGCGAACCGCGCCGGACGGGCGGCGGTGCGGGCCAGGATGACCCGTGCGAAGGCGATGATCTCTGCCCGCTCGCGGCGGAACTTTTCGTGATCAAAGGTGACCGCGACGCCGTCGTTAGCCAGGTCCGTTGGCAGCCCCAGCACCCCGCGTTCCGGCGCGGGCAGCGGGCGGTAGTACTTCCAGCCCCGCCGTTCCAGTGCTGCTTCACCGGTCAGGACGACGCCGGCGCCCGGGTGCCAGCGCAGCAGTTGTCCGGGTTTGTGGCTGTAGTAGGTGAAGAGGAAGTCCTCCACGGGATGCTTGCGCCCGGCCGAACGCCGCTGAAGATACGGCTCCGTAAAACGGGCAGCCCTGCGCTGGTGCTCCTGCGCCCGGAGCAACCACTCCTCGGGCGCGACGACCTCCGGCCGGATCAACTGCCTTTGCCACATGTATCCATTCTCGCAGGTGCGCACCGCCTGTATCACTACGCCTATATCACTATCCGGGGCGCAGCGCTACACTCAGATCACGGATTGGTGGCGCCGTGAAGGAAGTAATTCGGAAATACCTGAAAGGCTTCTTTGAGAAAAATTTCTGCTGTATTTTGAGCTCACGGGCCCGCCAAAGTGACTCCGGTCACGCCGTTGGGGGAAGGGGGCCGGCTTCAGAGCCGGATCGCACGCCGTGCGGTGAATCGTTTCTGCACCGTAAGGGCGGGCAGCCTGGCGGGCCTGCGGAGCGGATCAAGTTGGTTCGGTCCACAGGATGAAAGGCGTTCCTTCTCATGACCATGCAAAGCAACAGCTTTGTGCGGCGGCGCAGCATCCGCGCCGCCACAGCACTCGCACTGGGGCTGCCGCTGCTTCTTTCCGGCCTGGCCGGACCGGCCGCAGCAGCGCCTCCCGCTATCTCCACCACGATTCAAAACTCCCCGCTGGCGGAGGTGCCTGAGCTCTACCAGGACGGGCATTACATCGTCATGCTCGAAGCACAGCCAGTGGCAACGTACGACGGCGGGGTGGCGGGTATCGCTGCCACCAAACCCGAGAAGGGGCGCAAGCTGGACGTTGGCAACGCCAACGCCAAGAAATACCAGCAGCACCTGAAGAAGAGGCAGCAGGCGGTAGCGGCCGAGGAGGGCGTGGAAATCCGCAAAAGCTTCACCACCGCGGTAAACGGATTCGCCGCGGACCTGACCGGCGTCCAGGCGGCCGCACTCGCCAAGACTCCGGGCGTGCTGGCCGTCACCGAAGACGAGCAACACCATCCGGTCTACTCCAGCGTGGATTACCTGGGGCTGCCCGGGAAGAAGGGCGTCTGGAACCAGCAGTACGGCTCGGAGAAGAACGCGGGCAAGGGCACCGTGGTCGGCGTGATCGATACCGGCTACCACCCGCAGAATGAATTCCTTGCCGGCGGGGAGGTCGCCCCGCTCAAGGGCAAGCCGAAGGTCGGCGTGCCCTACCTGGACGGCGAGGGCAAGATCGCCATGCTCAAGTCGGACGGCTCCACCTTCATCGGCGAATGCCAGCCCGGTGCGGCCGGCTCGGGGTTCACCGGCGCCGAATGCAACAGCAAGGTTCTGAGTGCGCGCTACTACGCCGACGATTTCCTCAAGTTCGTGCCGCCCGAAAACCGGCACCCGAAGGAGAGCATTTCACCCCTGGACCTTAACAGCCACGGCACCCACACCGCCTCAACGGCCGCCGGCAACAGCGGCGTGGAAACCGACGTGGACGGCCGGGACTTCGGCACCGGCTCCGGGGTGGCACCGGCAGCGAAGGTCTCCGTCTACAAGATCTGCTGGCAGGACAACAACGCAGCGAGCGGCGGCTGCTACTCCTCGGCCGCCATAGCGGCCATCGAGCAGGCCATCAAAGACGGCGTGGATGTACTGAACTACTCCATTTCCGGCAACAACAACTCGGTGATCGATCCGGTGTCCATGGCCTTCCTGAGCGCGGCCGAAGTCGGCATCTTCGTCTCCGCTGCCGCAGGCAACGCCGGCCCGGCCGACACCACCGTGAACCACAGTGCCCCGTGGCTGACCACCGTCGCGGCCAGCACGTTCTCCAACGAGCTGCAGGGCACGGTTGAACTCTCCGACGGCACCAAGTACCGCGGCACGTCGATCATGAGTTCCGAGCTGGGGCAGACCGCCCTGGTCCTGTCCAAGGACGCCGGTGCGGCCACGGCCAAACCGGAGGATGCAGCCTTGTGCACGCCCGGTTCGCTCGACCCTGCCAAGGTCCGGGGCAAGATTGTCATCTGCGACCGCGGCGTCATCGCCCGCGCCGAGAAGTCGGTGGCGGTGAAGCAGGCCGAGGGTGTGGGCATGGTCCTGGTCAACACGGTGCCCGGTTCCCTGGACCTCGATCTCCATGCCGTGCCGACGGTCCATATCGGAGACCCGGGCATCAAGGACAAGGTCGCCCAGGACCCCACATTGACCGCGGCTCTGGTCGATTCGGATACCACCGGCCTGCCGGACAGCCCGGTGCCGCAGGTGGCGGCCTTCTCCTCGCGCGGTCCGTCCACAGCCGTCGGATCGGATCTGCTCAAGCCGGACGTTGCGGCTCCGGGCGTCAACGTGCTCGCCGGCGTCTCGCCTGTTGAGGGCGAGGAGAATTTCGGCTTCATGTCCGGAACCTCGATGGCCGCACCGCATGTTGCCGGTTTCGGCGCCCTGCTGCTGGGCAAGAATCCGCTGTGGTCGCCCTCCACGATCAAGTCCGCGCTGATGACCACGGCCGGCGATCTCGTGAACGAGGACGGCACACCCAACATGGACAACTTCGCCACCGGCGCCGGCCAGGTGGACGTCCGGCGGATGGCGGATCCGGGGCTGGTCTATGACGCCGGAGTCGAAGACTGGTACGGCTTCCTGCAGGGCGCGGTGGGCGACATCGGGCTCGACGAAGACCTGGCCATCGAGGCCAAGGACCTGAACGTCCCCTCGATTGCGCTGGGCGCGCTGACCGGTGAAGTTTCCGTGACCCGCTCGGTGACGGCACTGAAATCCGGGACCTACCGGGCCAGCGTGGAGCTGCCGGGTATCGAGGCCACGGTGGAGCCCTCGGTGCTGAGGCTGCGGAAGGGCCAGGAGGCCTCCTTCACCGTGACCTTCAAGAACGACGGCGCAGCGTACGGCAAGTTCGCAATGGGCGAGCTGGCGTGGCAGGACGGCAAGCGTTCGGTGGCGTCGCCGATCGCCATCCGGCCGATGGCTGTGCTGTCGCCGGAGACCGTGGTGGTGGACTCGGCCGCAAGTGAAGGCTCGGCGGCCATCGAGGTCACCTCCGGAACGGACCAGCCCATCGACGTCGCGGTGGAGGGCATGGCGAAGGCCGATGCAATCACCGCTGAACGGACGGCCGATCCGAATGGAGTCACCCATAAAAGTGCGATAGTCGCCAGCCTGGTGGTCCCCGAAGGGGCCACCATGGCCCAGATGTCCATCAACGCGGCAGTTCCCACGGCAGACTGGGACCTCTATGTGATGACTCCTGCCGGTGAACAGCTGACGCAGGCCACGGCCAACTCCAGCGAGACCTTGGTGCTGAACAAGCCGAAACCCGGCACCTACCAGGTAATCGGGCATCTTTGGGGCACCTCTGATGGTGCCACTACAAGCACCGGAACAGTCAACACGGTGGCTTTGGCCGGCGACGCGGGCAACCTGACGGTAAGCCCGGATCCGCTGGAACTGGGCAACGGGGAAGCCGGTTCCGTTGAGGCCAGCTGGGCCGGTCTGAAATCAGGCAGCTGGGTCGGGCTGGTCCGGTTCGGCGACAGTGCCAGCACTGCACTGACCGTGAACGTCCCGTAGGGGAGCGGTGGAGGTCGGCGGGAAACTGCCGGCCTTCACTTGCGGCGTTAGTGTGCGGCGCCCTGCGCAGCGGCAATCAGATCCCGCATGGACTCGTTAAGCGCCACCAGCTGCTCGCGGTCCAGGCCGAGCCGCTGCAGCATGGTGCCCGGCACCGCCAGGGCGTCTTCCCGCAGGGCTTCACCCTTCACTGTTAGTCCGATAGCCAGGGCGCGTTCGTTCCCCGGTACCCGGTCGCGGGTGATCAGTCCGGCTGCTTCGAGCCGCTTGAGCATCGGCGAGAGCGTGGCGGGTTCCTGGGCCAGGGCTTCGCCCAGATCCTTGACCATCCGGGGGCTCTCTTCCCACAGTGCCAGCATCACCAGGTACTGCGGATGGGTGATGCCGAGTTTCTCGAGGACCGGCTTGTAAGCGCCGATCACGCTGCGCGAGGCTACCGACAAGGCGAAGCAGAGCTGGTGTTCGAGCAGCAGGTCCTCGTCCCGCCGTACGGCTGCGGTCATACGAATCACACACCTTCAAATAGTTAGCGCATTAAGTGTTAGCCTATGCTGAAAGCAGGAATCGTTCCAATCCGCGGTGCAGACGTAAGGGGGCCCACATGGCCGGCAAGAAGAACTCGGTGCAGAGGTTCATGAACATCACCGGCAAACTTCGCGTGATCTTCGGCCCCGCGCAAAAGAGCGGCGTGGACCATCCCATGACCGAGGACAACCGCCGTCTGCTTCAGGAACGCGAAGCGGACGCGGCGCAGTGGGAAACCGTGCGCCGGGCGGACGGCAGTACCTACATCGTGCCCAAAAAGCAGTAGAAGTCGTACACTGGTCATACGGATAACAGCCTCGTCAAGAAGGTGATTCAGATGGCTGAGAATTCGCGCTTTCTCCGCACGTTCATGCGTATAACCGCGGAGGCCGCCAAAGTGTGGGGTCCAGCAGACCGGATCGATTCTGATACCCCAGTGGTCCACAAGCATGACGACGCCGAAAAGGCCTCGGAAGAGCAGCTTGCGGAAATCGAAGTGGAGCGGGATGCCGAAGGCCATGCCTATGCAATCCGCAAACGCCACGACGTGGCCTGAGGCCAAATCTCCCAATTAGCCAAAAAGAAAGACCGACGGCGGTTCCCGCGCAATGCGGAACCGCCGTCGGTCGTCGCTGGTCAGTACCGGATCAGCGCCCGGTGCCGCCGTAGACGGTGGCCTCGTCCTCGGAGTCCAGGCCGAAGGCAGCGTGGACGGCGCGCACGGCGGTGTCCAGCAGATCGGCGTGGGTGACGATCGAGATGCGGATTTCGGACGTGGAGATCATGTCCACGTTCACGCCCGCCTTGTGCAGGGCATCGAAGAACTTGTAGGAAACGCCGGGGTTGGAGCGCATGCCCGCACCGATCAGGGAGAGCTTGCCCACCTGGTCGTTGTAGTCGATGCTGTCGAACCCAACCGTGTCCTGGGAGGCCCGGAGCGCTTCCAGGGCTTCCTTCCCTTCCACCATGGGAAGCGTGAACGAGATGTCCGTCTTGCCGGTTCCCTTGGTGGAAACGTTCTGCACGATCATGTCGATGTTGGAGTGGGCGCCGGCGACAATGCCGAACAGCTCTGCCGCCTTGCCGGGGACGTCGGGCACGCCGATGATGGTGACCTTGGCTTCGGAACGGTCATGGGCCACTCCGGAAATGATGGGCTGTTCCATGGGTTCTCCCTCTTGGATCTTGATCTTGTCGTCGGGGTTGGGCAGCACCCAGGTCCCTTCGTTGGTGCTGAACGACGAGCGGACGTGCAGCGGGACACCGAAGCGGCGGGCGTATTCCACGCAGCGAAGGTGAAGGATCTTGGATCCGGAGGCCGCCATTTCCAGCATTTCCTCGCTGGAGATCTCGTCGATCTTCTGCGCATTGGTGACAACGCGGGGATCCGCGGTGTAGATGCCGTCGACGTCCGTGTAGATCTCGCAGGAATCGGCGTTCAGCGCCGCGGCCAGTGCCACTGCGGTGGTGTCGGAACCGCCGCGGCCCAGCGTGGTGATGTCCTGGCTTTCGCGGCTCATGCCCTGGAAGCCGGCCACGATTGCGATGTCGCCCTTCTCCAGCGCCGTCTTCACTCGGTGCGGAGACACGTCGATGATGCGGGCCTTGCCGTGGATGGCGTCGGTAATCATGCCGGCCTGGCTGCCGGTGAAGGACTGCGCCGTGGCGCCCTGTTCCTGGATGGCCATGGCCAGCAGGGACATGGAAATTCGTTCGCCGGCGCTCAGCAGCATATCCATCTCGCGTGCGCTGGGGGCGGAGGTAACCTGGTCAGCAAGATCAAGCAGCTCGTCGGTGGTGTCGCCCATCGCGGACACAACAACCACAACTTCGTTGCCGGCAGACTGCGTGTCGACCACGCGCTGGGCAACCCGCTTGATGCCTTCGGCGTCCGATACTGAGGAACCACCAAACTTCTGCACTATCAAGCTCATGCGCTCTCTAAACAACTCCTGGATTGGGGCCGACCGGCAGCCTGGCACGGTAGGCAATTGGGAAATCTGCCGATGCATACACGTCGGCTGCAGACGCACTCGGCAAGGAAAGTCTAGCGCCGCGGAGCTATCCGCGGTGAATAGATTTGAACAAACAGGCCAGTGTGACCTTCGGAAAATCGGGAACAACGACGGCGGCGGGCCGGCTTACGCACGGCAGTCGCCGCCGTCGTCGCTTGGGTTTTATCGGTGTCAGTGCGTGCCGATCTGGCCGTCGCTGCTGCCGAGCACGGCACGCAGGAATGCCTGCGTGCGTTCGTGCTGCGGGTTCGTGAACATGACGTCCGGCGTTGCCTCCTCGACCACGCGCCCGCCGTCGAACATCATGACCCGGTTGGAAACATCGCGGGCGAACTGCATCTCATGCGTGACGATCAGCATGGTGATGTCGGTGGTTTCGGCGATGTGGCGCAGAATGCCGAGCACTTCGCCCACAATCTCCGGGTCCAGCGCCGAGGTGACCTCGTCCAGCAGCAGGATGTCAGGATCCATGGCCAGGGCACGGGCAATCGCAACGCGCTGCTGCTGGCCGCCGGAAAGCTGCAGCGGGTGGGCGTTGGCCTTGCCCGGAAGCCCCACGCTTTCGAGCAGCTCCATGGCGCGCTTGGTCGCCTCCGCCTTGGACTGGCCGAGCACATGGACCGGCGCCTCGATGATGTTTTCCAGCACGGTCATGTTGGGAAACAGGTTGAACTGCTGGAAGACCATGCCGATGCGCTTGCGGATCTGTTTCTGGGCCTTCTCGCTGCGCGCAACGCGGTTGCCGTCCCGCAGTTCGTGCGTGAGCGGTTCGCCGTCGATGTAGATGTACCCGTCGCTGAGGCTCTCCAGCGTCATGACCAGCCGGAGAATGGTGGTCTTGCCGGAGCCGCTGGGCCCGATCAGGGTGACGCGGTCGCCCTTGGCCACCTCGAAATTGAGGTCCTTGAGGACCACGTTGTCGCCGAACCGCTTCTCCACGTTCTCGAACCTGATGGCCGGAACGGCGGCCGCGGTGCCGTTGCCGGCCGCGGGGTGGGGATCAGTAGTTGTAGGCAAGGCGCTTTTCCAATCTGGAGATGAGCAGGGATGTCGGGTAGCTGGCGAGCAGGAAAATCACGCCGGCCAGGGTGATGGCCTCCATATATCTGAAGTTGTTGCCGCCGAACGTGAGCCCGGCTCGGACCATTTCCACCACGCCGATGGTCAGCAGGAACGGGGTGTCTTTGAACATCGAGATGGCGTAGTTGCCCAACGCCGGAACGGTTGCCCGCAGGGCCTGCGGAACGATCACGGCCGTCCAGGCCCGCCGCTTGGACATGGACAGAGCGGTGGTGGCCTCCCACTGGCCCTTGGGCACCGAGTCGATGCCGGCGCGGTAGACCTCGGCCATGTAGGTGGAGTAGTGGATACCGAAGACCACGATGCCGATGGTCAGCGGCTCGACGGTCAGGAAGGTCCAGTACGCGAACAGCAGCTGCACCACGATCGGCGTCATCCGGATGAAGTCGCCGATGAAAGTGATGACGGCACCAATCGGTTTCGGCACCGACATGCGCAGGATCGCGATGAAGAGTCCGAGCACGGCCGCGATAGCGGTGCTCAGGACGGTGACAATCAAGGTGACCTGGACGAAGGCCACGAGCAGTTCGGGCAGTACTGCCCAGGCGGCGTCCCAATCCCATAAGCCGTTCATACTTTCCGGCCTCCTTCCGCTGCGGCGGTCTCCGGGGTCTTCGGGGTCAGCGCCTCGCGCAGCGATTCGCCGCGGCCGAGGCGGTGCTTGGCCCGTACCTCAAGAGCGTTCATGATCAGCGTCAGGATGTATGCGATGACGAAGTAGATCACCAGGCTCACGCCGTAGGCGAAGAAGGTGTCCGTCTGTTCGCGCAGCTGCTCGGTGTGGTAGGTCAGGTCGGCAAGGGTGATGAAGCTGACGATTGCCGTGCCCTTGAGCATGTGGATGAGGTAGTTCGTCAGCGAGGGAATCATTAGCGCCCAGGCCTGCGGGAAGATGACACGGATCATCTGCTGCGACTTGGACATGCTCAACGCCGTGGTGGCTTCCCATTGCCCGGTCGGAACCGAATTGATGGATCCGCGCACTACCTCGGCCGCGTAGGCGCCGTAGTTCAGCCCCAGGCCGAGGATGCCGCAGACCATTGCCGGCAGCTCCAGCCCGAGCTGCGGCAGAACGAAGAAGAAGAAGAACAGCTGGACTACCAGCGATGTGCCGCGGAAAAATTCCATGATCCCCCGGCATAGGCCGCGGAGCACAATGTTGTGCAGCCGCGAGCCCAAGCCGAGGATCACGGCGATAACCATCGCCAGCAGGGCGCCGCCGAGAGTCAGCTGGAGGGTAATCCCCAACCCGTCCAGGATCCTCGGCCACGCCTCTGCCAGCGCTTCGAAATTGCTTTCCATTAGGTGGACTAGCCCACGTCTCCGGAGCAGAGCTGCTCGGTGGTCAGGTCCTTCGGCGGGAGGTTTTCGGCGGTGAAGCCGAACTCGCCGACTACGTCCGTGTAGGTCTCTTCGGACTCGGTGATCTTGGCCAGTTCCGCGTTGTAGGCCTCCAGCAGTTCCGTGTCGCCCTGGCGGAAGACCGTGGCGCCGGCACCGATTTGCTCTACGCCGTCGATGACCTGGACAAAGGGTTCAGTAACCTCGATGCCGGCATCCGGGTTCTTCTCGGCCAGCCAGTTCAGGGAGATGGCCGTCATGGCGAACGCATCGGCGCGGCCTGCCGCGACAGTGTCCATGCCGTCCTGCGCGTTGCCAACCGACTGGACATCCAGGCCCAGCTTGTCGGCGTACCCGGCTTCAATGCCGCCGGAGAGAACGGCCAGTTTGATGTCCTCGCCGCCTTCTTCAGCAGCCACGACCGAATCCAGGTCCGTCAGGTTCTTCGGGTTGCCCTCCTGGACCATCAGCGCCGTGGTGTACATGATTTCCGGGTCGCTGAAAGCCGCCTGCTCGCAGCGCTCCGGCAGGATGGACATGCCGGCACTGACCACGTCGAACCGGCCTGCATTCAGACCCGGGATCAGTGCGTCCCAGTCCACCAAGAGTGCTTCAACGTTCTCGACGCCGAGCTCGCTGAAGATCTTCTCGTGCATGGCAATGGTCGCACCGGTCGGCTCGCCGCCTTCCTGGAAGGAGTACGGGGCCTCGCCCGCAATGCCAACGGTAACGGTGCCCGACTCCTGGATTTCCGCCAGCGTGTTGCCCGCAGCGGGGCTCTCTCCGCCGCCTTCGCCGCCCTGCTCGATCTGTCCGTCGCCGCAGCCAGCCATCAGCACCAGCGCCAGCACGCTCCCCGCGGCCATTGCCGCCCGGGACTTAGTAGTACGAGCGTTCATCATGTTCCTCTTTCGGTCGTGAAATGGGCGAAGCCACCCGGTCTACGCACATGCGCACCCCAGCCGACCCGACCCGAATTTGGGATGACTGAGGTCAACGCTAGTAATTTTCGTCACCACATACAATCTGCACGTCTGCATGTATGATTGTCGACAGCAGTGCGACCCGGAGGGTTTGACTCCGGTTACGGGCTAAATCCGCGTACTTCCGCGGATGTTGGCCCTCACACTTATACTGATTACGATTTGGCCACGATGCGGATTCGTCCCCAGCCTGTGCACTACTCAGGAGTAATCCAGGTGCCAAACGCAAGACACGTAAGGACCCAGATGCCCCATCCCTCTGCACACCGCAACGCGCCGGCCGTCCTGAGAGTGCATCGTCCCTCGACCGTGGACCTGATTGCCACGGAACTGCGCAACGCCATCTATTCCGGTGCGCTGGCCGTGCGTTCGCCGCTGCGCGAAGTAGAGATTGCCCGGCAGCTTGGCGTAAGCCGCAGCCCCTTGCGTGAAGCCGCCCAGCGCTTGGTCCAGGAAGGGCTGCTGACGGCCAAGCCGGGGCAGGGGATGCGCGTGGCCGTGATCGGCGAAGACCGGCTGGATGATCTGTTCGAGGCCCGAGTCGCGGTGGAGAGCCACGCGGCCCGGATGATCATCGATAAGCACGACGCCGCCGCCGTTGCTAAGGTTCAGCGCGCTTTCGACCATCTGCTGCGGGCGGCCGAAGGCAATGATGCCCGTGCCATCGGCGACGCGGATCTGGATTTCCACTTTGCCCTGGTCGACGCCGCGGACAACGCGCATCTGAGCCGCTACATGTCAACGCTGGTGGTGGAGACCCGGCTCGCGGCCTTCAGCAGCAAGCGCGGCTACATCGTGCGCAAAGACATTACCCAATCGCACCATGGCATCATGGCTGCCTTGCAGGACTGGGACGCTGAGGCCGCGGCCGATGCCATCAGGGAACACATGGTGGAAGCAGTGGACCGGCTGACCGGCGTGCTCGAAGAGCGGGGCGTTCACGTGGAAACTGTCACCGAGGAACCCGCTCCCGCAGGAGCCTACGCGCTGGGGCCGATCACCCAGCCGCTGACGGAGCTTTCCTGAACTTGGTTAACTGAGCTGGCGCCGACCTTCGAAGGCACGGCCCAGCGTCACTTCGTCGGCGTATTCCAGATCTCCGCCGACGGGAAGGCCTGAAGCCAGCCGGGTTACCTTGATATCGAAGTCCTTGAGCAGCCGCGCGACGTAGGTCGCCGTCGCCTCGCCCTCCAGATTCGGATCCGTGGCGATGATGATTTCCTGGACCTGGCCATCCGTGAGCCGGGTCAGCAGTTCCCGCATCCGCAGCTGATTGGGACCGACGCCGCCGATCGGATTGATGGCACCGCCGAGCACGTGGTAGCGGCCGCGGAAGGACCGGGTGCGCTCAATGGCCACGACGTCCTTCGACTCTTCCACCACACAGATTTGGGTGGGATCCCGTCGGGGATCACGGCAGATGTTGCACGTCTCCTCCTCGGAGACGTTGCCGCAGATCGAACAGAACTTCACCCGCTCCTTGACGTTGGTGATGGCCTGCACCAGTTGCTGCATGTCGGCAGGATCGGCTTCCAGGATGTGGAAAGCGATGCGCTGGGCTGACTTTGGTCCAATACCGGGGAGCCGGCCAAGCTCGTCGATTAGCTCCTGGACGGCACCTTCGTACACTGAACCTCAATCTCCAAACAGTCTAGGAACCGTCGAGGCTCTGCTCCTCAATCAACCGCCCGCCCAATATCCGTTCAATGGCGGCGCGGCCTACCAAGCCCGAGTCTTCGATGGCTAAGTCATCTTCACTGGGAATGTCCTCGACGTGACTCAAGTTTAGGCCACTGCCGCCTCTGCTGCCGAAGACTGGCCCGGCGGGAGTGCCGGCGGGCCGGCTTTGCGCTTCGGCAGCTCTGGCCTGGTTGAGCAGCCGCTGGTAGCGGCTCATGGGTTTATTGGGATCCGGCGCAGTAGCCGTGTCAGGCGTTTGGGCCGAAGTTGGAGCATCAGCGGGCGACGGCGCAGGGGTTTGGGATGCTGCCGGAGCCTGCGGGGATGCGGCCGCGGGGGGCGGTGATGGCTGCACCGGGACCTGCGGCCGCCTTGGCTCGAAGTCCGGGCCGGCGTCCCATTCTTCGGACGGCGGTTCCTCATCCGTGAAGGGAATGTCGTCGTAGGGAGATTGCGGCACGTTCGGCACACTCGGCGAAGCAGGCTTTTCAGGCTGCGGCCGGTCGGTTGCAGGACGTTGTCCGTTTTGCGCGGGGACTTGCGGCGCAGATGCTGCGCCGGAGGCCTGCGGCGGTTCCCATACCGTTGGCCTGGCGGCTGCCGGCTGCCCCTGGGCAAGGTGGCCGAATACCGGCCGTTCCCCGGGTGCCGGCGGCGGTACGGTCACCGGTTCCGCTGCTGCCACTGGACGGGGGGACGCAGCGGACGGTGCGCTTGCGGCGGACGGGGCGCTCTGCGCGGAGGCGCTGCTGGGAGCCGACGGGCTGCTCTGGACCGACTGTGCGCTTTGTGCAGACACGGCACTGGTGCCCGACGGACTGCTGGCGGGGGACGGGGCGCTTTGGGGGGACGTTGCACTGACCCCCGATGGTACGCTGTCCGCCGATGGCGCACTTTGCCCCGATGCCATACTGCTGGTGGAGGCCGCACTCTGTGCAGAAGGTTCGCTGAGCGCCGATGGGGTCCTGGCGGGGAGCGTGGTGGTTGCGGTAGCCGCGCTTGCTGACTGAATACCCACGGAGGCGGAGTTCGCGTCCGGGATGGGAGCCACGGGTCCCCACACATTGCCAACGTTCTGCGCAGGATCTGCCTGACGGTTCTGGGCAGGGCCGGCGGCAGGGACCGGCCTGTTCTGGCCGGCATTCTGCGCCGGGGCAGGCTCTGCCGCAGGCTCGGCAGGGGAGCCGGCGGCGGGCATGGCCGGTGCGGGCGCGTTCATAGTCCGTGGTGCCGCACCGTCTGCCGGCGGCTGCCAGCTAGTAGGTACTTTTGGGGCGGGTTCACCCGCTGCCCGGGCAGAGCCTCCGGCCGTAACGTCGATGGCACAGTCGACGCCGAGCACCTTGAAGATGCATTGTCTGAGGATTCCGGCGTTCTCCTGCTTGCTGCTGAACGCATTCATCGCACCGGAGTTCGAGAAGGCCACTGTCAGCGTCCGGCCATCGAAACCGGCAAGCGAGGTGTGTGGTTCAACTGTCATCCAGAGGAACTTCTTCTCGGTTTTCAGGACATCCATGATTTCCGGCCAGGCGCGGCGGAACATCTCCACTGATCCGGTGGCACCAGATGCAGCAGGGCGCTGTTGGGATGCCGCCGCCGGGGGGGCCGATTGTGCCGGCGCCGGAGCTGGGTGGCCTGTCGGCGCGCCCGGCTGCGTTGTGGGTCGCGGGCCTGACTGCGCGGAGGAAGAGGGGCCTGCTTGTGCTGCCGCGGGAGCAGCCGGCTGGCTTGGTGCAGGCTGTTGTGCCGGTGCCGGTGCCGGAGCTTGCTGGCCAGGTGCTGCCTGCTCCGCAGGAACTGCAGGCGCGGGGGCGGGCTTTGCCGGTTCCGGCTCGGGAACCGCACCCCAGGTGCCGCCCCAATCACGCGAGGCCGGCTGCTCTTCTGGCTGCGGTGCGGCAGGAGCCGGGGAAGCGGTGGGTGCCGGCTGAGGACCAGTCGGCACAGTCTCCTCGGCAGTTGGTTGCGGCTGCTGCCGCGGTTCCTCCGAGGGCTGGGTGGGAGTGTTCTGGGGTGCGGGCTGGGCGGGTGCCGGCGCCGGCTGCACGGGGGACGGTGCGTTCTGCGGCGATGGCTGCGTTTCTGCTGCCGGTACTGGTTGGGTGCGGGCGGCGCGGAGCGCTTCCCGGACCTGGGCCGCCCCGCTGGCACCTTCGGCACTTGGTACGGAAGGCGCGGATCCGGCGTCGTAATTGGTTTCTGCGGCGGGCGGAGCGTGGTTGGGCGCTCCGGCGGGCAGCTCCCCGGCATACGCGAGCCGGCGTTCGATCCGGTCCACGCGGGCCGCGACGCCTCGTTCGGCCTGGTCAGCGACCGGCAGCAGGATGCGGGCGCAGAGAAGTTCCAGATGCAGGCGCGGCGACGTGGCACCGGTCATCTCGGTAAGCGCCTGGTTGGTGATGTCCGCGGCGCGGGAGAGTTCGGAGGAGCCGAGCTGGTTGGCCTGGGTCTGCATCCGCGCGATCTGGTCTTCGGGCACACCGCGGAGGATGGCGTGGGCGCTCTCCGGCATGGCCTTGACGATGATCAGGTCGCGGAAGCGCTCAAGCAGGTCCTCGACGAAACGGCGCGGATCATGGCCGGTCTGCACCACGCGGTCCACGGCGCTGAAAACGGTGGAGGCGTCCTGGGCGGCGAAGGCATCGACGACGTCGTCGAGCAGCGAGGCGTGGGTGTAGCCGAGCAGGGAAACGGCCAGTTCATAGTCCAGCCCCTCGGGCCCGGCGCCGGCCATGAGCTGGTCCAGCACGGAGAGCGAATCGCGCACGGAGCCGCCGCCGGCGCGGACGACGAGCGAGAGCACGCCGGGGGCTACCGGCACGTTTTCCTGGTTGCACAGCAGTTCCAGGTACTGCATCAGCGGTTCCGGCGGCACCAGCCGGAACGGGTAGTGGTGTGTGCGCGAGCGGATGGTCCCGATGACCTTGTCCGGCTCCGTGGTGGCGAAGATGAACTTGATGTGCTCCGGCGGCTCTTCGACGATCTTCAGCAGGGCGTTGAAGCCCGCCGAGGTGACCATGTGGGCCTCGTCGATGATGAAGATCTTGTAGCGGTCCCGCACCGGGGCGAAGGTGGCGCGCTCGCGCAGATCGCGGGCGTCGTCCACGCCACCGTGGCTAGCGGCGTCGATTTCGATGACGTCCAGGCTGCCCGGGCCGCCGCGGCCGAGCTCGACGCAGGAATCGCATTGTCCGCAAGGGGTCGGCGTCGGGCCTTGGGCGCAGTTGAGGCAACGGGCCAGGATCCTGGCGGAGGTGGTCTTGCCGCAGCCGCGCGGGCCGGAGAACAGGTAGGCGTGGTTGACGCGGTTCTTCTGCAGAGCGGCCATCAGCGGATTGGTGACATGCTCCTGCCCAATAACGTCCGCGAAGGAATCGGGGCGGTAACGACGGTAGAGGGCTGTACTCACGATAAGAACCCTATCGGTTGCGGCTCGTACTTTGCATCAGGCATCCCGGCGCTGGGGATAGACGTAAAAGACCCCTCATGCACCTGCCAGAGCCCGCTTACCCTTGCTACCTTCCGGTCCTGGGGGAGTTCACGGGATGACACCACATGAGGGGCCGTCAAATAGTCTACCCGAGATGGACGGGTGGCTGAAAATCGTTCCGGCGCCGAGGGGATGGCAGTGACGTGCATCGCGCGATTCGCCACTTTCGGAAGCCGTCAGGTAGTCTTGTACCTGCTCTTGTTGAGCAAAACATCTGGAGGATTCGCCTAGCGGCCTATGGCGCACGCCTGGAACGCGTGTTGGGTTCACGCCCTCGGGGGTTCAAATCCCCCATCCTCCGCGGATAGGAAAAAGCCCCGCCCCTGTGGCGGGGCTTTTTCCTTTAATTGAGTGACTGTCCGCCGAGGCTCAGGCTTATAGGCAAAAAAGTGTGTATGACCCGGGCGTGTTTCATGGCCTGCCTGCCCATCCGGAGCGGATCCAGAGTCCTTCTTCGGCGACTAGGGCG
>NZ_JBNHFQ010000016.1:0-61320 GCF_059090425.1 Arthrobacter sp. B055-34
CACCACGGAGGCGGTGCCCCACGACAATAATTCAACCAATAAAATAATTGGTATCAACAAACTTGGCACACTATTGAGTTCTCAAACAACAGGAGCACCCGGCACCAGTCGGACCCTTCTTCAAGGCCCTCCATCGCTCCGGAGCAACTTTTCAAATTTACCCGCACTGCTGGTCCCTGTCAAATCAACCCGTTCCCGCACGCCTCTCAACGAGGTTTGACCTAAGCCTTGTGTGGTTTCGAGCTGTTCAACTGTTCCCTCAGCGCGGATATAAACTCTACTCCGGTTCGGCCCGAATGTAAATCCAAGGTTGCCTGCGAGCGAAGACCCGCGGAATTCCGGGGGTCTCCGCTGCGGCAGCTTTAGCTCGCCGGCTTCAGATACAGGACTCCCAGCGGAGGCACCGTCAGCACGGCGGAGGCCGGATGGCCATTCCAGGCGCCTTCGGCACCGGCGACAAGCCCCTTGTTCCCGACGCCTGATCCCCCGTACTCCGGGTCATCCGTGTTCAGTACTTCCTGCCAGTTACCGGCCCAGGGCAATCCGATTCGGAAATCGGTATGCGGGTGTCCGGCGAAATTCGCGATGCAGACCACCGGGTTGCCGTGGTTGTCCCACCGGATGAAGGAGAGTGTGTTGCGCGCCCCGTCGTTTTCGTCGATCCACTGGAAGCCAGCAGGTTCGTTGTCCCGTTCGTACAGGGCGGGGGTCTCACGGTAGAGCCCATTGAGGTTGCGAACCAGCTTCTGCAATCCCTTGTGCGGAACGTTTTCGGACAGCCACCAGTCGAGGCCGTGTTGCTCGGACCATTCAGATTCCTGCCCGAACTCCGTCCCCATGAAAATCAGCTGCTTGCCCGGATGCGCCCATTGGAAAGCAAGGTAAGCGCGCAGGTTTGCGAGCTGCTGCCACCTGTCCCCCGGCATCTTGCGGAGCATCGAGCCCTTCCCGTGCACAACCTCGTCATGGCTGATCGGGAGCAGGAAGTTTTCCGTGTAGGCGTAGACCATGGAGAACGTGGCCTTGTTGTGGTGGTGGACCCGGTTGATGGGGTCCTCCGAAATGTACTGGAGGGTGTCATGCATCCAGCCCATGTTCCACTTCAGCCCGAAGCCCAGTCCGCCGGCGCTGGTGGCCCTGGTGACGCCGTCGAACGCGGTGGATTCTTCCGCGATGGTGACAATGCCCGGCACCCGCTTGTACGCCGTGGCGTTGACTTCCTGCAGGAAGGAAATGGCTTCGAGGTTTTCGCGGCCGCCGTGGATGTTGGGGTACCACTCGCCTTCCTCACGCGAATAGTCGCGGTAGAGCATGGAGGCGACAGCATCCACGCGCAGCCCGTCGATGTGGAACTCCTCAAACCAGTAGAGGGCGTTGGCAACCAGGAAGTTGCGTACCTCGCGGCGACCGAAGTCGAAGATGAGCGTGCCCCAGTCGGGGTGCTCGCCCAACCGGGGATCTTCGTGTTCGTAAAGCGGCTGGCCGTCGAAGCGGGCCAAAGCCCACTCGTCCTTGGGGAAGTGCGCCGGCACCCAGTCCAGGATGATGCCGATGCCGGCCTGGTGCAGCTTGTCCACCAGGTATTTGAAGTCGTCCGGATGGCCAAACCGCGAGGTAGGCGCGTAGTAGGAGGTGACCTGGTAGCCCCAGGACCCGCCGAAGGGGTGCTCGGCCACGGGCATCAGCTCGACATGCGTGAAGCCCTGCCACTTGACGTACTCGACCAGCTGCTCGGCCAGCTGGCGGTAGTCCAGACCGACCCGCCAGGAACCCAGGTGCACCTCGTACACACTCATGGGCGAGTTGTGTGGATCGCGTGCAGCACGCCGGGCCAGCCACTCGCCGTCGGAAAAGTTGTACCGGGTATCCACGACACGTGAACCGGTCAGCGGCGGCACCTCGGTCCAGCGGGCCATGGGATCCGCTTTCTCATGCCAGTGCCCGTCGCGGCCCAGCAGCTCGTACTTGTAGATGGAGCCAGATGCGACGCCCGGGATGAAAATCTCCCAAACACCGGATCCGCCCATGGACCGCATGGCATGCCGGACAGCGTTCCAGCCATTGAAGTCACCCTTGACCCGCACGGCCTGGGCATTCGGCGCCCATACGGCAAAGCTGGTGCCGGTGACGTCGCCCAGTGTGGAATTGTAGTGGCGGACATGCGAGCCCAGAGCCGTCCACAGCGTTTCGTGCCGGCCCTCGCCGATCAGGTGCAGGTCGATTTCGCCCAGCGTTGGCAGGTAATGGTACGGATCGTCCACCAGGAGGGGGGCGCCGCCGTCGTACACCACCTCGAGACGGTAGTCCGGCACATGGCCCACACGTTCCGCGGGCAGGGTGGCAACCCAGACGCCTTCCTGCTCGTGCTGCATGGACACGCGTGTTGCCGCAGTGATGACGGTGACGGAGTCCGCTAGCGGCTGCAGCGAGCGGACCGTGACATGGCCGTGGTCATCCAGATGGGCGCCGAGGACGGCGTGCGGCTGGAAGTAACTGCCATGCGCGACGGCGGACAGCGTGTTCTGGTCGACCGGCACCGGATTGCCGGCGCTGGTCGCGGAGGTCGCCGACGTTTCGGCCCGCCCTTCGGCAAGCGTCGCCGCTGCGGGACCGACAGCTTGTGCCGTTTCCGAGGAGGATGCGTGGCCTGCAGCGGAACTGCTTGCAGCCGGTTCGCCGTCGCCCGCCGTAGAAGAGTTGGCGTTAGAAGAGTTGCCGGCAGAAGAGTTGGCAGTCTGCATCTGTTCCAGCGCGCGGCGAACGGCCTTGACAGGGACGCCGACCCAGCGCGGACGGTTCCGCTGTTCGTACACAACTTCGTAGAGCGCCTTGTCCAGCCACAAGCCTAGGAACAGCGGGGAGGTCGTGTCGATGCGGACCCCGGTCTCACGTTCATAGCCAGCGATGAACGCATCAGCGGCCGCGGCTGTCCAGCGGTCTGCAGCGGCTTCCACCTGTCCCGATTCATTGCCCTCGGCGGTGGTGACCGCGACGCCGCCCGCGTAGTCGAAGGACCGAAGCATGCCAACGACGTCGCGCAGGGCGACATCGTCCGTACCGCGGCTGCCCATGGGACGCAGCGGTTCGCCTTCAAAGTCCAGGACTACCCAGCCGCGTTCGACCGAGTGAAGGACCTGGCCCAGGTGATAGTCGCCGTGGATCCGCTGAAGCTCGGGGCGTTCCTCGAGGTTTTCCAGCCGGCGGAGCAGCTCATCCACCGTCCGGTCCAGCGGACCGACGGCGGATCCTGCTTGCGCCCAACCCCACCGGATCCGCTCGCGGAGTTCGGCTGCCAGCGCTGCGGCTTCCTCTTCAGTAGCCTCATGTGCGCCGAAACTCTTCCGCAGCTGGCTGTGGATCCGGCCCGTAACCTGCCCAAGTTCGCCGGCTTCCTTGGTGAAATCGGCGTCGTCCAAGGCCGCCGCCGAGGCGGTGCGCCAGGCGTCCTTGCTGTTCGCGATGTACTCGCGCAGCACGCTCAGATGCCCGGAGTCCCACAGCTTGTCCGCATTCGAATCCGTGTGCTGGCCCGGTGTGTGCCAGCCTCCGGTCACCCAGCCG
Source organism: Arthrobacter sp. B055-34 (assembly GCF_059090425.1). Taxonomy (NCBI): domain Bacteria; kingdom Bacillati; phylum Actinomycetota; class Actinomycetes; order Micrococcales; family Micrococcaceae; genus Arthrobacter; species Arthrobacter sp. B055-34. Next base: position 3,562 of record NZ_JBNHFQ010000016.1, read on the forward strand.
TAGGTGGCGGGAACTTCGCTGGCGCCAAGCTCGCTCAACATCGCCCCGATTTCAACATCGGGATTGGCGCCGGCCTCCAAGACGCGGAAGAACTTCACGATGAGGGATGCACTGTCCGTTTCCACGACCACCGAGGTGTTGGACTGCTCGCCGGCGAGCACGGAGGCCTTCAGCGGCGCGTCGAACGGCGGCCAGTCGCCGAAGCCTGCGCCGGCGTGGCCACGGGTGCGGCCGTCCGCGGTCACGGATTCGCGCCGCATCAGTTCCAGCCAGGCGGCGACGAATACCGGGTCGTGGGTGCCGTCGTACAGCCAGCAGTTTTCCGTGCCCTGCCGTGGCTCGGCTCCGGTATGGCCGATCAGCGCCGCTTCGCCGCCCTCAAGCGGTTCGTGCCGGAAGCTGACCGGCACGTTGACGATGAAGACGTCCTGGTCGGTGTGGACCGCAACAATATGGACCTCCAGCGCGACGGCGTCTGCCGGATCCTGCAGGCGGATTCCGCCGAGCCGGCGCAGCACCGTTTCTTTGCCTTTGGCCGGGAACCATCGCTGCTGCGGCAACCAGTCGTGGAGCAGTTCAGGCAAGGACTGCGAAGCATTGGTAACGGTGTTTGTCATGGGCTCTCCACCTCAGAACGGGTGTTCACCGAAGTGAGCACGGGAAGGGCTTCGGTCAAAGGCGACGCCGGATTGGACCGGGCCGAACGCACACGCAGCCAGAAGAAATCGTGGCTGCCGAGCGTCAGGGTCAGCTGACCGGCGTCGTCAAGGGCAGGAAAGGGTAGTCCGCCGAACAAGTCGCGCAGACCCCGCCCCGCAAATTCCGGCATCCGCAAGGGCGCGGCCACCGGGTGTTGCGACAGATTAAAAATGCACAGCAGCGCTTCCGGTTCCGCCCCTTCGCGGTTGCCCGGCGGAATTTCGCGGATGAATGCCAGGACGGATTCGGCTTCTGTGGGCACGTTGCGGTAGCCGCCGAGCCCGAAGGCAGGATGGGCTTTGCGTACCGCGAGCATTTGGCGCACCCAGTGCAGCAGGGAGCTGCTGTGGGCAAGCTGCGCCTCGACGTTGACGTAGTTGTAGTTGTAGACCAGGGACTGCACCACCGGCAGATAAAGCTTGCCCGGGTCCGCCGTCGAGAATCCGGCATTTCGGTCCGGGTTCCACTGCATCGGCGTGCGCGAGGCATCGCGGTCTTCGAGCCAGATGTTGTCGCCCATGCCGATCTCGTCCCCGTAGTACAGGAACGGGCTGCCCGGCAGCGACAGCAGCAGCGCGTGGATCAGCTCGAGCTCGGCGCGGGAGTTATCCAGCAGCGGGGCCAGCCGGCGCCGGATGCCGATGTTGGCCCGCATCCGCGAGTCCGGCGCGTACCAGCCGAGCATGGCCTCGCGTTCTTCATTGGTCACCATTTCCAGCGTCAGCTCGTCATGGTTTCGCAGGAACGTGCCCCACTGTGCACCGGTGGGTATGTCCGGTGTCTCTTCCATGGTCTGGATGATGGGGGCGGCCTTCTGGTCGCGCAGGGCGTAGAACAGCCGCGGCATGATCGGGAAATGGAAGCACATGTGGCACTCCGGCACCAACCCGCCGTCGTCGGTCTTTTCGCCGAAGTACTCCACGACTTCATGGGGCATCTGGTTGGCTTCGGCGATGATCACCCGGCCGGGGTACTCCGAGTCCACCAGGGCGCGCAGGTCCTGCAGGAACTTGTGGGTTGCCGGCAGGTTTTCGCAGTTGGTCCCGTCCTCTTCGAACAGGTAGGGAATGGCGTCCGCGCGGAAACCGTCGATGCCCTGGTCCAGCCAAAACCTAACGACGTCGAAAACGGCCTCGATGACCTTGGGGTTCTCGTAGTTCAGGTCCGGCTGGTGGCTGAAGAACCGGTGCCAGAAGAATTGCCGGCGGATCGGGTCGAACGCCCAGTTGGATTCCTCGGTATCGACGAAGATGATGCGCGCATCCTGGTACTTCTCGTCCGTGTCGCTCCAGACATAGAAGTCCCCGTACGGCCCGTCGGGCTCCCGCCGCGACGCCTCGAACCACTGGTGTTGGTCCGAAGTGTGGTTCAGCGGCAGATCGATGATCACCCGGACGCCGCGGGCATGGGCCTCGGCCACCAGGCGTTTGAAGTCGCTGATGGTGCCGAATTCGTCGAGCACGTCGTAATAGTCGGCGATGTCGTAGCCGCCGTCGCGCAGGGGGGATTTGAAGAACGGCGGCACCCACAGGCAGTCGATCCCCAGCCACTGCAGGTAGTCCAGTTTGTCGATCAGTCCCACGAAGTCCCCCGACCCGTCCCCATTGGCATCTGCGAAACCGCGGACCAAGACCTCGTAAAAGACGGCCTTGCGATACCAATGGGGGTCATGCGCCAGTCCAGGCGCATGGAGTTGGAAGGGACTGGCCACTAGCTGCTCCTACGGATATGCAGGATATGCGCGGGCTCGAAATGCGCGTCCAGCCGCACATAGTTGTGCTCGCCCCACCGCCAGCTTTCCCCGCTGATCAGGTCGTCCACCCAGAAGGTGCCGTCCTCGTTCAGGTCCGCCGGGTCCAGGCCGAGTACGGCGAGGTCCAGGCTGACGGTGCATTCGCGGGCACTGTGCGGATCCACATTCACGACGACGATGATCGTGTCTTTCCCGGTGCCCTCGCTGCCGTCCGCGGCCGGCAGGTTTTCCTTGTGCTTGGAAAAGACCACGGTGGCGTCGTCCGTGCTCCGGTGGACGGTCAGGTTCTGCAGGTCCCGAAGCGCCGGGTGGGCGCGCCGGATGTGGTTAAGGCGCGTCAGGTACGGGGCCAGCGAGCGGCCTTCCGCTTCCGCACGGGCAAAGTCCCGCGCCTTGTACTCGTACTTCTCATTGTCGATGTATTCCTCGGCGCCGGGCCGGGCGACGTGTTCGTAGAGTTCGTAACCGGCGTAGACGCCCCAGAGCGGGCTTCCCATTGAGGCCAGCACGGCGCGGATCTTGAACGCCGCCGGGCCGCCGTACTGGAGGAACTCGGTCAGGATGTCCGGAGTATTGACGAAAAAGTTCGGCCGGAAGAAGGCCGCGGTTTCATGACTGACCTGGGTCAGGTACTCCTCGATCTCGGTCTTCTGGTTGCGCCAAGTGAAGTAGCTGTAGGACTGCTGGAACCCCGCACGGCCCAGCGCATGCATCATCGCCGGCACTGTGAATGCCTCAGCCAGGAAAACCACATCAGGATCGGTGGCGTTGACCTCGCCGATCAGCCATTCCCAGAACCAGACCGGCTTGGTGTGCGGATTGTCCACCCGGAAGATCTTCACCCCGTGGCTGACCCACAGCCGGACGATGCGCAGCACTTCTTCCGACAGGCCCTCGGGGTCGTTGTCGAAGTTCAGCGGGTAGATGTCCTGGTATTTCTTCGGCGGGTTCTCCGCGTAGGCAATGGTGCCGTCCACGCGGGTGGTGAACCACTCCGGGTGCTCCCTGGCCCAAGGATGGTCCGGCGAGCACTGCAGCGCCAGATCCAGGGCGACTTCCAGCCCCACGTCCGCGGCGGACTGGACGAAGCGGTCGAAGTCCTCGAACGTGCCCAGGTCAGGGTGGATGGCATCGTGGCCGCCCTCGGCGGCACCGATGGCCCACGGCGAGCCCGGATCATCCGGCCCGGCGGTGAGGGTGTTGTTGGGACCCTTGCGGTTCGTCACGCCGATAGGGTGGATCGGGGGCATGTAAATTATGTCGAATCCCATGTCGGCGACGGCTGGGAGCCGCTCTGCCGCCGTCGCAAAGTTCCCCGACGTCCATTTGTTGGCGGCCGGATCGAACACGGCGCCCTCGGAGCGGGGGAAGAACTCGTACCAAGCGCCGCGCCCGGCCAGGTCCCGCTCCACCAGGATGGGGTACCGCTGCGACTCGGTGACGAGGCTGCGGATGGGGTGGGTGCGTACCGCCGTAAGGACCTCGTCCGAGCCTCCCGCGGCCAGGCGGTCTTCGGCGGAGCGGCCCTCATCGGCGATGGCGCCGGCGGCCCGGCGCAGGACCTCGGCGTTCTCGGCCGGACGGCCGTCCTGTCCGGCAGCTTGGTTGAACAGGCGGATGCCTTCGGCCAGCATCAGGTCCACATCCACGCCGGCGGCGATCTTCACCTCGGCGTTGTGGTGCCAGGTGGCGTAAAGGTCGCCCCAGCCTTCAATGGTGAAGGTCCAGTTTCCCGGCGCCGTGGGCCGCAGAGTACCGGCCCAGCGGTCCGTTCCGCCGCCGAGCGGACGCAGGTGGGTCCGCTGCACGGCGTTGCCGTCCGGATCGTAAAGCACCGCGGTCACGCCGAGCCGGTCATGGCCCTCGCGGAAGACTGTGGCGGAGACTTCGATGTCCTCGCCGGGTACGGTTTTGGCGGGGAAACGCCCGCAATCCACCACCGGAGAGACCCCGGTGATGGGGATCCTGCCAAAGCGCAGGCGTGAGTTGGACGGTGCCGGACGCGGTTCCTCAGTGAATGTGCTCACAGACTAGACGTTAGCGACAAATGTGCCGGTTTGCTAAGGCTTCTGGACGAACTGGGTACAAATTCGGATCGTTACTCAAGCGTTTACGTATTTGAAACCGACATATGGTTACATCTGCGCTACCGTAGGCCGAGTGAAGGCAATCCGCAGATTTACGGTCCGCACTGTTCTCCCTGACAGCATCGCCGCCCTGGGCCGGCTGGCAGGCAACTTGCGCTGGTCCTGGCACCGACCCACCCAGCAGTTGTTCGAGCGCCTCGACCCGGCGCTGTGGGCCAAAAGCCACGACCCGGTGGCGCTGCTGGGCTCCTTTAACCGCGAGCAGCTCCAGGCGCTGGCGGCCGACGCCGCGCTGGTGGAGCAGGTCCAGGCGCTCAGCGCAGACCTGGACCGGTACCTGAGCGATGACCGCTGGTACCAGACCCTCGGCGAGGACGCGCCGTCGTCCATCGCGTACTTCTCCCCCGAATATGGCATCAGTTCGGTCCTGCCCCAGTACTCGGGCGGGCTCGGCATTCTCGCCGGGGACCATCTCAAGGCCGCCTCGGACCTGGGCGTGCCGCTGATCGGGGTCGGTCTGCTCTACGCCGCCGGCTATTTCAAGCAATCCCTCAGCCGCGACGGCTGGCAGCAGGAAACGTACCCGGTGCTGGATCCGGATGGGCTGCCGCTGACCCTCCTGCGCGAAGCCGACGGGACGCCGGCGCAGGTAGAACTGCCGCTGCCCAATGAGCGCCGCCTGCTGGCGCACATCTGGCGTGCCGACGTCGGACGCGTGCCGCTGCTGCTGCTCGATTCGAACGTGGCCGGCAATGACGAGGCCGCGCGTCATATTACGGACCGGCTCTACGGCGGCGGCGGCGACCACCGGCTCCAGCAGGAGCTGCTGCTGGGCATGGGCGGCGTGAAGGCCCTGCGCATCTACGAGCGGCTGACGGGCACACCCGCGCCGGAAGTTTTCCACACCAACGAAGGCCATGCCGGCTTCCTTGGCGTCGAGCGGATCCGCGAGCTGATGGACACCGGGCTGAACTGGCACGAGGCGCAGGCCGCGGGCCGCGCCAACACGGTCTTCACCACGCATACCCCCGTACCGGCCGGAATCGACAGGTTCGAGAAGCTGCAGGTCGAGCATTTCTTCCGCGCCGGCCTGGCCCCGAATGTGCCCATCGAAATGATCCTCGCCCTGGGCGCCGAAAATTACGACGGCGGGGATCCCACCAAATTCAATATGGCCGTCATGGGCCTGAGGCTGGCCCAGCGGGCCAATGGCGTGGCCAAGCTGCACGGCGTGGTCTCCCGCGGCATGTTCTCCGGACTCTTCCCGGGGTTCGACACGCAGGAAGTGCCCATCGCCTCCGTCACCAACGGCGTCCACGTGCCCACCTGGGTGGATGCCCGGATCGCCGCGCTGGCCAAGGCCAAGTTCGGCACCGAGTCCGTGGTGGCCCGGCAGTGGGACAAGGTCTACGACGTCGACGACGAGGAGATCTGGAACCTGCGCCGCGAGCTGCGCTCCACCCTGATCGACGACGTCCGGCGGCGGCTGCGCTCCTCCTGGAAAAAACGCGGCGCCACGGATGCCGAGCTGGCCTGGACCAAGAACGTGCTGGATCCGGATGTGCTGACCATCGGCTTTGCCCGCCGCGTCCCCACCTACAAGCGGCTGACCCTCATGTTGCGCGATCCGGCCCGGCTCAAGGCACTGCTGCTGCACAAGGAGCATCCCATCCAGCTGGTCATCGCCGGCAAGTCCCACCCCGCCGATGAGCAGGGCAAGCGGATGATCCAGGACCTGGTCCGTTTCACCGACGACCCCGCGATCCGGCACCGGATTGTCTTCCTGCCCAACTACGACATCGCCATGGCGCGCACGCTCTTCCCGGGCTGCGACGTCTGGCTGAACAACCCGCTGCGGCCGCTCGAGGCCTGCGGAACGTCGGGCATGAAGGCGGCTATCAACGGCGGGCTGAACCTGTCCGTACTGGATGGCTGGTGGGATGAAATGTACGACGGCGACAACGGCTGGGCGATTCCGACGGCTAATCCTTCCACGACGTCCGGAACGGATTCGGTGGTCAGCCCCGAGGAACGCGACGACATCGAGGCCGCCGCCCTGTACGACTTGCTGGAGAACCAGGTGGCCCCGCGCTTCTACGGGGAGGCTACCGAAGGCGCCACTGCCGCCGGGCCGTCCGCGCCAGTTGCACCGTCCGACCGGCTGCCGCACCAGTGGATTGCGATGATCCGGCATACCCTGGCCAACCTGGGGCCCGCTGTTTCGGCCGAGCGCATGGTGGAGGACTATGTCCGCCAGCTCTACACGCCCGCCTGCACCGCAGGCCGCGACGCCCGCGCCGCGGACTTCGCCGTCGCCCGGGATTTTGCGGGCTGGATCAGGCGGGTGCGCGCGGCCTGGCCCGACGTATCAGTGGAACATGTGGACTCGCTCGGTGTGTCCGACAATCCGCAGATCGGGGACCCGCTGCGGGTCAATGCCTATGTACGCCTGGGCAAGCTCAACCCTTCGGATGTCTGCGTCGAGGTAGCCCACGGCCAGGTTGGCGAGGGAGATGAGCTGGACCAGACGGGCTTCGATGCGCTCTCCTTTAAAGAGGACTTGGGCGAGGGCAGGTTCCTGTTCTGCGGGGAGGTCGTGATCGACCGCTCCGGTTCCTTTGGCTACACCGTACGGGTCCTGCCGCTGCATGACTCCATGGCGGCGAAAGCCGAGCTTGGGCTGGTGGCCAACGCGAATTAGGCGGCTGGCCGCAACGGGGCCTATGCCTCCGGGGAAGAAGACTGTCCCGCTGTGCCGACGGCGGTGGTGAAGCCGATCAGCTTATGGGTGCCGTCGCAGTAGGGCTTGATCGAAGACGCTCCGCAACGGCACAGCGCTACGGTCTTCCGGCGGCGCGGTACCGGTTCACCGTCCGGCGTCACGATTTCCACATCTCCGCGCAGCAGGAAGGGCCCGTCCGGGCACGCTACGAGGACGTTGTCCGGCTGTGCGGGGCTGCAAGGGCTTCCTGACGTGCCTGCATTTTCATCGGTGTCTGCTGTTTTGCAGGTTGGCTCGGTTGACTCGATCGGCTCGGCTGGCTGCATGGGAAGTTCCTTTCCTGGTCCCGGGGCGGGAGCGGTGATGGGATGTGCTGCGATCGTTGGGCGGCGTACTTCCGCCGCAGCTGGTAGCCGGGCGTGCCGGCCGTGGGCATCCGGTTGCCGGCGTATCTCACGCCACCGGCCAGTCGCTGGCCCAACGCCAGCCAGATGCAGACGGCGCGTTCGAGCAGCCAGCACGGTGTCCACAGCGCCGAGGTCGGCGGGAAGACAGCGCGCCCGTTTTTCCGCCGTCGTCCGGCTTCCGCCATGGCGACGGCGGCCGCCAGCAGCGGGATCCAGCGGGCCGGTCGGCGGGCCGCGAAGATCGTCAGCGGCAGCAGCAATAGTTCCACGGTCAGCCGGATTGGCTGGGCGAAGTCGTCGTAGGCCTGCCGGACCCGCTGTCCCCTGAAATGTGCGGCCGTTGCCGGGATCCGGCCGACAAAAAGATCGTCCGCCCGAAGTTCCCGTCCGCCGGCGGCCTTGACCGTGCGGATCAGCTCGAGGTTTTCGAACAATACGTCCCCGTCGTAACCGTCTGTAGCGTCCAGCGCGCTGCGGCGGACCCCCAGCGTACCGGGGAAGTCCGAGGCAACGGCGCGGTTGAGCAGCGTGCGGGCGGTGTCCCAGCGGGCATGCCAGGGCAGGGTCAGGAAGTAGTTTTGCGGCCGGACAACGTCTGCTCCCGCCAGCAGTGCCACCAACCGGCGGAGCGCGGGAAGGGTGTAGCGGACATCGTCGTCGGCCAGCACCAGGTACTCCTTCCTGCTGTGCCGCACCCCTGTCATGACGCCGGCGACCTTGCCGTTGCGTCCCGGCCAGGCTTCGGGCCTGCGGTGCTCCACCAACCCGGCCCACGCCGCTGCGTGCGCCTTGTAAAGTTCGGGGGCGGAGCCGTCCACTACGGTGATCCGGATCCAGCCCGAGAGCATGCGGAGGTACCCGGTCAGCTCATCGAGGCCCTCGTCCGAATACCAGCGCAGCGGCAGAATGTACTCAGCCTCAGGTAACTGCGCCTCCGTCCCGCTGCCCCCAGTCCCGGTCATGCCGACGCCCCGCCCGCCTGCCCACGGACAGGACCGCCGCCGCTCATGCCGCCAGGTCCAGCGGGATCCGCAGCGAGCTGCGCCCGGCCTGCCACGCCGACAGCTGGTGCGTTCCCACCAAAGCGTCCACGGCCAGCGCCGCTGCGGCCCCGAACAGGATGTCCGGCAGCAGCTCCGGTTCCGCTTCGGCGAGTCCGCCGGCCAGATCGCGCCCGGCGATCTGTTCGTGGACGGCGTCGGCCTCGACATGCTCGTCGAAGTAGCCGGTCACATCCTCGCCGTGGCCGTGGCGGCGGAAGCCCCGGCTATAGAACTTGTTCGGGATGGATGAGGTCATTTCGTACGCCGCCAAGTGCCCCACGATCGCCCCGCGCAGCCGCCGGTTCAGGCCGAAGAGCGACATCATGTTGACCGAAGCCAGCGTCACGGCGGGAATCAGGTCCACGTACGCGCCGTACTGATCGTCCAGCCCCAAGCCCCGCATGGACCGGGCGAAGAGGGTTGAATGCATCTTCTCCGGCCGGCCGCCGCCATACTCGTCCGCCTGGATTTCCACCAGGGCCGCCTTGGCCCGGCCGGTCAGCCGCGGGATCGCCCAGCTGTGCGGATCCGCTTCTTTGAGCTGGTACACGGACCGGTGGATCAGGAACTCCCGCAGTTGCTCCGGCGTCGCCTCCCTGGCGACGTATTTCGAAACGCTGGGGCCGTCGTCGTCCCCCGTGAGCTTGAACAGCGCCGCCGCCACGTCCGCGGCGACGGGTGGTGGCGCGTCGCGCATGTCAGTCATCCGGCGAAGGACGCCCTCGAAGCGGCGTTCCAGCTCCAGCCGGAACGCGGTCAGCTCCGGATGCCATTCCCATCGGTCGTCCACGCCTTCGATGCCGCCGTAGTGCAGCTCGTAAAGGCAGAAAAGCGCGAGCTGCAGGTCGTCGTCGTCCATGAGCTGCACACCGGCCGTCTGTTCCATGGCGGCGCCCAGCCTCGTCAGCTCGGGCACATGGTGTTGCGGTGCCGTGGCGAGGATGTCCATCAGGATCGAGCTCACCGGTCCGCGGGGCGTTGGCATTTTCATTATTTCTCCTGTTCCAAGGGAACCCCTTACTTCTAAGCATACTTACCAATACGATGGAATTTGTCCGACCATGTCGGGTTCTGCTCAGGAGGTGATCATGGCACACGATGAAACGGCGGCAAAGGGTTCAAATGCGCCATCGCCCGAGGACTCCCGTAAGCCCGATTCCCCCGGCGACCTCAAGAAGCCGTCATGGCTCTATGTCTTCCGTAAGGCCGTCCGTGAGTTCTCTGCGGACCAATGCACGGATCTCGCCGCTGCCTTGACCTACTACGCTGTGCTGTCCTTGTTCCCGGCCCTGCTGGCGCTGGTCTCACTGCTCGGCGTCTTCGGGCAGGGCGAGCAGACCACAACATTCATGACAGACGTGCTCGAGCGCTTGGCACCGGGGCAGGCGGCAGAAACCATGCGCCAGCCGATCGAGCAGCTGGCCAGTGCGCCCACTGCGGGGCTGGCTCTGATTGTCGGTGTCGCCGGCGCGCTGTGGTCGGCCTCCGGCTATGTGAACGCCTTCAGCCGCGCGATGAACCGGATCTATGAAATCGAGGAGGGCCGCCCGTTCTGGAAGCTGCGTCCGGTCATGCTGCTGATCACGCTTGTGGTGGTGGTGCTGGCTGCGCTGATGCTGCTCATCCTGATTCTCTCCGGGCCCGTTGCGGAAGCCATCGGCTCGGCCATCGGGCTGGGTCAGATTGCCCTGACGGTGTGGAACATCGCCAAGTGGCCGGTGCTGGCCGCCTTTGCCGTGCTGGTAGTAGCGCTACTCTATTACGCTACTCCCAACGTGAAGCAGCCGAAATTCCGCTGGATGAGCATGGGCGCATTCATCGCGCTGTTGGTGCTGGCCCTGGCCACGGCCGGCTTCGCCTTCTACGTAGCCAATTTTTCCAACTACAACCGGACCTACGGCGCTATCGGCGGCATGATCGTACTGCTGCTGTGGTTCTGGTTGGCCAATCTGTCCCTGTTGTTCGGCGCCGAGTTCGATGCAGAAACCGAACGCGGCCGCCAGCTGCAGGCCGGCATCGAGGCGGAGGAAACTATTCAGTTGCCGCCTCGTGATACCCGCAAGAGCGACAAGCAGCTCGAAAAAGAAAAGGAGGACATAGAGCGCGGCCGTTCTCTGCGCCGCAAGTACGCCCAGACCGAGGATGATTCCGGCGGCCCAGGCTAACCATCATCTGCTCCGCAGGAAGAAACCGACGAGGAAAAGGAATTGCGATGACTACGAATCCGAATACCGGCAATTACGACGACGGCATTCCCGGCTCCAACCAGCCCGGCGGCCCGGTCAGCCAGGATCCCTACGCCCCGGATCCCTATGCCACGCCGGCAGGCCAGCAGTCCAAGAGCGATACTGCCAAGGAAGAGGCCAGGGAAGTAGGCCGCGAGAGCAAGGCTGCCGGAGAGCACGTCAAGGAAACGGCCAAGGGCGAGGCGCAGCAGGTAGCGCACGAGGCCAAGGAGAAGGCCCGTGGCCTGATGACCGAGTTCGGCGACGATGTCAAAAGCCAGGCCAGCACCCAGCAGCAGCGCGTGGCATCGGGCCTGCGCTCCATCGGCGATGAGCTCCGGTCCATGTCCCAAAACTCCGAAGGTTCCGGCACGGCGACCAGTCTTGTGAGCCAGGCGGCCGACAAGGCGGGCTCCGTGGCGGGCTGGCTGGAGAACCGTGATCCGGGCTCGCTGCTCGACGAAGCCAAGCGCTTTGCGCGCCAACGTCCCGGCGCCTTCCTTGCGATCGCGGCCGGCGCAGGACTGCTCGCGGGACGCCTCACCCGCGGCCTCACCGCCGACAGCGGCGGATCCGGACAGATCGGACAAGGCGCAACACAGTACGGCGGCGCACACCGCGCGACGCCGGCAGTGTCCGACTATGACTACGACACGCAAAGCGCCGCGGGCTTCGCTGCCCCGGGTGCACAGACAGGCTCGGCACTCGGCGGCGCAGCCGGAGCCCCGGAAACCATCGGGTATCCCTCCGGCACCCCGACCGGTGCCACCGAGCGCCAGGAAACAAATTCCGGTCTCGGTGGAGCGGCTGGCACGCCGGAGACCATCAGCTACCCGGAGGAACCGCCGGCCGGCGGCCGGGGCACGGCCATTCCGGAGCGGGACCCGTATGAGGGCGGTGGGAGCCGATGACCGAGAACCGCGTTCCCGATCCGGGTCAGGTTCCGCCCACGCGCGCCGAAGTCAAGGCGGAGAACGAGTCGCTGGGCGATTTGCTCGGCGAAGTCAGCCGTGACATTTCGATACTGATGCGCCAGGAACTGGAACTGGCCAAGGCCGAACTCAAGGAATCCGGAACAAGGGCCGGCAAGGGCGTAGGGATGATGGTGGGTGCCGCGGTCGCGGGCCACTTCGTCCTGCTGTTCCTCTCCATCGGCCTTTGGGATGCCCTCGGCTCCCTCATCGGCTGGGGCTGGTCCGCGGTGATAGTCGCCGTCATATGGGCAATCATCGGCGCCATCCTCTTCGCCGTCGGCAAGAAGCAGATGAAGACCATCCAAGGGATGCCCCGCACGACGGAGTCCGTCAAGAAAATACCCGAAACTCTCAAGCCCAGTGAGGAAGCACGATGAGCCAGTCACCAGAAGAAATCCGAGCAGACATCGAACGTACCCGGGCACGGCTTGGCACGGATGTAGACGCCGTCGCAGAGAAGACCTCGCCCTCGAACATTGTGCACCGGCAGACGGACAAGGTGAAGGATTCCGTTGGCCGGGCCAAGGACAAGGTCATGGGCGCCAAGGACTCGGTCATGGGTGCCAAAGATGACGCGAGCGGCTCCGCCCGGTCCATGGCGCACGACGCCGGCGAGGCAGTCAGCGAAGCACCGCACCAGATTGCCCGCAAGACCGAGGGCAATCCGCTGGCCGCGGGCCTGATCGCCTTCGGCGCCGGTTGGCTGGTCTCCTCGCTGTTCCCCGCCAGCAAGGTAGAGCAGCAGGCGGCCGAAAAGGTGAAGGACCAGGCCCAGCCGTTGGTCGACGAGGTCAAGACTTCCGCCCAGCAGGTGGCGCAGGACATGAAGGAACCTGCCCGGGAAGCGGCCGAGGATCTGAAGACCTCGGCCAGGGAGTCGGCGGAGAACGTCAAGGCCGAAGGCCAGACGGCGGCGCAGGACGTCAAGGACCGGGCCGACACGGCACGCCAGCACGTCCAGGAGCCGCCGGCCGGCCGGGTCTAGGCCGGCTTTCAGGGGTATCCGCTCCGGATTGGTCCGCGACTGTAGCAGAGCGGGACCTGGCCAAGACGGGTAAGGGGAACGACGGCGGTGGTGCACACCGCCGTCGTTCTCTAATTTTCGCCCGGTAGCCAGGCGCGATAGACGCTGAGGGCATCCGCGCCGATGATCTCGCGTTCGCCGCTGCGCACTTTGGCGCCGCGGCGCTGGTCATCCAGCTTGGACGTGGTCAGGACCAGTTCAAACATCCGGTTGTTGCCGTCGAGGATGCCGAAATCCTTCAGGGCGCCGGCGCTGGGCATCGTGATCTTCCGCGGCTCGCACCGGCCGTTGATCACCACCAGCCCGTCGATGACGCCGTCCGGCGAGCCCATCAGCAGCTGGACGGTCCGGCTGCCGGGATCGGTCCACTGCTCCTGGGTCATGGGTTCGCCCGCTTCGTTGAACCACAGCAGATAGGAGCTCTGTTCCCGGGTGGGATAACTGCGCGGCTGGCTGGTCAGGAAGGACTGCCGGATCCGCAGCAGCCGCCGCGTGATCTTGAACATCTGTTCCTGGCGGTCGTCGAGCACCCAGTTGAGCCAGGACAGCTCATTGTCCTGACAGTAGGCGTTGTTGTTGCCGTGCTGGGTTTTGCCCAGTTCGTCCCCGGCGGTGATCATCGGGACGCCGAGCGAGAGCAGCAGAGTGGCCATCAGGTTCCGGGCGGAGCGGGCCCGCGCATCCAGGACGGCCGCGTCGCCCGTGGGACCTTCGACCCCGTGGTTGTAGCTGCGGTTGTGGTTGGTTCCGTCCCGGTTTTCTTCGCCGTTGTCCTCGTTGTGCTTGCGGTCGTACGATGTCAGGTCCGCCAGGGTGAAACCGTCATGGGCGGTGATGAAGTTGACCGACGCCAGCGAGCTGCGGCCGGAACCGGCGAAGACATCGGCCGAGCCGGCCAGACGGCTCGCCAGACGTGCCACCGATCCGCCCGGCATGCCCTGGCTGATGGCGTGCTGGTCCCCGAGCCAGAAGTCCCGGACGGTATCGCGGAAACGGTCATTCCAGTCCGCCCAGCCAGCAGGGAAATTACCGGTCTGCCAGCCGCCCGGCGCCACGTCCCATGGTTCGGAAATCAGTTTGACCCGGGACAGCGTGGGGTCTTCCGCCGTCGCACGCAGGAACGGATGGCGCGGATTGAAATGGCCGTCCGGGTCGCGGCAGAGCGAGACGGCCAGATCGAAACGGAAGCCATCGATATGGAATTCCTGGACCCAGTACCGCAGCGAGTCCAGTACCAGGGCCAGGACCTGCGGCTCGTTCAGGTCAAGGGTATTGCCGCAGCCGGTGGTGTCCAGATAGTTGCCGTGGCCGTCGTGGCGGTAGTAGACCTCGTCGCCCAGGCCGCGGAACGAGTAGGTCTGCTGGTGTTTGCCGCCCTCGGCGGTGTGGTTGTAGACCACGTCGAGAATGACTTCGAGCCCGGCTTCGTGCAGGCTCTTGACCATGGACTTGAACTCGTCCTGCACAGCCTTTGGCCCCGCGGCGCGGGCGGCCTTGGTGGCGTACTGGGCGTGCGGGGCGAAAAAGCCCAGCGTGTTGTAGCCCCAGTAGTTGGACAGGCCCAGCTCCTGCAGGTGCGGCTCGTCGATATGGAAATGCACCGGCAGCAGCTGGACGGAAGTAATGCCCAGGTTCTTGAAGTACGCGAGCATGACCGGGTGCGCCAGGCCCGCGTAGGTGCCGCGGAGCGCTTCGGGGATCTCCGGGTGCAGCTTGGTCTGGCCCTTCACATGGCATTCGTAGACCACCGTGTCACGCCACGGCACCTCCGGCGAAGTGTCGCCGGCCCAGTCGAACCCGGCCTCCACATGAATCGAACGGAAGATGCCGCCGTCGTCATCAATGGCACGGCCGTAAGGATCCAGCAGCAGCTGCCCCGCACCGCCGTCGGGCAGTGCTTTGCCGTGCGGCCACAACGCATAGCGGCCGCCGGGGAGCAGACCCCGGACGACCCCATGATGCACGCCATCGGTCAGCTCCGGCAGTAGCGCGGAAACCCACCGGCCGTCGGAGTCCTCGAAATGGATGTCCAGGGCGGAGACCGCCGGCGCGAACACCGCCACGTTGACCTCCCCGGCCACCAGCCCGGCAGCACCGGTGCTGACGCCCAGCGGTGCGGGACTGGAGGTCCGGGAGGGACGGCCCTCGCTGCCCCGGCGCCCGGCGGTCTGCCTGCCGACGCTCGGGTTGGCTGTGGTGTTGATGGGAGTGACGGAATCGGCGGTGTTGGCCAAGGGTTCGCCTGTTCTGTTGGTACGGCGGCGCTATTGCGCAGCGCGCTGCCGGGATACTTCGTACAGGCTGATGCCCACGGCCATGGACGCGTTCAGCGATTCCATGTCCGAGTCGATCGGGATGGAGACAATCTGGTCGCAGTTCTCGCGGACCAGCCGGGACAGGCCCTTGCCCTCGGAACCGACCACGATGCACAGCGGCTCGGTAGCGAGTTCCAGCCCGGGCAGCGAAACGTCTCCGCCGCCGTCGAGCCCCACGACGTAGATGCCCAACTGCTTGAAGGCCTTGAGCGTGTTGTTCAGGTTGGAGGCCCTGGCCACCGGGACGCGCACGGCCGCACCGGCACTGGTCTTCCAGGCAGAGGCCGTCATGCCCACCGAGCGGCGCTCGGGCACAATGACGCCGTGACCGCTAAAGGCCGAGGCCGAGCGGATGATGGCACCGAGGTTGCGCGGGTCCGTGATGCCGTCCAGCGCGACAAACAGCGGCGCGTTGCGGATGTAGCCCTTCTTGAACTTGGCCATGGTTTCTTCGGCCAGTTCCAGCGCGTCCTGGTAGTCGTACGGCGGGATCTGCAGGACCAGGCCTTGGTGGACGGCGTCTTCGGTCATCCGGTCCAGTTCCGGCTTATGGGTTTCCATCACCGGGATACCGCGTTCGGCGGCGAGCTTCAGGGACTCCTTGACCCGGTCATCCATCTCCACCCGGACCGCGACGTGCAGCGCTTTCGCCGGCACTCCGGCGCGCAGTGCCTCCACCACGGAGTTGCGCCCGGTGACGACCTCCTCGGCGGTCTTGCTGCGTCCGCGGGAGGCCCCTGCCCGGCCTGCGGGCCGCTTGGCAGCGGAACGTTCGGCGAGTTCCTTGCCGCGGTAGGCCTTGTGGTACGGCCGGTCCTCCGCCTTCGGGGTCGGCCCCTTGCCTTCGAGGGACTTGCGCCCGTGCCCTCCGGTCCCCGTGGTGGGGCCCTTCTTGGTCTTGCGCACCGCTCCGGGGCGTCCTTTGTTGGCCATGGTTTTACCTTCGGTCAGTCAAATATGCTCCGCACCGGTCGGCGCGGGATCAGTTTCTAGCGATTCCCGTCGTCCAGGTCTTGCCTATGCGTACGAGTTTACCGGGCTGCCACGGTCCACGTGGGCCCGTCCGCGGAATCCTCCACCACGACGCCGGCCGCGGCCAGCGTGTCGCGGATGGCATCGGCCCTGGCCCAGTCCTTCGCTTCGCGCGCTGCCCGGCGTTCCTCGAGCTGCGCCTGGACCAGGGTGTCCAGCGCCTGGCGTGCCGCGATGTCCGTCCCGCCGGTGTTCCAGTGCGGATCCAATGGGTTGATGAAGAGCACGTCCGTCATCGCGAGCACCTGGTGCAGCGCCCGCTCTACCCCCTCGCTGTCCTTGCCGTCCAGGGCTGTGTTGCCGGCCCGCACGGTTTCGTGGATCACGGCCAGCGCCTGCGGCACGTTCAGGTCATCATCCATCGCGGCGCGGAAGGCCTCCGGGACATCGCTGCCCACGAAGCCGAAGTCTTCGCCATAGAGGAACTTCAGTGACCGCTGCAGGAACCCTTCAATACGTTCGACGGCGGCCGCGGCCTCCGTGAGCGAGCCCGGGTTGTAATCCAGTGCGGAGCGGTACTGCGCCTGGCCCAGGTAGTAGCGGACCACCACAGGCCGGGCCAGCTCCAGCATTTCGGTCGGGGTGACGATGTTGCCCACGGACTTGGACATCTTTTCACCCTCGTAGGTGACCATGCCGTTGTGCATCCAGAAGTTGGCGAAACCGTGGCCGGCGGCGCGGGACTGCGCCATCTCGTTTTCGTGGTGCGGGAACCGCAGATCCAGCCCGCCGCCGTGGATGTCGAACTCCGGGCCCAGGTACTTGGTGACCATGGCCGAGCATTCCAGATGCCAGCCGGGGCGGCCGGTGCCCCACGGGCTGGGCCAGCTGGCGGTGGCGGGCTCGCCTTCCTTGTAACCCTTCCACAGCGCAAAGTCGCGCGGATCCTTCTTGCCGCGGGGACCGGCGTCGGGCGCTGCCTGCATGTCTTCGATCTTCTGCCGTGTCAGCGAGCCGTACTCGGACCACGAGCGCACGTCGAAGTAGACGTCGCCGGAGCCGTCCAGCGCGGGGTAGGCGTGGCCGCGGTCGATCAGCAGCGCGATGAGCTGGTGCATTTCCGGAATGTGCCCGGTGGCGCGCGGCTCGTAGGTGGGCCGCTGCACGCCGAGGATGTCGTAGGCGCGCTCGAAGGCCTGCTCGTAGCGGTAGGCCAGCGCCCACCACGGCTCGTTGGGGACCGCCAGCGGGTCCTCCAGCGCTTCCGGTAGGTAGGAGGCGGCGGATTTGGCCAGGATCTTGTCGTCGATGTCCGTAACATTGCGGACCACGGTGACCTCGTAGCCGCTGTAGCGCAGCCAGCGGGTCAGCTGGTCAAACGCGATGCCCGAGCGGATGTGGCCCACGTGCGGATCCCCCTGCACCGTGGCACCGCAGTAGTAGAGGCCTACCTTGCCCGGCTCCAGCGGGACGAAATCGCGGACTTCTGCACTGGCGGTGTCATAGAATCTCAGGCTCACCGCTCCAGATTAGCTGTCAGGGCTGGCGAACCGAAACAACGACGGCGGTCGCCACCGCCGCGATCCCCTCGCCTCTGCCGGTGAAACCCAGGCGGTCGCTGGTCGTGGCGGAGACGCTCACCGGCGCTCCGGCGGCCTGAGTGAGGGCCGCCTCGGACTCGTCCCGCCGCGGGGTGAACTTGGGGCGGTTGCCGATCAGCTGCACGGCGACGTTGCCGATCTCGAACCCGGCGTCGCGAACGATCCGGGCGGCTTCGGCCAGCAGCGTGAGCCCGGAGGCGCCAGCGTATTCCGGCCGGTCGGTGCCGAAGTGGGTGCCGAGATCGCCCACTCCTGCGGCCGAGAACAGGGCATCTGCGGCGGCGTGGGCGACGGGATCGCCGTCGGAATGACCGGCCAGGCCTCGTTCGCCCTCCCAGTGCAGGCCGCCCAGCCACAGCGGCTGCGGGTCATCCTCGGGTGCGTAAGCGTGGACGTCCACGCCGATGCCGGTGCGCGGAAGCGGGTAGGGGAACGTGGCCACGGATCAATCCTCCATTGTCGGGGCAGGCTGGTTAGCGGTGGCCGGCTGGCCGGTTCCGGAGCGGGCTGCCACCAACGCTTCGGCGGTCATCAAGTCGAGCGCCGTGGTGATCTTCAGGGCCTCCGGCGATCCGGGCACCAGGAACACCTCGGTGCCTTGGCTTTCCAGCAGCATCGCATCGTCCGTGATCGCCTCGGCCTCCAGCGGCCCCATCGCGGCCAAGGTGCGGTGCGCGGCGGTCAGGGCGGCGGCGTCGAAACCCTGCGGGGTCTGCACTGCGCGCAGCCGCGAACGGTCCGGGGTTCCGGCCACTTTTTCGCCGGCGATGGCCTGTTGCCCGGCTGCGGAGGGAACGGCGGTCTTGATGGTGTCCGCCACGGGAACCGCAGGAATGACGGCCTTCGCCCCCGCGGCCAGCGCCTCGACCACGCGGACGAAAACTTCCGGCGGCGTGAGCGCGCGGGCGGCATCGTGGACCAGGATGCCGTCCAGATCCGGGCCCAACCCGGCCAGTGCCCGGCTCACGGAAGCGGCACGGCTGGCACCGCCCTCCACCACCGTCACGGGAACCCGCCCGGAAGCCCCGGCACAGACGGCCCGCAGCACGGAATCGCCCGCCGGTACGGCCACGCAAATCCGCTCCGCGATCCCTGAGGCTAGGATGCCCTCCAGCGCGTGCGCCAGGACGGTGCGTCCGGCCAGCGGTACTTGGGCTTTGGGCAGCCCGTAGCCAAGGCGTTGGCCGGAGCCTGCTGCAACAACAACGACGCCGATCCGCGGCTTGGAACTTCTGGGCACGGCCCAAGCCTATACCGGCATTGAAAAAGCGGCCGGTCCACCAGGACCGGCCGCTTTAAGTTCATTGTGCCTTGCAGGCTGCCGGGTTAGGAGGCCAGGACCTCGTCGAGCACTTCAGCTGCCTTGTCTTCGTCTGTCTTTTCCGCAAGAGCCAGTTCGGAAATCAGGATCTGGCGGGCCTTGGCCAGCATGCGCTTTTCGCCTGCCGAAAGACCGCGGTCCTGCTCCCGGCGCCACAAGTCACGGACTACTTCCGCTACCTTGATAACATCACCGGAGGCCAGTTTTTCCAGATTCGCCTTGTACCGACGCGACCAGTTGGTGGGCTCTTCAGTGAACTCGGCACGGAGAACGTCGAACACGTGCTCCAGGCCTTCCTTGCCCACTACATCCCGAACGCCAACCAGGTCTACGTTCTCTGCCGGAACCTCAATGGTCAGGTCACCCTGAGCCACGCGGAGCTTGAGATACATCTTCTCTTCGCCCTTGATGGTGCGCATCTTGATCTCTTCGATCTTCGCTGCACCGTGGTGAGGGTAAACTACCGTCTCGCCGACCTCAAATACCATGTGGACTTTCCCCTTTCCCGCCTACAAGTTTACCACGGAAAAAGGCCCTACTTCCCCGAGTTTGCGCTGGTCAGAGGCCCTCGGAGGGGCAAAATGATCCGCCTTATGGTCTTGACGGATCCGACGATTGATGCATCCCGGGGTCAGTCTGACGCGTTCTTTACGGGTGCCGAGTCCTGTTTTTTGGGCAATTACGGCTAGGCTAGTGACCGTGTTGTGCTTTCTGTCGCGCAACCGCCACTCATCTACAAAGCCTTTTGATTGAGGAGTTCCTGCTGTGAAGATTGCGCCGAAGAACCGTGTGCAGCGTGCCCTTGTAGCCGGCGCCGCCGCACTAGCCCTGCTGGGGACCGCAGGGTGCAGCGCCATCAATGAACAGGCGACTACGTTCTCCTACGCGGCCAGCGACGGCGTCGTGGCCGACATCGGCCCGATCGACCTGCGCAACCTGATGATCGTTGCCGCCGATGCCAAATCGCCGGGCCGCGTGCTGGGCACCGCCGCAAACACCTCGGACTCCCCCGTCCAGCTGAGCCTGGCCGTTGCCGGCAGCACCGCCAGCGTTACCGTTCCGGCCAACGGGCAGATCCGTTTCGAGCAGGATGAGAACGAAACGATCCTCAGCAACCCGGGCGGCGTTCCCGGTTCCATCGTTGACGTCACCGTCCAGGTCAACTCGGACTCCCAGGTTATCGGCGTACCGGTCCTTGACGGCACCCTGCCCGAATACGCCGAGTTCGTACCCGGCGGCGTCCCGGCCGAAACCACCGCCCCCACCGAAAGCGCCAGCCCGGAGGCAACCGAAACGGCGTCGCACTAGCCGCTGTCCCCCCCCCCCGCCGGCTGGCCCGGACTGGACATACAAAAGGACCGCACCCGCAAGGAGTGCGGTCCTTGTTTGTGTGACCAGGGGTTTACGGCTCGAATTTGTAGCCGAGGCCGCGGACGGTGACCAGATAACGCGGGGCGGACGGGTCCGGCTCCACCTTGCTGCGCAACCGCTTCACGTGGACGTCCAGGGTCTTGGTATCCCCGACATAGTCGGAG
Source organism: Arthrobacter sp. B055-34 (assembly GCF_059090425.1). Classification (NCBI taxonomy): domain Bacteria; kingdom Bacillati; phylum Actinomycetota; class Actinomycetes; order Micrococcales; family Micrococcaceae; genus Arthrobacter; species Arthrobacter sp. B055-34. The sequence continues at coordinate 24,240 of NZ_JBNHFQ010000016.1, forward strand.
CCCCAGACCCGGTCGATCAGCTGGCCGCGGGTGAGCACCCGGCCCGCGTTGCGCAACAGCATTTCCAGCAGTTCGAATTCCTTCAGCGGCAGGGAGACCTGCTCGCCGCTGACGCTGACCACATGCCGCTCGACATCCATCCGCACCGGGCCGGACTGGACCGTATTGGAAATCAGCTCTTCCGGCTCGCCCTGGCGGCGCAGGACGGCGCGGACACGGGCTACCAGTTCGCGTGAGGAATAGGGCTTGGTGACATAGTCGTCGGCGCCCAGTTCCAGGCCGACCACCTTATCGATCTCCGCGTCCTTGGCGGTCAGCATGATCACGGGTACGTTGGACCGCTGGCGCAGCTGCCGGCACACCTCGGTGCCGGACTGTCCCGGCAGCATCAGATCCAGCAGGACCAGATCCGCACCGGACCGGTCAAACTCCACTACGGCGTCCAAACCGTTGTCGACAACCTGTACTTCAAAGCCCTCTTTGCCCAAAAGATAGCTCAGCGGATCGCTCAGCGACTCTTCATCTTCGACAACCAGAATGCGGGTCAAGCACTAACTCCTTGCTCACGGGCGCCTGCGCCCTTTGGTGTTTCCCGGGCCGGTTCATTGCCGGCCTCGTCCTCGGAATCGGGCTGCTCCATCTCCGGCAGCCGGACGGTAAAGGTCGATCCCTGCCCGGGCTGGGACCAAACCGAAATTTCACCGCCATGCTGGGAAATGACGTGTTTGACGATGCTCAGGCCCAGCCCGGTTCCGCCGGTCTGCCTCGAACGCGCGGCATCGATGCGGTAAAAGCGCTCGAAGATACGGTCCTGCTCATCCTGGCTGATCCCGGGCCCCTGATCGGTAACCGACACCGTGGCGAGGCCGTCGCGGGTCCGCATGCCGACTCCCACGGTGGAGCTCTCCGGCGCATAGCGGATGGCGTTGTCGATGAGATTGCGCAGCGCGGTCATGAGCAGATCGGCGTCGCCGTAGACTTCGTTGTCCAGCTTGCCGCCCACCACAATCTTGATGTCCTTGCTTTCGGCCGGCAGCCGGTTGCGGTCCACGGCTTCGGCGACCACCGCGTTGAGGTCGACAGCCTCACCGGACTGCACCACGTCGGCACTTTGCAGCCGCGACAGTTCGATGATGTCCTGCACCAGCGCGCTGAGCCGTTTGGACTCCTTCTCCATCCGCTTGGCGAACCGGCGCACCGCAACCTCGTCATCCGCGGCCTCTTCAATCGCCTCGGCCAGCAGCGACAAGGCGCCGACCGGCGTTTTCAGTTCGTGCGAGACGTTGGCGACGAAGTCAGTGCGCATCGCCTCGGTGCGGGTGATTTCGGTCCGGTCGTCGGCCAGGAGCAGGATGTATTCGTCCCCGATGGGAGCCACCCGTACCTGCACGATGATCGTGCCTTGGCCCAACGGGCCGCGGGGCAGTTCCAGCTGTCGTTCTTCGATCACGCCGTCGCGGCGGACCCGTGCGGTCAGTTCCAGCAGTTCCTTGTGCACCACGGTGTGGCCGCGGACCAGGCCAAAGGCATAGGCCCCGGGGCTGGCACGCACTACGCCGTCGATCACATCAACAATCACGTAGGCACGTCCGACGACGGACAACACTTCCGCCGATCCATCCGGAATGGTCGGCTCGGCAACTTCGATGCGGTCCCGCCGCTGGCTCTCGCTCAGCCTGAAGGCGAGCACACCAAAGGCACCCAGCACGATGCCGGCCAGTCCGGCCAGCAGGCCGATCATCAGAGCACTCACGCCTCTAGCTTATGCCTACGAAAGCGCCACAATTACCCGTTCCAGTAGTAATCAAAGAGGGGTTCAACTAACGTTCACCTAGAGACGGGTAACAGTTCACCGGGCGCTGAAAGTCTGCTTGGTAAGTGTGACCACAACTATTGCAACAAGCGAAAGGACGCCCTGTGCGCAAGGTATTCCAGGCGGAGCTCCACCAGGTCGGCGAACAGCTGATCGAGATTTCACGGCTCGTAGCCGAAGCGATGGAGAAGGCGAACCAGTCGTTCGTTAACGCCGATATCGAACTCGCCCAGGAGGTCATCGCTGCCGATACGCGGATCGATTTCCTGCAGAACGACCTGGACGAACGCGCCATTGAGATCCTGGCGCTCCAGGGACCAGTGGCTTCGGACCTGCGCATGATCGTGGGGGCGCTGCGTATGAGTGCGTCGCTGGAGCGGATGGGCGACTTGGCCCGCCATGTCGCACAGCTGGCACGCATGCGCTACCCGGCGAACGTCAGCCCTGAATCGCTGCGCCCCACGTTCGAGGAACTCGCCGAGAATGACATCGCCATCGCCCGGAAGCTGACGGAGCTGCTGGACACCCGCAACCTCGAGTTGGCGCGGGACATCAACCGCCACAACGACCGCATCAACGAACTCCATGCCGGTATCTTCAAGGCCATTGCGGCTCCTGACTTCTCCGGCACGGCTCCCACCGCCGTCGACGTTTCACTGGCCAGCCGCTACTTCGAGCGCTTCGCGGACCACGGCGTCTCGGTGGCCCGCAAGGTCACCTACCTGGTGACCGGCGAATGGCAGCCCCACGCCGAGTCCAGCTAACCGTTCTCGGTCCGGGCGGCCACCGTCCGGCCTCAAGAAACCCTCCGGACCAAAAGCGAAGGCCGGCCCCAAGCGCAGTAACTGCGCTGAGGGCCGGCCTTCGGCGTATCGGTCAGCGGGCTACTTTTTGCCCTGGTTGGCCACGGCTTCGATGGCCGCCGCCGCCGCGTCGGCGTCGAGGTAGGTGCCACCGGCCTTCACGGGCTTGAGGTTTTCGTCCAGTTCGTACACCAGCGGGATGCCGGTGGGGATGTTCAGGCCGGCAATGTCGTCGTCGCTAATGCCGTCCAGGTGCTTGACCAGGGCGCGCAGCGAGTTGCCGTGCGCGGCCACCAGCACCGTCTTTCCTGCTTGCACGTCCTTGGAGATGTCCGATTCCCAGTACGGCAGGAAGCGCTCCAGCACGTCCTTGAGGCACTCGGTGCGCGGGAGGTTGCCGTTGAGGTCCGCATAGCGCGGGTCCCCCACCTGCGACCATTCGCTGGAGTCATCCAGCTTGGGCGGCGGGGTGTCGTAGGAACGCCGCCACAGCATGAACTGCTCGTCGCCGAACTCTTCGCGGATCTGCGCCTTGTCCTTGCCCTGCAGCGCGCCGTAGTGGCGCTCGTTCAGGCGCCAGTCCCGCTTGACGTCGATCCAGTCCCGGTCCGCCGCCTCAAGGGCAATGTTGGCGGTGACGATGGCGCGCTTGAGCCGCGAGGTGTAAAGCACGTCGGGCAGGATGCCCGCCTCGACCAGCAGTTCGCCGCCGCGCTTGGCCTCGGCCCGGCCCTGTTCGGTCAGCGGAACGTCCACCCAGCCGGTAAAGAGGTTTTTCTCGTTCCAGTCGCTTTGGCCGTGCCGCAGCAGAATCAGCTTGAAGTTCGAAGAGGCAGTCATGGCTGTAATCCTAGCGTTTACACGCCTTTCCCAGCCGTCCGCGACCGTGACGTTACGCACGCTGCTGCGCCGCGCCCCGCCGTCGTCATGCGGGCCTTCCCCTGCTGTGACCTGCGTATTTAGTTTCCGCCAGGGGGAATTACGACGGCGGTGGGCGGCCGCCGTCGTCATCCCGTGTTTCCGTGCGGCACTTATTCTTTTTCCTTGTGCCCAGCCTGAAGACTGCCCCCGCCGCGTCCGGCCTCACTGTGCAGTACCCGAGGGGCGGGCCCGGCAGGCCAGGCAAACCGGTCGGTTCGATCACGCGGGGCACCACCAACCCGAACCGGCTGCGGCGGATGGACCGCTGGCTCTCCGGGCCGAGCGCGGCCAGCGTCAAAAAGGCAGCCGACCCGCTGGTTATCGACCTCGGCTACGGCGCCGCGCCGATCACCGCCGTCGAACTCCACCACCGGCTGGCCAAGGTGCGCCCCGATGTCGAAGTGATCGGGATCGAGATCGAACCGGAACGGGTCCGCCGTGCCAAAGCGCTGGAGCGGCCGGGGCTGAGTTTCCGGCAGGGCGGCTTTGAGATCCCGGTGGCGGGGCGCCGGCCGGCGGTGGTACGGGCCTTCAACGTGCTGCGCCAGTATGACGAGTCGGAGTACGCCGCGCACTGGGACATGGTCCGGGCGCGGCTGGCACCGGGCGGGCTGTTCATCGACGGCACCTGCGACGAGATCGGCCGGCGCGCCACCTGGGTGGCCATTGCGCCCGAGGGGCCGGTGTCGCTGAGCATCTCGCTGCGGTTCGGCGCCTTCGACCGGCCCTCCGATGTGGCCGAGCGGCTGCCGAAGGCGCTGATCCACCACAATTTCCCTGGCGAGAAAATCCACGGATATCTGCAGGCGCTGGATAAGGCCTGGGCGGAGGCCTCCGTGCTCGCTTCCTTCGGCAACCGGCAGCGGTGGCTGGCGATGTGCCACAGCATGGCCGCGGCCGGCTGGCCCGTGCTGGACGGACCCTCGCGCTGGCGCCTGGGTGAAGTGACGGTGGCCTGGGCGGCAGTGGAACCGGGTTACCAGGGTTTGTAGGAGCCGTTTACCAGGGCCCGTAGGGACCGTAGGCGCTGCCGCCCGATCCCTTGAGCTCGTTCAGCGCCGGCTTCACATCCGCCAGGTACACGCAGGCCACGGCGACGGCGGCCAGCTGGAACAGCATCAACGTGCCCAAGCCTGTGCTCAGCAGCGACAGTGCGCCTACGCCAACGGAACCGGCGGTCATGCCGGTCCAGAACCCCTTGGTGCGCTTGAAGGCGGCTTGGAAGTGCTCGCCCTTACGGCCGAGGCAGTCGACCAGCGCCCACAACTCAATGCCCAGGGCAAGAATCCCCAAGCCGAAATACAGCCAATGCTGGAACGCGTAGACAAGTAGCACCTTCCAAGCCTAACCGTTCTTGCGCTTATCAGTCCTGCACTTTTTCCAGCGCCTGCTCCAAATCGGCCCACAGGTCGGCCACGTTCTCGATTCCGACGGACAGCCGCAGCAGGTTTTCGGGCACGCTCTCCGGTTCGTTGACGTGCCGGCGGCGGCGCTCGATCAGTGACTCCACCCCGCCCAGCGAGGTTGCGGGCAGCCACAGCTGCAGTGCCTCGGTAACGGCTTCAGCGGCAGCCGCACCACCACGGATCTGGATGGCAATGATGGAGCCGAAGCCGTTCATCTGCGCCTTGGCGCGCTCGTGCCCCGGATCGCCCGGCAGCCCCGGGTAGCGCACGGCTTCCACCCGCGGATGCTGCTGCAGTTTCGCGGCGAGCTCTCCCGCCGTCGCCTGCGAACGGTCAACCCGCAGTGCCAGGGTGCGCACCCCGCGCAGCGCGAGCCAGGTTGCGAATGGCCCGGCGATGGCGCCGTGCAGGGAACGGTGCGTGAGCAGCTTCGCCTGCAGCTCCGGGTTGGATGTGACCACGGCGCCCAGAACGACGTCGGAATGTCCGGCAAGATATTTCGTCACCGAATGGACGACGACGTCGACACCGACCTCCAGCGGACGCTGTCCCAGCGGGGTGGAAAAGGTGTTGTCGGCAACCACCAAAGCACCGGCGTCGTGCGCTGCCTTGGCCAGGACGCCGAGCTCGGCTATCTCGAGCATGGGGTTGGTGGGGCTTTCCAGCCACACCATGTCCGCGCCCTCCAACTGGGCCTTGACCGCCTCGGTATCCGCAATGTCCACGGTGCGGATCTTCACCGCGCCGCGCCCGGCCAGGTCTTCGGCCAAGGCCAGGCTGCCCTGGTAGCTGTGCTGGGGCATGACCACCACGCCACCGGCGGGAACCAGGGACAGCGCCGCGGCCACGGCGGCCAGGCCCGAGGCGAAGACCAGGGCAGGCAGCTCGGCGCCCTCAAGCTCGCCCAGGGTTTCCTCGAACGGGTCCCAGGTGGGGTTGGAGTAACGCCCGTAGGCGCGGTCGCCCGCCACGACTTCGCCGAGGCCGAAGAACGTCGAGGACAGCACCACCGGCGGGTTCACCGGGGAATCGTGCGTCCGCTCCGGGCGGCCGGCGGAAACCACCACGGTGTCCGGGGCAAGGTGGTCTGGATGCTGGGATGCGCTCTGGCTCATGACAGCAAGGTTAATCCCGCGGGCCGTCCACAGGTTAACTCATGACTCTGTGGCCGCAGCGAAGGACGGTACGCTAATTGGGTGACTTCCCCCGGTATTCCCTCCCCCGCTCGCGCCCGCGCGGGGTTGTTCATCGCGTTCGAGGGCGGCGACGGGGCAGGCAAGTCCACCCAGGCAGCTGCGGTCCAGGCCCGGCTAGAAGCCGCCGGGCACGCTGTATTGCGGACCCGGGAGCCCGGCGGCACGCCCATCGGCGAAAAGCTGCGCTCCCTGGTGCTGGACCATGGCCACGGCGAGATCGACGCCCGCACCGAAGCTTTGATTTTTGCCGCCTCGCGGGCGGCCCACGTACAGCAGGTGATCCTCCCGGCGCTGGAACGCGGCGAGATTGTGCTCTGCGACCGTTTCATCGACTCGTCCGTGGCCTACCAAGGTGCCGGGCGGGAATTGGGCATTGCCGCTGTGCGGGACATCAACCTGTGGGCCACGGCTTCGCTGCTGCCCGATGTCACGGTACTGCTCGACGTTGCGCCCGATGACGGCCGCGACCGGCGGTTGGCCGGTGAAGCGGCCGAAGACCGGCTAGAGTCCGAACCGGATGACTTCCACGGGCGGATCCGGGCCGCCTTCCTCGAACTGGCCGCGGCCCGCCCAGACGAGTACCTGGTGCTGGACGCGCGGGACGAACGCGAGGCCCTGACCACCGCCATCCTCAAGCGCATCGACGGATTGCTGGCATGAGCGTCTGGTCCGAACTGCCCGGCCAAGCCGCCGTGGTGGAACAGCTCAGCCGTGCCGCGGCAGCAGAGCGGCCCAACCACGCCTGGCTGTTCACCGGCCCGCCCGGCTCCGGCCGGTCCAACGCCGCGCGGTCCTTCGCCGCCGCGCTGTTGTGCGAGCAGCCCGATCCCGCCGCCCGTGGCTGCGGTGAGTGCCACGCCTGCCACACCGTTTTGGGCGGCACCAACGCGGACGTGTCCGCCATGGTGACGGAGAATGTGTCCTTCACCATCCGCGAGGTCCGTGACTGGGTCACCAAGGCCCAGGACAAACCGTCCTCGGGCCGCTGGCGCGTGATCATCATCGAGGACGCCGACCGTATGGCGGAGCGGACCACCAACGTGCTGCTCAAGGCCATCGAGGAACCGCCGCCGCGGACCATCTGGCTGCTCTGCGCGCCAAGCCCGGCGGACGTACTGGTGACCATCCGCTCGCGCTGCCGCCCCGTCGGCCTGCGCATTCCGCCCGTGGGCGATGTGGCCGAACTGCTGGTCCGCCGCGACGGCGCCTCTCCGGAGCTGGCGGAGTTCGCTGCCCGGGTTTCGCAGAGCCACATCGGTGTGGCCCGCCGGCTTGCCGCCAATGAGGACGCCCGCAGCCGCCGGGATACGATTGTGCGGCTACCGCTGCGCCTGCGCGGGGTTTCCGATGCCGTGATGGCCGCCGGCGAGCTGGTGGAAATCTCCAATGCCGACGCCGCCGCTGCCTCCGAGCAGCGCAACGCCGCCGAGCGCGAGGCCTTGCTGCACGCCCTCGGCGCGCCGGAAAAAGGCACGCTGCCGCCGGCCATGCGCAGCCAGCTCAAGCAGCTGGAGGACGAGCAGAAACGCCGGGCCAAGCGCAGCGTGAGCGACTCCCTGGACCGCGTCATGATCGACCTGACCACGTTCTACCGGGACGTGCTGGCCCTCCAGCTGGGCGCGTCGTCGGACCTGGTCAACGAGTACCTGCGGCCGGAGCTGACCACCTATGCGGAACAATCGACCCCCGAGAAGACGTTGGAGAGGTTGGACGCCATCGCGCAGACGCGCAAACGGCTCAGCACCAACGTGGCACCGGTACTGGCCATGGAAGCCATGGCTGTCAGTCTGCTTTAGATCCTTGACCACCCAGGAGAACAATTGATGCGCACCCTACCGCGACGATCCGGCGCCAGCGCCAAAACCGCAGCGGCCGCCGTCGTGCTTTTCCTGCTGGCCGGGTGCGGACTGCTGCCGGGCACAACTCAGGCCTCGCCGTCGTCATCGCCTGAAGTCATCGGCAGCGTGGACGAGCAGCTGATGCCCTACTACAACCAGTCGGTCAGCTGGGAAAGCTGCGAAGGCCGGTTCGAGTGCGCGGAGATCGAAGTCCCGGTCGATTATGCCGATCCGGACGGTGAGAGCATCAAGATCGCCGCGATCCGCAGCACCACCGACGGCGATTCCTTGGGTTCTATCCTGCTGAACCCCGGTGGTCCGGGCGGTTCGGGCTATGACACCGTGCGCGGCTCGCTGGAGCAGATGACCACCGAGGAACTGCGCGGCAGCTACGACATCGTGGGCTTCGACCCCCGCGGCGTGAAACGTTCGGCCCCGGTCACCTGCATGACCGACGCGGAGCGGGATGCCGCACGCGAGGTGCAGTATGACCTGGACAGCGATGCCGGCATCGCCGAAGCCAGGGAGGACGCCGCCGAGCTGGCCGAGAAGTGCGAGGCGAAGACCGGCGGAGTCCTGGCCCATGTGGACACCGCCAGCGCCGCCAAGGACATGGACATCATCCGCGCCGTGGTCGGGGACGCCAAGCTGAATTACCTGGGCTTCTCCTACGGCACCTTCCTCGGCGCAACCTATGCGGACCTCTTCCCGGAGCGGGTGGGCCGGATGGTGCTCGACGGGGCGCTGGATCCGTCGCTGACAAACGAGCAGGTGACGCTCGGCCAGGCCAAGGCGTTCGAAGCAGCGATCCGCAGCTACGCGGAAAGCTGCCTGGCGTCCGCTGAGTGCCCCTTGAGCGGCGACGTGGATCAGGCAGTTGGCCAGATCCAGGATCTGATCCAGTCCGTCGAGGCCAACCCGTTGACGGCCGAGGACGGCCGCCTGGTCACCGTGGGCACCTTCGTCTCGGGCTTCATCGTCCCGCTGTACAACGACGTGAACTGGCCGCTGCTGACTCAGGCCCTGGACGGCGCTTTCGACGGCGATCCGACGGACATGCTGTACCTGGCAGACCTGGGCGCCGAACGTCAGGCGGACGGCAACTACACCTCCAACAGCACGGCCGCGTTTACCGCCATCAACTGCCTGGATTATCCGATGGAATCCGATCTGGCGGGCATGAAGGAAAATGCGGCGGCCCTGGAGGAAGCGTCGCCAACGCTGGGCCGGTACCTCGCCTACGGCGGCACCACCTGCGAGAACTGGCCGGCGGAGCCGGTGCGCACCCCCGCCCCGGTTGATGCTGCGGGAGCGGATCCGATCCTGGTCATCGGGACCACCGGCGACCCGGCCACCCCGTACGAATGGGCCGTTTCCATGACGGAGCAGTTGGAATCCGCCTCGCTGCTGACCTACGAGGCGCAGGGCCACACCGCCTACGGCCGCGGCGACAGCTGCGTACAGAACACCGTGGACAGCTACTTCATCAAGGGCACGATGCCGGACGAGGGCACTGTTTGCTAAGCCGGTTTTGACCAGCGTGCCCTTGCTCTCCTATAGTTGTTCCTTGTGGATTCTGGCCGGTTATCCGGCCTGGAAGCCCAGCCTCCTTAGCTCAGTCGGTAGAGCGTTTCACTCGTAATGAAAAGGTCGCCAGTTCGATTCTGGCAGGGGGCTCATCCGAAAATCCCGTCGCATCAAGATGCGGCGGGATTTTTCTTTGCCCGCCTGTTGTATCCTGATTCCCACTGCCGGGGATCTTGGGGGAGCCTCGCGGGTGCTTCCTTTCGTTCTCCTCCGCATGGACAGAGGAAAATGAACGGCCATATCAGGTATCAGCTCGCCGACGGCGCCCCGCGGTATGGCATCCGCACTCTCGTAGACGACGGTGTGCCCGGCTCGGCAACCCGAACAAAATCCGCGGCCAGCCCGGGTGCCATCGCCCGGCAGGCAGCCGGGTTCGGCAGGGCGCATCTGGCTGCGGCGGCGGACTACCGCCTCAGCAGCAAATGGGCGGACACTGACGATCCGCTGCTGGTGGCCCTCCGTGCGAAGCATCCCGCGGAGTTCCAGGAAGCGCGGGAGATCGTCAGGACCGAGCTGGGTTCGGACTCCAAGTGGCTCGACGAGTCAGCGAAGATCTTCTACCGGAGCCTGAAGCCTGTGAACGGACGACGGCGTGCGGCCGGCAAGTCCACCGCGGCCTTGTCCAGCGTCTGGGCCTGTTCGTTCTGCTGGTGCTGCCGCCGCTGCTGCTGGTGATCACTGAAGCCCCGCTGGCCTGGCTGCTGGCCGCCGGCATCGTCTCGGCCGTGCTGGCCATCGCGGTCGGTGAGGCAATTACGGCTCGGCTGCGCGTCCCGGTAGCCCCGCAGGTCAGGAGGCTCTGGCTCAAGGAGCTGCGCCGGGACATCACCGACGCAACCTTGCTGGCTGTCCTTGCGCAGAAGGACATTGAGGTGGCTCCAAGGACCGCCGAGGCCGCCGGGCGGGGCTGGCAGAGCATCCGGTACGCCGCCGAGACCATCGACCGGCTGTACTGACACTTACCAACCGACGACGGCGCCGCTAACGGGTTTCAAGGTAGCGCTGCGCGTCCGCAACGTCCTCGATCACGATGTCGGCCCGCCGTCGTACGTTTTCAACGCTGGCCGAGCCGCTGGAGGGCGCATCGGAGTGTCCGGGGTCCAGCCGGATCATGGCGGCGGCCTGTGCGGCCGCGGCCAATGAGTTTCCAGCCTTGGACAGGCAGCGGTGGACGGCGGCCAGGTTCCCGCCGGGGATGTCCATGCCGTTGCTCGGATGCAGCTCGTGGGCCGCCATGCAGTAGGCACGCACTCGGGGCAGCAGCGCGGCGAGTTCGTCGGCGATGACCAGGAGCTCGCCGTAGAGTTCTTCGTCCTGCACGCCTTCGAGGACCTGGTGGTAGCGGTCCAGCCCGCGGCGGAACCGGTCATGGGTGCGCCGCCAGATGCCTTTGCCCAGTTCCTTATCGTCCCGCCGGGCCTGGCGGGCGGCTCCGAACAGCGCCACCGGGCTCAGAGGTACTGGCCCGGGGTGTGGGTGCCGGGGCCGGTCGGGTTTTCCGATTCCGCTCCGGCAGCGCGGCGCGGTTCGCCGTCGTTGCCGATGACGACGCCGGGGGCAATGACCGTGCCGGGCGGGAGCTGGCGCATCTGCATCCGCGCAGCCATCTGCTGGGTGGCGGCCTGCTGGGCGGCGATGGCGGTCTGGATACCGTGGAACAGCCCTTCGAGCCAGCCGACCAGCTGGGCCTGGGCGATCCGCAGTTCGGCGTCCGACGGCGTGGAGTCGTCGGTGAAGGGCAGATTGATCCGGTGCAGTTCGTCGATGAGCTCCGGCGCCAGGCCGTCCTCGAGTTCCTTCACGGAGCGTTCGTGGATCTCCGCCAGCCGGTTCCGCGCGGCATCATCGAGCGGGGCGCTGCGGACCTCTTCCAGCAATTGGCGGATCATGGTTCCGATCCGCATGACCTTGGCGGGTTCATCCACCAGGTCATGGAGCTGCGAGCCCTTCTTCCCGTTTCTGTCCGCTTCGTCGCGGGATTCGGCTTCCTCGGCGCGCTGCTGGTCAGGGGTGAGAGCTCCTTCGATGGCCGGTTCTTCCGTCTGAGGTATCTGCTCGTCGCTCATGGTTTCATCTTGCCAGAGGCCGAAGCTAAATCCAGCCAGCAGCACAACAAACAGCACCCGCCCCGAAGCCCCGGTGAGGAGCTCGAGGCGGGTGCCGCCGTCGTTGTTCAGTTGTGGGGCGCTAGCAGCAGCGGCCTTCCGGGTTGCGGTCCTGGCGGTCCGTCTTGTCCCGCCAGAACTCGCGCTCGGTCATGGGCGGGGTGCCGGTGTGGGTCCGCGCGTGGTGGTCCAGGTACGCCTGGTAGGCGTTCTCGCCCATCAGGGACTTGAAGTACCAGACGAAGCCCTTCCAGCCGGCGTGTGCTTTGCCGGCCGCCTGGTTGAATGCCTTGTTCGTGGACATGGTCATCAGTGCTTCGACCGTGCCAGCCGCTTGTCCTGGGGCAGTTCGTCCCAGCGCTTCTGCAGTTCGCGCTCCGGTGGTGTGGCGATGAAGCCGGCCGGCGCGTAGGTGGCCGAGACGACGGCGGGGTCCTCGTGCGACTTTTCGCCGCCCCGCTGCCAGGACTTGATGGTGGCGATGATGGCGGTGGCGATGACGATGATGGTCAGCACCACGAACACGATGGACAGCGTGCCCTGGACCCAGGTGTTCCGAACGACCGCCTCCATCGCTTCGACCGACCCTGCATTGCCCAGGCTGGTCTCGCCGTTGGCCAGCGCTTCCTGGTGCGCGAAGTGGTTGGCCCAGTAGCCCACCCGCACGTCCGGCGAGAAGATCTTCAGGATCGACGCCCAGATGGTGATCACTGCCGCGAAGGCCAGCGGGAGGGCGATGATCCACAGGTACTTGAACACGCCCTTCTTGGCCGCGATGGCCATGCAGACCGCGAGCGCGATCGCCGCGAGCAGCTGGTTGGCGATGCCGAAGAGCGGGAAGAACGTGTTGATGCCGCCCAGCGGATCCGTCACCCCGAGTATCAGGATGTACCCCCAGCCGGCCACCATGATGGCCGTGCAGATCCAGACCCCGGGGCGCCAGGACATGTCCTTGAACTTGGGAGCGAAGTTGCCGATGGTGTCCTGCAGCATGAAGCGGGCCACGCGGGTTCCGGCGTCGACGGCGGTGAGGATGAACAGCGCTTCGAACATGATGGCGAAGTGGTACCAGAAGGCCATCAGGCCTATCCCGCCGATCAGGCTCTGCATGATCTGGGCGAGGCCGACGGCGAGGGTCGGGGCACCGCCCGTTCGCGAGACCACCGACTCCTCGCCGACGTTGGCCGCCAGCTGGGTCAGCATGTCCGGGGTCAGGTTCACCCCGGCCAGGCCCAGGCTGTTAACGAAAGCCACCGCGCCCTCCACGGTCCCGCCGGTCGCAGCGGCCGAAGAGTTCATCGCGAAATAGATCCCGCGGTCAATGGAGATCGCAGCGACCAGGGCCATGATGGCCACGAAGGACTCCATCAGCATGCCGCCGTACCCGATGAACCGGGTCTGCTTCTCTTTGTGGACCATCTTCGGCGTGGTGCCCGAAGAGATCAGCGCGTGGAAGCCGGACAAGGCGCCGCAGGCAATGGTCACGAACAGGAACGGCCACAGGGAGCCGGGTACTACCGGCCCATCGGTCCGGCCGGCGAACTCGCTGATGGCGGGGATGTTGATTTCCGGACGCACCAGCACGATGGCCACGGCCAGCATGACAATGGTGCCGATCTTCATGAAGGTGGAGAGGTAGTCGCGCGGGGCCAGCAGCAGCCACACCGGAAGCACCGCGGCGATGAAGCCGTAGATGATGATGCCCCAGGCGATGGTGATGCGGTCCAGCGTGAAGACGGCTACGCCCCAGTCGGTTTCGGCAATCATGCCGCCACCGATGATCGCAGCGATCAGCAGCACGAAACCGATGATCGAGATCTCGCTGACCTTGCCGGGGCGGATGAAGCGCAGGTAGATGCCCATGAAGATGGCGATCGGGATAGTCATGGAAACCGAGAAGACGCCCCATGGGGATTCGCCCAGTGCATTGACCACTACGAGGGCCAGGATGGCGACGATGATGATCATGATGGCCAGCGTGGCGATCAGGGCGGCGGTGCCGCCGATCAGGCCCAGCTCTTCGCGCGCCATCTGGCCCAGCGAGCGTCCGCCGCGGCGCATGGAGAAGAACAGCACCAGGTAGTCTTGCACCGCGCCGGCCAGAATCACGCCGATAATGATCCAGATGGTGCCGGGGAGGTAGCCCATCTGGGCGGCGAGGATGGGACCGACCAGCGGTCCGGCCCCGGCGATCGCGGCGAAGTGGTGCCCGTACAGCACCCGGCGGTCCGTGACCACATAGTCTTTGCCGTCCGCCTTGTACTCCGCCGGCGTGGCCCGTTTGTCGTTGGGCCTGGTGATCTTGTTCTCGATGAACTTCGAATAGAAGCGGTAGAAGATCAGGTAGGTGCACACCGCGGCGAAGACGAACCAGATGGCGTTGACGGTTTCGCCCCGTACAAAGGCGAGCATCGTCCAGGCCACGCCGCCCAGCAGCGCGATGGCTATCCACATGGCGATCTTCAGCGGCGGCCACCGGCGCTCCTCAGCGGCGGCGATCTCCGGGTCGAGGGCTACCGGTGGAAGGTTGGGATCCTGGACCAGGACGGCTGAATCACGGTCCGGGTCCGGATCCGGCGCGGATCCTGCTGTGGGTGTTTGGCTCATCATTGCTCCCTGTTGAGACGCACGGCGGATAAAAAGCTTACTGTTCAGCAATCTAACAGCAGCGTGCATCAAGTCACAGGGATTCGGCCTGCCAAGAGCCGAGCAGGCTGGAGTATGCGCCCAGCGGGCCTCCCGCGGCGGGGCCGCTGGTTTTCGACCTTGCCAGACGGGGCTAGGCGGCCGCGGTGGTGAGCAGGATCTTGCCGATGTGCTCGCCCGAGTCGAAATACTCGTGCGCCTCGGCCGCCGACGCCAGCGGATAGGTCCGGCCCACCTGCGCGGCGATATCCCCCGAGGCGACCAGCGGCCAGACATGGGTCATGACGGCCCGGACGATCGCGGACTTTTCCTCCACCGGCCGCGAGCGCAGCGTGGTGCCGATGACGGCGGCGCGCTTGGACATCAGCTGGCCGAGGTTCAGTTCCGCCTTGGCGCCGCCCTGCAGCCCGATGACCACCAGCCGGCCGGAGGTTGCCAGGGCATCCAGATTGCGCTGCAGGTATTTCGCTCCGACGACGTCGAGAATCACGTCAGCGCCGCGGCCACCGGTGGCTTCTTTGACCTTGGCGACAAAGTCCTCTTCCTTGTAGTTGATGAGGACCTGGGCACCCAGGGGACGTACGACGTCGAGCTTGGCTTGGGAGCCGGCAGTCACCATGGGCAGGCCACCGAACGCGCGGACCATCTGGACCGCCATCGTGCCGATGCCGCCGCCGCCACCGTGGATGAGCACGCTTTCGCCCGCCTGCACCCCGGCCGCCATAAAGAGATTGGAGAAGATGGTGGCCGTCACTTCCGGCAGCGCCGCCGCCGTGACCAGGTCCACTCCTTCGGGCACGGTCATGAGTTGGCCTGCAGGCACCGCAACCTGTTCGGCATACCCGCCGCCGGCCAGCAAGGCGCAGACCTCGTCGCCGACCTGCCAACCGGTGACGTCTTCGCCGAGCGCACCGATGCGGCCGGAAACCTCCAGGCCGGGAATGTCCGAGGCGCCGGGCGGCGGCGGGTAGACTCCGCGGCGCTGCTGCACGTCAGCGCGGTTCAAACCGGCAGCAACGACGTCGACAATCACCTCGCCCGGCTTCGGCACCGGCGGCTGGACCTCACGGACCTCGATGACCTCGGGACCGCCTGAGCCTTCGTAAAAAACCGCCTTCATTCACGCCTCCTGGTGCACGCCGAAAACCGGCCGGAGTTTTGATATCTCCGGCCCCTCCGTGACACACTACTAGGCAGGGAAGGTTGTCCGAGCGGCCGAAGGAGCTGGTCTTGAAAACCAGTAGGCGGTAACCCCGTCTCATGGGTTCAAATCCCATACCTTCCGCTCCCTGTTACTCAAGGGCCCCGGTTCCCGGGGTCCTTGAGTAATTTAATCGCCGACAATGTTTCGCGGGCCGCGGCTTTTGTCAAGACTTTCCAAGCCTCGGGGACGTTCCGAAGCCCTTCTTTCACAGAACTATTCCCTTGGTACTACCCGCGCGGTAACCTCTCGTTCATCCTGCTGGGCTGGGATGGCCAGGTGCGCTCGCACACCATCACTGCCTTGCTGCCGGACCGGCTCGCCTTGGGTGCCGTCCTCCGGCACACCTTTATGGGGAACCGAAACTGGAGATACCGTGCCAAAGGCTGCTTCATCTATGAAGGCCACGCTGGGCGCTGCATTGTCGATCGGCCTGCTGGCCGCTCCCTTCGCAGCCGTGCCCGCCGTGGCAAACGAATCCGATCCGGAACCGACCACGGCCTCGTCGCCTGCGGTACCCGGGCAATCCGGCACCGAGGACGAGCCGGAGACCACTCCGGCAACCGAGCCGGATCCCACACCGACTCTGGCTCCGACAACGGGCACGCCCATCGATCCGGCTCCGGAACCGGAAGAGGGCGCCGATCTGGAGGACTCCGGGACTGCCGAACCCGCTGCGGAAGCCCCAGCCGGGGAACCAGCGGAGGAGCCTGCGGAGGCACCGCTGGAAACGCCCGCCGAAGACCAACAGGTTGAGACGCAGGATGTAGGCGACACCTATGAGCTGAACCTGCTGGGTATCAACGACTTCCATGGCCGCATTGACGACAACACGGTGAAGTTTGCCGGCACCGTCGAACAGCTGCGGGAGCAGAACCCGGATGGCACGCTCTTTACTTCTGCTGGCGACAACATCGGGGCTTCGCTGTTCGCCTCGGCTTCCCAGGACGACCAGCCGACCATCGATGTTCTGAACGCGCTGGAACTGGCGACGACCGCCGTCGGCAATCATGAGTTCGACAAGGGCTTCGAGGACCTGGACGGGCGCGTTTCCACCAGCTCCAGCTACCCGCAGCTTGGCGCCAACGTGTATTCGAAGGGCACCACGACTCCCGCCCTGCAGGAATACGCCCTGGTCGAGGTGGACGGACTGACGGTTGGCGTCATCGGTGTGGTGACGCAGGAAACCTCGACGCTGGTCAGCCCCGGCGGCATTTCCACGCTGGACTTCGGCGATCCCGTGGCAGCCGTCAACCGTGTTGCTGCCGAGCTGACGGACGGCGCCGGCGACGAAGCAGACATCATTCTGGCGTCGTACCACGAGGGCGCCGCCACCGGTGCGAGCCTGGACGCTGCGCTGGGCAGCGCCGTCTTTGCACGCATCGCCAACGAGACCTCGGCCGAGGTGGACGCGATCTTCACCGGGCACACACATCAGGCCTACACCTTCGACGCTCCCGTACCCGGTGCCGCCGGCGAAACCCGGCCCATCGTCCAGACCGGGCAGTACGGCGAGAACATCGGCCAGATCCAGCTCAGTGTCACCGAGGGCGAGGAAAACGGCGAGGCGACCTTCGATGTCACCAGCTACGAGACGGCCCTTGTCCCCCGCGTGGCGATCCCGGACGAGGACGCTGCGAATGCGGACGAGCTAAACAAGGCCCTCGATGACGAGCTGGCTGGCAGGTACCCCCGGGTAGCCGAAGTCCGGACGATCGTCGACGCAGCCCTGGCCGAAGCCGAAGTGGTGGGGGCACGGCCGGTCGGCTCCGTGAGGGGCGACATCACCACGGCCTTCACCCCCGACGGCGAGGACGAGGATACGCTGCCTGAGCGCGACGACCGCGCCTCCGAATCCACGCTGGGCAACCTGGTGGCGGACTCGCTGGTGGAAACACTCTCGGCCGAGGGACTGGGCGGCGCCGAGATCGGTGTAGTCAATCCGGGCGGCCTGCGCTCCGAGCTCTACTACGCGCCGGACGGAACCATCACGTTCGCCGAGGCCAACGCGGTGCTGCCGTTCGTGAACAACCTGTGGACCACCACGCTCACCGGCGCCCAGTTCAAGACGCTGCTGGAGCAGCAGTGGCAGCTGGATGCCGACGGCAATGTGCCCAGCCGCCCGTTCCTGCACCTGGGCCTTTCGGACAACGTCAACTACACCTACGATCCGGACGCCGAACAGGGCAACCACATCACCGGCGTGTGGATCAACGGCGAGCAGCTGGACGAAGCCCGCGGGTACCGAATCGGCACGTTCAGCTTCCTGGCACAGGGCGGGGACAACTTCCACGTCTTCAACGAGGGCACCGATACCCGGGATTCCGGCCTGATCGACCGTGATGCATGGATCGCTTACCTGGAGCAGAACAGCCCGCTGTCCCCGTCCTTCGACCGCCGCGCGGTGGCCCTCACGGGGGTGCCCGCCACGGTTGAACCGGGCCAGCAGGTCTCCTTCGAGGTCTCCAAGCTGGACCCGACATCGCTGGGCGCTCCGGTCAACACCGAGCTGACGCTGCGTTACGAACCGGCCGACAGCGGCGCCAGCGCCTTTGCCCGCTCTGTTCCGGCCGCGGCGCTGCCCGCAACGCTGGGCACTTTCGATGTGGCCGACGGGGCCGCACCCGTCTCCTTCACCGTTCCGGACGAGTTGAGCGGGGGCATCTTTACGCTCACCGCGGCCGAGTCCGGCACGCTGGTGCGGCTGCCGATCGAGGTCCCGGTGGCTGAGCTTCCCGCCGATGACGGCCCCGGCCAGAACGGCGACGATGCCGGCAACGACCAACCCGGTGATCGGACCGATGACAACGCCGACGATCTGCCCGGCGTCGCAACCGGTTCAAACGACGACGGCGGTGCCCTCGCCTACACGGGTGTCAGCGGCGTCCTGCCGCTCGGCATCGGCGCGCTGGTACTGCTGGCGGGCGGAATGGCGACTTTAGTAGCGGCCCGCAGACGTGGCCCGGCGGCTCCCGCCGAGCACTAGCACCACACCAGTGAGGGTTTTCTTCTGCGGAAGGAAGCCCTCACTCTTGTGCCGAAGACCTCCCCCATCCTTGATCCCCAAACCAAGAGGAAGAGAACCATGACCCCCAAGTCAGGTAAGACCGCGCCAGGCAGACCAGTGCTGGGAGCGGTTGCCGCCGCAAGCCTCCTCGCCGGAGCACCGCTGGCAGCGCTGTCCGCACTGCCGGCGAGCGCGGCGGAACCGGCGGACACCGCCGTCGTAATCAATGAGGCGTACGTCAACGGCGGAAGCCGCAACGCGCCCTATACCCATAAGTTCGTGGAGCTGTTCAACACGACGGACTCCCCCGTCAGCCTGGACGGCATGTCCCTGCAGTATCGCTCGGCCACAGGCACCGAAAATCCGAACGGCGTGGTGCAACTGCGCGGCACGATCCCGGCCAATGGCCACTTCCTAGTCGAGGGCGGCAGCAACGGCGCTAACGGTGTTGCCCTGCCGGAGCCGGACATCTCCAGCGGCGCGCTGAATCCGTCCGGAACGTCCGGCACCCTTGTGCTGGCCGACCAGCCGGGCGCATTGGACGGACTGGCTACCGGTTCAGTGACCGATGACGAGCGGGTGCTGGATCTACTGGGCTACGGCAGCTCCAACACCTTCGAGACCTCGGCCGCGCCATCGCCCGGCGGGAGCACGAACCCGCTCTCGATGAACCGTACCGAGGGCGCGGACACCAACGCCAACTCCGCCGACTTCACCTTGAGCGACCAGGTCACGCCGACCAATTCCGGTGGAACCGGTGCCGAACCCGGTCCTGAACCCGATCCCGAGCCGGAGCCGCAACCGGCCGATGAACGGACCATCGCCGAGATCCAGGGCACGTCGGACGTCTCGCCGCTGGCCGGCCGGAACGTGACAACCCGCGGCATAGTGACGGCGGTGTACCCGGAGGGCGGGTTCAACGGATACTACATTCAGACCCCGGGAACCGGCGGGGACATCGACGCGGACCATGCAGCGTCGCACGGCATTTTCGTCTTCTCCTCCGCCACGGTGGACGAGGTTGCCCTCGGCGACCACGTCGAGGTCACCGGCGGGGTCAGCGAATACTACGGGTTGACCGAGCTGACCGTTGAAGAGGGCGGGCTGGTCCGGCTGGACGAAGCGGCCGAGCAAGTGAAGCCTGCCGCCATCGAGTGGCCCGCCAGCGACGGCGAGCGGGAGAAGTTCGAAGGCATGCTGCTTGATCCGCAGGGCAGCTTTACCGTGACGGACAACTACTCGCTGAACCAGTACGGCGAGATCGGCCTGGCCGTGGGCGACCAGCCGCTGGTTCAGCCCACCGCTGTCGGCACCTACGGCTCGGACGAGTTCTGGGCTGAAACAGAGAAAAATGCCGCGCATTCCGTGACCCTGGACGACGGTGCCAGCATCAACTATCTGGGCTCCGACGCCAACAAGGACATCCCTCTGCCGTACCTGACCCCGGAAACCCCTGTCCGGGTGGGCTCACCGGCATCCTTCGACACGAGCGTGGTGTTGGACTACAGGTTCGGCCTGTGGCGTTTCCAACCGCTGACCCAACTGACCGCAGCCAACGGCGAAACGGTCCAGCCGGCGTCGTTCTCCGATACCCGCACGCAGGCGCCGGAGGAGGTCGCCGGCAACGTGAAGATCGCCTCCTTCAACGTGCTGAACTACTTCACCACCACCGGCGACCAACTGGACGACTGCAACGCCTACACAGACCGGGACGGTAACCCGATCACCGCCCGGAACTGCGACGCCCGCGGCGCCTACGACGCCGAGAACCTCGAACGGCAGGAGGCCAAGATCGTCGCCGCGATCAACGCCCTGGGCGCGGACGTCGTCGCCTTCGAGGAGATCGAGAACTCCGCACAGTTCGGCAAGAACCGGGACGATGCCCTGGCCACGCTGACCGCCGCCCTGAACGAGGGCCTCGCCGCCGACGGCGAAGACGCAGCATGGGACTACGTCCGTTCACCGGAAGAGCTGCCCGCGCTGGAGGACGAGGACTTCATCCGCACGGCCTTCATTTACAAGAAGGACGCCGTGCAGACCATCGGCGAATCCGTCATCCACAACGACACGGAGGCCTTTGCCAACGCCCGCAAGCCGCTGGCCCAGACCTTCAAAGTCAAGCACGGCGACGCGGACACGAAGTTCATTGTGGTGGCCAACCACTTCAAATCCAAGGGCTCCGCTCCGTCCTCGGGCGAAAATGCAGACCACGGCCAGGGCGCGTGGAACGTAGCCCGCACAGAGCAGGCGGAATCCCTGGTGGACTTCGCCGGGACGATGCAGGAGCGGTTCGGCACGGAGAAGGTCTACCTCACCGGTGACTTCAACTCCTATGCGCAGGAAGATCCGATCCGCGTCCTGACGGAGGCCGGCTACATCGACCAAGGCGCCAAGACCGGCGAGCACAGCTACAACTTCGACGGCATGGTGGGCTCGCTGGACTACATCTTCGCTTCACCCGAGGCCGACACCGTGGTGGAAGGCGCGGACATCTGGAACATCAACTCGGTGGAGTCGATCGCGCTGGAATACAGCCGGTACAACTACAACGTGACCGATTTCTACGCCCCGGACATGTTTCGGGCCAGCGACCACGACCCGATCGTCGTCGGCCTGGCCCTGCCGACCGCGCAGGACAAGGCGCACAGCAAGCGGTAGGGGCAGGAGGAAACCCGTCAGGAAGGGCCCGCGGCAGAGCCGGCCTCGACCCGGGCGGCACCGGCGGGCTCGGCCGCATCCAGGATGGCGCGCGCAATATCGTCCGCGTCCTTCAGGGTGCGGCCGCCCTGGCGCACCGGCGCACCGGCTTCCGCGGCAATGGATGTCCCCCACTGCACCGAGGACAGCTGCAGCCCCAGCACATAGAGGTTCTCCACGGGCCGGCCGTTGATCCCGACTGGGCGGTACGGCGGCCGGGTGACATCCAACCCCGACGTCGGAACCGGCGCCCCTTCGGCACCGAGCATCTGCTTAGGCCGGACCAGCCCGGCCTCCAGCAGGTGGCGCAGCAGCACGGAGCGGTTCTGCGCCACCCGGTTGGCCGGCATCATGGCTTCCATCAGATACGTCGCCGAGTACGCAGCGCCAACAACCCAGGGCGAAGTGGCCCGGAACTGTTCGGTCTCCGGATCTACTTCGAACTGCGGATCCGGTCCCACGAACTCGACAATTCCGGCGCGGGCGAGCGCCGCCAACTGCTCGATCCGCTGGGCCGGCGGTCCGCTCGCGAGGCCTTCCACCAGCGGCTCGAACCAGCCCCGCAGCTCGGCGAGCCAGGATTCGTCGGTCAGTCCGCCGTCGGCCACAATCTCCTTGAGCAGGCTACGCCCGGCGTTCAGCGCCCCGATGGCCATCTTCAACGGGTCGTCCTCGCCCAGCGCCGAGCCGGCCGCATCCGCCTCAAGATAAGCGACCATGGCCTGCTGGTACTCCTGTGCGGAGGCGAACTTCCGTCCCGCGAAGGGCCGGGCCAGCGCCTCGACGTCCAACAGCCTCCCCGGCTCAATGTGTTCGTCCAGGTACCCGCGGATACGGTTGCGCAGGGTTGGGCTGCCCGGAACGGTTTTCTGGTCCAGCAGCTCCTGAAGCCCGGCCAGGAATTCGCGCGGATGCCCGTTGATGCTCCCGGGCTCCACCCTCGCCAGCGTGGCATAGTACGTCCACAGCACGTCGCGCTGCAGCAGCGGCCACAGGTCGTGGTCGAAACCCGGCTGCACCCCGGCGTCCGCAAACAGCCGCGCGGCGGACGGCGTGAAATAGCGAAGTTCGACGCCGGCAGGTAGGTAACTCTGCAGCCTCGCCTTGGCGCGGTACGGGGTGCCGCGCCGAGAACCGGCTACCAGCTTCGGCTCCTTGCCGGAGGGCACGTACCGCATGGGCTCAGTGTCCGACGCCGGCAGGAACGTTCCGCCCCGGCCTTGGGTCAACTGGATCATCACGTCGAAGAAGTTCAGACCCAGGCCGCGGACCAGCATGGTGCGGCCCGCCGGGATACGGCTGAAGTCGAGATCCGCCGGCACATTCGGCGGCAGGTAGTGCAGGCCGTACCGCGCGGCCTCGTCCTGCAGGTTCTGTTGTTCGGGGTTCAGCGCGGCAGGCAAATGCCCCAGCGCCAGCACCACCGCGTCCGCGTCCACAGTGCTGCCGTCGGCGAGGGTCAGCCGGCTGGTGCCGTCGATCCGGTGCAGGTGGGTGGCCTCAGTCGCGTGGACGTGGACCAGCACGTGGTTTCCGGCCGCCTCGTTCAGCCGGGCGAACGTCCAGGCCAGGTACCTTCC
Organism: Arthrobacter sp. B055-34; assembly: GCF_059090425.1. Taxonomy (NCBI): domain Bacteria; kingdom Bacillati; phylum Actinomycetota; class Actinomycetes; order Micrococcales; family Micrococcaceae; genus Arthrobacter; species Arthrobacter sp. B055-34. The sequence goes on from NZ_JBNHFQ010000016.1 coordinate 47,040, forward strand.
GTACAGTGCCCGGCTGGGGAAGTCCGAAGCCGTGAGCGACCGGGCCTCGTCTACGTCCTCCGGCGGCACATCGCTGATGCTCCCGGCAACGACGGCGGTCCGCCAGGCCTCGAAGGACATCCCGGCCACCGGTGCGGCGTCCAGTTCCCCGGTCGGCACCACGGTGGGGAACAGCGAGGGGGTGTTCATCAGGAACAGCCGGGACTGGCCGGCACGCCAGACGTGGCCGGGGCCCGGCGGGTACGGATCAATGAGATGGATGTGCAGCCGGTCGGTCTCGCCACGGTCCCGGTGATTGGCTACCAAACGTTCCAACACGGAGGTGCCGCGCGGGCCTGCACCCACGATAGCCACCCGGTAGCCGCGCTGAGATTCCATGCCTTCTAGCGTAACCGGGCCCGCGCACTCGCCCGCTCGTGGCCCCTCCGGCTGCCTCCCACCAGGCCGCGACGGCTCACTTGCCTGACCCCGACGGCTTGGTTGCCCGGTCCTGCCTAGGATGGGAAGCATGACTCAGGAGCCCACCCACCTGCCCGACGACGAGTTCCGCTGGCTCGAAGACATTTACGGCGAGAAGCCGCTGGACTGGGTCCGCGACCAAAACGCCCGTACCCAGGCCAAGCTGGTAGACGAGAAGTTCCTGGAGCTGGAGCAAAGCGTGCTCGAGGTGCTGGACTCGGAGGACCGGATTCCTGCCGTCACCAAGCGCGGCAACTTCTACTACAACTTCTGGCGGGACAAGACGAACCCCCGCGGCCTCTGGCGGCGCACTACGTGGGAGAGCTACCTGCAGGACTCGCCCGAGTGGGACGTCCTGCTGGACGTCGACGCGCTGGCCGCGGCCGAAGGGACGGAATGGGTCTTCGCCGGTTCGCAGTTCCTCCGCCCCGCGGACGGCACCAGCTACCGGAGCGCGCTGCTGCGGCTCTCCCCTGACGGCGGGGACGCGGTCACGCTGCGCGAGTTCGACGTCGAAACCCGCAGCTTCGTGAACGGCGGCTTCGAGATTCCCGCCGCCAAGACCTACGCCAGCTGGCTGGACGAGGACACCATCCTGCTCGGAACGGACTTCGGTCCCGGCAGCATGACCACGTCCTCCTACCCGCGCACCAGCCGGATCCTGCGCCGCGGCCAGAGCCCGGCGGACGCCGAACCGTATTTCGAAGTGCCCGCCGAGCATATGCTGGCGCAGGCCGTCCACGACTCCACACCCGGTTTCGAGCGCGAGATCGCGGTAGACGTGATCGATTTCTTCAACTACCGCAACTACCTCAGGCGCGACGGCGGATGGCTGCCCATCGACGTGCCCACGGATGTGGAGGTCGGCTTCCACAAACAGTGGCTGACCCTGCGCCCGCAGACCGACTGGCAGCCTGCCGGCACCGACACCACCTACCCGGCGGGCTCGCTGCTGGCCGTCGGGCTCGAGGATTTCCTCGCCGGCAGCCGCGACCTCATCGCCCTCTTCACGCCGGATGCCGGCACCTCGCTGCAGTCCTGGAGCTGGACGCAGAACTTCCTGCTGCTGAACCTGCTGCAGGACGTCTCCTCGCAGGTGCTGGTCCTGGACCCGGCGAAGAACTGGGCGGCCGTGGAACTCGATGCCTGCCCGCCACTGCATTCGGTGGACGCCTCGGCCGTGGACGATGAGGACAGCGACGACTACTGGCTGGTGGCCACGGGCTTCCTCACGCCGTCCACGCTCTCCCGCGGCACCGTGGCAGATCACCCCGCGACGGCGGTGAAGTCGTCGCCGTCGTTCTTTGATGCCTCCGGCTACACGGTGGAGCAGCATTTCGCCGTGTCCGAGGACGGCACCAAGATCCCGTATTTCCAAGTGGGACCCAAAGACCTTACGTACGACGGCGGCAATCCCACCCTGCTCTCGGGCTACGGCGGGTTCGAGGTCAGCAGGACGCCCGCCTACAGCGGGACCGTCGGGCGGGCCTGGCTGCAGCAGCGCCCGGCGGACGGGCGCGGCGGAGTGTACGTGCTCGCCAACATCCGCGGCGGCGGCGAGTACGGCCCGGCCTGGCACCGCGCCGCACTGCAGGCGAACCGGCACCGGGCCTACGAGGATTTCGCGGCCGTCGCGCAGGATCTGAAGGACCGCGGCGTGACCCGGCGGGAGCGTCTGGGCTGCTCGGGCGGTTCCAACGGCGGGCTGCTGGTGGGGAACATGCTCACCCGGTACCCGCACCTGTTCGGGGCGGTCTCCTGCGGGGTCCCGCTGCTGGACATGGCCCGCTATACGAAGCTGTCCGCGGGGTATTCGTGGGTTGCCGAATACGGCGACCCGGAGGACCCGGCGCAGTGGGACTTCATCCGCACCTTCTCGCCGTACCACCTGCTTGAGCCGGGAACCGACTACCCGGACACCTTGATCTGGACGGCAACCTCGGATGACCGGGTCGGACCGGTGCAGGCACGGAAGATGGCGGCCCGGATGCGGGCCATGGGCGTGCAGAATGTCTGGTTCCACGAAGCGCTCGAAGGTGGCCATGCCGGCGCCAGCGACAACAAACAGGCCGCCCGCCTGCAGACGCTGTCCAACACCTTTCTGTGGAACGCGCTCACCGATTGAGGCCCGCAGACCGGCGGCGGAGACCACCTGTTGGCGCCCGTTTTGATCTGGCCCCGTTATCTGGGTAATCTTGATGGGCTGGCAACAGCATCTTGGAGACGTGCCAGAGCGGCCGAATGGACTTCACTGCTAATGAAGGGTCGGGGTTAAACTCGACCGGGGGTTCAAATCCCCCCGTCTCCGCGTTTGGCCCCTGCAGTTCCGCGAGGAACCGCAGGGGCCTTTTGCGTTTCCACGCGGCGTTCCGCGGAGTCTGAGGCCCCACCCGCCCCGGCGACAGGGCGGGCAGGTGGGCACGGGGGCCTCTCAGCCCCGCGCCATCAGGCCTTCAGAGCCAGGGCGAACGGCAGCACGGCCTCGGCTCCGGCCCGGCACAACGTGCGGCCGGCAACCGTAACGGTCCACCGGCTGTCCGCCAGATCATCCACCAGCAGAACCGGCCCCGGGTTGGCCGCGAACCATTCGGCTCCACCGGCCGGCACCTCGAACTGATCCCAGACGTCGGCCAAACGGTACGCGCTGTTGCCGCCCGGGCCGCTCTTCGGACCACCGCCGGGCATGGACAGAGCGCCCAGGTAGGGCATCCGCCCGATGCTGGCCAATCCTTCTGCCAGCGAACCGACCAGTTGCGGGCGGGTCCGGGACGGCACGCTGACCACCGCGACGGGCCGCTGGGCCCAGCCCCATTCCGCGAGCACGCGGACGCAGGCCTGCAGGGTCAGCTGGTCCAGCGGCCGGTCCGGCGCCTGATCAGACAACAGTTCGCGCAGTTTGCCGCCCCAGCCCAGATCCGTCAGACGGGCCAGCGCACGGCCGGGCAGGTTCGCCTCCGCCGGTCCGATCTTGCCTTTGACCTCCACACCGAGCCGGTTCATGCCGGTGGGCCACATGGCACGCGGATCCAGTTCGACACCCACCCGGTGCAGGGCCGCATCGGCGCTTTCCGTGGCGGACTCGGCCACCGATTCCGCGTACCAGCGGCCGGCGCAGTTATCGCAGCGGCCGCACGGTGCCGCCGCCGGATCGTCCAGCTCCCGGGAGAGGAATTCCATCCGGCAGCCGGTGGTGTTCTCGTAATCCAGCATGGAGTTCTGCTCCGCGACGCGCGCCTTGGCAATGCGCTCGTAGCGCTCGCGGTCATAATCCCAGGGCTGCCCGGTGCCTTCCCAGCCGCCCGAGACCCGCTGTACGGCCCCGTCCACGGCCAGCACCTTGAGCAGCAGCTCCAGCGGGGAGCGCTTGAGATTGACCCGGGTTTCCAGCGCAGCGGTGGACAGCACGATCCCCGGCTGCGCCAGTTCCCGCAGCACGGCCAGCGCGATGTCCTCGTTCGGCATGGACGCGGTGGCGAAGTACTCCCAGATGTCGCGGTCTTCGCGGCCGGGCAGCAGCAAGACGTCAGCGTTCGGCGTTCCGCGGCCGGCGCGGCCCACCTGCTGGTAGTACGCCACCGGCGACGACGGCGCCCCGAGATGCACCACGAATCCCAGGTCCGGCTTGTCGAACCCCATGCCCAGCGCGCTGGTGGCGACCAGTGCCTTGACCCGGTTGTCTTTAAGCGCCGCCTCGGCAGCCTCGCGGTCCGCCGGGTCCGTCCGGCCGGTGTAGGCAAGCACTTCGTGGCCCGCCTCACGCAGCAGCCGGGCGGTGTCCTCGGCGTTGGAAACGGTCAGGGCGTAGATGATGCCGCTGCCGGGCAGCTCGTGCAAATGCGTCAGCAGCCAGCCCAGCCGTGCCCTTGCATTGGGCAGGCGCAGCACGCCCAGACGCAGCGATTCCCGGGCCAGCGGCCCGCGGATGGTCAGCACCTGTCCGTCGGCCGCAACGTCGCCGGCAAGGGCCGCGGCACCAAGCTGTTCTTCGATGTCGTGGACCACGCGCGAGTTTGCTGTCGCGGTAGTGGCCAGTACCGGCACGGATGCGGGCAACTGCTCGATCAGGTCCCGGATACGCCGGTAGTCGGGGCGGAAATCATGGCCCCAGTCCGAGATGCAGTGAGCCTCATCGATCACCAGCAGACCCGAGCTGCGGATCAGCTCAGGCAGCTGTTCATCACGGAACCGCGGATTGTTCAGCCGCTCCGGGGAGACCAGCAGGACATCCACGCTGTTGCCCGCCAGTTTGGCTCGGATGTCGTCCCATTCCAACTGGTTGGCCGAGTTGATGGCGGCGGCGCGGACCCCGGCGCGTTCGGCCGCGGAGACCTGGTCCCGCATCAGCGCGAGTAGCGGGGAGACGATCAGGGTCGGCCCGGCGCCCCGGGCACGCAGCAGCAGGCTTGCCACGAAGTAGACGGCGGACTTTCCCCAGCCCGTCCGCTGGACCACCAGCGCCCGCCGGCCGCCGGCCACCAGAGCTTCCACAGCCTCGAACTGCCCCGAGTGGAACTGTGCCTCCGGATTTCCCACCAGCCGGCGGAGGATTTCGGTTGCTTCTTCCCGAAGGTCGGTTACCTGTCCGGTCATGCTCTGCAAATCAGCCATTACCCCAGTATTACAGCCGCGCCTGACAGTCCTGTCGGTTATCCACAGGGGTTCCTTATAAGCTAGGGCGGTGACGAGTCTCGATCTTAGTGTTTCTTTCCAGGAGTCCTTCAAGGCGTACGACGTGCGCGGCATCGTTGGCGAAACGATTACCGCGGCCACGGTGGAGGCCACCGGCGCCGCGTTTGTGGACGTCCTCGGACTGGCCGGTCAGACCGTCTTGGTCGGCGGGGACATGCGCCCGTCCTCCCCCGAATTCGCCCGGGCCTTCGCCCGCGGCGCCGCGGCCCGCGGCGCGAACCCGAAGATGCTGGGCCTGATCTCCACGGACGAGCTCTACTTCGCCTGCGGCACCCTGTCCGCGGCCGGCGTCGTCTTCACCGCCTCGCACAACCCGGCCGAATACAACGGCATGAAAATGGCCCTGCCCGGCGCCGTCCCGGTCTCCTCCGACACCGGACTCTTCGAGATCCGCGACACCGCGGCCCGCTACCTTACCGACGGCATCCCCGCCTCCGACCCCGGCACGCTCAGCGAACAGGACGTGCTGGCCGACTACGCCGCCTACCTGCGCTCCCTGGTTGACCTCTCCGGTTCCCGGCCTCTGAAGGTCGTGGTCGACGCGGGCAACGGCATGGCCGGGCTGACCACCCCCGCGGTCCTGGGCGACGGCGTGCTTCCGGCCCTGCCGCTGGAAATCATCGAACTGTACTTCGAGCTCGACGGCACGTTCCCGAACCATCCGGCCAACCCGCTGGAACGGGAAAACCTGCGCGACCTGCAGGCCGCCGTCGTCGCCCACGGCGCGGACATCGGCCTGGCGTTCGACGGCGACGCGGACCGCTGCTTCGTGATCGACGAAACCGGCAACCCGGTCTCCCCCTCCGCCGTCACCGCACTGGTGGCCCGCCGAGAAATCGCCCGCGCCAAGGCCGCTGGCGAGCACACCCCGGTCATCATCCACAACCTGATCACCTCCCGCGCCGTGCCCGAACTCGTCGCCACCGACGGCGGCCGCGCCGTGCGCACCCGGGTGGGGCATTCCTTCATCAAGGCCGTGATGGCCGCCGAAGGCGCCGTGTTCGGCGGGGAGCACTCCGCGCACTACTACTTCCGCGACTTCTTCAACGCCGACACCGGCATGCTCGCCGCGATGCACGTCCTCGCCGCCCTCGGCGAACAGAACCAGCCGCTCTCCGCCCTCGCGCACGAGTACGAGCCCTACGTCTCCTCCGGCGAAATCAACTCCAAAATCGAGGACAAGGACGCCGCCGTCGCCCGCGTCCGCGCCCGGTTCTCCGGCGACGACGTGGACATCGACGAACTCGACGGCGTGACCTTCACCGCCCGCGACGGCTCCTGGTGGTTCAACCTCCGCCCGTCCAACACCGAACCCTTCCTGCGCCTGAACGCAGAAGCCATCGACACCGCAACACTGGACAAGGTCCGGGACACCGTCCTGGGACTGGTAAGGGAATAACCAATGAGCACAGAGGGCACTTCGTGGCGCGAAGGCATAGAACCTGAGGTCCTGAACGACATCGACACGCTCTTCGGTACCGGCCTGGGCATGGCACAGGAGCAACTGGAAGAACACGGCGCCTTCCTGCCGGTGGGCCTGGTGATGACCACAGACGGCGAGCTGCGACTGATCGCCGTCCAGCCCGAGGACATCGAGGGCGATGAAGAATCCGACGAGGTGGACGCGGATGCCATGATCCAGGACATCTACACCGCGCTGCAGCAGGAGAAGTCGCAGTTCCGCGCCATCGCGGTGATCAGCGACATCTATTTGCCCGACAATGACACGGACGCCATCCACGTCGCCACCGAGCATTCGTGGGGAGCCGCCATCGCGGCCATCCAGCCCTACAGCCATGACGACGACGGCGAATGGACCTACCCGGATCCGTTCATCGACCCGCAGGACCGGATCGTCTGGCCGCCCGCCTAAGACCGGACGGAGCATCCACGCGGCGGCGTTAGAATGCCTGCATGCGGATCAATGCCTTCTCTGACGTGTGCCTGCGCGCCCTCATGCTGCTCAGCGCCTCGCCCGAAGGCGAACTGCTGACCACCCAGGCCATCGCCGACGGCGTCGGGACTCCCTACAACCACGTCAGCAAAGCAGTTCTGAAACTGCGCTCCCTCGGCCTCGTGGACGCGGTCCGCGGCCGCTCCGGAGGCGTGCGTTTGAGCGCCAAAGGGCGTACGACGGCGGTGGGCTGGCTGCTGCGCGAACTGGACGAGCGCGAAGACCCCGTCGACTGCGAAAGCGCCGCCGGTAACTGCCCGATGAGCAACAACTGCGGCTTGCGCGGGGCCCTGCGCCGCGCCCGCGAGGCCTTCTACCGCGAGCTCGACGATCTGGTCGTCTCGAGCCTGCCGCATCAGGCTCAAATGGAGCCGGTTCTTGTGATGTTGGGCACACGCCGCCAACCCTAGCTGCGAAAAATCAAAGAACTTTCTACACGCGGTAGAAATGTGGATTTAAACCAGCATTTTGAATGCTACTTTTGAGGCGTCAACCACCTTCTGACCCAAGGAGTAACGATGCTCTCGGAGAAGTCCCGCCCCATCATTGAAACCACCCTCCCCCTCGTGGGCGAGCGGTTGGGGAGCATTACACCGAACTTTTACAGCCGCCTGTTCGCGGCGCATCCGGAACTCCTGGACGGGCTTTTCAGCCGCGCCAACCAGCGCAACGGGGAGCAGCAGAAGGCCCTGGCCGGCTCCATCGCCGCCTTCGCCTCCGCTCTGATCGCCAACCCGGACCTGATCCCCGAGACCATGCTCAGCCGCATCGCCAACAAGCACACCTCGCTGGGCATCACCGAAGATCAGTACGAGATCGTCTACAAGTACCTCTTCGAAGCCCTCGCCGAAGAGCTGGCCGATGTGATCACAGCCGAGATCGCCGAAGCTTGGACCGAGGTCTACTGGTTGATGGCCAATGCCCTGATCAAGATCGAAAAGCGCCTCTACACACAGCAGGCTAACAACAAGATGTGGACGCCGTGGAAGGTCGTGGAGAAGAACCAGGCCGGCACCGGGTCCATGACGTTCGTCCTTGAGCCGGCGGATGACACCCCGGTCACCGTCGCCCGCCCCGGCCAGTTCGTCAGCGTCAAGGTCCAGCTGCCCGACGGCCTGCGCCAGGTCCGCCAGTACTCGCTCTCCGCCGACGTCGACTCCACGGACCGCCGCGTCTTCACCACCAAGCTCGACGACGGCGGTGACGTCTCCCCCGTGCTCCACCGGAACGTCCAGGTCGGCGATGTACTCGAGCTGTCCAACCCCTACGGCGACGTCACCCTGGACGAGGGCGACACTCCGGTGGTCTTCGCGACGGCAGGCATCGGCTGCACCCCGTCCGCATCCGCGCTGCGCTCCCTGGCCCGGCAGGGTTCCAGCCGCGAAGTAATGGTGCTGCACGCGGAAAAGAACCTGGAGGCCTGGGCCCTCCGCGACCAGATGGTCAACGACATCGAAAAGCTCGACGGCGCCAACCTCAAGCTGTGGCTCGAGGAACCGGCCGAAGGCGCAAGCACAGGCTTCATGTCCCTGCAGGATGTCGTACTGCCGGCCGATGCCTCCGTCTACGTCTGTGGCCCGCTGCCGTTCATGCAGTCCATCCGCAGCCAGGCGATCGATGCCGGCATCCCCGCCACCAAGATCCACTACGAGGTCTTCGGTCCGGACCTCTGGCTCGCCTCGGCCAACTAAGGCCCGTCGAAGAACCAGCCACCATCCCAACGACGGCGGCCCGGAAACGTCCGGGCCGCCATCGTTGTTAAGCGCACTCATCGTCAAGTAAGCTCATTGCCGGCAGGAACAACCAGGCCTGCCGACCCATCGACCAGCACCTGCTGGCCGTCCTGCAGCACCTTGGTTCCGGTGCCGGTTCCCATCACCGCCGGAATGCCGTACTCGCGGGCCACGATCGCGGCGTGCGAGCCGAGGCCGCCGGCATCCACGACGACGGCGGCGGCTCGCTGGAACAACGGCGTCCACGAGGGATTGGTGTACGGGCACACCAGGATCTCCCCGCTGGCCAGGGTGCCGAAATCCGCCGGCGAGCGGATCACCCGGACCCGTCCGGCTGCCCGGCCCGCACTGGCTGCTGTGCCGGAAACCAGCGCATTCCCCTGCCTGCGCCTGCCGGCGAAGAGGGCATCCATCGGCAGCAGCGGGATGCCTTCGAGCTCGCGGCGTTTTGCCTCGCGGGCAAGCACCATGCGGCGGTACCGCTCGCGTTCGGCGGCCGGCAGCGCCCCGCCGTCGCCGTCCCCACCGCCGCCGCCGCCGATTGTCATCGTTTGGAGTTCGTCGAATCGCAGGTGGTGGACTTGGTCCGGTGAGTCCAGCACACCGGCCGCGGCGAGCCTCCGCCCGAGCTCCCGCAGCGCCCGGCGCAGCGGTGGCAGCAGCTTCGTGGCATAGAAGTGGGTGTCTTCGCGGAACGCTATGCCCGTTTTGGCAGCCGCGACGGCGTCAAGAACCTGGCGCCGGAGCGGCCCGATCCGGAGGGCGGGATGGCGCTCCAGCTCCCGCAGGGCCTGTCCGGTCTGGTCAGCGCCCTGGTGCCGCTCGCCCAACATCGCCTTGACCAGGCCGAGCAGCACGTCGGGAGCGCCGGACCAGGTGGGTGCGCTGCTGAGGACAACGCTCACTGTCTCGCGGTGGCCGTACTCCGCCAGGAAAGCGTCGAAATCGGCGCGGAAGCCGGCGAACTCCGGCTCCGCCAGCCGGACGAGCAAGTCCGCTGGGGCCAGCTCGTCGAACGCCGCGGACAGGACTGGATCGCGTCGGACGCCTTCCGCCAGCTGCTCAATGCCGCGGTTAGCCTGGCTGGTGCGGGTTTCGGCTCCGGCGATCAGCGCGGAAGCCAGCCGGGGTTTGCCCAGCAGCAGCAATAACAGCCGCAGCTTCGCCTGCGGGACAAAGGCACCAGGCAGATAGGAAGCTCGCAGTTCGGTAATCCAGTGGATCGCGGCAAAGGCGTCCTCGGCCAGCTGGATGACGTCCTGCCAGCGCAGCGGCTCCGGATCCAGGGCATTCAGCTGCTCCACCTCGGCCAGGAAGGCGGTGAACCGGCCGTCCTCGGTCCACTTTTCCGGCTTGAACCGACGGACGCGCAGGGCGATGTACAAGGGCGCGGCCAGAGTCCGGAGCGTCGGCCGCGGGATCGGCGGGACCAGCCGGACCACAACCCCGTCCTCTTCCGGCAACAGCTGTTGAATGCTCGGGAAGCGGACGCCGACACTGCCGGCCATGTCCCGGAGCATGGCGCCGATTCCCCGGTCCAGCCAGCCGGAAACGTCCAACGGGAACGGACGCTGCGTGAACATCTCCAGGAAGAACGGCCCCATCAGCTTCTGGAACCGGTTCAATTTCCCCGGCTGCGGCGGCAAGGCCGTCATCGGGCGGGATTGCAGAACATACAGCCGGCCCCCGGCTATCGCCCACTCCATGTCCTGCGGTCGACCGAACAGCTCCGCCGCCTGCTCCACCAGCTGCGCGAGTTGCGCGAGCTGTGCCGGACTAAGCGGCGGCTGTAGCTCCGCGGCGCCCTGAGCCTCGACACGGCTGTGCCCCTCGCCGGCACCTCGGCTCCCGCGGGTTCCGCCGTCGTCGTACGCGTGAATCACCACTTCACGTCGACCAGGGGCATAAGCCGTCAGGCGTCCGGCACCGTCGAGAACATAATGGTCCGGGGTGACCAGGCCGGAGACCACCGCCTCCCCCAGCCCGCTGCTGGCATCCACGACAATCTCATCCCGGGCACCGGTTACCGGGTTCGCGCCGAACATCACGCCGGCAATCTCCGCCGGAACCATCTCCTGAACGACGACGGCGATGGCCACCTCATGCGGATCGATCCCCCGCCGCTGGCGGTACGCGATCGCCCGGTCCGTCCAGAGCGAGGCCCAGCAATCCGCCACGGCATTGATCACTGCATCCGCACCGACAACATTGAGGTAAGTGTCCTGTTGGCCGGCGAAGGCCGCGCCCGGCAGGTCCTCGGCTGTGGCACTCGACCGCACGGCTACCAGTTTCGACCCCAGCTGTGCATACGCATCCGCTACTGCAACCCGGATTTCTGGCGGAACGGCCGTGGCGGCAAATTCCGCCCTGATGCTGGCGCCGTCCACGCCGGACTGCAGCAGTTCTGCCAGATTCGCACCCAGCGGGGTGGAGTCCAGCAGGGCGGCGTAGGCCCTGGTCGTAACGACGAAGCCATCCGGCACGGGAAAGCCGTTTCGGATCAGCTCGCCAAGGTTGGCACCCTTGCCTCCCGCCAAAGCGATATCCCCGGCGTCGAACCCCGCCAAGCGTCCAACAAGTGCGCTTTGAGTCATTCCGAGGCTCCTCCGGGGGTCGCGGGCGGCGGTCCTCTACAAGATACGCCCGAAGCCAGTTAAAAGAAGCAGGCCCCGACTCAATTGTCGGGACCTGCTTCCGTATGGCCTAGCGGCAGGGAACCTTACGCGGCGAAGCGTTCCTGCAGCACCTTCAGCTGTGCGGACAGCTGCTCCGGCAGGGACTCGCCGAAGCGGGCGTACCATTCCTCGATGCCCTTGAGCTCTTCGGCCCATTCAGCAGGATCAACCTTGACGGCTTCCTCAACCTGTTCCGGCGTCATGTCCAGACCGGTGAGATCGAGGGAGTCCGGCGTCGGCACGAAGCCGATCGGCGTTTCCGTGGCGTCGGCCTTGCCTTCGATGCGCTCGATTGCCCACTTCAGCACTCGGGAGTTGTCCCCGAAGCCCGGCCAGGCGAAGCCACCGTCGGCCGTGCGGCGGAACCAGTTGACCAGGAAGATCTTGGGCAGACGCTCCTGATTGCCCTTGCCAGAAACGGTGATCCAGTGGCGCAGGTAGTCGCCAGCGTCGTAACCCATGAAGGGCAGCATGGCCATCGGATCGCGGCGGACCACGCCCACGGCACCTGCTGCAGCAGCAGTGGTTTCCGAGGACAGCGTGGAGCCCATGAAGATGCCGTTGGTCCAGTCGCGGGCCTCGGTGACCAGGGGGATGGTGGTCTTGCGGCGGCCACCGAAGAGGATGGCGTCGATGGCGACGCCCTGCGGGTCGTGGTACTCCGGTGCCAGCATGTCGACCTGGTCGATGGGCGTGCAGAACCGCGAGTTCGGGTGCGCGGCGGGACGGCCGGCCTCCCGGGTCCATTCGTTGCCCTGCCAGTCGGTCAGGTGCTCGGGAACCTCATCCGTCATTCCTTCCCACCAGACGCCGCCGTCGTCGGTCAGTGCCACGTTGGTGAAGATGGAGTTGCCCTTGGCAATGGCGCGCATGGCGTTGGGGTTGGTGCTCCACCCCGTACCCGGTGCAACACCGAACAGGCCAGCCTCGGGGTTGACTGCCCGCAACTCGCCGTCCTTGCCAAAGCGCATCCAGTTGATGTCGTCACCGAGGGTCTCGGCCTTCCAGCCTTCGATGGTCGGATCCAGCAGGGCCAGGTTGGTCTTGCCACACGCAGACGGGAACGCCGCAGCGATGTGGTACGCCTTGTTCTCCGGGCTGGTCAGCTTAAGGATGAGCATGTGCTCGGCAAGCCAACCCTCGTCGCGGGCCATGACGGACGCGATGCGCAGGGAGTAGCACTTCTTGCCCAGCAGCGCGTTGCCACCGTAGCCGGAACCGTAGGACCAGATGGAGCGCTCCTCGGGGAAGTGGACAATCCACTTCTCCTCGTTGCACGGCCACGGGACATCCTGCTGACCCGGCTCCAGCGGAGCACCGACGGAGTGCAGTGCCGGCACGAAGAAGGCATCCAGCTCTTCGATCTTGCGCAGCACATCCGAGCCAATGCGGGCCATGATGCGCATGGAGGCGACCACGTAAGCGCTGTCGGTAATTTCGACGCCGAACTTCGGATCTTCTGCGTCCAGGTGTCCCATGACGAACGGGATCACATACATGGTGCGGCCACGCATGCTGCCGGCGAAGCGCTCCCGCAGGATGCCCTTCATCTTGGCCGGATCCATCCAGTTGTTGGTGAAGCCGGAGTCGCGTTCGTTCTCCGAGCAGATAAACGTCCGCTCTTCGACGCGGGCCACGTCCTTGGGATCGGAGGAGCCGGCAAAGGAGTTCGGGAACAACTCGGGGTTCAGCCGCTTGAGTGTGCCGGCCTCGACCAGTTCATCCGTGAGTTGCTTGTACTCTGCTTCGGAACCGTCCACCCAATAGACTGAGTCAGGCTGCGTCAGCTCGGAAACTTCGGCAACCCAGGCCAGAAGCTTGGCATGTGTAGTTGGTGCGTTCTTGAGTGTTTCGTCAAGAACCGGCTGACGCGCGTTATCGCCCATGACTCTTCCCTTTCTCGGGCCAGTGGTGTGTATTGATGCTATGGGCCGTGGGGTAGACCGGACTGCAGCTTTGTAACGCGCAGCACTGTTCAGAGTGACAGTCAACCGCGGAAAATCAAGGTTTTTCGATTCGAGCTCCTCGATTTAAGTGATAAAGGTCATATAGACCGGTCTAGTTCACACTAGTCACCGACCGTCGCAATGCGGAGCCAGCCGCATGATTCCGTGGGTTTATGAGGAGTGGCGATCCTCACCCTAGCGCCGATTTGGTGACCGGAAGGAAACACGCTAGAGTTATATCCGGCCGCGAGGCCAAAGCGCCCATAGCTCAGCTGGATAGAGCGTCTGTCTACGGAACAGAAGGCCGGGGGTTCGAATCCCTCTGGGCGCACCACTTGAGATGAGGCTCGGTCAACATTTGACCGGGCCTCATTTTTGTTTCCGGAACCGTCGATTTGCGAACGGTGCCTCATCAGGCTGACTTCCTGCATCAGCCGACTCTTACATCACCCGGCCGACCGCTTGCGAAACTTCTGATGAGCCGCCTGCTTGCTCACGCCCAGGACTGCGGCAATGGCCGCCCAACTGACGTCGGCGTTCCGAGCTTGCAGCACCCAGTAGTGCTCCTGCCGCTCCAATTGCAATCGGGCCGTGCGGATAGCGCCGAGCTCCTGCAGAGGATCGCCACCTTCTGCTTGGCTTAGATCAGTTTTTGAGGCCATGCCGTCAGGTTACGTTGACGACATATGCACGTCAATCATTTTCAGAAGGGCAGTGGGGTGTAGAGGTCCGGTGGTGGTGGTTCGGCTGGTGGGCGGATGGACCAACTGTTTTCCGGCGTGCTGGTCCATTCGTGGCCGGTACGCGATTTCCAAACGGTGCTGC
>NZ_JBNHFQ010000017.1:0-50420 GCF_059090425.1 Arthrobacter sp. B055-34
CCCGGAAGTTGGTTCCCCCGCCCCTGCCATGCGAAATCGTTGCGAACGGACCCCGGGAAGTGGCAGAGCTAGGCAATCCACCCGGAGGTGCCAAACCTCTAACCGGTCTTCGGCACGGGTTCGACACTATAACGTTTCATCTTCTAAGTCACACTCCGGTCACGGAATGGTGTGTCTTTGGTTACAGCCAGCCCTTAGGGTCAACCATGTCGCCATTGACAACTACCTCAAAGTGGAGATGGCAGCCGGTGGAATTACCGGTCGTACCGCTTTGGGCCAACAACTCCCCACGGCTGACGGTGTCGCCAACCTTGGCGCTAATGCTTGTCAGGTGGTTGTACGTGGTCTCAAGACCGTTACCGTGGTCCACCACTACGCGGTTGCCGTAGCCGCCAAACCAGCCGGCTTCCTTGACCGTGCCGCCAGCGGCAGAGTAGACCGGCGAGCCGCAGGCTGCGCCGTAGTCCTGGCCGGTGTGCATTTCACCGGCATATCCGGTCACGGGATTGACCCGCATACCGAACGGCGAGGTCATCTTCATGCTGTCCATCTCCATTGGCTGGGACAGCGTACCTTCACTGCTGACGGCCTTGGCATCACTGCCGGATGCCACCATGACCTGTTCGAGCTTGGCGTCCGGGTCAAAATTGCTCGTCAGGCCGGCGCGCTGGAAGTGCAGATCAACTTCCGCTGCCGCCGTCACGGGTGCGGCGGCGACGGCTGTGACCTCGGCTGCTGCCGCATCAACGGTGGGTTCGCCGGACGCAGAGGCACCTGCGGTTGTGGGCAGCAGGACAGTAAGCGCCATGCCGGATGCGGTTGCCACGATAGCGGCCTTTTGGCCGGCGCCTCGGACTACTGCGGTAACGGGCGACGGAGCAGCTTCGGCGCGTCGACGGCCGGTGCTTCCTGAACGCGAACGCGACCTACCTGCCGGGGCGGCCGAACGACGCCGTCCCGTGGCTCTTTGTTCTGACAAAAGTCTTCCCTCTCCTATAAGCCTGCGAAGTTAGCTGTCGGATTCGAGTAAGAGATAACTCGGCCACAAGACGTGCGGTATCAGTGCGGAAAGCAGCTGGTACCGAAATCAAGCGTGGCTTCACCCCTAGGCAGCTGGGTAGGCTGCCGATCGTGGGTCCTCCGCCCCTGTCAATGCGGGTCGCTGATCCGCTGACAGGGTTCGGCTACGGATCAGGTGACGCCAATGCATCGGCGTCAAGCAACAACTATAAAGGGAAACCCTTCAGAGTAATAATTCCTTTATCCATACCTGTGGACAACAGGGTTAAGCGTTTCCGGCTGGGACGGGATCGAACGCCACAAAGATGTGGGCAGCTACCTCGGGCGGCAGTTCGAGTGCGCCCTCGATGCCTGGGACACGAACTGAAATGTATTCGCCAACGGTTTCCAGTTGCAGCTTGGCCCCGGGTTTCAGGCCACCTTCATCAAGTTGGAGGAGCAATTCCGGCTCCACCTGGATCGGCTCGGCCAGCCGGATAATCGTCACGGTGTCCGACGGTTGGTACTTCCGCATGGCCTCTGTGAGGTTAACAACACCGTTGATGAATTGCTCAGCAGGCTTTCCACCCAGTGCCTCGAGCCCCGGAATGGGATTGCCGTATGGCGACTCAGTAGGTTTGCCGAGCAGCTCATAGAGGCGCTGCTCCACGCGCTCGCTCATCACATGCTCCCACCGGCATGCTTCGTCGTGGACGTAAGCCCAGTCCAGACCGATGACATCCGCAAGGAGCCGCTCGGCCAGCCGGTGCTTGCGCATCACTTCGGTGGCGCGGCGCCGGCCGTTCTCCGTAAGCTCCAGGTGCCGGTCTCCGGAGACAACCACTAGACCGTCACGCTCCATCCGCCCCACGGTCTGGGAAACGGTAGGTCCGGAATGGCGCAGGCGCTCCGCGATGCGGGCCCGCAGGGCAACGATGTTCTCTTCTTCCAGCTCGAGAATGGTCCGAAGGTACATCTCGGTTGTGTCGATGAGATCAGTCACTGGAATTCTTGCTCCTCAGCGCAGGTGGCGGGATAGATCCGAAAGCCGACGCACCGGCGTCGTGGTCCCCCAACAAGGTTATCTTGTTTGCCCCAAGTGCCGATAATTCCGGTGTTTGCACCAGACGCACGACAGATGACGGGACGCGCCAGCATCACTGGTCCAGCATGCGAAATATGCGCGTCTCAAGTATCGGACGGCCGGACCTCTGCGACAGAATGTGAGGAGGTTCGAAGGCGAACTGTCTAGAGATCAGCGTAAGCCCGCCAGGAAGAAGCCCTTATGAGCGACAACCAGTCAATAAGCATTCCCGCAGACCTGCTGCCCCAGGACGGCCGTTTCGGTGCCGGACCGTCCAAGATCCGCTCCGAACAGATCGACGCCGTTGTGGCGGCCGGCCGGGATCTGCTCGGCACCTCCCACCGCCAGGCACCGGTCAAGAACCTTGTGGGCAGCGTGCGCGAGGGCCTCCAGACGTTCTTCCAGGCTCCCGAGGGCTACGAAGTTATCCTCGGCCTCGGCGGGGCCACTGCTTTCTGGGACGTCGCAACTTTCGGCTTGGTCGAGAACAAGGCACAGCACCTCTCCTTCGGTGAATTCAGCTCGAAGTTTGCCGCGGCCACGAACAACGCCCCCTTCCTGGCGGAATCCTCCATCATCAAGGCCGAGACCGGTTCCCGGCCCACCCCGAAGGCCGAAGCCGGCGTAGACGTCTACGCCTGGGCGCAGAACGAAACCTCCACCGGTGTTGCCGCTCCGGTCAAGCGCGTGGACGGCGCAGACGAAGGGTCGCTGGTGCTCGTCGACGCCACCTCTGCCGCGGGCGGGCTGCACGTGGACGTCTCAGAGAGCGACGTTTACTACTTCTCGCCGCAGAAAAACTTCGCGTCCGACGGCGGTATCTGGCTGGGCATGTTCTCTCCTGCAGCGCTGGAACGCGCCGCAAAGATCGGCGGCACCGACCGCTGGATCCCGGACTTCCTCAACCTGCAGACGGCGATCGACAACTCGCTGAAGAACCAGACCTACAACACACCGGCGCTGACCACTCTGGTGACCCTGAACAGCCAGATCGAGTGGCTCAACAGCAACGGCGGCCTGGAGTTCGCCGCGAAGCGCACGGCAGATTCCGCCGGCCGCGTCTACAGCTGGGCGGAAGCGTCCGACGTCGCAACTCCGTACGTGGTCAATCCCGAGCACCGTTCGAACGTCATTGCCACGGTGGACTTCGATGACTCGGTCGACGCCGCCGCCGTCGCCAAGGTCCTGCGTGCCAACGGCGTGGTGGATGTTGAGCCGTACCGCAAGCTCGGCCGCAACCAGCTGCGCATTGCCACCTTTGTCGCGATCGAGCCGGAGGACGTCAGTGCCCTGCTCAACTGCGTGGACTACGTGATTGAGCAGTTGAACGGCTGATTCCTGCCAACTGCAGCACGAGGCACCCTGGTTTTCCCAGGGTGCCTTGTTGTTTGTGTTGCGCGAGCGCCGGCAAGGGTTCGGGCAGCCTACGGCCGTTGCTGCAGGTAGGTAATGCGCAGCTTCCGTTTGGCAGTACGGTCGAACTGGAAACGCATTTGTTTGGCGCGCCATGCCCAGATGAAGCCGACCAGTGCCGCGGCCAGTCCGGCAAGCGCACCCACGCCCAGGCCCCACCGGGGTCCGAAAACGTCGGTGACGGCGCCGACGATGGGAGCACCGATCGGGGTCCCGCCCATGAAGATCGCCATATACAACGCCATCACGCGTCCACGCATCACCTGATCCGTGTTGGTCTGCACGTAGGCGTTCGCACCGGTCATGATGGTCAGCGCGGACACTCCGATGGGCACGAGGGCCAGGCCGAACAACCAGGCGTTGGGTGCCAGGGCGGCCGCCGTACAGGCGACCGCGAAGGCTGCCGCGGCCCCGAAAATGAATCGCAACCGGGGCCGGTCGCGGCGGGCAGCAAGCAGTGACCCCATGACCGAGCCGATGGCCATGACAGACGACAGCAGGCCGAAGTCGCCGGCGTGCCCGCCGAATTCGGTCCGGGCCATGGCGGCAATATAGATGGCGAAGTTCAGTCCGAAGGTTCCGATGATGAAGATCGCCGTCATGACGATCATCAGGTCCGGCCGGTGGCGCACATAGCGGAACCCTTCGCGGATCCTGCCCTTTCCCTTGGCAGCCTTGGGCAGCGAACGCAGCTCACTGCCACGGATCACCAGCAGTGCGGCGATCATCGCCCCGAACGTGCCCGCGTTGATGAGGAAAACCCAGCCAGGCCCGACGGCGACTGTGAGCACGCCGGAAACGGCCGGTCCCACCATGCGGGCCAGGTTGAAGGAAGTGCTGTTCAGCGCGACGGCGTTGGGCAGGAAGTCATCGCGGACGAGCTCCGAGACAAAGGTCTGCCGGGCCGGGGCATCCACGGAGGACACCATGCCCAAGGCCAGGGCGAAGGCGTAGACGTGCCAGAGCTCCACAACGCCCGTGATCACCATGATGCCAAGCCCAAGCCCCAGCAATGCCATGGAGATCTGGGTGATCATGAGCAGGTGGCGCCGGTTGAAACTGTCCGCGATCAATCCGGACCATGGCGCCATGAGCAGCTGCGGGCCAAGCTGAAGCGCCATGACGATGCCCATGGCAGCGGCGTCCTGCTTGGTCAGGATGTCGTAGACCAGCCAGTCCTGGGCGGTCCGCTGCATCCAGGTGCCAATGTTGGAGACGATCGCCCCGACAAACCAGATGCGGTAGTTGAAGAACTGCAGCGAACGGAACATCTATACAGGCGCTCCTTTCTGCCGCAGGATTCACATGGCCGCGGATGGTTTAGGCGGTTGCCTCCGGGTGTGGGGTGGTCTCAGGTGCCTCGAAGCCGGAGTCGATTGTCTCCGGGGCGGACTCAACTGCCTCCGCGTTAGCCTCAGCTGTCTTTACATCCGAGGCGAGTTCGTCCGTAACGAGTTTGTCGGCCGAGTGCTCCGACGACGAGGGCTCAAGCACTGCGTCCGCTGAGCCCGCGTTCTCCGACGTTGCGGAGTCCGAAGTTGAGGGATCCGGGTCAGCCGATGCTCGGCCAGCGGATTCATCCACGGCTGGAGCGGCAGCTTCGTCGACTGGTCCAGCTTCAGCGGCGCCATCGACGTCGTTCGCTGCTTCGTCTGGAGCCTGGCCGGCGCCGTCGTTGTTTTCGCCGTCGTTGTTTTCGTCTGCGATGCTCTCGGCTTCCGCTGCGGCCTCTTCGGGACGGACCCGCTCGGCCCACGGAACCCAGTCCGGCGCCAGCAACGACTTCTCCGAGGGCAGCAGGCCGATTTCGCAGACCGTGATCTCTTTACTCCGCGGGGCGCGCGCGAGGGAGGCAAACCACTGCCAGCCGATGTAGCCGGGCAGATAGGATTCGAACCGGTGGACCACCAGGCGTTCGGCTTCCGCCACCACGCCCACATGGTCGCCGACCTGTTCTGCCGGTGCCATCTCGAGCACGCCCTGACGGGCACGGTCCACGGCAGCGGCCAGCAGTGCATCCAGTTTGGCGGGCCGCTTGGCAGCGGGCCGGCGTCGTACCGGAGCAGGGCTTTCCGCGGCGGTGTCTACTGTTGGTTCCACTGCAGATTCCGTTTCTGTCTCAGCGCTGCTCATGTATGGACTCCGCCGGCTCAGACGTCCAGCTGATCCGCGACGTGGCGCAGCACTGCGGCGACCTTGGCCGAGTGGGCCTTGTCGGGATAGCGGCCCTTGCGGAGCCCGTTGGAGATGTCGTCGAGCAGCTTGATGAGGTCTTCGGTGATGACGGCCATGTCTTCCGCCGGCTTCCGGACGGCCTTCGCGACCGACGGCTTGGCATCAATGATGCGGGCCGAAAGGGCCTGCGCTCCACGGCGTCCCTCGGCTACGCCGAACTCCATGCGGGTGCCGGCCTTGACCTCGGTGACGCCGGCCGGAAGCGCGGAGGCATGCAGGAACACTTCCTGGCCCTCATCTGTGGCCAGGAATCCAAAACCTTTTTCCGTGTCAAACCATTTGACCTTGCCGATGGGCACTTCAGTTACCTCGTTCTACGATTCCGTTGCAGGGTAATCGCCCGCTGCTGCGCTTTCATGTCCCGTGCAGGTTCCGGTGCCAGCGATCTGTGCTGGCTGTACGGTAACCATAGACGGGGAAGTCTCTATCTAGATTAGCTTGTTCCGGCAGCCGTCCCGGACTTTGCCGGCAACATGTCCGCTGTTAGCGTTATCTGCATGTCCGCCCCTGTTCCGTCGTCCAGTTCCGCGGCCCGCCCGGAGACGGGCAGGCTCCTGATCACCCTGGTGACGATTGCCGCCGTCGTATCCCTCGCGGGGCTTGCCAGCCTGACCGTGATCCTGGTCAGCGCCCTCTTCGGGAACGAAGCCTGGCCCGGGTTCCTGGCCATCGCCTGGACCGGTTTCCCGGTGGCGTTCCTCTTGATGGGCTTCCTGATTCTGCGCAGCATCAGGCGCCGGCGCAGCTTCTGATCTTGCTTGGGCCCTGATCCCCGCGTCTTCAGCCAGTTTCAGGGCTTGCCGGGCGGGGTAACGTTATTCTGATGTCCTCCATCCGTGCGTTGGCCGATGATTTGGCTGCCCGCAGCGATAATCAGCTGCGGGCGCTGCTGGGCGCCCGCCCGGATTTGTGCCTGCCTCCGGTGCCGGATTTTTCCGCCCTCGCTGCCAGGGCGTGCACCAGAATCAGCCTGCAGCGGGCGCTGGAGAAACTCTCCCGACCGGAGCTGGACCTGCTCGAAACGATAGTCCTGACCACCGACGTCGACGCCGGCACGGGCATCGACGCGGACGCACTCACACCGCTGCTCGTCCCTGAGCCGGACACCACCGTGCAGCAGCCGGGCAACACCGGCATGCAGCAGCTGGACGGCTACCTCGCCAAGCTGCACTCGCTGGGCCTGCTGGTACCGGTTCCGGCCGGATTGGACCAGCGGATTGGGTTCCTCCCGGTGGCCAGCCTGCCTGACGTGCTGGGTCCTTACCCTTCCGGTTTGGGCCGCACCTATGCGAAGCTCGCTGCCGCCAGCCCCGAGGCGGGCGAACGGATGGTCGCCGTCGTCGCTGCGCTCAGGGGTGCCGGCTATCCGCTGCCCGACGGCACCGACAGTGCTGACAGTGATACTGAGTTATCTCCGGCGGACAAGGCTTCCGCGGCTGCCCGGGCCCTCGAATTGTGGCTCTCCGCTCCCGGCACCTGGGAGGCGCTGCTGGCTGAGGCGCCGCCGAAGACCGGCGAGCTGCTGGAGCGGTTCCGCCGCTCGCCGGTGGGCACAGTCCCCCAGGCGCTCCGGAATCTGCCAGTGCACGACGCCGGGGGCTCGCCGGTGGAGTGGTTGCTCGCCCGCGGTCTGCTGGTGCCGGTGGATGCAAGCCACGTTGAACTGCCGCGCGCCGCCGGGATCGCGGCCCGCGGCGGCGCCCTCATCAACCCCTGGCAAACCGCGGCCCCCGGGTTCGGGACGGAGGAAGAAGCCGCGAGGTCCGGCACCGGGCGGGCGCGGACGGTCCGGGCCAGCCTGCGCGACAATGCCGCCTATTCCGCCGTCGCCGAGACCTTGCGGCTGGTCTCCGAGCTCCTGGTGCTCGCCGGCACGACGCCGGTGGCAAACCTGCGCGCCGGCGGTGTCGGCGTGCGGGAAATCAAGCGGCTGGCGGATGAACTGCGCATCGATACCGCCGAGGTGTCCTGGCTGCTCGAGCTGACTGCCGCGGCCGGGCTGCTCACCTTGGACGTGGATACCAGTAAGTGGAGGACCAACGACGCCGGCACTTACGCCGCGTCCGACCGTCACCATCAGTGGCTGCTGCTGGCCACGGCGTGGCTGGCGCTCGACCGCGCGCCTGCGCTGGTGGGGTCCCCGGCCCAGCCGGGCTCCCGGCCAGACGCCCGCCCAGGATCCCGGCCAGGCGTGCGGCCGGACTCCCGGCCGGACGCGGCGAAGCCCGGCATTAACGCCCTCGCCGCGGAAGCGTCGCGTCCCGACGCACCCGCCGTCCGCCGTCGTTTGCTTGCTGCCCTCGCCGAACTCTCCCTCCCAATCGGCGACGGCACCTCGGTGGCGGCACCGGCGGAGTCCCTGGTGACCGATTACCTCTGCTGGCACCAGCCGCGGCTGCGTCGCCGGTTCGAGCGTTTGGTCCCGGGCATGCTGGTTGAGTCCGCGCGGCTGGGCCTGCTCGGCTCCGGTGCGCTGACCGAACTAGGTGCCGCGCTGGCCGCCGGCGAGCCGGAGGAGGCCGCGGAGCTGCTGGACCGGCAGCTGCCGGAACCGCTGAGCCATTTCCTGCTGCAGGCGGACCTGACCGCAGTGGCCCCGGGCTACCTCGAGCCGGCGGTGAACCGCGAACTGGCGCTGCTTTCCACCGCCGAGGGGCAGGGTCCGGCCGCCATCTACCGGTTCTCCGCGGATTCCGTCCGCCGCGCCTTGGATGCGGGGCAGGACGCCGAGGGCATCCTCGAGTTCCTGACCCGTCACTCGGCCACCGAGGTACCGCAGCCCCTGCGCTACCTTGTCGAAGACACCGCCGCCAGGCACGGTGCCGTCCGGGTGGGCAGCATGTCCTCCTATTTGCGCAGCGAGGACCATGAACTCCTGGACGCGCTGCTGGCGGATCCGCGGGCCGCGCTGCTGGGGCTGCGGAGGCTGGCGCCTACCGTGCTGGCGTCGAAGTCGGGCGCCCGCGAACTGCTGCACACCCTGCGCGAGCTCGGCTATTCCCCCGCACCGGATCAGGACGACGACGGCGTTGCCCTCACCGCTGCGGGCGGCGCCGGCGGCGCGGCGGGAAGTACCCCTGCACAAGGTGGGATCACCCGCGTAGCTGGCATCGCGCCGTCGTCGTTCCCGGTCCGGACCAATCCCTGGCTGCTCACGGACGAAGACCTGCAGGCCCAGCTGGACCGGTTGCGCGGAGCGGGCACGTCGGCCAAGTCCGCCGCAGGCGCGGAGGCGGAACCGCTGCTGGCCTTGGAGACCCTGCGCAAGGCGATCCGGCTCAAGCGGCCGGTGCGGATCGGAATTGTGGAACCCAACGGAACCCAACGGCACGAGGTCCTGCAGCCGCTCTCCGTGGGCGGCGGCCGGTTGCGGGTCTTCGACGCGGGTCGCGACAGCGAGCGCGTGGTCTCGATCCACCGCGTGATGGACATCGAGCTGGTCGACGAGACCGGCGGCAAGAAGAGGAGCACCACCGATGGCTGACGGGCCGCTGATCGTCCAGAGCGACAAGACCATCCTGCTGGAGGTGGACCACGAGCAGGCCACCGAGGCGCGCCACGCCATCGCGGCCTTCGCCGAGCTCGAGCGCGCGCCGGAGCACATGCACAGCTACCGGATCACACCGCTGGGGCTGTGGAATGCGCGCGCTGCCGGGCTGGATGCCGAACAGGTACTGGACACGTTGCTGCAGTATTCGCGCTTCCCCGTGCCGCATGCACTGCTGATCGACATCGAAGAGACCATGTCCCGGTACGGGCGGCTGCGGCTGGAAAAGGACCCGCAGCACGGCCTGGTGCTGCGCACCGACGACTATCCGGTGCTTGAGGAAGTAATGCACGCCAAGAAGATCCAGCCGCTGCTCGGCCCGCGGATCGACGGCGAGACCACCGTGGTGCATTCCTCGCAGCGCGGCCAGCTCAAGCAGTTGCTGCTCAAGCTCGGCTGGCCCGCCGAGGACCTGGCCGGCTACGTGGACGGCACGCCGCATCCGATCGCGCTGGAGGAGAAGGGTTGGAAGCTCCGCCCCTACCAGCAGGTGGCTACGGAGAACTTCTGGGCCGGCGGTTCCGGCGTCGTCGTTCTTCCCTGCGGTGCGGGCAAAACGCTGGTGGGCGCCGCGGCGATGGCCACGAGCCAGACCACCACGCTGATCCTGGTGACCAACACGGTCTCCGCGCGGCAGTGGAAGGACGAGCTGCTCAAGCGCACCACGCTCACCGAGGACGAGATCGGCGAGTACTCGGGCTCGCTCAAGGAGGTACGGCCGGTAACCATCGCGACGTACCAGGTGCTCACGCTGCGCCGCGGCGGGCTCTATCCCCACTTGGAGCTGGTGGACAACAATGACTGGGGCCTGATCATCTACGACGAGGTGCACCTGCTGCCGGCGCCGATCTTTAGGATGACTGCGGATCTGCAGGCCCGGCGGCGGCTCGGCCTGACGGCGACGCTGGTGCGCGAGGACGGCCGCGAGGGCGAGGTCTTCTCGCTGATCGGCCCTAAGCGCTACGACGCCCCGTGGAAGGACATCGAGGCGCAGGGCTATATTGCGCCGGCGGACTGCGTGGAGGTGCGGGTGGATCTGCCGCGCGACGAGCGCGTGGCGTACGCAATGGCCGACGACGCCGACAAGTACCGTCTCTGCGCCACCTCCGATACCAAGAACGGTGTGGTGGAACAGCTGGTGGCCCACCATAAGGGCGAGCAACTGCTGGTGATCGGGCAGTACATCGACCAGCTGGACGAGCTCGCCGAACGGCTGGACGCGCCGCTGATCAAGGGCGAGACCTCGGTGAAGGAACGCCAGCGGCTCTTCGATGAATTCCGCTCCGGCTCCCTGCACACCCTCGTGGTGTCCAAGGTGGCGAACTTCTCGATCGATCTGCCCGAGGCCGCGGTGGCGATCCAGGTTTCCGGCTCCTTCGGCTCGCGGCAGGAGGAAGCCCAGCGGCTGGGACGGCTGCTGCGCCCCAAGTCGGATGGCCGGGCTGCGCGGTTCTACACCGTGGTGGCGAGGGAGACGCTGGACCAGGAATTTGCCGCCAAACGCCAGCGGTTCCTCGCCGAACAGGGCTATGCCTACACCATTCTCGATGCCAAAGACGTGGGAAAGACGGGGAGCTGAGCCGGTCCGGAGACGCCGGCGCGGCGTAGAATTTCAGCCATCAAAACCAGTGGGGAGGCCGCCGTGGACGCTGAACAAGTTGTCGCCGAGCATTACGCGAAGCCGGATCTGGAGGATGCCATCCTCGCCGGGGTGGCCGCTGTCGGCCTCGATCCGGACCATTTCGAGCCGGATGATTTGGCCGCGGTGGACCAATTCCACATCGGCGGTGCTGAAGCGGCCGAGGACGTGGCCCGCGGCGCCGGCATCGGCAGCGGCATGCGGGTGCTGGACATTGGCTCCGGCATCGGCGGACCGGCACGCTTGTTCGCGCACCGGTTCGGCGCCACGGTACACGGCGTGGATCTCACCCCGTCCTTCGTGACCACGGCCCAATCCCTGACCCGGCGCTGCGGCCTGACCGGCCAGGTCAGCTTCTCCAAGGCCAGCGGCCTGGACCTCCCCTTCAGCGACGGCGAATTCGACGCGGCAACCATGATGCACGTCGGAATGAACGTGGAACACAAGGACGCCTTGTTCCGCGAAGTCCACCGCGTGCTCAGGCACGGCGGGGTCTTCGCGGTTTACGACATCATGCTCACCGGGGAGGGCGAACCGCAGTTCCCCCTGCCGTGGGCGGCGAGCGCCGAAACGTCCTTCCTCCGTTCGCCCCAGGACTATATCCGGGAACTGGAGGAAGCGGGTTTCACCGTGACGGGCGAACGCAACCGGCACGGTTTCGCGTTGGAATTCCTGACCCGTGCGCAGGCCCGGCTGGCCGATAACGATCCTCGGCTGGCCGGCATGCAGGTGGTGCTAGGACCGGAAGGACCCGTCCGGATGGGACATTTGACGCAGGCGATCCGCACGGGAACGCTCGCTCCGGTAGAGATTTTCAGCCGCCGCGATGGGGCCTGAGGACCAGATGTCGAAGGCTACGTACACACAATAAGAGGCCCCGCCGTCGTTATTCCATACGGCTGGGTAACGGCTGGCACCGGGCCAGCACCCAAGATATGTACAGACAACTCCCAGAATCTGTGAGCATACTGAAAAGCGTGAAGAAAAACGAACCTGAAGCAAAACTGCTCGTAGTTGACGACGAACCGAACATTCGGGAACTGCTTTCAACCTCCCTGCGCTTTGCCGGGTTCGAAGTTGTTGCCGCCGCAAACGGCCGTGATGCCCTCGCCGCTGCAGAGGAACACAACCCTGACCTCGCGGTGCTGGATGTCATGCTGCCGGACATGGACGGATTCACCGTGACCCGGCGGTTGCGTGCGGCCGGCCGCCACTTCCCGGTCGTCTTCCTCACCGCCCGCGACGACACCGATGACAAAGTCACCGGCCTAACCGTCGGCGGCGACGACTATGTCACCAAACCCTTTAGCCTGGACGAGGTGGTGGCCCGGATCCGTGCCGTGCTGCGCCGGACCCAGCCGCTGCTCGAAGACGACGCCGTCATCCAGGTTGACGACCTGGAACTCGACGACGACGCGCACGAGGTCCGCCGGGGCGGGCTGGTCATCGACCTCTCCCCCACCGAATTCAAGCTGCTGCGCTACCTGATGCTGAACCCGAACCGGGTGCTGTCCAAGGCGCAGATCCTGGATCATGTCTGGGAGTATGACTTCAACGGCGACGCGTCCATCGTGGAGTCCTACATCTCCTACCTGCGCCGGAAGATCGACGCCAATCCCGAGGCTCCGGCACTCATTCAGACAAAGCGTGGTGTGGGGTACCTGCTGCGCACGGCGGAAAAGCGCTGACAGTGATCCAACGGTGGAGGTCCGCCTCGCTTCGCACACAGTTGGTTGCAATCATCTGTGTGCTAATGGCCGCTACCATCGCCCTGACTTCGGCGCTGATGATCAAGTTTCTTGAGAACGATTTGGTCCGCCAGATGGACACAGACATTTACAACAACGCGCCGACCATCAGCCGCCAAATCATTCGTGATGCCAATTCAGGAGTTCTCAGATATTCCGCTGTCTTGATGCGACCGGACGGCGAACATATTCAGAAACTCTTTCCTCTGAGGGAGACGAACAACAACTCGGCAGTCGACCTGCCCGTCATTCCTAATCTGACCGTTGACGATGTCGAGCGACTGGACGGCACACCTTTTAACGTGCCCGGAACTAGTTCGGAAAGTGCCGGCTGGAGGGTAATGGCTTTTCACGTATCTGACGGTTCCCTCGCCGTTGCGCTCCCCTATAAAGAAGTCAATGAGACGGTAGAAACCCTCACCGCCAGTGCACTTCTGCTCGGGCTCTTTGCCACTGCGGCAGCATCGACCATAGCCTGGTTGGCTATTACGCGAGCGTTTAAGCCGCTGAGCACGGTCGAAAAAACTGCAGCAGCCATCGCCGCTGGCGACCTGACCCGCCGTGTTGAAGTGAGCAACCCGAACACGGAGATCGGCAAGCTTTCCAGTTCGCTCAACGCTATGCTCGCCCACATCGAAAGCGCCTTCGCCGGCCGTGCAGCTTCCGAAAAGCGCATGCGCCAGTTCGTCGCGGACGCTTCCCACGAGCTGCGCACTCCTCTAGTGACTATCCGTGGTTTCTCCGAGCTTTATCGCCACGGGGCCTTGCAGACCCAAGACGATGTCGGGGCGGCCATGGGCCGGATCGAGAGCGAGGCCACCAGGATGGGCCAGCTCGTGGAAGACCTGCTTACTCTAGCCCGTGTGGATGAACAGCGTCCGCTGGAGGCGAAGCCGCTGGACCTGCTGCTGCTCGGCAACGATGCCGCCATGGACGCCCGCGCCAGCGCCCCGGACCGGGACATCAAGGTCATTGGGCTCGACGGGGCGGGGGCCCAGCCTGCGCCCATCGTCGGGGACGAAGGCAGACTGCGTCAGGTCGTGGCCAACCTGATGACCAATGCACTCCGCTACACGCCTGAGGGTTCGCCGATCGAAATCGCGGTCGGCGTTGAACCGGTCATCGACGACAAGAAGGACTCCGTGATCGAGGTCCGCGACCACGGTCCCGGGATATCGGAGGAAGAAGCCGCCCGGGTCTTCGAGCGATTTTACCGCGCGGATTCCTCACGCTACCGCGAGACCGGCGGTACCGGACTTGGCCTGGCCATCGTCGCGGCACTGGTCGCCCAGCATGACGGCACTGTGCGACTGCTCGATACGGAAGGCGGCGGGGCGACCATGTCCATTCGGATTCCCTATGAGCCAGCGCCCGACGACGACCGCAGCGAGTTCGAATACAACTGATCCACACGGGCAGTCGACGGTGCCCCTGGGCCTTTGGAAGCCGAAATAGCCGCGGGACCATGGTCCTCCACTTTCGTGCTTCAACTCCGCGTTATCCACAATCGCACGCCGGCCCCTCGCCTGCACTCCTTACGCTCCCTAGCCTCGAAGTATTGATTGGATCAACTACTTCGAAGGGAACATCATGGCTGTATTCCATGTGGACAGTGAGGCCTTGAACGCCAAGAGCATGGCGGTCCAGGGGACCATCGGCCGGCTGCAGGCCGAGGTAAACACCATGCAGTCCGGGCTGCGGGAATTGGAATCGTTGTGGACGGGCTCCGCTTCCGCGAACTTCCAGCAGTTGATTACTGACTGGCGTGCAACGCAGCTGAAGGTTGAAGAGTCCCTGGCCAGCATCAATACGGCACTGGCCCAGGCATCGCAGCAGTATGCTCAGGCCGAAGAAGCCAACGCACGCATGTTCATGGCGTGACCAAGAACCGCAGTCGGGCCGGAATCCCCCATCTGGACCCCGCGCCGCCACTGCCGGTTAGCTCTGTTCCGGCGTTCCCTGATGGAACCGCAGCCGCCACTGCTCCCCCTCGCGGAGCCACAGTGAGCTGCGCAGAGCCGAGCCGGTTCGCGAGCTGCTGCGGTAAGTCAGCAGGACACTGTCTTCGCCAAGCCGTTCAGCGGCGAAGACCTCCACGGTTGATTCCGTCTCCGGATCGCCTTGGAGGGCACTGATCGTGTCGTCCCTGGTCCACATCCGGCCCGACTGCCCAATCTCGGTGAAGTCCGGGTGCAGGAGCACGGCAAGCCGTCCGAAGTCGGCTCGTGTGCCGGGGCTGAGCAGTTCCTGTTCCAGCCTGACGACCAGTTCCTCGACAGGTTCCTGTGCGTCCGGCGCGGAGAAGTCCTCCAGCTCGGAGAACAGATCGGGCTCCGGGCTCTCCGGGTTCTCGGCCCGCTGAGGCATGCGGGGCTCGGGAACACGGACGGCCGATTGGGCGACGGCGGGAGTATCCAGGGCGGCTGAGGCCGCCCGGCCTTGGAACCCCGGCCCGTGAGGAATAACCGATCCGTTTTGGAAAGCCAAGGCTACTGCCCGGGCACGGACATCGGCTGCCTCGTTCAGGTCATGCCCGGCGTGGCCCTTCACCCATTCGAACTTGTAACTGCGGCCCTTGATGACTTGGTCGATCTGCTTGAGGAGATCGACGTTGAGTACGGCTTTGCCGTCGGCCTTGCGCCAGCCCTTGCGTTTCCAGCCCGGCATCCATTTGGTGATGCAGTTGATGACGTACTGGCTGTCGCAGAGGATATGCAGGGGCTCTTCCGGCAGGTGTTCGGTGGCACGGAACAAATCGAGCACCGCCATGAGCTCGCCCTGGTTGTTCGTTCCGTGCGGCCAGCCTCCAGCTGCCCAGGAATTTTCGTCAATGTACCAGGCCCAGCCAGCAGGGCCCGGGTTGCCGAGGGCAGAACCGTCGGCGGCAGCAGTAATCGTCATAGTCTCCATCTTTTCAGATCGGCAAGGTCCTATCGGACATAGGCTGGCAGGGTGGCAATTCTTATCGATCCCCCGCTGTGGCCGGCCCACGGAACGCATTTTTCCCACCTGGTCTCGGACTCCTCATTGGACCAGCTGCACGAGTTTGCGGCGGCCGCAGCGATCCCCAGCAGGGCATTTGATCTGGACCATTACGATGTACCGGCAGAACGCCATGCGGAACTTGTCGCCCGGGGTGCTGTGGCCGTTCCCGGCGGTGAACTGGTGCGTCGACTGATCGCCAGCGGGCTGCGGGTGCCGGCGCGCCGCAGACCCGGAAAACTGGAGCACGTACTGCTGCAGCATTGGAACGCCTTGCTCCCCGGTCAGGAACGACTGGGCCGGGAGCTCATCTCCAGGTGGGGCGAGGACCACCGGCACTACCACGACCATTCGCACCTGCTGGCGGTCATCGAGGCACTGCGCACGCTTCAGGACCACGGAGAGCGACCGGGAGAGGAAACCCGGGCCGTCTGGCTGGCGGCCTGGTTCCATGACGCCGTCTATAAAGGGGTGGCAGGAAAGGATGAAGAAGATTCCGCGGCACTGGCACACGGGAAGCTGACCGGCGCCGGCTGCCGACCTGAGGAGGTTGCTGAGAGCGTCCGTCTGGTGCTGCTGACAGCGCATCATGCTCCGGCTGACGACGACGCGTCCGGAGCCATGCTGTGCGATGCGGACCTGTCGATTCTCGGCAGCCCTCCGGACAACTACCGCCGCTACCTCGCCGCAGTCCGGAAAGAGTACGCGCACGTCGGTGACGCTGATTTCGCAGCCGGCCGCGCCGCCGTCGTCCGCCGGTTGCTGGCCTTGGAGCCGTTGTATCGGACGGACACCGCCCGCAAGCTCTGGCTGGCGCAGGCCCGGCAGAACCTGAGCACCGAACTGGCCGAGGCTTAACCCGGGAAGGCACGGCTCCCGATCGGGAACCGTGCCTTCCTGTTGGAACTGGTCAGATGATGACCGGCTTGGAAGCGGCTTGCGCCGGACTTCCTAGAAGCCGCCCATACCGCCCATGCCGCCCATGTCGTCGCCGCCGGGCATGGCCGGAGCGTTCTTCTCGGGCTTGTCAGCGACAACGGCCTCGGTGGTGAGGAACAGGCCGGCGATGGAAGCCGCGTTCTGCAGAGCAGAGCGGGTCACCTTGACCGGGTCGTTCACACCGGCAGCCAGCAGGTCTTCGTAGACACCGGTTGCAGCGTTCAGGCCGTGGCCGGAAGGCAGACCGCGGACCTTGTCGGCAACAACGCCCGGCTCGAGGCCAGCGTTGAAGGCGATCTGCTTCAGCGGAGCATCGATGGCAACCTTGACGATGTTGGCGCCGGTTGCTTCGTCGCCCTCAAGGTTCAGGTTGGCGAACGCCTTGGCGCCGGCCTGGATCAGGGCAACGCCGCCACCGGCGACGATGCCTTCTTCAACGGCAGCCTTCGCGTTGCGGACAGCGTCCTCGATGCGGTGCTTGCGTTCCTTGAGCTCAACTTCGGTTGCGGCACCGGCCTTGATGACTGCAACGCCGCCGGCCAGCTTGGCCAGACGTTCCTGCAGCTTCTCGCGGTCGTAGTCGGAATCGGAGTTGTCGATCTCGGCGCGGATCTGGGAAACGCGGCCTGCGATCTCCTCGGCGTCGCCGGCACCTTCAACGATGGTGGTCTCGTCCTTGGTGACAACAACCTTGCGGGCCTGGCCCAGCAGTTCGAGGGTTGCGTTCTCCAGCTTGAGGCCAACTTCCTCGGCGATGACCTGGCCACCGGTCAGGATGGCGATGTCAGCCAGCTGAGCCTTGCGGCGGTCACCGAAGCCCGGAGCCTTGACGGCAACGGACTTGAAGGTGCCACGGATCTTGTTGACAACCAGGGTGGCCAGAGCCTCGCCCTCGATGTCTTCGGCGATGATCAGCAGCGGCTTGCCGGACTGCATGACCTTCTCCAGAACTGCAACGAGGTCCTTCACGTTGGAGATCTTGGAGTTGACGATCAGGATGTACGGGTCTTCGAGGACCGTTTCCTGGCGCTCTGCGTCGGTGACGAAGTAGCCGGAGATGTAGCCCTTGTCGAAGCGCATACCTTCGGTGAGCTCGAGCTCCAGGCCAAAGGTGTTGGACTCCTCGACGGTGACAACGCCTTCCTTGCCGACCTTGTCGAGAGCTTCAGCGATCAGTTCACCAATCTGCGGGTCGCCTGCAGAGATCGAGGCGGTAGCAGCAATCTGCTCCTTGGTCTCGATTTCCTTGGCGGAAGAGATCAGTTCGGCGGTGACAGCGTCAACAGCCTTTTCGATACCGCGCTTGAGGCTCAGCGGATCGGCACCGGCGGCAACGTTGCGCAGGCCTTCCTTGACCAGGGCCTGGGCGAGGACGGTTGCGGTGGTGGTACCGTCACCGGCGACGTCGTCGGTCTTCTTGGCAACTTCCTTGACGAGCTCTGCGCCGATCTTCTCGTACGGATCGTCGAGCTCGATCTCCTTGGCGATGGAAACACCATCGTTGGTGATCGTGGGAGCGCCCCACTTCTTTTCGAGGACAACGTTGCGACCACGCGGGCCGAGCGTGACCTTAACTGCGTCAGCGAGGATGTTCAGTCCACGCTCGAGGCCGCGGCGGGCCTCTTCGTCAAAGCTAATGATCTTTGCCATGGCGGCATACGTCCCTTCTGGACAGTAGACAGCGGGCGCAGCCTTGGATAAACCAGGACTGCTAACCACTGCGATGCCCGCGACGGACGGGTAACGACGACGGCGATCTCTTTACGCCGCACCGCCACCCTCATCCCAGTGGTTTGGATTTTTTCACTCTCCCCCGTCGGCCGACTGCTTAGCAGTCAACCAGCGAGAGTGCTAACACAATAATTAGCACTCACCACCCTCGAGTGCAAGCTGCAGCCAGGATTACTTGGACAGCTTCACAGAGCGCGTAACACCCTGACCGCCACTGACACGAAGATCAGGGTGCCCCCCGATAGTCCGGGCCCGTGCCGCGCCGTAGATTGTAGGTAGTCACGCAGCACCATCACATACCGAAGGAAAAGAACATGTCGGAAAATCCGGACGGCAAGCAGGACAAAGCCGGGCAGGACCAGCCCGGACCATCCCGCGGGGAGAATCCCACCGAGCCACTGCGGGGCGCGGGCACCAGTCCCACACAGCCCCTGGGCAATATGCCCGGTGAACAGGCGCCCGGAGGAAAGCCTCCGTACGGCCAAGCACCGCAGGGCCAGCCGCCGTACGGGCAGCCACAACAGGGGCAACCGCCGTACGGGCAGCCCCAACCGGGCCAGCCGCCGCAGGGACAGGCGCCCTATGGACAACCGCCTCACGGCCAGCAGCCGCTTGGCCAGAATCCCTACGCGCAGCCGCAGTACGGCCAGGTTCCCTACGGGCAGCCGGCCCAGCCGTATTACGCCGGCTACCCGGAACAGAAGTCCCGCCTGATCGGCGGCTTGCTGGGCATTCTGCTCGGCGGACTGGGCATCCACCGCTTCTATCTGGGCTACGTCGGCATCGGGATCGTGCAGATCGTCGTCACCATCGTCACGTTCGGTCTCGGTGCGATCTGGGGCTTCGTCGAAGGCATCATGATCCTGGTCGGAGCCGAAATGTTCCGCCGCGATGCCAAGGGTGTTCCGCTCAAGGAGTAGCAGGCATCCCGCCCAAGCAGCCGGGGGCGGTGTTTAGAACTGCATACGACGGCGGCGTGCGGCTAAATCAATAGCCGCACGCCGCCGTCGTAATTTGGCAAAGATCAGGAAGCGAACTTCACTTCCTCAGCCTGCGGACCCTTTTGCCCTTCCCCGATTTCGAATTCAACGCGCTGGCCCTCCTCAAGGGAGCGGTAACCGTCCATCTGGATGGCGGACCAATGCACAAATACGTCAGCTTCGTTTTCATCGACGGTGATAAAGCCGTAGCCTTTTTCCGCGTTGAACCATTTGACGGTTCCCTGCGCCATATTGCTCTCCATATTTCTAGACCTGGCCCCGCCGCCTCTGTTTCCGGCGGCGGAGATGCGCTCACTCTACCCATGCCGCAGCACTGGTGTGAGCGCCGGCACAGAGAATGTTATGGAGGTGTAACAGTGGCCGCGGACGTATCTCCGGACGGGCCAAACAGGGACGTGGTCAGCCGTTTTGCTGGAATCCAGGACCCAGCACCACGGTGACATACTCGGATACTGCTCCCTGCCCGGTCTCGCGCAGGTCGGAGATGCCCAGGAGTTCGCCCAGCGCCTGCGCGTTGGCGCTCTGGCCGGGGTTGTAGAAGATCACGGAGTTGGCCATGGGCGTGCCCTGCCAGTTATCCACTACCCCGACGGCCCAGCCGTCGGACGTGACCGTCTGCGAGACCGCGCCGCCAAGCCCGGTGACGCCGACGCTGTTGAAGATCAGCACCGGATCAGCTTTATTCACGGCAGCGGCAGCTTCGGCAGCCTCGTCGACGGGTTCCTCGGTCGGTTCCTCGGCGGGCTCCGTGGTGGCGTCCTCCATGGACTCTCCGGCAGGCTCTGTGGCCGTCCCCGCTGCGTCCACAGTTGGTTCGCCGGCGCCATCCGTGGCTTCGGTCGTTTCCTCAGCCGCATTCGGGGATGCCGACTTGGCCGAGGGCGCCGCGGTGGCTTGGAGCCCCGTGCTTGCGCCGCCTGCTCCGAGCAGCGGCAGGACAAAGAAGGACAGTACGCCGACGGCGAGCGCCAGTACGGTGGCCAGGATGATCAGGCCGAGTCCGCTGGATTTCGACGCGGCCATGTGGGCCCGGTGGACGCCGTGGCGGTCTGAAGTTTCGGGCACCTGGTCAAACTCGTCCCGGGAATACTTGGTCATCGCTAAGAGTGCGTCCTTAGTTGTATCGAAAATATCTGCGCAGTCGAACGGCGGAACCCGAGGCTAGGCGTCCGTGCCCAGCCGGCGGGCAGTCCGCGCGCGCTGGCGGGACGTCCGCAGCCTGCGCAGCCGCTTGACCAGCATCGGATCATGGGCCAGCGCCTCTTCGGTATCGATCAGGCCGTTGAGAATCTGGTAGTAGTGCGTAGCGGACATGTCGAAGAGCTCGCGGATGGCCTGTTCCTTGGCACCCGCATACTTCCACCACTGCCGTTCCAGCGCCAGCATTTTCTGGTCGCGTTCGCTCAGCGGGCTCGATGAATCCAGCTCGGCGTCAAGGGAAAACGCACTGGCATCGACGGAACCAGCCAAGACACACCATCACTTCCGTTTTGTTTGCAGGGGAAACTGTCCTCCACCATGGTAACGAATCACGGGCCTGTCATTTGTGCACGCCGCGGCGGCCGCGCACGGCGTCCCGCGACGGACGGCGGTTGGCCCGCGCAGGCGGCGATCAGCGACCATAGGAAGATGACTGACGACGACGGCGCACTGTTCCAGCTTCCGGCCACCGGGTCAGCGGTGGACATCCGGGAGCCTTTTCCGTTCTCTGCACCGGCCGGATTGGACGAGGTCATGCACCCCGAGTGGGCCGAAGTTCTGGCGCCGGTGACGCAAACGGTGCATGAGCTGGCTGCCTACCTTGAGCAGCGGCGCGCAGCGGGCGGTGAAATCCTGCCGGCGCCGGCCAATATTCTGCGGGCCTTCCAGCGACCGTTCTCGGCCATCAAAGTCCTTGTGGTCGGGCAGGATCCTTACCCCACGCCCGGGCATTCGATCGGCCTCTGTTTCGCGGTGGAACGGCATGTTCGGCCGTTGCCCCGCAGCCTGGCCAACATTTACAAGGAGATGGACTCGGACCTGGGCATTCCCCCGGCACCGCACGGGGATCTGACCGCTTGGGCGGATCAGGGGGTGCTGCTGCTCAACCGGGTCCTCACGGTGGAGGCCGGCAAGACCGGGGCGCACCGTCGCAAGGGATGGGAAGAGTTGACCGAGCTGGCGGTCAGGTCGCTTGTGGCGCGGGGCGGTGCGCTCGTCGTGGTCCTGTGGGGCAGGGATGCCCAGAACCTGACACCCTTGCTGGACGCGGTGCCGCGGATAGAATCCGCACATCCCAGTCCGTTATCCGCCTCACGCGGCTTCTTCGGCTCCCGCCCCTTCAGCCGAATCAATGAACTGCTCAGGGCGCAGGGCGCAGACCCGGTGGACTGGCAGCTGCCGCGGTAATAGTGGTTGGGAACAAAACCGGCGGTGGGTTAGGTTGTCCTTAGTAGTACCCCCATCAGCCTTCCCCACGCCTTGCGTATTCAGGAGCCGTTTCATGTCTGCCCAGCCCGCAGCCCGTCCCGCCCGCCCCCGAAAGCCCCAGACGAACCTTCAGGTGCTGCGGACCGAGCGCCTCTCCGAGCACATGGTCCGGGTTTTCGCCGGGGGCGAGGGGTTTGCGAAGTTCGCGGCCAAAGACGCCACGGACCAGTACGTGAAGATCTTCTTCCTCGACCCGGAACTGGACGTTGAGCTCCCGGTAGACGTCGCCGAGCTGAAGGAGACCCTGCCCGCGGACAAGCTGCCGGTCACCCGGACCTACACGGTCCGCAGCGTGGACCGGACCGCCGGGGAAATCGCCATCGACTTTGTTGTGCATGGCGACGAGGGACTGGCAGGCCCGTGGGCGCTGAAGGCGCAGCCCGGGGACTGGGTCATGTTCACCGGTCCGGGCGGGGCCTACTCCCCCAACCCCGACGCCGATTGGTACCTGCTGGCCGGAGACGATTCCGCGCTGCCGGCCATCGGCGCGGCCATAGAAGCGCTGCCGGCACATGCGGCCGGACATGCCCTGATCGAGGTGGACTCCGCAGCGGACATCCAGGAGCTCAACGCCCCCGCCGGCCTCCAGTTCCACTGGCTCTTCCGCCAAGGCCAGGTCCCGGGCACCACCACGCTCCTGCGGGATGCGGTGGCAGGCTTGGATTGGCCCGCCGGTGAAGTGGACGCGTTTGTGCACGGCGAGCGCGGGGCCATCAAATCGCTGCGCGACGTACTGTTCAAGGACCATGGGCTGCACCGCAAGCAGGTTTCCATCTCCGGCTACTGGGCCTACGGCCGGGCTGAGGACGCGTTCCAGGCGGAAAAGCGGACCGAGGTCGGGCAGATCTTCCCGGAGAACTACCCGGCCACCTAAACAGCCTGGCTGGGTCCGGCTCCGCCCCACCGGTTAGCGGCGACGGTTCCTGCGGCGGCCTTCGTTGGAGCCCATGTCCCGGGTGAAGGGCTGGGCCAGGTTGTCGCCGAGGACCGTGCCGCCCGAGATCGCCAGGATTACCGTCAGCGCACCGAAGAGGTTGAGCACGCCTACGAAGGGGTCATCCACATTGACGGTCAGATCGTAGGTGGCGCGGAAGATCGACAGTCCGGGCAGCAGGAACAGGATGGCGGGCACCGCGACAACCAGCTGCGGCGAGCCCATCCGCAAGCCGACAATGCGACCCAGGAAACCAATAACGACGGCGGCCAGCGCCGGACCTATCCGCTCGCCGATGCCGGCCATGAGGACAAGGTCGTAGAGCAGCAGTGCCACGAGACCTACCAAGGCCGTCGGTACCAGCATGCTGAGCTTGGTCTGCTCGGTGATACAGATGGCCATGGTGGCAACCATGAGCAGCAGCGCCCGCACCACATAGGGGTACTCGCCCTCGCCATCGACGAAGACCTCGGGCAGGCTGACGCCCACCAGTTCACCGCCCACCAGGCCTACGGCCACACCGGAGGCGATAGCGGCAAAGGTGAGGAAAGCGGAGAGAAAACGGCCGGCCGCCGTGACGGGGAAGCCGTTGATTGCATCCTGGGTCGCAGAGACCAGGCGGCCTGTCGGCAGGAGGTAAAGTATCCCGCCCGCGATCACCAGCGACGGGCTCAACGGAACCTGCAGCTGCCAGAAGAGCAAGGCAACCGCGGTGGCAAGACAGGACCCGATCGCGGTAACAAAGAAGTCCGGCACCCGCCATTTGCCCAGCTTGCGGCCCAGCAGACCCATCAGCACGGTTGACAGCATCGCCACCAGCGACGCGAAGATCCCGCCGCCGAGGAACGCCACGATGGAACCGGCGAAAACGCCGCCGGCGCCGATGGCCATCCACTTGGCAAACGGCTTGGGCCGCGCGGCGATCTCCTGCAGCCGCTCCTTGGCCTCGGTCCGCCCCACACCACCGTTGACGATGTCCGTGACCAGCTGGTGGACCAGGGACAAACCGGCGTAGTTGTTCGTCCAGGACCGAACCACGCGCATCAGGGTCAGCGGTACTGTGTCCGCCTTGGCATAGTTGATCAGCACTGACTGGTTGGTGATGTCGACGTCGATCTCGCGCAGGCCGAAGGCTGCGGTCACGGCAATGATGCTCGTTTCCACTTCCAGGGCGCCGGCGCCGTAGCGGAACATGGTCTCGGCCAGATCAAGCGCAAAATCAAGGGTGAGCCGGGCGGAGGTATCCACACCGGCGGCCTGGATCATCGGGTTGGCGTACGGGCTCCCCGCAAGGCGTTCAACAATGCTCATCGGGGCCGTGGGCGGCGCCTCGCCCTGCACCAGTTTGCGCAGCATCCGGCGGGCAGCGGCGTTGGTGCGCTGCTGGCCCTTGGGCATCGGCAGCGGAGCGGTGCCGAACGGAACCGGCTTGGCCTCTTTGGCCACCGGTTTCCTGGGGATAGCCGGCTTGGCCTTGGGCTTGGTTCCCCCGCGCTTCGGGGGCGCGTTTTTGCCGACCGGCTGCTTAGCCGTCGGCGGTGTCCCCGAACCCGGTTCCGGGCGCTCTCCGGTCTCCCCGCCGGCCCCGTTTTCCGGCATGTCGGCGGGCTTGCGGGGGATCTTGATGATGGGCAGGCTGCCGACCCGCGGCGACATCGGAGTACCTGAATCCTGCTGGCCGTCCTTGTCCTGCACTGCCCCTCCGTTCCTGTGTATTCGGGGTGAATTTTTGGCCGGTTTCATCCTCCCACACGGCCGTTGCTGCAAGCCGTGAAAGCGTCGAGAAACGCATCACATGCGGCGTCCGCTGCGCTATCCTCGACGGGCCGGATGGCTAGTTTTCGATGCCGCTTCTTCCCTCGGCACGCCACGGCGTCAGCCGCGGGAGCCAACCTGGCACGTTGCGCTTATAGCCCCGGTATTCATCACCGAACTGCCGCTCCAAGGCCGGCTCCTCATACAGCCTGACGAAAAGCCCCACGGGAACGGACATCACGGCGCAGTAGCCGAGCAGCTTGGGCCGACCCAGCATCAGCGCCTCGCCGAGCACCATCGACAGCAACGCCACGTAAATCGGGTTGCGCACGTAGCGGAACGACCCAGTGACCACCAGGTACTTCGTCGGCGCGATCGGTGCAGGCGTACCCAGGCCCTCACGCGCGAACCGCACAAAAGATTCAACAACGACGGCGGCGCCTCCGGCGGCGAGCACCGCACCGCCGGCTCTGGCCGGCAAACCGCCGGGCACCGGGGCCCGGGCCTGCCAGCGGGTGAGCAGCCAGGGCACAACACCGGCGGCCACCACCGGAGCCACCCCGAAGGCCGCGGTTCCGAGGACGGCCCGCCTGCGTTCTGCCTGCGCCGCATCCCTCATGCCTTCATTGTGGCCCGGGGCCACGGGGGATGTAACCCCTCGGGCCGGGTAAGCCTTGACAGTGTTGCCGGCGGTCCTAACGTTGGAAGTACATGAACTGGTTGGACGCCGAGGGTTTCGAGGTCGCGCGGCAGGTGCTGCAGCGCGGGATCGCCGCCGTCTACGTGATCGCGTTCCTCTCCGCCGTCGCGCAGTTCCGTGCCCTGCTCGGCGAGCACGGGCTGTTGCCGGTGCCGCGGTATCTGGCCCGCTCCGCTGCCCGCGGGCCGACGCTGTTCAGTTGGCGGTATTCGGACAAGCTGCTGCTCGTGGTCGCGTGGACCGGCGCCGCCGTGGCCGCAGCCCTGATGGCCGGGCTGCCGCAGCTGGGGCCGCCGTGGCTGCCGATGCTTGCTTTCCTGCTGCTCTGGGGCCTCTACATGTCCATCGTGAACGTTGGCCAGACGTTCTACGGCTTCGGCTGGGAGACGCTCCTGCTCGAGGCCGGCTTCCTGGCCGCGTTCCTGGGCTCCAATGAAATTGCGCCGCCGGTTACGGTGCTCTGGCTTTTCCTCTGGCTCACATTCCGGCTGGAATTCGGGGCCGGCATGATCAAGATCCGCGGGGACCGGGTCTGGCGGGACCTGACCGCTCTGTACTACCACCACGAGACGCAGCCAATGCCGAACCCGGCCAGCAGGTACTTCCATCATTTGCCCAAGCCGCTGCACAAGGCCGAAGTCATCGGGAACCACTTCGCCCAGCTGGTGGTGCCGTTCTTCCTGTTCTTCC
This sequence comes from Arthrobacter sp. B055-34, assembly GCF_059090425.1. Lineage (NCBI taxonomy): Bacteria > Bacillati > Actinomycetota > Actinomycetes > Micrococcales > Micrococcaceae > Arthrobacter > Arthrobacter sp. B055-34. The sequence continues at coordinate 25,867 of NZ_JBNHFQ010000017.1, forward strand.
CGCAGCCCGTGGGCAGCATTGCCGCGGCCATCATTATCGTCACACAGCTGTGGCTGGTGGTTTCGGGCAACTTCGCGTGGCTGAACTGGCTGACCATCCTGGCCGCCGCCGCGGCCCTTAGCGACGACGCCATCTCCGCAGTACTGCCCGGCAGTCCGGAACTCACGCCGGACTACGCGCCCACGCCGGCCTGGTTCGCCGTCGTCGTCCTGGCCATGACCGCCCTGATGGTTTATTTGAGCTACTGGCCGGCCCGCAACCTGGTTTCCAAGCGGCAGCTAATGAACACGAGCTTCAACCGCTGGCACCTGGCCAATGCCTACGGCGCCTTCGGCAGCATCACCCGCGAGCGCTACGAAGTCATCGTCGAAGGATCGGCGGACGGCGTCAGCTGGCAGGAATACGAATTCAAGGGCAAGCCCGGGGACCCGGGACGCATGCCGCGGCAGTTCGCGCCGTACCACCTGAGGCTGGACTGGCTGATGTGGTTCCTGGCCCTCGGCGCACCGGGCGACAGCTGGTTCATTCCGTTCCTGCGGCGCCTGCTGGCCGCGGACCGGGCGACGCTGAGGCTGCTGAGGATCGATCCGTTCGACGGCGAACAGCCCCGGCAGGTCAGGGCGCTGGTCTACCACTACCGGTACTCCACCCGGCGGGAAAAGAAGGCCACCGGGCTGTGGTGGATCCGGCGGCCGGTCGGCATGTTCGTGGCACCGGTGAAGAACCCCGCGGCCCGGTCGGATTAACCCGGCCCGGAATAAGATCCCTTACCCCGCGGTTGCCAAGAATGATGCATACGCATTGATTACCCTTCAGGAAGGCACCCGCAGCGTGGCACGGAAAATCGAACTGGGTCTGGATACATTCGGGGACGTTACTTACGACGCCGACGGCAGGCCTCTCCCGCAGGACCAAGTGATCCGCAATGTCGTCGCCGAGGCGGTGCTGGCGGACGAGGTCGGGCTGGACTTCATCGGCATCGGTGAGCATCACCGCGAGGACTTCGCCATCTCCGCACCGGATGTGGTCCTCGCAGCCATCGCTGGCCAGACCAGGAACATCCGGCTGGGCTCGGCCGTCACCGTGCTCTCCTCCGACGACCCGGTGCGCGTCTTCCAGCGTTTCTCCACGCTCGATGCCGTCTCCAACGGACGCGCCGAAGTGATCCTGGGCCGCGGCTCCTTCACCGAGTCATTCCCGCTGTTCGGCCTGGAGCTGGCCGACTACGACATCCTGTTCGACGAAAAGCTCCAGCTCTTCACCGAACTCCGCAAGGAAAAGCAGGTCACCTGGGCCGGGCAGACGCGGGGGCCGCTGGACAACAAGACCGTCTACCCGCCGACGGCGTCGGGCTCGCTCCCCACCTGGATCGCCGTGGGCGGCACGCCGCAGTCCGTGGTGCGGGCCGCCCACTACGGTTTGCCCCTCATGCTCGCCATCATCGGCGGCACCCCGATGAACTTCGCGCCCTTCGTGGAGCTTTACCACAAGGCCCTGGACCAGTTCGGCCAGCCCCGGCTGCCCGTCGGCGCCCACTCCCCCGGCTACATCGCCGCCACGGACGAGCAGGCCAAGGAAGAGATGTGGCCGCATTACGTGGACATGCAGGAGCGCATCGGCCGCGAGCGCGGCTGGAGCCGCATGACGCGCGGACAGTTCGAGGCGGAGGCCGGCCCGGACGGCGCCCTGTTTGTCGGCTCACCCGAAACCGTGGCCACCAAGATCGTCAAGGTAACCAAGGGCCTGGGACTGGACCGCTGGGACATGAAGTACAGCCTCGGGACGCTGCCGCACGAGAAGCTGATGCGCAGCATCGAGCTCTACGGCAAGGAAGTTGCCCCCGCCGTCCGCGAGCAGCTCGCCGCGGAATAGGCCAATTGACCAGGCCAAACCAGCCAGGCCCAACCAACTAGCGCCCAACCAAGCGCGACGCCGGCGGGAGACTTGAACAAAAGTCTCCCGCCGGCGTCGTCCGCTGGCTTTTACTGCGTGGGATTTAGACGGTGACCGGCTTGCGCTTGCCCAGCTCTTCGGTCGGAACCTTGTAGGTTTCCCGGGCGGTCAGCGCGGAGATTGCCGCGATGGCGCAGATGACCGCGGTGAAGATGCTGGTGGCAACCCAGCCGCCTTCCTGGATCCCGCCGATGGCCGCCACGATGGACGGGGCGAACCCGGCCATCAGGAAGCCCAGCTGGGTGCCGATGGCCAGTCCGGAGAAGCGGACCTTGGCGCTGAACATCTCGGCGTAGAACGAGGGCCAGACGGCGTTGGCCGCGGCGTAGGCGCAGGAGAAGGTCACCACGGACAGGGTGAACTGCAGCAGCGTGTTGCCCGATTCCATCGAGAGCAGATAGAACGGCATGAAGACCGCGCTGCCGACGGCACCGTAGATGAAGACCGGCTTGCGGCCAATCCGGTCCGCGAGCTTGCCGAAGAGCGGCTGGGTGAACAGGGCACCGATATTGCCGGCGACCACCAGCCACAGCGTAATGCCTTCATCGACGCTGCCGACCTCGGCGCCGTACTTGATCGCCAGCGTGCCGTAGACGGTGGAGACGGCGGCGATGAACGCGCAGCAGATCACGCGCAGGACGTCGCGCCAGTGGCTCTTCAGCAGCACGGCAACCGGGAGCTTCGCGATTTCGTTGTTGGCCTTGGCGGCCTCGAAGGTGGGGGTTTCGTGCAGCGAACGGCGGATGAAGTAGGTGACGATAACAACGATGGCGCTGAGCCAGAACGGGATGCGCCAGCCGATGCCGTACTTGATCTCGTCGGGCAAGGCCACCACGGGGATGAAGACCAGGGCCGCGAGGATCTGGCCGCCCTGGGTACCGGTCAGGGTCCAGGAGGTGAAGAAGGACCGGCGGTTGTCGGGGGCATGCTCCAGCGTCAGCGAGCTGGCACCGGCCTGCTCGCCGGCGGCGGACAGCCCCTGCATCAGGCGGCAAAGCACCAGGATGGCCGGCGCCCACCAGCCGATGGTCTGGAAGTCCGGGATACAGCCGATGATGAATGTCGAGGCACCCATCAGCACCAGCGTGAACATCAGGACCTTCTGGCGGCCGATCCTATCGCCGAAATGCCCCACGAAAATGGCGCCGATCGGGCGGGCGATGTAGGCGAAGCCGAAGGTTGCCAGCGACATGATCCCGGCATTCGCGCTTTCGTCCGGGAAGAACACATGCGGGAAGATCAGGGCCGCGGCGGAGCCGAAGATAAAGAAGTCGTAGTACTCGACGGCGCTGCCCATGAAGCTGGCGATGGCAGCCCGCTTCGGCGTCTTGCCGTGATGGGCAAAAGCCTCATCCTCTTGGTGAACGGCGGTCATGAAGTGCTCCTTGCAACTGCTGCGGGATCTGGCGGACCGGACAAACGGTCGGAGGCGGACTGTCCCGCCTAAGTAGTTTGTGCGCATTTCGCACGAGTGTGCACAAATCGAACGGTCGTTAAAAGGTAGCCCACCTCACAGGGCATGCGCAAGACGCGGATTGCCTACCTTCAGGCCATCCATGTCCAGCTTCACCGATCCCCCGCACCCCTTCCGCGCCTACGGTCTTCCATCTCCTGTGCGATATGCGTACAATTGTGCAGAAACCGAACGAGGGAAGGTAGTCACATGAGCACGGTGTCGGAGTCCTATTTAGTCGGCCTGATCGGCGACGGGATCACGGTGTCGCTGACGCCGCCCATGCACGAGCGCGAGGCCGACCACCACGGCCTCCGCTACCTGTACCGGCCCATTGACCTGACATCGCTCGGCCGTCCGGGGGAAGATGTCGGCGAACTGCTGCGGCAGGGCCGCGAGCTCGGCTACAACGCGTTCAACATCACGCATCCCTGCAAACAGCTGGTGATGGAACACCTGGTTGAGATTTCCGACGACGCCCGCCGGCTTGGCGCCGTCAATACCGTCCTGATTCGGGATGGCAAGTTCCTCGGCCACAACACGGATTTTTCCGGTTTCAGCATGGGCATGGACAACGGGCTGCCGGACGCGGAACTCGGTTCGGTGGTGCAGTTGGGCACAGGAGGCGCCGGTTCCGCCGTCGCCTACGCCCTGCTTAAGAAGGGTGCGCGGAGACTGACGCTGCTGGACCTTGACGCGGCCCGCGCCATCGAACGCGCCGCCGCGTTGGCCGCACTCTTCCCCCAGCAACAGGTCGCCGCCGCGCCGATGGAAGACCTCCCCGCCGTCCTCGCCGATGCCGACGGGCTCCTCAACGCCACCCCGGTGGGCATGTACAACCACCCGGGCCTGCCGCTGGACACCGAGCTGCTTGAGCCGCGGCATTGGGTCGCCGACGTCATCTACCGCCCGGTGGAGACCGAACTGATCAAGACCGCCGCGGCCAAGGGCTGCCGCGTGCTCGATGGCGGGCACATGGCTGTCGGCCAGGCCGTCGACGCTTTCCGTTACATCACCGGGTTGGAGCCGGATCCGGCCCGCATGCGCGGACACTTCCTCGAACTCCTGGCCCAAGGCCTCTAGCATTTCTCCATTGCCTCCGAAAGGTCCCCTGTTGCGCACCTCCATTGCCACCGTTTGCCTGAGCGGAACGCTCGAAGAAAAGATGCACGCCTGCGCCAACGCGGGCTTCGACGGCATCGAAATCTTCGAACAGGACCTGCTGGTCTCCCCGCACAGCCCCGAGGAGATCCGGACTCTGGCCGCCCAGCTCGGCCTCAGCCTGGACCTGTACCAGCCGTTCCGGGATTTCGAGGGCGTGCCCGAAGAGCTGCTGGCGGAGAACCTCTACCGCGCCGAGGCGAAGTTCCGGCTGATGCGCAGCCTCGGGATGGACCTGATGCTGCTCTGCAGCAACGTCGGCACCGCCACGATCGACGACGACGAACTCGCCGCGGCCCAGCTCCGCCGCCTCGGCGACCTCGCCGCCCGCTACGGCATCCGCATCGCCTACGAGGCACTGGCCTGGGGCACGTTCGTCAACGATTTCGAACACGCCATGCGGATCGTGGACCTGGCGGACCACCCGAACATCGGCACCTGCCTGGACAGCTTCCACATCCTCTCCCGCGGCTGGAATCCGGCCGGAATCGAAAAGATCCCGGCGGAGAAGATCTTCTTCGTCCAGCTGGCCGACGCACCGCAACTGAGCATGGACATCCTCTCCTGGAGCCGGCACTACCGGGTCTTCCCGGGCGAGGGAGCCTGGGAACTGGACAAGTTCATGGGGCACCTGGTCCGCAGCGGCTACAACGGGCCGGTGTCGCTGGAGATCTTCAACGACGTCTTCCGCCAGGCCGACGAGGAACGCACCGCCGTCGATGCGATGCGTTCGCTGATCTGGCTCGAGGAACGCACCTCGGTCCATCTGCTCGAAACCGACGGGCCAAACGCCCGCTACCCGATGCAGCTGGCAACCCTGCCGCAGGTGGCCGAACCCACCGGCTTCAATTTCGCCGAGGTCAAGGCGGAGAACACGGATCACGTCCAGCAACTGCTCTCGCAGCTTGGCTTCACCTTCCGGGGCCGGCACCGCACCAAGCCGGTGCAGCTGTGGACCCAGGGACAGGCCCGCATCATCATCAACGAACAGCAGGCCCGCGGGCTTGAACCAACCATCGCGGCCCTGGCCTTCGACGTCGAAGACCCGCTGGTCGCCGCCTCCCGCGCCCTCCAGCTCAAGGCCACCGCCGTGCCGCGCCAGAGCCAGGCCAATGAGGCCGTGCTCCAGGCGGTTAAGGCACCGGACTCCACGGAAATCTTCCTCTGCGAGGCGACGCCGGACGGAACGGCAGCCTGGACGGACGAATTCACTACCGACGGCGCCAAGCGGTCGGGACAGGACCTGATCACCCATATCGACCACGTCAATCTCGCCCAGCCCTGGCAGCATTTCGACGAAAGCGTCCTCTTCTACGAAAGTACGCTGTCCCTGGCCCCGCGGCCGTCCACCGAGGTCCCCAGCCCGGTAGGCCTGGTGCGCAGCCAGGTCATGCGCACCGAGGACGGCAATGTCCGCCTCGCGCTGAACATCGCCCCGCTGGTGATGGAACAGCCGGGCCCCTCGGCAGAGTCGGCCTACCCGCAGCACATCGCCTTCGCCTGCACCGACCTGATCGCGTTGGCCCGCAACGCGGTAGCCAGCGGGCTCGAGTTCCTGAAGATCCCGGCCAACTACTACGCGGACCTGCAGGCCCGCTTCCGGCTGGCTCCGGAGCTGCTGGCCACGTTGCAGGAACTGAATCTGCTCTACGACAGGGACGACCAGGGCGAGTTCCTGCACTTCTACACAGCCACCGTGGGAAGCGTGTTCTTCGAAGTAGTCGAACGCCGCAGCAGCTACGACGGTTACGGCGCGCCAAACGCCCCGGTCCGCCTCTCCGCGCAGTACCTGCTGAGCAAACACGGCTAGAATCACTGGGATTGCCCGCAAGGAAAGTTAGGACCATGGAACAGCTCGACGAAGCCGTCAGCGAGGAGACCCCTGCCTATTGGGTCAAGTCGGCGGAGAAGACCCTCGCAGTCCTGCTGGCATTCAGCGCCGACGAACCGCGCCTGACCATCACCAGGGCCGCCGCGAAGGCAGACCTCAGCCGCGCCGCGGCCCGTCGCTTCCTGCTGACGCTGACCGACCTGGGCTACCTGCGCAACGACGGCAGTGTCTTCGAGCTGACCCCGCGGGCGCTGGACATCGGCGCCACCTTCCTCTCCAGCCTGACCCTGCCGCAAATCGCCGAACCGCATTTGAAGCAACTGGCCGTGGACCTGGATGAGACGGCGTCGCTGTGCATCCTGGACGGCACCGACGTGGTTTACATTTCACGGGTGCTGGCGCCGCGGATGCTCAGGGTTTCAGTCAACGTGGGAACCCGGTTCCCGGCCTGGGCCACTTCGATGGGCCGCGTACTCGTCGCCGGACTGCCGCTGGCCAGCCGCGAAGCGTTCTTCGACGGCATCGAGATCACCAAGTACACCCAGCACACGGTCAGCAGTATCGCCGAACTGCGGGAAGAGGTGGAACGCACGGCCGAGCGCGGCTGGTCCCTGGTCTCCCGGGAGCTCGACGACGGCCTGCGCGGGCTGGCTGTTCCGGTCCGCCGCGGCGGAGACCTGATCGCCGCGCTCAATGTCTCGCTGCAGACCCACCGCGGTCCGGAAGAGACCATCGCCGAAACGATCCTGCCCCGGCTGCAAGCGGCAGCGGAGCGTATCGCCGACGACTTCGGCGGACGCCAGCGCACCACCTAGGCCTTAGCCAGCGCGGCCCGCTCTCCGCCGCCCCGGCAGGTCAGCAGCCCACCGGCAACGCCCTCGCATTGGGCCTGCCCCCTGTCCGCGTGCACAGACCTTCGGCGGTTGCCGCCGTCGTTATTGAGCACCCGGCTGCACCATCTGCGCCACTCGGTGCCAGCGCCGAGCTGCCGCGCGCCCTTCCCGATCCCTCCGGCCGCCTTGCCCCGAGCGCGGATTCACCGGCTCATGCATCCTTCGCTGACCAATCGGTTAACACTATTGACCAACGAGCCGGAAGGTGACTACGATCACTTAGCAGTCCACAAAGCGCACAGTTGTTCACATTGCGCACAAGAGACTCCATCCCTAGTGAAAGTACGAGCCTATGACCAAGATTCAGAACCCCCAGGTGCAGGCCCGGCGGGCAGCCGTCAGCAGCTTCGCCGGTGCCGTCATCGAGTGGTATGACTTCCTGCTCTACGGCCTCGTTGCCGCCACAGTCTTCAACACCCAGTTCTTTCCGGACGTCTCGCCCGCCATCGGCGTGCTGGCCGCGTTCGCCACTTTCGGCGTCGGCTTCCTCTTCCGCCCGCTGGGCGGCCTGGTCTTTGGGCACTACGGCGACCGGATTGGCCGCAAGCGGACCCTGGTGATCACCATGACGATCATGGGCTTCGCCACGGCCGGCATCGGCATGATCCCCAACTTCGAGACGATCGGCTGGCTGGCTCCGCTGGCACTGGTGCTGCTGCGCGCCGTGCAGGGCTTCGCCGTCGGCGGTGAATGGGGCGGCGCCGCCCTGATGGCGGTGGAAAGCGCGCCGAAGGGCAAGAAGGCGCTCTACTCCAGCGGCGTCCAGATCGGCTTTTCCGTAGGCCTGATGCTCGCCACCGCTTTTGTCACCATCATGGGCAACGTTGCCGGCGATGAGTTCGCCGAGTGGGGCTGGCGCGTACCCTTCATTTCCAGCATCGTGCTGGTCGGCGTCGGCCTGATCATCCGGAGCAAGGTGGTGGAAACGTTCGAAGCTCCTCCAGAAGAGGAGCGTGCGGAGGGCAAGCACAAACTGCCGATCGTCAACGCGATCAAGGAGAACCCCAAGGCCTTCTTCCAGATCATCGGCCTGCGCCTGATCGAGCTATTCACCATGTACATCGTGACGACGTTTGCGCTGAGCTATTCGGTGAACACACTGGGCATGGACAACAGCTTCATGCTGAACATCGGCCTGATCGTGGGCGCGATCGGTATGATCAGCATTCCCACTTTCGCGTATCTGTCCGATAGGTTCGGACGCCGGAAGATCTACCTGGCTGCGAGCGTGATCGGTGTCCTGAGCTCTGTGCCGTTCTTCATCTTCCTGGAGGCAGGCTCCCTGGTCGGCGTCATCGTCTTCTCCATTCTGCTGGTCAACGTTGCCCACGACATGGCTGTCAGCGTCCAGCAGCCGCTGATCACCCAGATGTTCGGCGCGGAGCACCGCAACAGCGGCGCAGGCGTGGGCTACCAGGTGGCCAGTGCAATCGCCGGCGGCTTCACCCCGTTCATCGCCGCAGCGCTGGTCGGCTTCGGCGGGGGCAGTTGGTACCTGGTGGCTGTGTACCTTGCCGCCGGGTGCCTCATCTCCGGCCTGGTGGCTTACTTCATGAAGTCGTCCGGTATGGAAGATGCGCCGGACGTAGCCGATGAACGGTCAGCACCGTCCATCCCCGACGATGCCACCGAACTGGCGGGCCGCGTCTCCCAGTCCTGATACTGGCCACAGTCCCGCCGGACCGCTCACGTTCACTGGAACGGGGGCGGTCCGGTTTAGGCGGGGCTGCGGCTGTGCAGCCCCACCAGCTCCGCCAGTCCGGCGTCCGAGTCGGCGAGCGCAGCTGGGTCGAAGGTGTTCCCGGTGACCATGAACTCGTCGGCGCCGGTGGCGTCGAGCAAGCGGGCGAGCTGCTCCGCGACCTCCCCAGGAGTGCCGTAGATCGATGAGGCAAGGCTGTCGTCGATCAGCTTCTGCTGCCGCCCCGTCAGCTGGCGCCGGAGGATAGTTGCCACCGGTTCCAGCGGCGGGAACTCGCCGCGGGTGCGGGACTGGGCCAGCGCCCAGGCCTCGGGGAGAAGGAGCTCGCGCGCCTGCCCGGCCGTCGCCGCCACGGCGACATTGGCCGAAACAATGACATACGGTTCCGGATACCACCGTGAGGGGCGGAAGTTCCGACGGTACCGGGCCAGCGCAGCCGGCATGCCCGTCCGCCCGGTGTAGGCAGGACCACCAACAACGACGGCGAGTCCCGCCTTGGCAGCGATGTCGGCACCTTGGCCGGTGGCCAGCACGAAAGGCGGCGTAGCACCGCCGTCGTACGGCCGGGAGGTGATGGCGGCCTCCCCGGTCAGGAATTCCAGCAACTCGGCCAGATCCGTCTCGAAGCGGTCCGCGCCGTCCTTGTCCTGCCGCAGCGCCTGCCGGACAGCCGGAGTGAACCCGACGGAGCGGCCCACGCCAAGATCAATCCGGCCGGGAAAGAGCGACTGCAGCGTCGCGATCTGTTCGGCGACCACCAGCGGCTGGTGGTTGGGCAGCATCACGCCGCCGGAGCCGACGCGGATCCGCTCCGTCTGCGCGGCAATGATCCCCATCAGGACCGTGGGTGCCGAACCGGCAATCCCCGGCACGCCATGGTGTTCGGCTACCCAGAACCGGTGGTACCCCAGTGACTCCGCCCGGCGTGCCCGGTTCGCCGTCGCCCTCAAGGCCTCCGCCTCGGTTCCTCCGGAACGGGAGTTGGCACGGTCGAGGATGGAGACGGGAATTTTCGATAGCGGCACACCAGTCATAACGGCCCGCAGCCTGTTCTATTCCGGCTGCTCTGCGTTGCCCCATTCTGCTGGTGCGTTGCCCTCATGCGGCCTGCTGTGTCTCCGCCTCATTCGGCGGAGGGACGGTCCGTGAGCGTGACGGTGAGCTGGCTGGCTTCACCGCCCCGGCTGATCTCCACCTCCACCTTGTCCCCCGGTGCATGGCCGCGCAAGGCCGCAAGCAGGTCCTCGGGTGTCTGGATCTCTTCGCCGCCCAGCCCCACAATCACGTCTCCGGGCTCCAGTCCTGCTTCCGCGGCCGGACCACCGTCCATAACGGACAGCACCAGCGCGCCCTGCGTATCCGGCAGGCCCAACTGCTCCGCGATCTGGGGCGTGATGCCCGCAGGCCCGAGCCCCATGAACGCATGCTCGGCGCTGCCGTCCTCGCGCAGTTGTTCGGCAACCTCCATCGCAGTCGCCGCCGGAATCGCGAAGCCCAGCGCTACGGCCCCCGCCTGCGGCGGAATGTAGGCCTCGCTGATGCCGATGACTTTCCCCTCGCTGTTGACCACGGCCCCGCCCGAGTTGCCCGGGCTGATCGGAGCATCGGTCTGGATCAGGTCCACCAGCGACTGGCTGTTGGAAGCCGAGCCGGGAATTTCGCGGTGCAGCCCCGAAATGATCCCCGCCGTCGCCGTGTTCGCGAAGCCGAGCGGAGACCCGATCACCACCGCCAACTCCCCCACCCTGGGCAGCGACGGTTCGAATTCCGCCGCGGGCAGCCCGGTCCGCTCCACCTGGACCAAGGCCAGGTCCGTCACCGGGTCCTCCGCCACCACGGTACCGGCCTCGCGCTTGCCATCGGCAAAACCAACGTCAACCTCATCCGTCCCGCGGACCACGTGTTCGTTCGTCAGGATCAGTCCGTCCGCGCTGTAGATGACTCCGCTGCCCAGGCCGCCTCTCGCGGTAAAGATGGTCACCACGGATGGCTCCACGCTGGCGACGATGTCCGGGATGGAAACGCCTTCGCTGCCGCCTTGTTCGGGCGCCCCTCCTGCTGCCGGGGATGAGGCTGCACCCTCCGTCTGCGTGCCCGGCTCCTGCTCCGTTGCGGTACAACCGGATAGAAGCACGACGGCGGCGACCGCGGCCGCTGCGCCGGTCCGCCTTACGTTGCGGCTGTGTTCCCTGGCCCTGCCAGCACCGCTGCCACCGCTGTCTGCAGGCGGGCCGTTGGGCACTGGCTTTGTCCGGAAATGCAGCCGCATCGTTGTCTCCTTCGCACTGTCACCAGCCAACGCCGTCGTCGTGATGACGTCAAGGCCCAGGCGGAGAATGGGCAAAACCGGCCCGCGCCTTGGCAGGACCTGGATTCAGCGGCTGGCCGAGGCCCCGTCCAGTCGCTAGCGTTGGCAGGGAATGACCCAGTAAATGACCTGTCGTTCACAGCACGGACGAGCTGGAGGGTACATGGCGCAGCCACGCGACGATCTGGAAACAGCGGCACGCCTGGACCGCGCAGAGGTGTTGGCCTCCCGGCTCGACCGGCCGATGGGCGTCCTGGGCCTGCTGTTTGTGTTCGTCGTCCTCGGCCAGATGCTGGCCACCCGGCCCGGGCTGCTGACAATCCTGTCGGTTCTTGGCTGGCTGTTCTGGGGCATCTTCGTCGCGGAATTCCTGCTGCGCGCCTACATAGCCAGGTTCCAGCGCCGGTTCTGGAAGCGCAACTGGTGGCAGATCATCTTCCTGTTGGTGCCCTTCCTGCGCTTTTTCCGTGCGTTGCAGGCGCTCCGGGTGTTCCGGGCGGCGCGTTTGGCCAGGTTCGGCAGTGTCCTCTCCGCCGGTATCCGCGGCGGGCGTTCAGCCGCCAGACTGCTTTCGGGCCGGATCGGTTGGCTCGCAGCAGTCACGGCCATGGTCATGATGGTCGCCAGCCAGTTGCTCTACGTATCCGGCTCCTATCAGCGGTACGGCGATGCCCTGCATGAAGCTGCCATGTCGACCATTACCGGCAGCGAACTGACTGCTGCGGGCGGCTTCGCGCGGCTGCTGGAAGTGCTATTGGCGGTCTATTCTGTCGCCGTTTTCGCCACCTTGGCAGGTGCCGTCGGCGCGTTCTTCCTCCGTGGCAGCAGCCCTGAAGAACCCCTGCTGCCTCGCCGCGAGGACGGCTCTTAGACCGGCACACCCGCACGTAGGATGGAAGCAAACGGCCGGACACCGGCATTGGCGTGACGCGCGGCGGGAGAAAGCATGAGCACTGATGTGGACACGGATGCCTTTGTCTCCGGGCTCGATTATCCGATGTACATCGTCACGGCAGCGTCGACCGAAGGCGGCGATACGTCGCCGTCCGGCTGCCTGGTCGGATATGCCACCCAGTGCAGCATCAACCCCGTCAGGTTCATGGTCTGCATTTCCAGGCAGAACCGCACCTACCGTGTGGCCCGGAACGCCAACGTGCTTGGAGTTCATGTTCCAGGTTCCGGCCAACGGGAGCTCGCTGCCCTGTTCGGGGAAAATACGGGCGACGAGGTGGACAAGTTCGGCTCCTGCAATTGGCGGGAGGGACCAGGCGGCGTTCCTGTCCTGACCGACTGTCCCCGCAGGATGATCGCGGACGTCCTGGACCGGTTTGATCTGGGCGACCATGTGGGCTTCCTGCTGGCCCCTTCCCAGATAGAGGCTAATCCGGGAACAGAGCCCTTGCACTTTTCCCAGGTACTGGATCTGGACGCCGGGCATTCGGCCTGAGTTTCCCTGATACCGGACGCGCCGACGCAGAGACCAAATACCGTCAGTGGCGGGACGTAAATTGGGAGCATGAGCACGAAGAACACACCCAGTACCGAATCACTGCAACGCGGCGGCGAAACCACAGCCGCCCGGCATCCTCATCGGGGCCGGCGTTACAGCATCGAAGAGCTTGAAGCCCTGGCGGATGAGGGGAATGCCTGGGCTATGGGCAAAGTAGACGAATGGCAACAGCGGTTCGCCAACGACTACGCCGGAGACCTCTCGGACACGTGCCCGGATGAAGGTTGCGAGCACTTCGGAGAATCGGTCAACGTCCTCTACGGCGAGCGCGGCACGGTCCTCGAGGTAGACCACGGCACTTGGAGCCATTATCCGGCGATAGCCAAGGCTTCCTGACCAGACGGACACCGGGTCCCGCGGAAGCTTGGCCTTAGGCCGGTGGCCCAGTGCCGCGGGCACTGCAATCAGGATGTTGCGTCGCCCGTTCCCTCCGAAGCTGGGGGCAACGTGCCCTCCAGGTCCTCGTCGATCTCGGACCCGGGTTCAATGACCACTCCGTCTTCCCGCTGGTCAATCTCCGGATCCAGCTCCGGTTTATCTTCGCTCACAATCCGCCTCCTCGACTTCCTCCGCCCACTATAGGCCGGACCCGCTGATCTTCGGGGCGAAAGCGTGAAACCTGAACGGATCAGGCCCGCTGTTAGCTCCCTAGCATGAGTGTGTCCCAGCCGCCTTGGCCGATGGTGCTGCGCCGGTTGACTTGGTTCGGCGAGACCGGGTAATGATGCAGGTTCCCGTACCTATCCCGTGCCAGAATGCCCGGCCTGCTATTCCCCAGATGATTGTTGATGGAAGACAGATGGTGCATGGTGTTCCAGCCGGACGCGCCGATGATCCTACGATATTCGGAAACGAACCGTGCATTGCCGTGGGTGCGGTACAGCTTCAGCTGGCCTTGCGGTGTCTTGGCGACCAAGTCCATCATGCCGTCGTAGTCGAAGTCCAGCGTGAATATTTCCAGGTTCGCCCACCCTGAGGCACCGATCTGCAAGCGGGAGCCGTGCCGTTCGCCGTAAGGATTGTTGTAGTAATAGAGCCTGCCGTTCGACTCGTTCTTGGCAACGATTCCCGGGTACAGGTCCCCCTGCTTCCATTCGCTCACCGTGATGTCGTAGTTGGCCCAACCGGAGCTGCCCACGGTACGGGCAGCTGCCAGACCTCCTCGCGCCAGCCCGTAATGCACGGTCAGCTTTCCTGAGCTCCATCTGGCTATAACGTCCTGAATACCGTCAGCGTTCCAGTCGGCAACCTCAACTTCAAGCACGCCTTTGAACCCGGAGGCGATGTAGCTGCGCTTCCACAGGTCGCCGCCGAAGGCGGTGGGATAGTTGTACAGGTTTCCGGCGGAATCGACGGCGGCGACGTCGCCATCATTGAAAGACGCCATGTTGATGCCCGGGTGCGGCGGCAGTTCCGCGCGTGTGCCAGGATAGCCAGCGATATTGGCAACGACGACATACATGCCGTACCAGCCGGACTTGGTCGTCTTCATGTAGCCGATGCCGATGTCCGTGGCGCTTGGACTCAACATACCTGCCTTGTGCACAGGAGAGTTCATCCACCAGTCCACAATTTGCTGAGCATTGTTGTTGATGCCGATGATTTCCGTGTACCAGTCGTAACCGTCGGGGATTTGCTGGCTTCCGTACCCGGGCCGATGGATCGTCGAGAGGCTGTACTTGTCCCGGTTGATGCGGTTGTTCTGCTCTTCCGCCCATTGCTGGGAGACGTTGCCGACACTCTGGTTCCAGACCACCGGTGACAGTCCATGGCCGGCCCGTTCCTCGTTGATCAGGCGCAACACCTCCTTGACGAAGGGGTCGCTGGCCGTCCGGGTGACCGCGGATGCAGGCCCCATCCCGGACAGGAGCAGCATCATCAGCAGCACAGCCAAGGCAATGAATGGTTTAACAGTTTTTTGCACAAGTAGAAGCTTAGATGCTTACCTCGCCTGATGGAACGTTTTTTGGAAATCCTTTAACCACATTTCGCCCCTCGGTCAAGGATGACGCTCCGGCGTGTCCGCTTTTAGTCCCGAATTCGGTCAAGAAGCAAGACGGCCGCGGCCGCCAACATTGCCGCGGCGAGGAAGACAGGCGCGGCCGAGGGCAGTTCCGCCCAGGACGGAACCCCGCCGCCCAGTACAGTCATCATCAGAATGAATGCGAAAGCGGCGCCCAGCAGTGCTCCGGCTCCGGCAACAGCCGCCCTGAGCCACAGCCTGCCCTGAAACCGGCGCCCGGTGATGAGAAGAGCCGTGATCGATACGACGCTGGCTGTGATCCCTATGAAAGCCCCGGCAATGGCGCCGAGTATGAGGGCAAACTGCCCCATGTCCACGCCACCGGCGCGAGCCGTTGCCGGTGTATTGGCGAACGCAAACAATGCCGTGGGCACGAACCCGTAGAAAGCACCGACGATGGCGCCGGAGGCTGTCCCCCAGGTGACCAGAATGACGCCGACCGGCACAGATTTCACGGGCTTGCTCCTGCTCCACCATTTGCCCCGGGATCCACTCTCCCGGGCACTGCAGGAACGTGCGCGTCCGTCATCGTTTCATTCTTCCCCTCGATGAGCTTCCGGGGAAGCCGCATCGGCGCATCGCATGGAGACCATCAGGGCGTCCGCAACGGACTGTCAAAAAAACAAAAAGAGGCTTCGGTTCCTAACTTTAAGGAACCGAAGCCTCTCGTGCTGGAGCCCCCTGCCGGATTCGAACCGGCGACCCCCTGTTTACAAGACAGGTGCTCTGGCCAACTGAGCTAAGGAGGCGTACTGGCTTCGCAGCCAGCTCTGCTGGAAATTCCAGCTAGATAAGGTTAGCCCAGTTGGGCGCTTCGCGCGAAACGCAAAGCATCCAACCGGGCATCCCCTTCGGAATGTGGATTAGGAGCGGGCGTCGATGATCGGCTGGGCGAACTCAACGAAGTCGCCGGTGTTATCCCAGACCTGGCCGTCAACGTAAACAGCAGGGGTTCCGCCGACGCCGTCAGCACGGGCCAGAGCATCGGCGTACGCGGCGTAGGGGCGGTAGGTCCCGTCCTGGATGCAGCTTTCTGCACCGTCGGCACCGGCCTCGGCGGCAGTGGCCGCGAGCTCATCGCTTGAGAGACCTGTGGGTACCTGCTTTTCGAAGAGCAGTTCCATGAAGGAGAGGTAGTTCTCCGGCGAAGACTCGGCCACGCAAGCCAGGGCGTTGGCGCCGCGGGAAGAGTAGTTCCCGGTGGCCGGCTGGTCGAGGAATGCCACCGCGCGGTATTCAACCGTGGCGTCGCCGTTGTCCAGCCACTCCTTCAGCTGATCGCTGTAAGTGGCTTCGAAGGTGGCACAGTGGCTGCAGGCAGCATCCACGTAGATGACGACCTGGGCCGGCTCGCCCGCGGGGGCCTCGGCGATGCCGCTGGGCACGGCCGGCGGCTCTGCCTCGGCGTCGATGCTGTTCACGTCCACCGTGGTCTGTGTGGTCGGCTCCAGCTCGGTGCTGGACGTCAGCGTGATGCCGCCGTATTCGTTGCCGTTGGCCGGAGTGGGGCCGGCATCCGGGAAGTCGCCGCGCTGGTTGGTGGCCACGATGATGGCAACAATGGCGACGATCGCGACAACGGCTCCGATAACACCCCAGCGGACCAGCAGCGAATTGCGCTTTTCCTTGCGTTGCTGCGTTTCACGCATTTGACGGGCCTTTTCACGCGCCTCGGCAGTGCGCTCGGCCTTGCTGGGCCTGGGGGTGTTCTGGGATGCCATATGTCCTCAAGTCTTTCGGCTCTGCTGACGGCCACGTCCGGCCGCCCGAGCAACAGCTTAGTTGAAACTACAATATTCGCAGTGCTCTCGTGGTGGAACTCACCGCACTTATACTCATTATTAACGCACCGGGCCGGCCGGATGGTTCCTGTCTTATAGAGTCAATATCAGGATTCACTACGGTCAGGAGAGTCACATGGCGGAAACCAAGGCGAACAATTCTGGCGCGTCGGACGGATCCGGCTATGGAGACTATGACTTCATCGTAGTCTCCAACCGGTTGCCGGTAGACCGCGTTACAGGCGAGGACGGCGGCAACAGCTGGCGCCGGTCGCCGGGAGGCCTGGTCACCGCCCTGGCACCGGTGATGGCGAAAACGGAGGGGGCCTGGATCGGCTGGCACGGTGCCGCGGATGAAGTCTTGAAGCCCTTCGACCACGACAATATGCGTCTGGTGCCGGTTGAGCTCAGTGCCGATGATGTGGAGCTGTACTACGAGGGATTCTCCAACGCGACGCTCTGGCCGCTCTACCACGATGTCATCGCCCCGCCGGAGTTCCACCGTACCTGGTGGGAGGTTTACAAGGCAGTCAACCGGCGCTTCGCCGAGGCCACCGCCGAATCCGCGGCGGAAGGAGCCACCGTCTGGGTCCAGGATTACCAGCTGCAACTGGTCCCCAAACTGCTGCGCGAGCTGCGGCCCGACCTCAAGATCGGATTCTTCAACCACATCCCCTTCCCCCCGTTGGAGATATTTGCCCAGCTGCCTTGGCGCCGCCAGGTGATCGAGGGGCTGCTGGGAGCGGACCTGGTGGGCTTCCAGCGTCCCAGCGACTCAAGCAACTTCCTGCGCTGCGTCCGGCGTTTCAGCGGACACACGATCAAGTCCCAACATGTGAACATCAGGACCGACGACGGCGACAGGATCTGCCGCGCGGGCGCCTTCCCGATCTCGATCGACGTGGACCAGATCAACCAGCTGGCTAAGAGCCCCGAGGTGATCGAACGGGCCCGGCAGATCCGCGAGGAGCTGGGCAATCCCAAGACGGTACTGCTGGGCGTGGACCGGCTGGACTACACCAAGGGCATCCAGCACCGGATCAAGGCGTACGGCGAACTGCTCGAAGACGGCCGCGTCACCGTGGAGGATGCGGCCCTGATCCAGGTGGCAAGCCCCAGCCGCGAGCGCGTCGAGTCCTACCGGCTGCTGCGCGAGGAGATCGAGGGCGCGGTAGGCAGGATCAACGGCACCTACGACACTCTGAGCAACACCGCCATCCGCTACCTCCACCACAGCTATCCCAAGGAAGAGATGGTGGCGCTCTACCTTGCGGCGGACGTCATGCTGGTCACGGCCCTGCGCGACGGGATGAATCTGGTGGCCAAGGAATACGTGGCGTCGCGGACCGGCGTCAACGGTGCGCTGGTGCTCAGCGAGTTCGCCGGCGCCGCCGACCACCTGAAACAAGCCATCCTGGTGAACCCGCACGATATCGACGGGCTCAAAGACGCGATCATGCGCGCCGTCGAAATCGCGCCCGGCGAATCCACCCGCAGGATGCGCGTCATGCGCCGCCAGATCCTGCAGAACGACGTCGAGCAATGGTCCCAGAGTTTCCTGCGCGCCCTCGATGGCGAAACCCTGGGCAAAACCGCGGGGAGCGGCAATGAGTAAGGAGCACGCGGCAATGAATGAGAACCCTGCCGCAACGAGCGAGAACCGCGGGGAGCTGGGTCCGGCGCTGCGCCGTGCGCTGGAGAAAATCAGCAGCACGCCGCGGCTGCTCGTGGCGCTGGACTTCGACGGCACGCTGGCGCCGATTGTCGCGCGTGCCGAAGACGCCCGGGCACTGCCGGCCGCCGCCGCTGCCGTAAGGGAACTGCTCGAACTACCCGAAACAACGACGGCGTTCATTTCCGGCCGCGCTCTCGAGAGTCTGCGGCTGGTTGCCTCGCCGGACGATAGAACCCTGCTCATCGGTTCCCACGGCGCGGAAGTCTTCACCGGCCCCGGCAGCCCCGCCCTGACCCTGGATCAGGCACAGGCGATGGCGCTGCGCCAGGCCACCGCGGTGGTTGAAAAGGTGGTCGCAACCCACCCCGGAACGAGGCTGGAAGCCAAGCCGGCCGGCGTCGTACTCCATACCCGCACCGCGGAAGATCCGGTGGCCGAAGCGGCCACCGAGGAAGCACGCCGCCAGCTGTCCTCCATCGAGGGACTGCACCTGACGGACGGCAAGCGGGTGCTCGAGACCTCGGTCCTGAGCTCCGACAAGGGGCAGGGACTGGAGCTCCTGCGCGCCTTTACGGAGGCTACGGCGGTCTTCTTCGCGGGCGACGACGTCACGGACGAGGACGCCATCAAGGCCCTGCAGCCGCAGGATCTTGGCGTCAAGATCGGCCCCGGAGAGTCGGGAGCGGCTTTCCGGGTGGACTCCCCGGACGCTTTTGCCCGGGTACTCGAGACCCTGGCGGAACTGCGCCGGGCCTCCCCACAAAACTGAGCCTCCGCCCGCAAAACCTCGGAATTTGCCCCCGCATGCCATACTTGGTTCCGTGAGCCAGCTCACCTAACTGAATATCAACCCATCACAACGGATCGTCGGGCACGTACCTGCCCGTGAAGGGAAACACCATGGCAACGGTAACGTTCGATAATGCTACGCGCTTGTACCCGGGCACAGAGAAGCCGGCGGTGGACAAGCTTGACCTGGAGATCGCGGACGGCGAATTCTTGGTCCTCGTCGGCCCCTCGGGCTGCGGCAAGTCCACCTCCCTGCGGATGCTGGCGGGCCTGGAAGATGTGAACTCGGGCCGGATCCTGATCGGCGACCGCGACGTCACCGACGTTCCGCCGAAGGACCGGGACATTGCAATGGTGTTCCAGAACTACGCGCTTTACCCACACATGTCCGTGGCGGACAACATGGGATTTGCCCTCAAGATCGCGGGCATCGCCAAGGAGGAGCGCGCCCAGCGCGTCCGCGAGGCAGCCAAACTGCTGGACCTCGAGGAATATTTGGACCGCAAGCCGAAGGCGCTCTCCGGCGGCCAGCGCCAGCGTGTTGCCATGGGCCGCGCGATTGTCCGTAATCCGCAGGTCTTCCTGATGGACGAGCCGCTCTCCAACCTGGATGCCAAGCTGCGCGTCCAGACCCGGACGCAGATCGCCTCGCTGACCCGGCGCCTCGGCGTCACCACCGTCTATGTCACCCACGACCAGGTCGAAGCGATGACCATGGGCGACCGCGTCGCCGTGCTCAAGGACGGCATACTGCAGCAGGTGGACTCCCCGCGCAATCTCTACGACACCCCGGCCAACATCTTCGTGGCCGGGTTCATCGGCTCGCCGGCCATGAATCTGCTGGAACTGCCCGTGGCCGACGGCGGCGTCCAGTTCGGCGGAACGGTCTATCCGGTGCCGCGGGACGTTCTCGGTGCGGCGCACGGCAGCACCGTCATGCTCGGAGTCCGTCCAGAGGATCTGGAGCAGGCCCCGGACGGCCAAGGTCTGGCCGTGGAGATCGATGTGGTCGAGGAACTCGGTGCCGACGCCTACGTGTACGGCCACACTGAAGTCAACGGCAGCCGCCACGACATCACGGGCCGCGTGGACGGCCGCACGCCGCCGAAGGCCGGCACCACCGTGTACGTGCGTCCGAAGCAGGGCCACGTGCATCTGTTCGACACCCAGACCGGCCTCCGGCTGGGCGATAATGCGCCGGCGGCACCCCACGCGTCCCTGGCTGATCTGGACCGTCCGCTGGAGGCGGACAAGGCCTGAGTTCCGGCAGCGCTTTCGACGGATCGGTGCAGATGGACGCCAACTGGCACAACGAACCTACCGACTTCGGCCAGGTGGGAAAACTGCCGCGCCCGCACAATGGCGGAGCGGCCGCAGTTCTGGGTTCGCTGAACATCACCTCGGCCACCACGGACGAGAGCCTGCTTGACCTGCCTTGGCACATCGCGTTGGAAGAGTGGCCGGCGAAAAACCTGGCCGCTCTTCCGCGCGGTATTTCCCGGCATATTGTCCGGTTCGCGCATCTGAGCGGTTCCGTCATTGCCATCAAGGAAACCAGCGAGCATATCGCCCGGCACGAATACCACATGCTCCGCAAGCTCCAGCGGCTGGACGTGCCCTGCGTGGAGCCGGTCGCCGTCATCAGCGGCCGGCACACCACGGACGGTGCGGAGCTGGATCCGGTGCTGGTCACCCGGCACCTGAAGTTCTCGCTCCCCTACCGTGCGCTGTTTTCCCAGACCCTGCGCAAAGACACGCTGACCCGGCTGATCGATGCCCAGGCCCTACTGCTGGTCCGGCTGCACCTTATCGGCTTCTACTGGGGCGACGTGTCCCTCTCCAACACCCTGTTCAGGCGGGATGCCGGTGCATTCGCCGCCTATCTGGTGGATGCCGAGACGGGCGAGCTGTACCCGAAGCTCTCCACCGGCCAGCGTGAGTACGATCTGGAGATAGCACGGGTCAACATTGCCGGCGAGCTGATGGATCTGCTTGAAGGCCGCTTGATCGAGGACAAGGTCGACCCGCTGGCCACCAGCGAGCGGATCATGGACAGCTACCGCAAGCTCTGGGCGGAACTGACCGAGAAGGAGTCCTTCGAGCTGGGCGACCGCTGGCGGGTCAATGCCCGCATCCGCAGACTGAATGATCTGGGTTTCGACGTCGAAGAGTTCTCCATCAAAACGACGCCGGACGGGTCCCAGATCCAGCTCCAGCCCAAGGTCGTGGATGCCGGGCACCACCAGCGCCGGCTGATCCGCCTGACCGGGCTGGACGTGCAGGAAAACCAAGCGCGGCGGCTGCTCAATGACCTGGACGGCTACCGGGCGGACAACAATCCGGATCTGGACGAGGAAATCAGCGCCCACGCGTGGGTCCGCCACGTCTTCGAGCCGGTAGTGCGGGCCATTCCGCGCGAGCTGGCGGGCAAGCTGGAACCGGCCGAGGTGGTCCACCAAGTGCTCGAGCACCGCTGGTACATCTCCGAAAGCCAGCGCCGCAACGTGCCGTTGGCGGAAGCAGTCCAGGCCTACATCGACGACGTGCTGCGCCACCGCCGGGACGAAGCGGCGATTCTACTCAACCCCGACGACAAGACCGCCCGGCTACTCGCCGCGAACGCACTCGACAACGACGACGACGAATAGGCCCGGCCCGGGAGCCCCACGGAACGGCGTGGAGGCCCCGGAACCGCACGGCCGTCGTGGAGCCTCCTGCCGGGGCTCGCCCGCTGCGTTTACGCGGCCAGGCTGAAGACAGCCACCAGGAAGTCCGACGACGGTGTGAAGGGGCGCAAGTCCCAGGTCCCGAACTTGTGTTCTGCGGCCAGGCCAGCGCCGGCGGCGTCCGCCATGAACGTGTCCAAGTCGTATCCCCTGCCCGCGCCGAACCCGGTCACCAGCCGGCCTTCCGGCGCCAAATGCCGCGCCAGTCTGGCCAGGACTTCCGGAGCGGTACCCGGAGCCAGGAAGGTGAGCACGTTGCCTGCACAGACGATCAGGTCGAAGGCTTCGGTAATCCCTTGTGCAGGCAGATCCAGCTCCGCTAGGTCCCCGACGAGCCAGTTGACGTCGGGGTGGTCGCGCCGCGCCGCTTCAATCAGCTCCGGATCGATGTCGACCCCCACCACGTGGTGCCCGCGGACCGCCAGCTCACCGCCCAGCCGGCCCGGACCGCAGCCTGCGTCCAGAATCGTGCTGCCGCGCTCTGCCATCGCATCGATCAGCCGGGCCTCGCCGTGAAGGTCGTTTCCTTGGGCCCGCATGTTCTCGAAGCGCTTGATGTACCAGGCCGAATGGCCCGGGTTCTCACGCTTTTGGGCTTCCCATAATGTCTCTTTACGCACAACCACAGCCTACGCCTCGATCCGTTCCGGCAAGGCCTTGCCTGGGTTCAGCAGCCCTTTGGGATCGAACAATGCCTTGATCCCGCGCTGCAGCTCCAGCACTTCTTCCCGCTGTTCAAGCGGGAGCCAACGCACTTTGTACTGGCCGACGCCGTGTTCGCCGGTGATGGTGCCGCCCAGCGCAAGGCCCACCTCGATGGACTCATCCAATGCGGCGTTAAGCGCGGGAACCTTCTCCGGCTCCCCGGCCGACACCCAAAAGGTTGGATGGAGGTTCCCGTCGCCCGCATGCGCAACAACTTTGAGCCCCACTTCGTGGTCGGCGGCAATGCGTTCGAGCTCGGCGATGTAATGGACCAGCTGCGACCGAGGCACGGCAACATCCTCACCCACACGAAAGACATCGTCCACCTCCGCGCCCCGGCTGTGCCTGCGCAGCTCCACTAATCGGACTGCTTCCTCGCTAACTTCAGCGGTAACGGTGGCACCGATATCCCCCAGCACCTGCCGGACGATCTTCGCTTCGGTCTCTGCCGCAAAGCCATCGGTCTGGATCAACAGCAGCGCACCGCCACGCTGGCGCAGGTCAGAGCCCTGTTCTGCGTCCAGCTGGACCAGCGTATTGCCGTCGAGCAATTCCATGATGGCCGGCTGCACACGCGCCTTGCCGACCGCCAGGACACCGGCCGCGGCCGTCGTCACTTCGGGGAAGAACGCTGCAATCGTCTGCACATCGGCAGGAAGGTAGCGCAGCCGCACCGTAACTCCCACCACGACGCCCAAGGTGCCCTCGGATCCCACAAAAAGACCCGTCAGGTCATAGCCCGCCACGCCCTTGAAGGACCGTCGCCCGGTTCGGATAAGCGTGCCGTCAGCAAGGACGACGTCGAGAGCCAGGACTGACTCACGGGTAACGCCGTACTTGGCGCAGCGCAGGCCTCCGGCGTTCGTCGCGACGTTGCCGCCGATCGTGGATATTTTGTAGCTGGCCGGATCGGGAGCATACATCAGCCCGTATTCCGCCACTGCCGTGTTCAGATCGGCGTTGATAACTCCGGGCTCCACACGGGCAATTTCGTCCTCGGGGTGGACCTCGAGTATTCGGTCCATTCGTTCCAGGCTCAGGACGAGGCATCCGGTCGTGGCATGGGCCCCGCCGGACACTCCTGTACCGGCGCCTCTGCAAACTACCGGAACACTGTGCGTGTAGGCCACCTTCATGACGGTCTGCACGTCTTCGACGCTTTGCGCCCACACGACGGCGATGGGGAGCTCGTGGGCCATCACGGGACCTTGGTCCAGCGCATGCGCGGCCAGTACGTCCTCCCGTACGCTCACCTGTTCTGCTGGCAGTGCAGCTTGCAATGCGCTAATGATTGAGTCAGTCATTAAGTAGGGCCTTCCGAATCTCGTCGTTCACTATTTTCGGTCCGAAGAAGCGAGCTGTGCACGGCGCGGAAAGCTGCCAGAGCCAGGGGCCCATGCCGTATCGATGTCCGGGGAGCGTTACTTCAGCGAATGGCTCCCATGAACCTCGCATATTTGCTCAGCACGGAAGGCCAGTCCTGCTGGTACCTTAGTCGGCGTTCTGCGCCATCGGCTGTTTGGTCCCAGTCTGAGTGTCGCAGCCGGACGAGGGTGCTTTGGCCCTCCGCAGTGAACCGGACTTCGAGTCTGGTGGCTGATAAGGGCCCGGCTCCGGGGTGCCAGGTCAGGGATAGCAGCCGGCCCGGCTCCCATTCAAGAATGTCGCCCCAGTTGCGGACCTCGTCCCGGTCCGATGTCTCTGTCAGGACTGTCTCTTCGAACTCAATATGTGCGCCGGGGCCAAAGATGCTCTGGGTATCCACCGGCCACCACAGATGGATGAGATCGGTGAAACCCTCAAAAGCCTGTTCCGGCGGGTGCGGAACCGTGACTTCAAAGGTAATCGGTTCCAAGGCTTTGGAAGGCTGAGGTTCCTCAGCAGCGTGCGAGAACAGCGATGGGCTCATACCCCAAGCCTAGCGGGATGGACCCAACTTATTTGCGGCTTAAATGGGTGAAGGGCTCCACCGTCATGGTGGAGCCCTTCACGCTCAAAAGATGTCCGGCGGTGACCTACTCTCCCACACCCTCCCGGGTGCAGT
>NZ_JBNHFQ010000018.1:0-46823 GCF_059090425.1 Arthrobacter sp. B055-34
TGCTGTAGATGTCCTTCATGGAGACCGCCGGCAGGTCCGGCTGCTTGCGCACGCGGGCGCAGAACTTGGCCATCACCAGCGAGTCCGCGCCCAGGTCTTGGAAAAAGTCGCTGTCCACCGGGACCTGGTCTCTGCCCAGCGCGCCGGCCAGCACCTCCGCCAATCGGTCCTGAACCTGCGCCGTCGCCGGTGTCTCTTCCGCCGGTGCCAAGAACGCGGCCAGCGCCGAGATCGTTGAGTGCTGGTAGATGTCCTTGATGGAGACCGCCGGCAGGTCCGGCTGCTTGCGCACGCGGGCGCAGAACTTGGCCATCACCAGCGAGTCCGCGCCCAGGTCCTGGAAGAAGTTGGCGTCCACCGGCACGTGCTCGACGTCCAGTACGTCGGCCAGCACCTTCACCAATCGGTCCTGCACCTGCGCCGTCGCCGGTGTCTCTTCCGCCGGTGCCAGGAACGCGGCCAGCGCCGAGATTGATGGGTGCTGGTAGATGTCCTTGATCGACACGGCCGGCAGGTCCGGCTGTTTGCGCACGCGGGCGCAGAACTTGGCCATCACCAGCGAGTCCGCGCCCAGGTCCTGGAAGAAGTTGGCGTCCACCGGCACGTGCTCGACGTCCAGTACGTCGGCCAGCACCTTCACCAATCGGTCCTGCACCTGCGCCGTCGCCGGTGTCTTTTCCGCCGGTGCCAGGAACGCGGCCAGCGCCGAGATTGATGGGTGCTGGTAGATGTCCTTGATCGACACGGCCGGCAGGTCCGGCTGTTTGCGCACGCGGGCACAGAATTGCGCCATGACCAGCGAGTCCGCGCCTAATTCGAGGAAGAAGTTGGCGCCCACCGGGACGTCGTCCTTCTTCACCACTGATGCGAGAAGATCCGCCAGGCGGCGCTCCAGGGCAACGACCGCACTCGTGGCCGGCGTTGCTGGAGAGCCGTTTCCGGCCTGAGCCGCGGATGCCGCGGGGTTCGTCGGAATTATCGGAATCGTGGGACCTGGCGACGTTGACAGCGTGTCCACGGACTTGTTCACTGCGAGAAGCTCCTTATCGAGGCAGTGGCCACGGAATCTTTTAACGCGGCGGCTGCGGGAAATTGTGGCCCCGACAACAACGGGTCAGTCTGTAGACCGGGGTCTGACGTCTGACCCGCGTTGGCGAGCGCCTCGGCCCCGAAGTGGTCGAGCACCCAGTCGGGCTGGTAGATGGTGTCCAGGTATGGGCGGCCCAAGTCGGGCGAGATGGTCACCGCGGTGACGTCCTGGGCGTGGTGGTCGGCGAGCCATGTCATGGCGCCGTGGACCACGGTCCCCGTTGACCCGCCGAGCAGCAACCCGCCCGCGGCCAGGCGGTGGCAGGTGCGCACCGTGTCCAGCTCCTCGACGAACACCACGTCATCGAGCAAGGATTCGTCGAGTTGGGGCGGCCGCACGCTCATGCCGAGGCCGGGGATCAGGCGGGGCGCCGGCGGGCAGCCGAAGGAAACAGATCCGACGGCATCGACCGCGACGATCCGTACGTCGGGGCGGTGCTCACGAAAATACCGCGCGCAACCCATCAGGGTGCCCGTGGTGCCGGCTCCGACGAATAGCACGTCGAGGTCGGGAAATTCGGCGGCGATTTCGGGGGCCGTCCAGCGGTAGTGCGCGCCCCAGTTGCCGGGGTTGACGTACTGATTGAGCCAGACGTACCGCTCGTCGGACGCGCACAGTTCCTGGACGTGGTTGAGCCGGGCCCCAAGGAACCCGTCGACGGGATCCGGTTCGGTGACCAGGTCAACCTGTGCTCCGAGCGACTCCATCAGCTGCCGGGTCGTCGGATTGCACCGCGGATCCACCACACAGACAAAGCGGTATCCTTTGCTGGCCGCGATCATGCTGAGTGCGACGCCGAGGTTTCCCGACGAGGACTCCACGAGTGTGGAGCCGGGCCCGATTATCCCCTCCCGCTCGGCGCGCTCGACCATTTCCCGCGCGGGCTTGAGTTTGATCGAGCCCGCGAAGTTGAACCCCTCGATCTTCAGATAGAGGCGGCGGCCAAGCACCCCTTCCAGGTCGACGAATAGGCTCTGCTCGTTGAACAGGTGCGGATCCTTAATAATCGACATGGTCTCCCTCGTTTTCCAGCCATGAGCTTGGTCACAAGGGTCGCCAGGGAATGGCGGGTCGGATCAGTGAGCATCGCTTGTTTTCCCCAACAGAACCCCAATGAAGCTGCAAGTTTGCAATGTCTTTACAGTGGAACCCCGCTCCCGTTATCGTGCCGTTATTGTGTCGTTATCGGCACGTTAGGCCGGACACTCCTCGCCGCTTGGCGGTATGCAACCTTCACGATGGGTTGACCGTGAGAGCTAATGATCCAAGCAGGTCCCCATAGTTGCGCGCCGTCGAGGGACTGACATTTAGCCAATGACTTTGCTGTTGGAGGATGTGCACATGGGGAGGACCAGCGCCATTCCGCCTTGGCTTCATCGAACGGGCATCGAACTGCTCGGCTGGGCCCTCATTGCCGTCGGACTCGCCGCACTTGTACTGCCCGGTCCAGGCCTGCTTGCCCTCGCTGGCGGCCTGGTGGTTCTTTCCCTGCGTTATGCCTGGGCCAAGCGTCTGTTGGTGCCGATCAAGGCCGAGGCGCTCAAAATAGCCGAGAAGGAGTGCGGACGTGGCCGCGCATCGTGGCTAGCGCCATGGGAGGGCTCGCGGCTATTGCTGCAGGAATCGTGTGGGGCATTCGGTCCCCGATGCCGGACTGGTGGGCATTCGGTGGCCGTTGGTGGCTTCCAGGAAGCTGGATCGTGGGATCGACCTTGATCGTCTCCGGGCTGGTGGCCCTTGCGCTCATGATCTACAGCTTCCACAGATTCCGTCGGCCACGTACCTCTTCCCACCGCGGAGACTCTTCCGCATGGTTTTGAAGTGGCCGAGCAACAGATGTACTCGATGTTGCGCGCATTGCCACCATTGTCCTGAGGCGGGCGCCGGGGCGGGCGGCCTCCCCAAGGACCTGCCCGTGCCCCGCACCGGATCAGCCGAGACGAGCCGCCCGCGAATGTCCTTGCACTCCCCAGTAGCTGGACTCCGGCTTCAGCTCTCGCCATCTGCTGGTTCTAGGGTGACGGAGCAAGCTCAATGCTTGCGCACTGTTAGCTCAAGATTTGATCAAGAAGCCTGCGGTCGTGCCGGCGGCTTCCGGCCATACTGTTTGGCCTCCGGTGCTTGTCGCAAGAAAGCTGAACGTGGGATATGCCTAATCATTTTCAGGGTAAGCATCGGTGGAAGACAATTTCACGGAAAAGCCCCGGCCCGCCCTTGCCGAGGCTCTTCTAGTTCCGCAACCGAAACGCACTGGTGGCCAGCCATACGGCTAGGCCTCCGCTGCGCACTAGATGACAGAAACGATCCAGATAATCAGGGCAATGGCCAACAAAATGCCAACGATTGTCCAGACAAGGTTGCTTCCGCGCATGCTGCTTCCTCCGTTCATTCGCTACCGACGACTCCATTGTCGCCCCTGGCAACCGTTTCATCCATGAAATCAGCAAAAGCTTTCGACAGGAATCTGTAGCCAGCGCTTGACGGCGCCGATTCGGTTCAATCGTGCGGTCCATGCGGCAACGCATGCCTCAAGCCACGGAAACGGGCCCGCTACGACGTCGGTCGGCAGGTCCCGGACCCGAGTGCCGGGGCGGGCAGCCTCCCCAAAGGCCTGCCCGTGCCCCGCACCGGATGAGCTGAGACGAGCTGGCCCTTAGGATCCGTGTACTCCCCAGTATTCGGACTCCGGCTTCAGCTCTTGCCATCTGCTGCTTCAAGCATGGTGGAGCAATCTCAACACTGTGCCCTGCTTTAGCTCAAGATTGGCTCAAGATGCGCGGGCCGCACCACCGCCGTCCAACGTGGACACAAAGAACGACGGCGGGAGGCCGCCGTCGTTCTTTGTCATCGCACGTTAGATTCCGGCGCCCCGGTTCCTGTCGTCGTCCTCGATGTCTTGCCGCACACGGTCGGACTTCGCGGCGATCTCTTCCGGGGTCAGGGCCGCACCGGTGTCTACGACCGGCTCGGTGACGATCGGCGCAGTCTCCACCACGGGCGTTGCCGGTACCGGTTCCACTACAGGCGTGACTTGCGCGTCTTTATCGGCACTGTCCTTCTTGGCGGCAGCTACGCCTGCTGCGGCCGCCGCCGCTACACCGACCCCGGCGGCCGCAACCTTGCCGGACACGCCGGCCTTTCCGCTGTCGCCGCGCGTTGCGCTGGCGTCCTCGACGCCGGGCGTCCCTGTTGCCGCGCCTTCATTGATCGAACCACGCCATGCACCAGTGGCGTAGCCCTCAGCCTCGATGAACTCCTTGAATTTTTGCAAGTCCGCTTCGGCCTGCTTCTCCACGATGTTGAGCTTATCGCCCACCTTCTCGACCATGCCCTCGGGCTCGTATTCGAGCGTCATTCGTACGGACGTCTGGCCGCCACCCACGTCCTCGAAGGACACCGCTCCAGCGTTCGTGGCGCCTTCGGTTGCCGCCCAGGCGATCTTTTGGTCCGGCACCTGCTCAACAATCCTCGCCTCCCACTGCCGACGGACTCCGCCGATCTCGGCAACCCACTCGAGCCGGTTGTCGCCGAGCTGCTTTACGCTCTTGACGCCGCCCATAAAGTGGGGAAATTCCTCGAACTGGGTCCACTGGTTATAAACCGTGCTCACCGGCACGTTAACCATGACTTGCTTCTCGACCTTCGTGCTCATTGCGTCTCCTTTTGATTGGAAAAGACCGTAGAGGCCTGCGATTGATCAGCATGCTTACCATATCGTTTCTGTCTCTTCCGGGCTAGTACGCAAGCAGCTTTTAGATTCTGTCAGTGCGATATGCCACGGTAAGAGTCGATAGAATTCACGGAATCCACTGGAACGATAAACCGCATCTTCGGCGGCGGAACCAGTTATTGAAAGGAACCTCTTCACGATGCTGGGAGCCCATCATGCCGCCAGCGGAGCCGCCGCCTGGATAGCGCTCACCACCCAGTTTGAAGTTTCCCTCGGTCCCTTGGCTGAGCCCCTGGGCCTCGGCAGCCATTCCGTACTGTTAGGCATGGGTGTGCTGGATGTGGGACCCATCGGCGTCATCTCCGGCGCCTTGGTCACGGCCGGGGCTGCCTTGGTTCCGGATGCGGACCATCACCGGGCCACGATTGCCCATTCGCTTCCGCCCGTGTCCAATGCAGTTTGTGCCGGCGTAGGCACGCTGGCCGGCGGCCACCGCAAGGGGACCCATTCCATCATCGGGATGTGCGTATTCGTCCTGATCGCTTGGATGGCGGGCTTGGTGACGTGGGAGACGGAGCGGTTTGGAACCATATACCCGGCCGCCGGTGTCCTCTGCATCCTGCTGGTCGCCTTCGCCGCCAAAGCCCTCAGATTCATACCCGACCGATTAAAGAAGACCCCTTGGGCGGTTGGAATCTTCGTGGCCGCATTCATCACCTTTTTCGCCCCGGAACAACAGAACTGGTTTCCGCTGGCCATGGGCATCGGAGTAGTCATGCACATCCTCGGTGACATGGCGACAACAGGCGGAGTGAACTTGGCCTGGCCGCTGCGGATCAAACCACCTAGGGCCTGGCGGCGAATTCCCGTATTACGCTGGATCTGGCGTCCCAACGGATACTTTGCCTTACCGATTCTTGGGAACGCAGGTTCCTGGCGGGAGTGGCTGCTGCTGATTCCGGTCAGCCTTTACGTCGTGCTGGTCCTCGCCGGTGCTACCGCCGACCTCGGGCAGGTAGGCATGTCCACATTCGTCGCTTCGCGTTAGTCCGTGCGCAGGTTCGGAAATGATTAGGCGGCCTGCCGTGTTGAACCCATGGCAACATAGTCCAACAGGAGGAACGCCATGACTAGCGCCGGAGCACCCAGCGCCGTAGACCGCGAGCAGCTGCGTTTTGCCCGTTACCGGCAGAGCCGGCATGAAGCACTGGCCGCCGAGTTCGGCTGGCTGACCCTCACTTCGCTGCAGTGGCTCGGGGCGGAACCGACAACCGTTGAGCTGCTTCCCGGTCTTTGGAGCGCCAACGCATCCGCCTCGGCCGGCGGAATTGCAACGCTGACCGCTACTGCCGCGGACAACCTGTTCTTTGCCGACACCGGTGAGCCTGTGGACGGCAGGGTGACAGCCCGGCTGGCCAATGAGGAGTCGCTGAACTGGGTGCGGTTCGGCAATATCATGGTGGAACTTGCGGTCCGCGCAGACCGTTATGCCATCCGCACCCGCGACCTCGACTCCCCCGTCTACACCAGATTCAAAGGGGTGCCTACATTCGATTTCAATCCTGACCTCGTCGTGACAGGGCATTTCAAAGCGTACGACGCCGAACGCCAGGTTCCGATCGCCACATCCCATCCGCAGGTGCAGAGCACAGTGGCGGCAGTAGGGGAAGTCAGTTTCGAACTAGGTGGCGCCAGCCACCGGCTGGTTGCGGAGCCGGGCACCTTGGGCGGCCTGACACTGAACTTCCACGATCTCACCAACGGCACCAGCACCTACGACTGGCGCAAGGTCACCACCGCGAAGCCGCGTCCGGACGGCAGTGTCATCATCGATTTCAACCGCGCAATCAACTATCCCAGCGCCTTTACCCCGTACGGCACCTGTCCGCGGCCCATCCGTGGCAACCAGATCGACGCGCTCATTGAGGCCGGGGAGAAACTTCCCTAGCAGAAGCAGGTCCAGCTGCAGTTGGCATGACTGGCGAATGCTGTGAGTATGAATGTATGAACCCGGAGCAGCCAACGCGCAATTCCGTCCAGCGCGCACTGTCCTGGATCAAGGCCGGCGTGACCGGCCCGCGATTCATGCTGGCCATAAAGGCAGCCATTGCCGTCGGAATGGCGTGGTTTGTAGCTGGGTACATGCCGGGCGTGGTCGACGACTATCCGTACTACGCGCCGCTGGGCGCCTTGGTCAGCATGTATCCCACTCTGATGGGTTCAGCCAAGGCCGGTCTGCAGACCCTCCTCGGACTGTTGCTCGGGATCCTGCTGGCAGGCGTGATTGTGCTGTTCGCAGAACCCAGCCTGCTCACGATTTCCGCGGTAGTTGGCGTTGCCGTCCTGTTCTCCGGGGTTCGCTGGCTCGGTCACGGCAAAGACTACGTTCCAATGGCGGCACTTTTCGTTCTGATCATCGGCGGGCAGGATGTTGAGTCCTATTCCATTGGCTATGCGGTCCAGATGACCGTCGGCGTGGGATGTGGGCTGCTGGTCAATGCCGTGATCCTGCCACCGCTGAATTTCAACGCAGCAATTCTGAAATTGTCCCGCTTCCGCACCATGCTGGCGCGGCACCTGGAAGGCATGGCTGCCGCCCTGACCGATGAATGGCCGCCGGAACCGGAGAAGTGGACTCGCTACAATGACGAGCTCTCCACGGCCGGGCATGACGTGCGGGAAGCGGTTTACCACGCGGATGAGAGCCGCAAAGGCAACCCGCGGGCCAAGCTGCACCGGCGCAATCTATCGCAGGACTACCGCGACCTCCGGGCTTTGGAATCCGTGTCGTTCCATGTCAAGGACATTACCGACACCCTTGCCGGCGTTAGCGCCGGCGGTAAGGAGCCGTTGTCCAACGAACTGCCCACCGAACTGCTTCAGCCAGTCAGCGAGGCGCTCCGGGGAGCAGCCGAGATGCTGAAGGCCTGGGAATCCGGATCGGAGCTTCAGGACCGGTGGGAGGAAGTGGAGCGGGCCTTGAACGAGCTGCTCGGCCAAGTCGATGCACACCGCGACGCCGGCGCCGCGGCCTTTAGCCCGGCGGCCAGCGTGGCTACCGCGGTACGGCGGATTCTTGACACCCTGGAACCTTGTATCAAGCAGGATGCGGCGGCAACGTAGACGCGTTCAGGAGAAGTTCGGTTTCTCCTGGTCGACGTAGGTCCGCAGCAGCTCCGTGGCACGGTCGGCAGACTCGGCGCTCTCCTGTCCCAAGGCCTCGGCCATAGTTCCGGCCTTCTGCTCTCCGGCAGGGAACGGCGGAAGCAGCGGAGTTTCCGGATCCGTGACCACGTCGATCAAATACGGCCTATCTGCTGCCAGCGCGGCATCCCAGGCGGCGCCAACCTGCTCCGGGTCATCAACCCGCTCGCCACCGAGTCCCAGCAGTTTTGCATAGCCGGCGTAATCGAAATCCGGCAGAGCCTGGCTGGCTTCGAAGCGGGGCTCCCCCTCCATCTCGCGCTGTTCCCAGGTCACCTCGGCCAGTTCCCTGTTATTCAACACGCAGATAACAAAGCGCGGGTCCTGCCACGTCTGCCACATTCTGCTGACGGTAATGAGCTCCGCGATACCCGTCATTTGCATGGCACCGTCACCGGTGACGAGCAGCACCGGGCTCCCGGGCTGGTCCAGTTTGGCGGCGATGCCGTACGGCACCGAACAGCCCATGCTGGCCAAGGTGCTGGACAAGTGGGCCGGTACGCCGAGCGGCAGCCTCAGCTGCCTGGCATACCAGTAGACCGAGCTGCCAACATCGACGGCGAGCCGGCCATCTGCGGGGAACCTGCTGTTCAGCTCAAACAGCACCCGCTCCGGATTGACCGGATCCGCCTTGGTCATGGCACGCTCGGCGGAAAGCTCGTGCCAATGCGAGACCCACTGCTCCACCTGGCCGCGCCACGGCAGATCCTGCTTGTCCTCCAGCAGGGGCAGCAGCGCTTGCATGGTGCGGGACGCATCCCCGGGCAGCGGCACCTCAACGGGGTACCGGTTGCCGATGGCACCGGAGTCCGTGTCGATCTGGACGGCGCGTGCGGCCCCTGGCGGTGGGTAGAACTCGGTCCATGGGTCATTGGAACCTATGATCAGCAGCGTGTCGCACCCGCCGAGTACCTGGCCGCTGGCGCTGGTACCCAGATGCCCCATGGTGCCTGCAACATTCGGCAGTGACTCGTCCACGTACGGTTTGCCCAGCAGGCTCGTGGTGATGCCGGCACCGAGGCGTTCGGCCACCGCGGCAACCTCTTTCCAAGCGTGCCGGGCACCCTGCCCCACGAGCAGCGCCACTTTGCTGCCGGCGTTGAGCACCTCCGCTGCCGCCTTGAGGTCGTCGTCCACCGGTACGCTGGCGGACTGCTCCCAGCGCGGGGCGGTGGCAATGATGCCGTGCTTGTGCTCCAGTTCCGGGGCCGGCATCTTCTGCACGTCATGGGGAACAATAACGACGGCGGGTGCCCTGTTTGCGAGCGCGGCTTTGAAAGCCCGGTCAAGCACCATCGGCAGCGCCTCCGGTGTGTTGACCTGCTCGCGGAATGCCGAGGCTACGTCCTTCGTCAGGTCCAGCAGATCGACTTCCTGCATGTAGCCGGAGCCGAGGACACTGCGCGACTGCTGCCCGATGATGGCCACCACGGGGACGCTGTCCAGTTTCGCATCGTAGAGACCATTGAGCAGGTGGATCGCCCCGGGTCCCTGGGTTGAGGTCACCACGCCCACGCCGCCGCTGTACTTCGCGTGGCCCACGGCCATGAAGGCCGCGTTTTCCTCATGACGTGCCTGGACGAATTCCACTGTTCCGGCGCGCCGGAGCGCGCCCATAAAACTGTTGATGCCGTCCCCGCTGTAGCCGAAGACGCGCGGCACCGCCCACGCCTCGAGCCGTTCGACAATGGCATCGGCAACGAGACGCTGCGGCATCCGCTTCCTCCTGCCTGCTTAGTAGGAGATGAATTCGACGAGTTCCCCGACCCTGTCCTCGGGGTAATTGCGGGCGACGTCTGCCTGGCTGAGGATGCCCACGAGGTCGTGGCCGTCGATCACGGGCAGCCGCCTGACCTGGTGCTCCTGCATCGTCTTGATGGCTTCTTCGATGCTGTCGTCCGCGCCGATGGTCACCGGCTTGCCTTCACCTAGTTCTCCCGCCTTCACACTCCGCGGATCGCCGCCCTTGGCCAGGCACTTCACCACGATGTCGCGGTCGGTGACAACGCCCTTGAGCCGGTTGTCTTCGCCGCAGATCGGCAGAGAACCCACGTCCAGGTCCAGCATCTTCTTCGCTGCCTGTTCCAAGGTCTCATTCTCGCCAATGCACTCGGCGCCGCCTGTCATGATTTCGCGTGCTGTCAGCATCCGTATCAACTCCGATTGTTGGCTTTACTAAGGATACTTACTGTCTATCACTGACCGCAGAGGATTTGAACCCCCTCCCCGATCTCAAGTCTCCTGAGCCGATCCGGTGAGCCACGCCGTTGTATCCGGGGGCAGCTGATCCGCCATCAGCTTCGAGCTACTGATGAGAACCTTGCCCGGTGGCAGGGTCAGCGACTCGCGGCCGAAGTTCGTGATCGACTGCCATTGGCCGGGACGCCTGAAATGAAGCGCCGTTTCGCCGGTACCGCTGATCCACTCCAAATCCTCATAGCTCTGCAGCTGCCCCCGCAGTTTCAGGGCATGCCGGTAGAGCTCCAGCGTGGATCCCGCAATGCCGTCTTGGGCTTCGACGGAGAGGCCGCCGAACCAGTCCGGCTGCGGCAGGTGGGCTCCATTGGTCCCGAACCCGAAGGATTTCCCTTCCGTGGTCCAGGGCAGCGGGATACGGCAACCGTCCCGGCCCTTGCGCTGATGCCCGGTTCGCTGCCAAATGGGATCCTGCAGGGTGGCCGCCGGCAGATCCGGCACCTCGAACAGGCCCAGTTCCTCGCCTTGGTA
The DNA here is from genome assembly GCF_059090425.1 of Arthrobacter sp. B055-34. Classification (NCBI taxonomy): domain Bacteria; kingdom Bacillati; phylum Actinomycetota; class Actinomycetes; order Micrococcales; family Micrococcaceae; genus Arthrobacter; species Arthrobacter sp. B055-34. The sequence goes on from NZ_JBNHFQ010000018.1 coordinate 10,692, forward strand.
GAGATAGGCCGATCCCGGCAGGGCAAGCATCAGGAGGGTGGCGGCACGGGCACGGCGGAGTCCTGCAATCCGGTCCACCTCAGGTTCGGAGCCGTCTGCCATAAGCCAGGCGCCATAGTCCAGGCCGGCCGGCAACCCATAGCGCGAGGGATGCCGAACGACGTCGTGGTTTGAGAATACCCAGGTTGAGGACGCGCCTGATTCTTCCGCCTGGGACAAGTTGTTGGTGATGATGGAGCGGAACTGCTCCACGTCCCAGTCCGCACGCAGCAGATCAAAGTTGAAGGCTTGGCCCAGACCTTCAGGGCTCGCATACGCCATCCGCCGCGAGGCGGGAACCCAGGCCTCCGCGACGGCGGTGCGGGGCGGGTCATACTCGTTGAAGACCTTGCGCCATTCGGCATAGATGTCGTGGACCTCGTCCCGGTCGAAGAGCGGATCCTTGCCGTCCACCGGAGTGAGCTCGTCCGCCACGCTCGGCTTGCTGCGCAGCGGTTCGCTCATGTCCTTGGCGAGCGCATGGGCCACGTCCACGCGGAAGCCATCGACCCCGCGGTCCGACCAGAACCGGAGCGTTTTCAGGAAGTCTTCGCGGATTTCCGGATTCTCCCAGTTCCAGTCCGGCTGTTCCTTGGCGAAGAGATGCAGATACCACTGGCCGGGCTCGCCGGAGGGCTCGGTGATCCGGGTCCAGGCGCTGCCGCCGAAGTGGGAAACCCAGTCCGAGGGCGGCTTTCCGCCGTCGTTACCCAAGCCATCGCGGAAAATGTACCGCTCCCGCTCGGGTGAACCCTTCCCGGCGGCCAGCGCCTGCTGGAACCATTCGTGCTGGTCGGAGGAATGGTTCGGTACGATGTCCGCGATCAGCTTGATGTCCGCGGCATGCAGTGCCGCAACCATTTCATCAAAGTCCTCCAGCGTGCCCAGACGGGGATCCACATCCCGGTAATCGGCCACGTCATAACCGCCGTCCGCCAGCGGCGAAGGATAGAACGGGCTGAGCCACACGGCGTCGATGCCCAGTGCCGCCAGATAGGGAATTTTGGCGGTGACACCGCGGATGTCGCCCAAACCGTCGCCATCTGCATCGGCGAAGCTACGCGGGTAAATCTGGTAGACGGCCGCCTGCCGCCACCAGTTCAGGTCCGGTTTGGGTTTGAACTGGTCAAAAGTGTCGGTCACAGTCGGTTCATTCCTCTCCTGCCGCGGAAACGGTGGTATCGGCTATGCGCATGGTTGCTCCGTCCGGATCCGGCCACTGCCCCCTCTGTCTAGCACCGCGTTTGGGCCTTGTCGAGGTGCATCAGCATAGTGCGCCCTTATTTGATGACAAACGGGCAGCAGCCTTACTAAAATGGAATGCTCTAGTCAATTAGTTTCTGCGGGGGCCTGCAGGAAGGACACACGATGAAAGATCCAATACCCGGCGGCTCCCTTCAATATGTATTGCTGCCCCAGAAGTTCGGCCGGCACCAGACCGCCGTCACGGAATTCACCGTGCTGTGCGTAGAGATCTGGAGCACTGGCATCGTGGTCAACATGCAACTGCCTCCCGCTAACGGTTCGCAGCCTCCGCAGCCAAGGATTGCCGTTCAGGACCACTTCGGTACCGAGTATTCGCTGGAAAGCAGCGCAAGCATCGGTTCCCGCCACCTGCAGGTCTTTACGCCGTCCGTTCCCGCCGGAACCAGAAGCCTGACTATTACGTCAAGGGACGACGACGGCGCACGCTTTGTGGTGGCGTTGGCCGTTCCGGCGGGCAACTTCCGCGGCGGCCGGCTCAAAGTAGGCCATATTCACCTGGCCGGATTGCCCGATCTGCCGTCGCCCCAACAGGGACGACGGGACATACACCAAGCGCCCGATCTGACGGAGCATAGGGAAGCCGGCTAAGACCTCAGCCGGTCCGCCCGAAACTACCAAGCCTGCGGCCGGGCAGTCGACGGGCTGCCCGGCCGCAGCGTGCCGTCCCCACTGCGTCGGCATCAGCTTCAGGAGTGGCCCAGATTCTCTTCGGGATCGGTACCGGTGGCAGGTCCGTCAGCTAGAGCACCGCCTTCGCCTGCCCACTCTCCGCCCGGTCGGTCATCCATTGCCGGGTCGGATGAGACATCCCGCATTGTTTCCGGTCGCCCTGCCGCTGCAGCAGCCCCGACGTCCGCTGCGCCGGAGCCGGCCACTCCGGTTCGCGCCGAAGAAGCACCGGCGTCGCTGTTCCACGCATTTCCGGAGGACGCGCGGCGTCCTGCCCGTGAGCCCGTTGACGCCCCGCTCCGCACTGGATCATTTTGGCGGGTGTTCCTGGAAATGTTGCTGGCCCACAGCTCCTGTGCGGCGTCCCTCAGCTGCTCGTAACTGCCACGGCCCGCGCGTGAGCCGAGGACGAACCCGACTGCAAGCCCGGCTCCCAATATGAGTTTGTTTTTCATTGCCTGCTACTCCTCGTGGCCTTGGTCCGAACTCATCTGGTCCTCTGCTGGTGGAGTTTCTCCCGGTGGGACTCCCCCGCCGGGTTCCAGACCAGTGATGTTCTCCGTCTCCGGATCGGGGTTGACCCTGTCCGCCTTGTCCTGCGAGGACCTGCCCTCTTTCATCGGCGGCTCCACATCCGGAACGTTGCTTTCCTGCTTGTCCATATTGCTCATGATCCTGCCCTTCGTCGTCCTAAACCAGGTCTCTGGGAATCGCGCGCTGCCAATTCTCGGAGTAGACACGGGGATTCCCGCGCTGGGTGTCGAGTTCGTAGGCATCGAGCTGTGCGCTGATGTGGAAGTCCGTCGGTGTTGACGTCAACACCGTCCGGGTCACTATTTCCACCCTCCAGTCATCGCGCTCGAAGCGCCGGATCGTCCGGGTTTCGCCGCGGACGGAATTAACCTCGTTCCAGCGGAAGCTGTACCACTCGTTGGTGCTGCGCCGGACTATGGTGTCCGTTTCGTCGATCCGGAAGCTGCCTTGGTCGTTGGCCACCTCTAAGGTCGAAACATTTGTGACCAGGTCGCGGGAGACACGCCAGTGGTGCTCGCCCGGCGTCAACGGAGTGATTTCCAGATCCGGCGCCGCTTCGGGCTCGCCGAATTCCCGGAGGGCGGCGTCCTCCGGCCGCGGGGGGCGGACCGGCAAGGTGAGCGTGCTTGCGCCGGTCGTCAGCGTCACCATGGCGGCCTCCGGCGAGGGCCAGGCCAAGGGCCAGTAGGACGTGGACACCGACAGCCTGAGCCGGTGGCCTGCGGGGATCGTCTGCGCAATCCCGTTTAAGTCGATCTCCACGCGGTATTTGCGTCCCGGTTCCAGCGGCTGCGGGTTTTCGCTCCCGTCCCGGTGGGTCAGATTTAGCAGTCCATAGGTGAACCGCGTGGCTTCGCCGTTCGGCGCCACATCGGACAGGCGGACCGCGAGCATTGCGACAGGCTTGTCCGCGGAGACTTCGAAGGTGACCGAGGGCAGCCCGAAAATCTCCATCGTTTCCTGCAGCGGATCCGTCTCGTAGACGAGTGCTCCGCCGTCTTCCTCGCGCTGGTCGAACGGAAGATCGGGAGTGGCGGCATACGAGGCCCATTTACCGGCGAACATACCCACGCTCAAGGGTGATTGCAGGGTGACGTCGTGGCCCGGTTCATCCTTGGCGTCACCTTGCTCGATGCCATGGCGGTTCAGATGGTAGCGGCGTTTTTCGATGGCCGGCGAGGGCCAGCTGTCCTCGGCGACCCAGCGGCCGGGACGGTCGGAGTAGGACGGCTCCGGAGAGACGCTGTCCTGCATCCAGGCACGCAGCATCGGCTCTTCCATCAGGCCGGTGTCCTTGCCCTTGAGCCAATGGTCCCACCACCGCACGACTTCCTGGAGGAAGCCGATGGCCGGGCCGGGAATGCCGATATGGGGATATTTGTGTCCCCATGGACCGATGAGGCCCTTGCGCGGCACATCCAAGTTCTCCATCAAGCGGAAGATGGCGTTGGTGTAGCCGTCGGCCCAACCGCCTACCGCCATCACCGGAACCTGGACATCACTGTAGTCTTCGCAGACCGAGGCAGGTTTCCAGTAATCGTCGCGGCGCTGGTGTTCGAGCCAGGTTTCAAGCCAGAGCCCGCTGCCGGCAAGGCGTTCGTGCCACATGTCTCGCCAGCGGTCTCCTACAATGGCCGGATCCGGCGGCAGCGAGTTGAAGGCGAACATGACGGTGGCCTCCGACAGGTTGTCTGCCAGCAAGCAGCCGCCCATGTAGTGCATGTTGTCCACATACAGGTCATCGGTCGCCGAAGCACTGATGATGGCTTTCAATGCGGGTGGTCTGCGGGCGGCAATCTGCAGACTGTTGAAACCACCCCAGGAAATCCCCATCATGCCTACGTTGCCGTCGCACCACTGCTGTTCTGCGAGCCAGGCAATGACGTCCTCAGCGTCCTCGTGTTCCTGTGGCCGGTACTCATCCACGATGACGCCGTCAGAGTCGCCGCTGCCGCGCATATCGACCCGGACCGCGACGTAACCGTGGCCGGCAATGTAGGGGTGGTTCATTGCGTCCCGGCCGCGCGTGCTGTCCCGCTTACGGTAAGGAAGGTATTCCAGCACGGCGGGAACGGGAAGCTCCTCGGCGTCCACCGGTAGCCAGATCCGGGCCGCTAGCTGGGCGCCGTCGCGCATGGGAATGAAGGTGTTTTCGATGACCCGGACTTCATGGGGAAATTCGGTGATGGTCTTCATGCGGCTCCGTCCTGGCCGGCGGTCTGATCCACCGGGGCGAACTCAAACGGCAGCTCGGACAGGATGGCGTTGTACCGTTCCACCAGCTGCTCCCGGTTGTCCGCGCCAATATAGAGCTTGCCCAGGATGTAGCGGTAGCTGTCCTGGCCCGGCAGGTCCGAGAGCTTCTCCCCTTCCTTGACCTGCAGGGTCACGGTAGTTTCCGGATAGCGTTTCCGGATGGCGGCCTTATCTTCGGCGCTGGGTACGCCCGTCACTATGGCATCTTCGTCGTGGAAGATCATGCATTGTGATGCGACGGCGAAGTTCCCCTTCCGAAGCGGCATCTTCGGCTCGTGGCCCAGTGCAATGTCAATAGCTACTTCGTGATTGGAGACTCCGTCTACCTTCGCAAAGAGGTCGCTGTGGGACTGCGAGATGCGCGTGTTGATTTCCACGAGCCACAGCTTGTCCTCGGCCTCGTCCCACATGAATTCGGCATTGAAGCAACCGTTGTCAAAACCGACATGGTGCATGTAGCGCTCGGTGAAGTCGATCATGCGCTGCTGGACACTCTCCGGGACGCTGTTGGCAGGATAATCGAGGCGTTCGAAGCTCGTTCCGGCTTCGTCCTTGTGCATGTCGAAAACTCCATGGACCTGGAATTTTCCGCCGAACATCGTTCCCTCAGGGGCGGCCTGGATGCCGGAAATGAACCCCTCGGCCAGACAGGTGTTGCCGTCCGCGTTCCTTAGCTCCGGCGGCAGGTCCACCATGGCGAGTACATCGTTGAAGGCGTCGCCAATCTGTTCTATTTGGTCGCGGATTTCCTGGACCGCTTCGTTGAACTGCTCCTCGTTCTGGATCTCGAAGCCGAGGTTTGAGGAGTGCGACTTGACCGGCTTGACCCAGAACGGGTAATCGATGTCGATCTTCGACAGTGCGTCGTCGTCGAACGGATCGAAAGAGGCGAACTGCGGAACGCATTCGGGTATCGAGGCTTTTTGCTCGAGCCGGCTCCAGTACTTGTGCTCGCACTTGAGCAGGCTCTCCAGCGAGGGTGCAGGCAGTCCGTGTTCCTTAGCCAGCAGCGGTCCGATCACGCTGGCCGGGAAGTCCCAGTGCGTCACGATGGCGTCTACCGGCCCATCGAATTCCTGCAATTGGCTCCGCGCCTTGGCCAGCAGGCCCTCGAAATCGATATCCGGGGTGTTCACCACGCTCTCGTAGTCGAGCAGGTTGCGGAATACGTAGTTTTCGGCACCGTTGACAGTTTCCAGTTCCCCCCGCTGAACATCAGTCAGTGCAAGTACGAATACATTCTTGGCTGTCATTGTGCCGTCCCTTCTCCGTTGGCGGGCGAGTTTGCCCGCCGCGGTCTATGGTTCCCCCAACGGTCTGCTCAGCCGGCTTGCGCCGGCCGCTGGTATTGCGCGAGCAGGTTGATGACCTCGGCGTCATCCACTTGGTCGAAACGGTCATAGGCTTGGCCGACGGCGACCAGATCCTGCGGATTCCAAGCGCACACCACCTCATCGGCGATGCTGCCCACGTCCCTGCAGGTGCCGCTGAGGCCAACCGGAATGGCCGCCACAATGCGCGCCGGCGATAGTTCCCGCAGAACGGTAATCGCCGCCCGCATGGTGGCACCGGTAGCCAGTCCGTCGTCCACCACGATCAGTGTGAGGCCGGCAACGTCCAGCGGTGGCCTGTCCGCGCGGTAAACCCGCTCCCTGCGGTCCAGTTCCGCGCGCTCCTTTGCAGCAACCTGGTCAAACGCACCGGAGTCGCCGTAGCGTTTGGCGAATTTGGCCAGCACGTCTTCATTGCGCACGGTCTCAACGGAACCGGCCACCGAAGCCATCGCTCCCATGGCCACCTCCTGATGACCCGGAACGCCGATCTTGCGCACCAGGACTACGTCCAGCGGCGCCTTGAGGCTTTCGGCGATGACTGCGGCTACGGGGACGCCGCCCCGAGGCAAGCCGAGTACCAGAACATCCCGGCGACCACTGTAGGAGTCCAGTTCCGAGGCGAGCGTTCTGCCAGCGTCCTGCCGGTCGGCATAGCGCTCCCTGCGGTTCCGGTTAGTAGTCATTGCACTTCCCATCCCTGGCAGTTGGTTCCGTTACCCATGCCGGCGGTTGTTCAGTTCGTGGCGTTTCCTCCACCGTATGACCGATACCGGAAGGTGACAAGGAGCTTGCTGAAGGTGTGACTGGCACCATGGGCTGCGGGGTCACGCCCGGGTTGGACCAGCGGGGACGGGACAACAACGTCGCCGGCCTACGGGTGGCTGATCGGCTTCAAGCCATTGTTTTCCTGCCCGGGCTCCTCTAAGAATGAACTATGCCGGTCACCATGAGGTCCCTTGAAACCGCAGTTCCCGAGACCATTCTGGTCCAGTCCCAGGTACGCGACGTCTTCGCCGCACAGCCGGGCCTGACCCGCCTGGGCCAGAGGCTGGTGGGGACGTCCTTTGACTATTCAGGAATCGAGACGCGCTATACGGCGGTAGAAGAACTGACCCTGGAGCGGCGCTCGGAGACGCCGGTCTTCTTCGATCCGGAGACCCGGCTCATTCTGAGCCCCAGTACGAAGGTCCGAAACGACAAGTTTGCTGGTGCAGCCACTCCGCTCTTCATCGAAGCAGCTTCCAAAGCCCTGGCCGCTTGTCCGGGGATCACTGCTAGCGAGGTGACGCACGTAATTACGGTTTCCTGCACGGGGTTTTTCAACCCCGGACCGGACTACAAAGTGGTGCGGGCTCTCGGGCTGAGCCCCGCCGTCCAGCGCTACCATCTGGGCTTCATGGGCTGTTATGCCGCTTTTCCCGCTCTGCGCGCGGCGAAATCCTTCTGCGAGGCCGATCCGGACGCGGTTGTCCTCGTGGTGACCGCGGAACTGTGCACGCTGCACGTACGCACCTCCAATGACCCGGATACCATCATGGGTTCGTCCCTGTTCGCCGACGGCGCCGCCGCGGCGATTGTCACCGCCCGGGACCTGCCGTCGTCGTCCCCTGGTATTGTGCTCGATCATTTCGAGACGGTGCTGACCCCTGTCGGCGAGGAATCAATGGCGTGGAACATTGGCGATGAGGGCTTCGAGATGGTGTTGGGCACTTATGTACCGCACATCATCGACGAGCATATCGTCGGCGCGCTGGAACCCCTGCTGGCCCGCGATGCCTCCGTGCATGACCGGCCCTATGAAGAGATCGAGCATTGGGCCATCCACCCCGGGGGACGCAGCATCCTGGACAAGGTGGAAGCCAAACTGCAGCTGCGCGAAGACCAGCTGGTCCCGGCCCGGGAGACCTTGCGTGACTACGGCAACATGTCCAGTGCCACCGTGATGTTCGTGCTCAAGCACATTATGGACGCACCGTTCGCCGGAGACGACGAACGCATCTGCTCCATGGCCTTCGGTCCGGGGCTGACTGTGGAAACCGGCCTGTTCACGAAGAGCGGCGCTCCGACGATCACGACGTCGCGGGCAGCGGCCAGCGAGCCGGCTACTGTCTAGGCACGGCGGGCAGCAGTAGTGCGTTTTCTGGCGGAGCGGGCGGTCGACGCCGTCGAGGAGATGGACCGGCCTGACTGCGATGAGCGGAAGCTGGAGCGCACCTACCGGCAGTTTCCGGTCATTAACTGGGCAGTGTCGGGCTGGCACGGCGTTTACCGGCGGCAGCTGCGCCCGTTGCTGAGGCCGAACGGGCCCAACACCTTGCTGGATATCGGCTCGGGCGGCGGCGACATTCCCCGGGCGATCGCCAAGTGGGCCGCCCGCGACGGCATCCCGCTGGAGATCACCGCGATCGACCCGGATGAGCGGGCCCACGCGTTCGCCGTCTCCCGGCCCAAGGTGGACGGCCTGGTGTTCCAGCGCGCGCTCAGTTCCGAACTGGTGGCACAGGGACGCACCTTCGACCTGGTTACATCCAACCACCTGCTCCACCATCTGGACGCCACCCAGCTGCCGGCGCTGCTGTCTGACTCACAGCAGTTGTGCCGCCGCGCGGCCTTGCACAACGACATTCGCCGCAGCCCGCTGGCCTACGCGCTTTTTTCCGCCGGGACGCTGCCGTTCTTCCCCGGTTCCTACATCCGCAGGGACGGACTGACTTCCATCCGCCGCAGCTACACCTCCAGCGAACTACAACAGCTTGCGCCGCCAGGCTGGACGGTCAGCACCAAGAGGCCGTTCCACCACCTGCTCAGCTACAGGCCGCAGAGCCATGCATGACGTGGCTATTGTGGGCGCCGGTCCGGTAGGGCTGCTGCTCGGAATTCTGCTCCGACGGCGCGGCCTCGACGTCGTTATTCTTGAGCAGCGCAGGCAGCGCAGTGCTCACTCGCGTGCGATCGGTATCCACCCGCCCGCGCTCGCCGTCCTGGCCGAAGCCGGGGTTGCCGAAGAGCTGATTGCCTCCGGCGTGCGGATCAGGGACGGAGTGGCGCGCCGCAGCGGCCGCGACATCGCTGTTCTGGACTTCGGGTGCGTGCCCGGACCACATCCGTACGTGCTCGCAGTGCCCCAGGTAATGACGGAACAGATCCTGGAGCAGCAGTTGCGCGCGTTCGGCGGCCGGGTTCATTACGGCAGGACGGCCCAAAGGATTGACGACGGCGGGGGCCGGGTCACGCTGGAAGTCGGCCGCTGCAGCGGGACAACCGGCAACGCCGGCGGCAGCACCGACCGGGGACCGGAGAAGGTCTACGCTCGGCTGGCAGTGGCAGCCGATGGTGCCCGTTCCACCATCAGGGACCTTTTGCAAGTGCCCGTGGCATCGCGGCGCTATCCCGATACGTACGTGATGGGCGACTTCGCGGACACTACTTCCGACGGAGCCACCGCCGTTCTCTACCTGGAGCCGGACGGCATCGTCGAGTCCTTTCCACTGCCCGGAGGCCTCCGCCGCTGGGTGGTCAGAACCCCAGCCCTGGACCATGAGCCGCAGCCGGGGCGGCTGGCCGATCTGATCTCCGGGCGCACCGGCCGGAGCGTGGACGTCGCCACCAATTCGATGCTCAGCTCGTTCGCCGTGCGCTCGCGGCGAGTCCGCCGCATGGTCCACGGCCGCGTTGCCCTGATCGGGGACGCCGCCCATGAAATCAGCCCCATTGGCGGGCAGGGCATGAATCTGGGGTGGCTGGACGCTGCCGCGCTTGCCCCGATCATTTCCGCGGCACTTCAAGGGCAGGACACCGGTGAACAATTGCGCGTATTCGAGCGCAGCCGGCGCGCAGCCGCGGCCACGGCAGGATGGCAAGCCCATCTGAATATGGCGCTGGGCCGCCCGCTTCCGCCTGCGGTGCTGAATGCGCGGAACAGCCTGCTGCTGCGCGCCCTGGCCGTCCCCGGTGCAGCCACACTGGTGGCCCGCCGGTTCACCATGCACTAGCCCTCGCTGAAGCTGCCCTGCCATACGGCCCTGGCGCCGGATTCGCCCACCTGGACAATCATGACCGTGGCGCCCACACATACGGCAGCAACCACCAGCACGGCGAGGGCCGCCAGTACCCGAGTCCCCACCTTGCCGAGCTTGTGGCGGATGCCCGCCGCCGCCGTCGTGCCATAGCGGAACCACAGCCACTGGCCCAGTGCGGCGATAAAGATGCCGATTACCCAGGGCAGCATCATTTCGCCCAGCTGCTGGTGCTCCTGCACCAGCGGTGTTACATCGATCCGCGTGAGCAGCCAATCCCCGGCCTGCTGCGTGATGGGCACCAGCACCAGGGCTGCAAGGGCGATCAGCGGGGTCACGATGCCAAGCCTTCGCCGCGCCGTCGGCCAGACTAGGCTCAGAATGGTGCACAACGCCGCAACCGGAATCACGATGACCGTGGCATGGACCAACAGAACGTGCATCGGCAGTCCATTGACTACGTACTCCATGACGGTGTTCCCCTTAACTCCGATGGCTTTCGTCGCCGCGGCCGGCTGTGACGTTTCATCGACCCGAACGCGTTTACTGATCCAGACGCGTCCGGACGGCAGAAGGTTCAGCACCGACTAAAGTTGATGCTACGTCCGCCAAGCCCTGAGGGAAGGAAGCCCATGCGCCCCCTGCGCCGAATTGCGGTCCTTTCCCTCCATACCTCGCCGCTGGCTGTGCCCGGCGGCGGCGATGCAGGCGGCATGAACGTTTACGTCCGGGCAGTCTCACGGGAACTGATTGCGATGGGAGCGCAGGTGGATGTCTTCACCCGCTCCACGGTGGAGGATCAGGAGCCGGTGGAGTATCCGCGGCCTGGGGCGCGCGTCATCCACCTGCCCGGCGCCCCCGCGGACACCGTGCCCAAAGAGGAACTCCCCCGGCTGCTGCCGCGGCTGGAGGCAGAACTGCGCAGGTTTACCTCGGCCGACAACGCCGGCGCCTACGATGTCATCCATTCCCACTACTGGCTCTCCGGCGCCGTGGGGCTTCAGCTGCAGCGCGACTGGCGGGTGCCTCTGGTGCATTCGATGCACACCTTGGCCAAGGTCAAGAACCGACACCTGCAGTCCGGCGAATCCCCGGAGCCGCAAATCAGGATCACCGGCGAACAGGACGTCGCTGACGGCGCGGCCCGCCTCATCGCCAACACGCTCACCGAGGCCGGCGAGCTCAAGGAGCTGTACGGGACCGCCGGAGAAAAGATCGATGTGGTTCCGCCCGGGGTGGATCTATCGAACTTCACGCCGGAGGGCCGGGACGAGGCGCGGCGCAACGCGGGCATCGCCCCGGGCGTTTTCCACATTTGCTTCGCCGGTCGGATCCAGGCCCTGAAGGGACCACAAGTATTGGTCAACGCGGCGGCCCGGCTGAAGGAGTTCTGCCCCGACATGCGCCTGCAGATCACCGTCATCGGTGAAGCCAGCGGCGCGAGCAAACTGGAACTGGGACCGCTGATCCACCAGCTGGGCCTGGAGGAGACGGTCCGGCTGCTGCCGCCGGTGGGCGCTGCGGAACTGGCCGAACACTTCCGCAGCGCCGACGTGGTGGTAGTGCCCTCCTACAGCGAGTCCTTCGGCCTCGTGGCGCTTGAGGCACAGGCCTGCGGCACACCGGTGGTCGCCACCAACGTCGGAGGCCTGCCCTCGGCGGTCAGCCACGGCGTTACCGGGCTGCTGGTGGACGGGCATGCGGCACAGGACTGGGCCTCGGCCCTGCGCGAGCTGTACGAGTACCCGGACTTCCGCCACCGGCTGGGAGTCAGCGCGGCGATCCATGCCGCGGCCTTCGGCTGGGAACAGACCGCTGCCCTGACCGCCCACAGTTACCAGCATGCGGTGGATCACTTCGCGTAGCGCCGCCGCCGCCATTCCGGTCCTGTCCGGCCGGGCCGCCGGCTGGCAGCCGCGGTCAGCCGAGCGCGAGTTCCGCCTGGATCGCTGCCACCCCGACATAGACCTCTTCGAAACTGGTGGACAAGGGCGATAGTCCCAGCCGCAGGCCGTCGGGTTCGCGGAAGTCCGGAATGATTCCCTGCTCCCAGAGGCTGCCCACCACCTTCTTGAACGAAGGATGGTCGATGGTGATATGGCTGCCGCGCTGCGCGGGGTCCCGGGGTGAGGAAATAACGACGCCGTAGCCCGCCAGCAGCTCCTCCGTCACCTCGACGGCGAATTCCGTCAGGGCCACGGACTTTGCACGGATATGCTTGATCCCGGTGGTGCCGATCAGGTCCACCATGTCCTGGATGGCCGTCATGCCGATGATCGGCGGCGTGCCGCTGGCGAACCGGCCGATGCCCGGGGCGGGCTCATAGCCCTGCCCCATCTCAAAGGGATTTGCACTGCCGATCCACCCTTGGATCGGCTGCCGGAAATGCTGATGCTCGGCCCTGACATAGGCCCAGGCCGGGGCGCCGGGACCGCCGTTGAGGTACTTGTAACTGCATCCGACGGCGAGGTCCACGCCCCAGGCGTCCAGCTCAATCGGGACGACTCCAACGGAATGGCACAGATCCCACAAGACCAGAGCCCCGGCGTCGTGCACTGCCTGGGTAATGGCGGGCATGTCGGCCAGATACCCGGACCGGTAGGCCACATGGCTGAGCAGCACCAGTGCCGTGTCCTGACCTACGACCGACCGGACGAGTTCGGCGTCCACACCGCCATCCTGCGGTGCCTCGAGCCAGTCCAGTTCGAGTCCGCATTCGTCTGCGATGCCCTCCACGATGAACCGGTCGGACGGAAAATTGTCGCGGTCAATGACAATCCTGTTACGTCCGGGGCGTGCCTGGATCGCGGCCCGGGCCAGTTTGTACAGCAGCACCGTGGTGGAGTCCGCCACGATGCACTGGCCCGGCGCAGCACCCAGCGCCACGCGGCCCAGCTCGTCCCCGATCATTTTCGGCAACTGCAGCCAGGTTTCGTCCCAGCCGCGGATCAGACGGCCGCCCCACTGGTACACCATCAGTTCCTGGACCCGTTCCACGCTGGCCTGGAGCGGGCGTCCCAGGGAGTTGCCGTCCAGATACGAGCGGACGGTGGCGTCGTCGTGCCCCACGAAGCGGGTCCGGAACGACGCCAACTGGTCCGCTGCGTCCAGCTCGCGGGCACGCTTCAGCAATCGGTGGTCTTCAGTCATGGTGCCAAGCATACTTCCGGCGGGTCAGAGGGCGCGGACGCTGCCGCTGAAGTGCTTGCGGTGGCTGCGCTCGCCCCAGCCGGTGAAGTCCGCAGAATCCCACCGGCCGTCCGCTTCGTGGTCCTCAATCCGCAGGGCAACCGTGGCCGGCAGGAACACCGGCGCGGCGAACTCGATGTCCCAGGCGAATGGCTCCGCCGCAACGGCCTCGACACTGTTGATGACCCGGGCAGCCAAATACATGCCGTGCGCAATTGAACGTTTCAATCCGAGGATCTTGGCAGACAGCGCGCTCAGGTGGATCGGGTTGAAGTCGCCGGAGACGGCGGCATACTCCCGTCCCGCTTCCGGACCAAGGCGCCATTTGGCCGTCGGTTGGGGCGGCACGAAGTCCTGCCGTTCGGGGCGGCTCGTCTTGTCCAGGCCGGGCAGGTACAGTCCCTTGGCCAGGTAGGTGGACGTGCCTTCCCAGACGTTCTCCCCCGTTGCCTGGACATCGACACGCACGTCCACACAGGTACCCGCGTGATGGCCGGCCAGGTTTTCCGCCCACGCCGTGACCGTCAGGGGTTCACTGAAGTCGATGCTGCGCAGGTGTCGCACCCGGTTGCCCAAGTGGACCATGCCCAGCAGCGGGAGTGGGAAATCCGGACGCGTCAGCACACTCATGACTACCGGGAACGCCACCGAGTGGACGAACACAGAGGGCAGGGTGTCCCGCACCGTGCCGTGCAACAGGTGCTGGAACGTGGTGACGTGCTCCAGGCTGACCTGCAGGTCCGCGACGGTGTGCTGCACGTGGGGCAGGGCATGGCTGCGTTCCAGCGACCCCAGCTTGGTCCTCGCGGCCGTCGAGAGGGCGCTGACATACAGCTTGGACAGGGACGGCAGTTCCGGGAGCGCAATGGCTTCGCGGGTGCTCATGCGCCCACCAGGCTCTGGCCGCAGACCCGCAGTGTCTGTCCGTTAATGCCCCCGGCCGCATCGCTGACCAGGAAGGAGACCGTCTCGGCGACGTCGAGCGGAAGTCCGCCCTGCTGCAGGGACGGCAGCATCCGGCGTGCGATTTCCCGGGTCGCCAGGGGGATCCTCGCCGTCATCTCCGTTTCGATGAAGCCAGGAGCGACGGCGTTAATGGAACCGCCGCGTTCGGCGAGGGCCCCCGCGGAGGCGGCAACCATCCCGATGACCCCGGCTTTAGAAGCCGCATAGTTGGTCTGCCCGCGGTTGCCGGCGATACCGCTGGTCGAGGCAAGCGAGACCATGCGCGGAGCCTGCGGGAACAGCTCGGAGGCCAGCAGGACCTCGTTGATCCGCAGCTGGGAGGCGATATTGACGCTGATCACCGAATTCCACTTGGCTTCATCCATGTTCGCCAGCAGTTTGTCCCGGGTAATACCGGCATTGTGGACCACGATGTCCAGCCTTCCGTAGCGGCTGTGGGCATGTTCCAGGATTTTCTGCCCGGCACCGTCGCCGGTGATATCGAGCTGCAGCGCCGTTCCGCCGGTTTCGTTGGATACCTTTGCCAGCTGCTCGCCGGCGGAGGGTACATCCACGCAGATAACCCGGGCGCCGTCGCGGTGCAGGACCTTGGCTATGGCAGCGCCAATGCCACGGGCTGCACCGGTAACGACGGCGACCTGCCCCGCCAGCGGCCGGTCGAAGTCTGCCGGCAGCTGCCCTTCTGGTGACCCGACGAGCAGGAACTGGCCATCCACGTAGGCACTGCGGCCGGACAGGAAGAAGCGCAGCGCCGCCAATGCGCTGGGGGCCTTGGCATCCACGCCTTCGTCGAGCAGGATGCCGTTGCCGGTGGCGCCGCCACGGAGTTCATGCGCGAGGGAGCGCAGCGCGCCTTGGACCCCCTGCCGGGCTGCCGCCCGTGCCGGGGCTTCCGCAGCGGACGCCGGGCGGGAGATCGTCACGACGCGCCCGCCCGGCAGAAGGCTCCGCAGTGAGGAACCGACGGCCAACATCGGCTCGGCAAGTTCCTCGGGATCGGATACTTCGTCCAGCACGGCGATAATCGCCCCCAGCTTGTCCTTGGGCCCGGCGTGGCGGCGCACATCGAGTCCCCACGCCAGCAGCTCCGTGGCCAGCGCCTCGGTACCGGCACTGCTGCCGATCAGGAGCACGGGTCCGGGAACCAAGGGCTGGCCCGGGTGGTAGCGCCGCAGGATGGCCGGCCGTGGCAGGCCAAGCTTCTTCGCAATGTTCTTGGACAGTCCGCTGTTGACGAGCGTCAGGTAGGAATCCGTCATGGCTTAGCGGGCCTCCAGAATGGCGACGACGCCCTGGCCGCCTGCTGCGCAGACCGAGATCAGTCCGCGTCCGCGGTTGCCCTCGGTTGCCGCTTTCTCGTGGAGCAGCTTGGCCAGCGTCGCTACGATCCGTCCCCCGGTAGCGGCGAAGGGATGACCGGCCGCGAGCGATGAGCCGTTGACATTGAGTTTGCTGCGGTCGATGGCCCCGAGCGCTTTATCCAGCCCGAGCTTGTTGCGGCAGAATTCTTCGCTCTCCCACGCGGCCAGGTGGCACAGTACGGTGCCGGCAAATGCTTCGTGGATCTCAAAGTAGTCGAAGTCCTCGAAGGTGAGGTTGTTCCGCGCCAGCAGCCGCGGGACGGCGTAGGCCGGTGCCATTAGCAGCCCTTCCTTGCCGTGCACGAAGTCCACGGCTGCCGCTTCCGAGTCGACTATGTCCGCAAGCATGGGCAGATCGTGCGCGCGGGCGTAGTCTTCCGAACCGATGAGGACGGCCGACGCACCGTCGGTCAGCGGCGTGGAGTTGCCTGCGGTCATGGTCGCTTTCTCGCCGAGGCTCTTGCCGAATACCGGCCCCAGCTTGCCAAGCTTCTCTAGCGAGGTGTCGGCACGAAGATTCGCGTCGCGGGTGAGGCCGTGGTACGGGGTGACCAGATCGTCGAAGAACCCGCGGTCGTAGGCGGCGGCCAGGTTTTTGTGGCTGGCCAGGGCTAGTTCGTCCTGTGCTTCCCGGGAGATGTTCCAGGCGGCAGTGGTCAGGGCCTGGTGCTCCCCCATCGACAGCCCGGTACGGGGTTCGGCCGTACCGGGGGCATTGGGCGCCAGGTCCTTCGGCCTGAGTTTGGCCACGGCGGTGAGCTTCTGCTGCAGCGTCTTCGCGCGGTTCAGCTCCAGCAGCACAGCGCGCAGTCCCTCGCTGACTGCTATCGGCGCATCTGAGGCGGAGTCGACGCCGCCCGCGATTCCCGATTCAATCTGGCCCAGTTTGATCTTGTTCGCCAGTCCCATGACCGTTTCCAGTCCCGTGGCGCAGGCCTGCTGCAGGTCGTAAACGGGCGTCTCCGGCGAGAGCGCGGAGCCGAGCACGGCTTCGCGGGTGAGGTTGAAGTCCCGGGAATGCTTGAGTACCGCCCCGGCGGCGACCTCGCCGATGCGTTCGTCCTGCAGTCCGAAACGGGCAACTAGGCCGTCGAGGGCCGCGGTGAGCATGTCCTGGTTGCTGGCTTTGGTGTAGGCGCCATTGGCGCGGGCGAAGGGGATGCGGTTTCCACCGATGACTACCGCCTTGCGGATTCCCGCACCAGCGGCGGAGTCAGTGGAAGCGGCGGACACATCGGGTGAAGCAGCCATGGGGGCGTTCTCCTCGGAGCTCGGTAGCAGATCAGGTAGTTACTGCTACCTAGCGTACCTGATACGCTGGGTATCGTGAATACAGCTCTTGCCCATGGACAACCTGCGGCAGATGGACGATCGGCTCGGTGGGATGCCCACCGGGCTACCCGGCGCCGTGAGCTCATCAGGGCGGCCCGGCAGGCTGTGCACCGGCTGGGCCCGGACGCGTCGATGGAAGAGATCGCCGCGGCAGCAGGCACCTCGAAACCAGTCTTTTACCGCTACTTCGGCGATAAGGCGGGTCTCCAGCGGGCGGTCGGCGAAGTGGTGATCGGACGCATGCAGAACAAGCTGCAGGAAGCGGCGGAGACCGCCACAACAGCCCGCGAAGGGCTGCATGCGATGGTTTCGGTCTACCTGCAAATGGCTGAATCGTCGCCCCATGTCTACGCCTTTGTTACCCGGCCCGGCGGAGCGGAAACCTCTGCAGTTACGGGAAGCGAGGCGGACGGCGCCGGTGGCGCGGCGGTCCTAAGCCACTTCTTCGCCGCCGTGACGGCCATGATGGAGGCTCCGTTCCGTGCCCATCTCACAGCCGGCAAGAGCACCGAAGCCCAGCTCAAAGCCGCCGCATACTGGCCTCCCGCCGCCATCGGTATGGTCCGCGCAGCTGGCGAACATTGGCTCGGAGCACCCGAAGGCGACGACAAGCCCAGCAGGGAGCAAATGACGGAGCAGCTCACCGGTTGGCTCTTTGACGGCATCGCCCAGATCGCGTCGAACCCCGGCGGCAACACTAGCAACAAGAACAAAACCACCAGCTGAAGGATCAAGGATGACCCAAGTGACAGTCACCAATACAAGCGCTCCCGAACTCCCGGAAGACGGCATCACGGCCCCGGTCGCCGTGGATGTTGCTGCGCTGGGCGGCCATCTGCTCGGCAACTGGGCGGACATCCGCCGGCAGGCCCGCGAGCTGGCCGGCCGCCCCGAGCTCCAGGGCATTGACGGGCTGACCATGACCGAACATCGGGAACGGGTATCCGGTCAGCTCAAATACCTCGTGGACAGCGGTGCGGTCCACCGCGCGTTCCCGAGATACCTCGGCGGAGAAGACAACCACGGCGGCAACATCGCGGGCTTCGAGGAGCTCGTGGTGGCGGATCCGTCCTTGCAGATCAAGGCGGGTGTCCAATGGGGGCTCTTCGGTTCCGCCGTGCTCCACCTGGGCACGAAGGAACACCACGACAAGTGGTTGCCGGGGATCATGAACATGGATATTCCGGGCGCCTTCGCCATGACGGAAACGGGGCATGGCTCCGACGTCGCCAGCATCGGCACCACCGCGACATACGATCCGCAGAGCCAGGAGTTCGTGCTGCACACACCGTTCCGGGCAGCGTGGAAAGATTACCTGGGCAACGCGGCCAAGGACGGGCTTGCCGCCGTCGTTTTTGCGCATCTGATCACCCGCGGGGTCGACCACGGTGTGCATGCCTTCTTTGTCCCTATCCGCGACGAACAGCGGAACTTCCTGCCCGGCGTCGGCGGTGAGGATGATGGCCTTAAGGGCGGTTTGAACGGCATCGACAACGGTCGGCTGCATTTTGACCACGTCCGTATCCCCCGCACCAACCTGCTCAACCGCTATGGGGACGTTGCCGCAGACGGCACCTACAGCTCCTCCATTGCCAGCCCGGGCCGGCGCTTCTTCACTATGCTGGGCACGCTGGTGCAGGGCCGAGTGTCCCTGGACGGTGCCGCCGTAGCCGCAAGCAAGGTAGCGCTGTCCATCGCGATCAAATATGCCAACGAGCGGCGGCAATTCAACGCGGCTTCGGACACTACCGAGGAAGTACTGATGGACTATCAGCGCCATCAGCGGCGCCTGCTGCCGCGGCTCGCGACTACGTATGCAGCCTCCTTCGCCCACGAGGAACTGCTCGAGCAGTTCGACGGTGTCTTTTCGGGAACCCACGATACCGACGAAGACCGGCAGGACTTGGAGACGTTGGCCGCGGCCCTCAAATCCTTGAGTACCTGGCACGCCCTTGACACCATTCAGGAGTGCCGCGAGGCCTGCGGCGGCGCCGGCTTCCTCGCCGAGAACCGGCTCCCGTCGCTGCATGCCGATCTGGATGTCTACGCGACCTTCGAGGGTGACAACAACGTCCTGCTGCAGCTGGTCGCCAAGCGTTTGCTGGCGGACTATGCCAAGGAATTCCGCCATGCCGACTTCGGCGTGATGGCCCGCTGGGTGGCCCACAAGGCCGCAGACGCCACGCTGCATAGGACCGGCCTGCGGCAGGTCGCTCAGACCTTTGTGGACAGCGGCTCCGAGAAGAAGTCCGCCAATTACCTCAAGGATGAAAACACCCAGCGCCAATTGCTGACCGAGCGGGTGTCCGCGATGGTCAAGGAGGCGGGTAACGCTTTGCGCAGCGCCAGCAGATTGCCGCAGGCCGAAGCCGCAGCGTTGTTCAATGAGCACCAGAACGAGCTCATCGAGGCGGCGCGCGCGCATGCCGAGCTGCTGCAGTGGGAGGCCTTCACCCGGGCGCTACCCGGAATCGAGGACCGGGACACCCGCCAGGTGCTGACCTGGGTACGTGACCTCTTCGGGCTGGGTCTGGTGGAGAAGAACCTGGGCTGGTACCTGATGAACGGCCGGCTCTCCGCACAGCGCGCCCGGACGCTCGGCGACTACATCAACAGGCTGCTTGCCCGTCTGCGCCCGTTCTCGCTGGACCTGGTGGATGCCTTCGGCTACGGCCCGGAGCACCTTCGCGCGAAGATCGCCTCCGGTGCTGAAGGCATGCGCCAAGAAGAAGCCATGGCCTATGCACGCATACGCCGTGCCAGCGGTGAGGCTCCAGTGGATGAGAGAATTCTGATCGCCCGCCAGAAGGCGGCGGCCAAACGGGAGAAACGCCAGGCAGCAGCCGGGAACTGACTCAACGCTCAGCCCCGCCGGCCGGGGCTACCGGTTCGGCGGGGCTCTGCGCTCTACTTCAGTACGCTGCGGTAGACCTCAAGCGTGGTCTCCGCGATGGAGTGCCAGGAGAAATGCTCTTCCGCGCGGCGGCGTCCGGCCTCGCCCTGCTTCCGGGCGCGGGCCGGGTCGCTGACCGTCTCCGTCAATGCGGCCGCGAAATCCTGCACGAACTTTTCGGGATCCAGCGGCGTTCCCGTGCCGTCCTGGACCTGTTCCAGTGGGACCAGCGTGCCGGTGACGCCGTGGTCGACAACCTCCGGAATGCCTCCGGTGGCGCTGGCGACGACGGCGGCACCGCAGGCCATGGCTTCGAGGTTGACGATGCCGAGGGGTTCATAAATGGACGGGCAGGCAAAGGCCGTCGCATGGCTGAGCACCTGGATGAGCTCGTTCCGGGGAAGCATCCGCTCGATGAGCACCACGCCGTCGCGTTCCGCGCGCAGGTCTTCGATCAGGGCGTTGACCTCGGCCCCGAGTTCCGGGGTATCCGCCGCGCCGGCGCAGAGCACCACCTGCACCTCGGGCGGAAGCAGCTTGGCCGCACGCAGCAGGTACGGCACGCCCTTTTGGCGCGTTATCCTGCCCACGAACACCACGCTGGGACGGGACGGATCGATGCCCAGGGCGCGAACGGCGTCGTCGTTTTCATCCCGCTGCCACAGTTCGACGTCGATGCCGTTGTGGACGACCTTTACCTTGTCCGGGTCCACATCGGGGTAACTGCGCAGGATGTCGTTCCGCATTCCGGCGGACACCGCGATGATTGCCGCCGCGGCCTCGTAGGCAGTCTTCTCCACCCAGGACGAAACCGCGTAGCCGCCGCCGAGCTGCTCGGCCTTCCACGGGCGCAGCGGCTCGAGTGAATGCGCGCTTAATACGTGCGGAATGTTGTGTAACAGGCTGGCCAGATGTCCGCCCATGTTGGCGTACCAGGTGTGTGAATGGACCAGGTCGGCGCCCTCGATGCCCGCGAGCATTTCGAGGTCAACTCCGAGTGTCTGGACCGCGGGGTTGGCCTCGTTCAGGGACGCCGGAACCGCATAGCTGCGCACCGTCGCCCCGTGGAAGTCAGCGGGGCGGTCAGCCCCGAAGGCGTGGACGCGCAGATCCACTTTGTCTGCCAGCACACGGCTGAGCTCGGCCACATGAACACCGGCGCCGCCATAGATGGCAGGGGGGAATTCCTTCGTCACAATATCTATCCGCACGAAACCTAACGTAGTGCACCCGGGGGTTCTCCTCTAGTCTGATGTCGTGGGGGACTTCATAGTTGGTTCACGGACGAACTAAGCGACTGAACGGGGAAGATGCAATGCCACAGAAGAAAGTTCTCGCCGTAGTCTTAGCAGGCGGCGAGGGCAAGCGGTTGATGCCATTGACGGCAGACAGGGCCAAACCGGCCGTGCCGTTTGCCGGCAGCTACCGGCTGATCGATTTCGCGCTGTCCAATCTGGTCAATTCGGAGTACCGGAAGATTGTCGTGCTGACCCAGTATAAGTCGCACAGTCTTGACCGGCACATCTCCGAGACCTGGCGGATGGCAACCCAGCTGGGCAACTATGTGGCATCCGTGCCGGCGCAGCAGCGCCGCGGCAAGAGCTGGTTCCTGGGCAGTGCCAACGCTATCTACCAGTCGCTGAACCTGATCCATGACGAAAATCCGGACATCGTCGTCGTAATCGGTGCGGACCACGTGTACCGGATGGATTTCTCCCAGATGGTTGAGGACCATATTGCCAGCGGGGCACCGGCATCCGTCGCCGCCGTCCGCCAGCCGCTGAAGCTCGCTGACCAGTTCGGCGTGATCGAAACCGACCCGCAGGCGCCGACACGCATCAAGGCTTTTGTCGAAAAGCCCGCCAGCACCCCGGGCCTGCCGGATGATCCGGACAGCTTCCTGGCGTCCATGGGCAACTACGTGTTCAATACCGACGCGCTGCTGGCTGCCTTGGAGGCCGACGCCGAACGGCTGGACACGAACCACGATATGGGCGGGGACATCATTCCGTATTTCGTGAACCGCGGTGAGGCTGCCGTTTACGACTTCACGGCCAACGACGTTCCCGGTTCAACGGCTGCCGACCAGCAGTACTGGCGCGACGTTGGAACACTGGATTCCTACTACGACGCGCACATGGATTTGATCAGCCCGCTGCCGGCATTCAACCTGTACAACCTTGAGTGGCCCATCTACACCCGGCAGTCCGTCTCTCCGCCGGCCAAACTGGTCCGCGGCGTCAGCGGCGCCGCCGGTACCGCACTCGATTCGATCCTGTCCCAGGGTGTTGTGGTCTCCGGCGCCGAGGTCTCCGGCTCGGTTCTCGCCACGGATGTCTTTGTGGCGGAGCGGGCCGAGGTATCGGACAGCGTCCTGATGGACAAGGTCAACGTGGGCAAAGGCGCAGTGATCCGCCGGGCCATTCTGGACAAGAACGTGCGCGTGCCTGCCGGCGCCAGCATCGGCGTCGATGCCGAGCTGGACCGGGCGCGCGGCTTTACCGTGACCGAATCCGGCTTGACGGTGTTGAGCAAGGGCCAGGAGGTCCTGCTCCAGAACCCGTCGCCGGTGGCTACCCCGTAGGCCCTTGTCCCCCGGGTTCAACGGACGGAGCCCGGGGGCAGTAAACTTGGCAAGGCCCGGTATCAATGCGGGCCATCCCCTGCCAAGTCTTCCGGAGTGAAACAGCACCACATGAGCAAGCCAGACCTGACCCCGGAAGAAATCGCCGCGTGCGTGAAAGTGCTCGAGCAGATCCATGTCCTGGATGAGGACCATCCGGACTATGTGGCAGTGCGCCGCGCCACCGGGAAGATGTTCAAGTCCGTCAAACGGCACCGCAAGATTCAAAAGCGCGACGCCGTTGCTGCCGCCGACCGGGAGGTCATGTCGCGGACTGCTACCGCGGCCGAGGACCGGATCGACGACGAAACCCAGGGGCTGCAGTTGACCTCCTCCGCCCGGGGCGACGTGGCCGGACATCTGATCCGGCCGCGGAACTGCTACATCTGCAAGCAGCCGTACACCCAGGTGGACGCCTTCTACCACCAGCTCTGCCCCGAATGCGCGGCATTCAGCCACGGCAAGCGGGAAGCGCGCGCCGACCTGCACGGCAAGCGCGCCCTGCTGACCGGCGGCCGCGCCAAAATCGGCATGTACATCGCCCTGCGCCTGCTGCGCGACGGCGCCCACACCACGATCACGACCCGTTTCCCGAAGGATGCGGCACGCCGCTTCATGGCGTTGGAAGACAGTGCGGACTGGATCCACCGGCTGCGCATTGTAGGGATCGATCTGCGCGACCCGGCACAGGTCATCGCCCTGGCCGATTCAGTCGCCGAAGCGGGTCCGCTGGACATCCTGATTAACAATGCGGCCCAGACCGTGCGCCGCTCCCCCAATGCCTACCGTCCCCTCGTGGACGCCGAATCGGAGCCGCTGGCTGCCGGGGCCGGCACCGTCCCCGAACTGGTGACCTTTGGCCACGCCCATGACAAGCATCCGATCGCCCTGGCCGGCTCAGTTTCCTCCCACCCGGTGCTTGCGGCGGACGAGATCACGGCCCTGGCATTGACCGCGCGTTCCGCGACGCCGGAACGGATCAGCAACGGAACAGCGATCGACGCCGGTGGACTGGTCCCCGACATCACGCACATTAACAGCTGGACGCAGGTTGTTGACCAGGTGGATCCGCTGGAAATGCTAGAAGTCCAGTTGTGCAACGTGACGGCGCCGTTCCTGCTGGTCAGCCGGCTGCGCCCCGCCATGGCTGCCTCGTCCGCGCGGCGGAAGTACATCGTGAACGTGTCCGCCATGGAAGGCCAGTTCTCGCGTCGTTACAAGGGTCCCGGCCACCCGCACACCAATATGGCCAAGGCATCGTTGAACATGCTCACCCGGACCAGCGCGGAAGAAATGTTCACCGAGGACGGCATCCTGATGACTGCCGTGGACACCGGCTGGATTACCGATGAGCGGCCGCATCACACCAAGATGCGCCTGGCCGACGAAGGGTTCCACGCCCCGCTGGATCTGGTCGACGGTGCTGCCCGTGTCTACGATCCCGTGGTCCAAGGGGAGGAAGGCGTGGATCTGTACGGCTGCTTCCTGAAGGATTACAAGCCGTCGCCATGGTAGATCCGGATACAAACCTGCGGCATTGTGCCTACGCTTGATGTTGCCGCCACTGTTCGACCTCGGCCAGCAATTCGCGGCGGCGCGTGTCCGTCAGGAAGGCTGACCTGACGGAGTTGGCGGCTAAATCGGCTAGCTGCGCGGTGCTCAAACTGAAGGCCGCACGCACCTGGCGGAAATTCTCGTCGATATAACCACCGAAGTAAGCCGGATCGTCCGAATTCACCGACACGTTCAGGCCGCGCTGCAGCATCTGCGGCAGAGGGTGCTCGGGCAACGTGTCCACGGCCCGCAACCGCACGTTGGATAGCGGGCAGACAGTGAGCGGAACCTGCTCGGCGATGAGGCGCTCCACCAGTTCCTCGTCCTCCATGCACCGGATGCCGTGGTCGATCCTGTCCACCGCCAGCAGGTCCAGCGCCTCGCGGATATAGTCCGGCGGCCCCTCCTCTCCCGCGTGTGCCACGCGTTTGAGGCCCGCTTGGCGGGCCCTCTCGTACAGCGCCACGAAGTTCCGGGGCGGGTTGTCCCGCTCGGCTGAATCCAGGCCGATACCGATGATCGGTACTTCCATCGCAAGCAAGTCGTCCAGTACGGCGAGTGCCTCTTCCGCGGGGCGATCCCGCAGGAATGCGGCTATCAGCTCTGTGCTGACTCCGAATTCGGATTCACTCTTCGCCAACACTTCGGCAACGGCTCCCACCGAGGTGGCCAAAGGGATTCCGCGGGACAGGTGGGCCTGCGGGTCCATCATGATTTCCGCGTGGCGGACCCCCGCGGCCGCCGCGCGCGTCAGGTACGCCCTGGTCATATCGGCGAAATCATCCGCGGTCCGGAGTACGGCCATATTGCTGTAGTACAGGTCCAGGAAGGACTGCAGGTCGACGAACTCATAGTGACAGCGCAGCTCTTCGATATCTCCATACGGCAGCTTGATGCCGTTGCGTTCGGCGAGCCGGAAGATCAGCTCCGGCTCCAGCGTGCCCTCGATGTGAATGTGGAGTTCCACGGTAGGTAGCTCGGTCATTTCGCTCCTCTGCGTCTTCATGCCAGCCGGGTAACCTCGACCTGCACCTTGAGTTCGGACCGGCCGCCGCCGGAGAGTATGCCCTTCAGTGGAGAGACATCGCGGTAGTCCCTGCCGCGGGCCACGGACACATGCAGGTCGCTGATCGGGCCGGCGTTGGTGGGATCCCAGCTGCGCCATTCTCCGTCCCACCACTCCAGCCAGGCGTGGGACTCCCCCGTTACCGTCTCGCCGATCCCCGCGTCCGGCTTGGGATGCAGGTACCCGGAGACGTACCGAGCGGGAATACCGAGGCCGCGCAGCGCGCCGATGCCCAGATGTGCCAGGTCCTGGCAAACGCCCTTGCGGTGGTTCCACACCTCCTCAGCGTTGGACTGCACCCCGGTGACGCCGGGGACGTACTGCATTTCCGCCTTAAGCCAGGCCATCAGGGCGTGGGCGGCCTCATGCGGCGGCAGTCCATCCGTCAACTCGCGCACCGATCTCAGGACCTCCTCGCCGGGCTCGCTGAGAGGGGTCTGGGGCAGCCAATCGGCGTAGTCGTCCAAGACCGGATCGGACCGCAGCACGTCCCAATCCGCCGTTTCCTCCGCGGCCGGAATCCTCTGGCTGCGATGGACCTCTACCGTGGTCAGCGAGGTGACTTCGAGGAAGTCGTGCGCCGTCTGCATATCGAAGGCCGTGACCCGGGTGCCCCAGTAATCGCGGTAATTGCTGACGACGGCGCTCGATGGGCTGACCGTCATGGATGATTCCAGCACCACTTGCTGGGAGTCGGTGAGGGGCGTCATCCGTGCCTCGTTGTAGGAGAGCGTGACGCTGCGGTCGTAGCGGTACCCGGTCCGGTGTTCGATGCGCAGCCGGCTCATGAGACTTCCCCCACCCAGGACAGATCGATGGGCTGGGCGAAGTAGGTCCGGGTGACGGCATCGGAAGCCTGGGCGCAGGCCCTCTGGACGCGGTCCATGTGCTCGGGCAACTCGGCCAGCAGATCATCGGGCTGGTGGAACTCCAGGAAGGTGCGGGCCTGGCCAACAATCCTGCGCGCGTCGTTGATGAAGCCGATCCGCTGGTAGGACGGATCCAGGCGCTCGAGGGCCTTTTCCGCGTCGCTGAGCGCGTAGACAATGGACCGCGGAAACAACCGGTCCAGCAGCAGGAACTCCGCGGCCTGTTCTTCACCTGAGGCCCCGCGCCGGGTGCGCAAGAAGGACTCGTAAGCTCCCGCGCAGCGCAGCATGTTCACCCAGGACAGCCCGGCAGAGAGCACCCCTTGGGTGGAGAGCATGCGAGCCGTCATGTCCGCCCTTTCGAGGCTGCGGCCCAGGGCGAGGAACTGCCAGCTCTCGTCGTGGCTCATGGTGGTATCGGCCAAGCCTTTGATCATGGCGGTGCGTTCCAGCACCCAGTGGCAGAACCGGTAGGTGCCCACCACGTCTTTACGGTGCTGGCTAAGGCCGTACCAAGTGGTGTTCAGCCCTTCCCAGAGCGTTGAGGAGACGGTCTCGCGCGCCCGGCGGGCGTTTTCGCGTGCGGCCCCGAGCGCACCGGCGATGGAGGTCGGACTCACCCGGTCATAGGCCAGCTTGTTCAGCAGATCGCCTAGGCCGAAGTCGTCGCTGTCGGGTCGCGAGCCCATGATCCCGAGCAGTTGCCGCGACACCAAGCGCTGCTCATCCGGCTGCAGTTGGTTCAGCCGCTCCAGATTGACGTCCAGGATGCGCGCCGTGCCATCGGCGCGTTCCACATACCGGCCTATCCAGAACAGGGATTCCGCAATGCGGCTCAGCATCGGTTCCTGCCTCCTTGGTTCACTGTCACAACGTCCTTTACTGTTCCGGCTGGCTGTCGGGCCAGTTTGAATCCACCGGCCAGACACTCGCCTGTTCCCGCGCCGGCGGGGCAGGCACAACGGCAGGACTGCCGGTCGTTTCGACCTGCGTGTCCGGCGAACCGTCGGCGAGCACCCAGGTGTCCTTGGACCCACCGCCTTGGCTGGAGTTGACGATCAGCGACCCCTCTTTCAGCGCCACCCGGGTCAATCCGCCGGGCAGCACCCAGACGTCGTCGCCGTCGTTAATCGCAAAGGGGCGCAGATCCACATGCCGGGGGCTGAACTGGCCGCCGGACATGGTGGGGACCGTGGACAGCTGGAGCACCGGTTGGGCAATCCAGCCGCGCGGATCCTGGAGAACCTTGGCGCGCAGCGTCTCCAGCTCCTCCTTGGTGGCATCCGGCCCGATCACCAGTCCTTTGCCGCCGGAACCGTCCACTGGCTTGACCACCAGTTCATCGAGCCGGTCCAGGACTTCTTCGCGGGCCTGGGGTTCCTCCAACCGGAAGGTGTCCACGTTGGGAAGGATAGGCTCTTCGCTCAGGTAGTACCGAATCAGGTCCGGCACATAGCTGTAAACCAGCTTGTCATCGGCGACGCCGTTGCCCACTGCATTGGCGATGGTCACGTTGCCGGCCCGGGCCGCATTGACGATGCCGGGGCAGCCCAGCATCGAATCGGACCTGAACTGCAGGGGGTCGAGGAACTCGTCGTCGATCCGCTTGTAGATCACGTCCACGCGCTGCTCGCCGCCGGTAGTGCGCATGTAGACCCGGTTGGCACGGCAGATCAAGTCCCGGCCTTCGACCAGTTCCACGCCCATCAGTCCGGCCAGCAGGGTGTGTTCGAAATAGGCGCTGTTGAAAACGCCGGGAGTGAGTACGACGACGGTCGGATCCTCAGCGCCGGCAGGTGCGGTTTTGCGCAGCGCCGTCAGCAGCCGCCGCGGGTATTCCTCGACCGGGCGGATGGGCTGCTGCCCGAATGCCTCCGGCAGGCCCTTCGCCATGGCGCGTCGGTTCTCGATCACGTAGCTGACGCCGCTGGGAACGCGGACGTTGTCCTCCAGGACACGGAAGGTGCCGGATTGGTCCCGGACCACGTCGATTCCGGCGATATGCACGCGCACGCCTCCGGCTGGATCGAAGCCGTATGCTTCCCGGTGGAAGTTGGCGCTGGAGGTGATGAGCTTGCGCGGAATCACGCCGTCCGCCACCACCGACATCCGGTTATAGACGTCGTCCAGGAAGAACTCCAGTGCCCGGACCCGCTGGGTGACGCCGCGCTCCAGAATGTTCCAGTCGGACCCGGAGATGATCCGCGGCACCAGATCCAGTGGAAAAGGCCGTTCCTCGCCGGCGAAGTCGAAGGTGACTCCCCGGTCCAGGAAGGTCCGCGCCATGGAATCTGCCCGTGAGGTGACATCCGCCAGCGTCAATTCGCCCAATGCTGCCGCCACATGCGCGTACTCGGCGCGCGGCATCTGACCAGCGCCGAACATCTCGTCGAAGGCAGGGCTGCGTTTCGCCGCGGTGGCGTAGTCCTCAAACAAGTCCGACATGGCAAAAGCGTTTCACGTATTTGGCTCCGGCACACGCTTTTGCTCCACAACAGCGTGTTCACAGCGGACCGGTACAGCGGTCGCCGTGGTTAAATGGGCCGGGTGAAGAACGAGAATCTTAGCCGGTCAGAGGCCCGCCGACGGTCAGAACTCATCAAAGTCGAGAACTACGATGTAGCGCTGGACCTGCGAGGTGTCCTGGACCCGGAGGCAACCGGCTACATTTCCCGCTCCGTCATCACGTTCAGGTGCAATGAACCGGGAGCCGGGACCTTTGTGGACTTCATCCACGATGGCATCCACTCGGTCATGCTGAACGGGATCCAGCTGGATCCGAACGCCGTCGTGGATGGCTCGCGTATCCACCTCGCGGACCTGGCCGCCGAAAACCAAGTCACCATCGTCGGTACTGCCCCTTACAGCCGCAGCGGCGAGGGACTCCACCGGTTCGTGGACCCTGCGGACGGCCGGATCTACCTGTATACGCAGTATGAGCCGGCCGATGCCCGCCGGGTCTTCGCCAACTTCGAACAACCTGACCTGAAGGCCAGCTTCACCTTCAATGTCGCTGCGCCGTCGGACTGGCAGGTGTCCTCCAACAGCCCGCTGGCGGTGTGTGAGGAGATGACCTCCACGCCCGGATTCTCGATCCGGCGCTTTGCCCCGACCGAGCGCATCTCCACCTACATCACCACGGTCCTCGCAGGCCCGTACCACTTCGTCGAGGACAGCTGGAAGCGCACCCTTGCGGACGGCACCGAACTGGAGGTCCCGTTGGGGGCCTATTGCCGGGCATCGCTGGCGGAGGCCTTCGATGCGAAGGAAATTCTCGCGCTCACCAAGGCCGGACTGAACTTTTTCCACGAGCTGTTCGAGTACCCCTATCCCTTCGGCAAGTACGAGCAGGCCTTCGTGCCCGAATACAACCTCGGTGCCATGGAAAACCCGGGGCTGGTCACCTTCACCGAGACCTACGTCTTCAAATCCAGGGCCACGGATGCCCAGTACCAGGCACGCGGAAACACCATTATGCACGAGATGGCCCACATGTGGTTCGGCAACCTCGTCACGATGCAGTGGTGGGACGACCTCTGGCTCAAAGAATCCTTCGCCGACTACATGGGTTCGCTGGCGCTGGTGGAAGCCACCGCGTGGAAGGACGCCTGGGTTGCCTTCGCCAACCGCCGTAAGGCCTGGGCCTATGTGCAGGACCAGCTGCCCACTACGCATCCGATCGTCGCCGATATCCGGGACCTGGAGGCCGCCAAGCAGAATTTCGACGGGATTACCTATGCCAAGGGCGCCTCGGTGCTCAAGCAGCTGGTCGCCTACGTCGGCTTCGACGCCTTTATTGATGCCGCCCGGCAGTACTTCCGGGACAACGCCTACTCGAACACCAGCTTGGACGATTTCCTGACTGTCCTCAGCGACGCCTCAGGGCGGGATATGCGCCGCTGGTCCTCCCTGTGGCTGCAGACTGCCGGCATTTCCACGCTGGTTCCGGAGATTGAGTACGACGGCGACCGGCTGGCCCGGGTGCGATTGCTCCAGGAGGCAATGGATCCCGTCACCGCCCGGACCGTAGAGAGGCCGCACCGGCTCCGGCTCGGTTTCTACAACTTCGACGCCGGTGGTGCTCTGGTGCGGACCGATTCTGTAGAGCTGGACCTGGCCGGAGCCGCGACGGACGTTCCGGAGCTCGCGGGGCGGCCAGCCCCGGCGCTGCTGCTGGTCAATGACGACGACCTGACGTACGCCAAGGTCCGGTTCGATGCCGCCTCGCTGCAGACCGTGCTCTCTGCCCTGGATAAGATCACCGATCCGTTGGCCCGCGCCCTGTGCTGGTCAACCTTATGGAACATGACCCGCGACGGGCTGCTGGCACCGGCAGACTACCTAGGCGCCGTGGAACGCTTCGCTCCCGCCGAATCGGACAACGGCGTGCTGCAAATGCTGCTCGACTGTGCCAGGACAGCGCTGGACCGCTACCTGCCCGCAGTTGAGCGGACGGTACAGCGGGAGCGCTTTGTTGACTCCGTGCGGCTGGAACT
Organism: Arthrobacter sp. B055-34; assembly: GCF_059090425.1. Taxonomy (NCBI): domain Bacteria; kingdom Bacillati; phylum Actinomycetota; class Actinomycetes; order Micrococcales; family Micrococcaceae; genus Arthrobacter; species Arthrobacter sp. B055-34. The sequence continues at coordinate 41,155 of NZ_JBNHFQ010000018.1, forward strand.
GGGAAAGGCCGCGCCCGGCAGCGACCAGCAGCTGACCTGGGCCCGGTCCCTGGCCGCATTATCCCGCTCGACCCCGCGCTATGCCGGCTACATCGCAGACCTGCTGAACGGCACTGAAAGCGTTGCCGGGCTGACGCTGGACACTGACCTGCGCTGGCGTTTCTGGCAGGCACTCGCCGCCACCGGCCACGCCAACCAGGAGCAGCTGGACACGGAGCTGGCGGCGGACCTGAACGCAGCCGGCAGAGCAGGCCACATGTCAGCCATGACAGCGCGTCCCGATCCTGAGGTCAAGGCGCAGGCCTGGGCTGACGCAGTGGCCGGATCCGAACTGTCCAACCAACTGCTCGATGCGACCATCGACGGCTTTACCGCCGCCGACCATGAACTGTTGGATCCCTACGTCGAGCCGTACTTCCAGAGCATCGAAAGCGTCTGGGCGCAGAAGAGCATCGAGATTGCCAGCCGCATTGCAAGAGGTTTCTATCCCCTTGCCCAGGACCTCGAGCCGGGCGCCGAGCCGCGGCAGCACGCCGTCGTTGTTCGTACCGACGAATGGCTGGCCGGCCACAGCGACGCGCCGGCCGCCCTGCGCCGGATCGTCATCGAGCAGCGCGACCATCTGCTCCGCGCCCTGACTGTGCAGGGGCGGCAGTTGGTCCAGGCATTCTGATCAGGTTACCCAGGCCACGTTGACGCGTGAGTCTGGGAGGTAGACGCAGTAAGTCCCAGTCCGGATGGTCCGCTCGAGGTGCTCCGCCAACGGCGGGTCGTGCTCACGAATCCGGTCCATGGCATGGCGGATTGCCCGGGTCACGCTGACGCGGGCGCGTTCGGATGCGGAGCCGGCGCGCCGGCCACGCCCGCTGAGTCCGACAGCCCTAGATAGCTCGCGGATGAGGAACTCGCGTTCCGCCTCCGCCTGGACAACACGCCCGCGGTCCCGCATGAGACGGGCCTCATCGAGGTCCTCATCGATCTCCGCAAGCCGCCGACGATAGGCGTTCTTCGCCTGGTCGTCCAGCATGGGGCCTGCGTCTCCCCAGCCGGAAGACGGGAGCTCGGGATCAGGCAGACCCGCATGGACCGCAGCTGGATCAGTCCCGCTCGATACGAGGTCGAGCACGTGGAACTCCCTGCCGGGATGTGCGAGGAGCCGCGCCAGATAGTGAAGCCCCTTCAGATCGCGCAGGGCAACGTTGTTTTCCTCGAATGAGATGAACCAGTAGTCGCCTGTCCGGCGAAAGGAGTTGGGTCCGCTTTTGCTCTCCTCTGCCTTATGGCCTGCTCTACGGATTTCGACGGCGGCATCGGCAGCCGCCAGCTCCAGGCCGGCACTGATTTCATCCCCCGCAGCGCGGTGCGCCTGTGCGAGCCCGGTGCGCGCCAAGGCGACTTCGTAGGGTGCTCCTACCAGGCTCCACAGCTGCACGGCACTCTGGAAGGCACTCCGGGCGCCGGGCACCTCACCGGCGGCGAGCCGCACTCGGCCGTTCGCCATGGCCGCGCTGGCAGACAATGCACTGCTCTCGAACGAGGCGGCTATCTGGGCAAGTTCGTCGGCGGAGTCACGGGCGGCCACGAGGTCTCCGGCCGCCGCTTCGATCTCGACACTCGCGGCCAGCAGCGGAGCCCGGCGTAGTGCGCTGTTCGGCGGGAGTTCCTTGGAAGGGACGGTCACGGGATGTTCGAGTGAGTCGCGGATGGATGCTGCCGCCAAAGCCACGTCGCCCTGAGCAAGCCGCACAAGGGCGAGGCCCGGTTCCGGATCCCAGCCAGCCTGGCGAGCTGCGAGGAAAGCTTCCTCTGCACCGTTTAGATCGCCTAACTGGTATCGCGCGCGGCCCAATTCTGTAAGTGGCCATCCGAACTCGCGCCGAAGATATGGCCGGAGCTCCGCGCAGGCCGCCAGTGCCACCTGCTCCGCTTCGGCGGTTGCCCCGCGAAGCCGCAGGATCTGGGCACGGTGGACACGGCAGCGACCATGGGTGCTGCCGTTACCGTTTCCGTGGCGCCACCGCTCCATGGCCTCCGTCCACTCCTCGGCGAGGTCGTACTGAGCGAGCCCTTGGAGCATGCACACGAGCTCGCAGTAAACCATTCCCGTCGATATGGCATCCAGTTCACCGGAGACGGCGGCCACCGCGGCTTCGTCGACGAGTATCAGGCCCCGGCGGACGTCCCCCTCCAGAATTACGGCGTGGGCCTCTGCCACCCTGCCGACGGCAGCCGCTGCCGGGTTGCAGCGCGATCCCACCTCGACGGCCCGGCCGGCCCATTCGCGCGCGGCGCCGACGTCGCCTATCATCAGGCGCTCGTAGCTCCTGATGACCGCCAGCCAGGCATGGACCGGCGTCTCCTCCTGCCCCACCAAGAGCCGCTCTGCCCGTTTGACCCACCCGCGGATCGGCGCCATCAGAGCAGTATCCATGAGCAGATGCAAGGCAACGCGGGCCGCCGCACCGGCCGCTGCGATCGGGTCGCCGAGGCGCACAGCCTCCGCATGCGCGCGTTCCCATGCCTCGATCGTCACGTCGAGATGACCGGCGGCATAGGCGGCTTCGGCCAGAAGCCCCAGGTCCTGCACCGAAAGCCGGCCGCGCGCGTCCAGTCCGACGAGCAGGTCGTACGCCTGCGACCACTCGCCGCTGGAGTATGCCTCGCGCGCCTGCTCCACCAGCGGCGCTTCGGCGTCGTCGTACATCGCTCACCGATCCGCAGGCATGCCTGCTCAGACCCGGCCCCGGTGTAACACCGGGGGGTTACCCAAGTAACAGTGTTCCTCACGCGTAGGGGTTTACCAAGCCCGACCTCTGGCCGCGGGAGACGCCGCGAGCCGATGACGGGTCAGTCACAAGGAGCATCAAAATGAACACGAACCAGGCAAAGCTGCCATCATCGGGCACGGTGCAGACGAACGGGCAGGTGCTGTATTACGAAATTCATGGAGAAGGACCTGAACTCGTCCTGGTGATGGGAATAGGCTACGACTCGTCGCTCTGGACGTTGGCGCAGGTCCCGGCCCTGTCCACCCAGTTCCGGGTGGTCTTGGTCGACAACCGCGACGCGGGCCGCAGCTCGAAAGCCAGCCATCCGTACACCATTGCGGAGATGGCGGATGACCTGTCCGGCCTGCTTGACGCGCTGGGGATTGCCCGGACCCACCTGTTGGGGCTTTCCATGGGCGGGATGATTGCCCAGGAATTCGCCCTACGGCACGCCGACCGGCTGGATCGGCTGGTGCTCGCCGCAACGGGAGCCGCGCCGGCACGAAGCGCCGTCGATCCGATCCAGATCTGGAGCTGGGTTAAGGCGAACGACGCTACGGGGCAGGTGTTTGGCGGCCAGCAGTTCGTGTCGCTGTTCTCCACAGCCTTCCTCCGGAACCGCGAGGCCGTGCGGGACACTGCCGCGCTGTTGGCAAGCAATCCGTATCCGATGAGTCCCGAGGCCTACGGGCGGCAGGCAGATGCCTACCTGCAGTTCGACGCCGTGGACCGGTTGGGCGCAATCACGGCACCCACTCTGGTACTTGTTGGCGAGCAGGACCTGCTGACGCCACCCTGGATAGCGCGCGAGGTCGCCGACGCGATCCCCGGCGCACGGTTCGAAGTCATCCGTGGAGACGGGGCCTCGCACGTTGCGGCGATCGAGCGCGCCGACGACTTCAACCGCCTCGTTTCGGAATTCCTTGCACCGAAGGTTCAGGGCACGCGGTTGAGCCATTCGTCGGTGGCGAACTTGGTGGCCGCGAGTTCCCTGGCGGCAGCCAGTTCCTCTTCGGAGACCCCGGCCTCCACCGCCCCGTAGCGGTCTTTGAAGGTATCCATCATGGTGGTGATGATCTCGGCGCGGGACAACCCGGTCTGACGGCGCAGCGGGTCGACCCGCTTTTTGGCACTGCTGATGCCCTTGTCGGAAAGCTTCTCCTTGCCGATCCGGAGCACGTCGGTCATCTTGTCCGCATCGATGTCATAGGACATGGTCACATGGTGCAGCATGGAACCGCTGGCCAGCCGCTTCTGCGCAGCCCCGCCGATCTTGCCCTCCGGCGTCGCAATGTCATTGAGCGGCTGGTAGAAGGCTTCTACGCCCACCTTCTTCAGTGCGGCCATCGCCCAGGCATCCAGGAACGAGTACGAGGCTTCAAAGGACAGTCCGTCCACGAGGGTCTGCGGCAGGTACAGGGAGTACGTGATGGCGTTGCCATGCTCCATGAACATCGCTCCGCCACCGGTGATCCGCCTGACCACCGTGACGCCGTGGCGCTCGGCTCCGTCCGGATCCACCTCGTTGCGCACTGACTGAAAGCTGCCGATGACCACAGACGGTTCGTCCCAGTCCCACAGGCGCAGCGCGGGCGGCCGTTTGCCTTCGCCCACCCGCCGTGCCAGTACCTCGTCCAGGGCAACGTTGAGGTGGATGGGTAGCGTCTGCGGCCCGATGACCTGCCAGTGATGGTCAAGCCATCCAGTCGCTTTGGCCAAGGCGCGCCGCACTGCCACTGCCACCGCATCGGCCGAAAATCCGAAAAGCACGACGTCGGCAGCCAGCGCGGCGGAAATGGCTGCCGAATACTCGCCGTGGCCGGCCTCCGCGGAGAGTCCGTTCAGGGCTGCGTTGATGTCCGCCAGCGCCTCGTCGGGCTCGAGGAAGAAGTCCCCGCTGATTGAAACGTTGGCCAGCCGGCCATCAAGGACGTCCAGGTCGGCGACAACCAGCTTGCCGCCGAGGACCTTGTATTCACCATGCCGGTGTTCTAACATCTGCGCTCCCCTGTGCTCCACGCCTACCAACTTAACGTTCCAGTCTTACCATCGACGGCGGCCAGTGCGCGAAGCGGGGCAGGTCAGCTGCGCAGCGTCTTCATCGCCCCAGCCCAGGCAATGACCTGGTCGAAGAGCGGCGTGAGCGCCTCGGTGGCCTCGTCCGTGGGGACGAAGTCCTGGTCGTCGTCGAATTCATCATCGAAAGGGCAGGAAGACCTGGGCCCTGACGTCGGCCAGCTGCAGTTCGGCCGCGATCCCGCGCAGGTGTTCCACCACACGGGTGCCGCCGGCACTGCCGTAGCTGACGAATCCGGCCGACTTGTTGTTCCACTCCGCGTACAGGAAGTCGATGGCGTTCTTCAGGGCGCCGGGAACCGAATGGTTGTACTCCGCGGTGACGAAAATGTAGCCGTCGAACGGGGCAATCTTCGCCGACCAGGCCTTGGTATGGTCCTTGCTGTACTGCCCGGTGGACGGCGGCATCGGCTCGTCGAGCAGAGGCAGGTTCTGCTGGGCGACGTCGATCAGCTCGAATTCGGCATCCGTACGCTGGCGGGCGTGCTCATAAACCCAGTTGGCCACGGGCGAGCCAGTGCGGCCGGGGCGGGTGCTGCCGAGGATGATCGCGATTTTCAACATGGCGGACTTCTCCATTCGACGAAGGCGGTTCAGTCGTGCTCGTATCTGCGGCGCGGTGGGCCTAGTCGCATCCTGGCTTATAGGCAAAAAAGTGTGTATCGAATCGGCTTGCTTCCCTGTGTTGGTGCAGTAAAACGGGGTTCGTTATGCCTTAGCACCAGTAGTTGTGAATGGTGCTTGCAATTCCTCCCGTTGTCAGGTCTGTGGAGACGTACTGGTCAAGAACGGCAGGACCTCTGCCGGGAAGCAGCGCTGGCGCTG
>NZ_JBNHFQ010000019.1:0-5695 GCF_059090425.1 Arthrobacter sp. B055-34
CTTAAATGGGTGAAGGGCTCCACCGTCATGGTGGAGCCCTTCACGCTCAAAAGATGTCCGGCGGTGACCTACTCTCCCACACCCTCCCGGGTGCAGTACCATCGGCGCTGTGGGTCTTAGCTTCCGGGTTCGGAATGGGACCGGGCGTTTCCCCCACGCTATGACCGCCGTAACCCTTGCCACCCCGTGCCGCCCGCGTTCGCGGGCAGGGGGTGAAACTTTCGGTTACATCAGTTCAATGTTGGACTGTATGTAATTGTGGTGTTCCCCTGGACGGTTGTTGTCCGGGAACCACATAGTGGACGCGATGCAAGTATCTTTTCCTTCCCCTTCGTGTTGCCGGGAACCGTTTGAAGTCGGTTCCGCGGCCAGGGAAGTGTGTGGTGTAAGTTATCGGCCTATTAGTACCGGTCAGCTTCACAGGTCTTTAGTCCCTGCTTCCACATCCGGCCTATCAACCCAGTGGTCTGGCTGGGGGCCTCCCACACCTCGAGGGTGTATGGAAATCTCATCTTGAAGCCGGCTTCCCGCTTAGATGCTTTCAGCGGTTATCCAATCCGAACGTAGCTAATCAGCGATGCACTTGGCAGTACAACTGACACACCAGAGGTTCGTCCGTCCCGGTCCTCTCGTACTAAGGACAGACCTTCTCAAATTTCCTGCGCGCGCAGCGGATAGGGACCGAACTGTCTCACGACGTTCTAAACCCAGCTCGCGTACCGCTTTAATGGGCGAACAGCCCAACCCTTGGGACCTACTCCAGCCCCAGGATGCGACGAGCCGACATCGAGGTGCCAAACCATGCCGTCGATATGGACTCTTGGGCAAGATCAGCCTGTTATCCCCGAGGTACCTTTTATCCGTTGAGCGACGGCCATTCCACAATGTGCCGCCGGATCACTAGTCCCGACTTTCGTCCCTGCTTGAGATGTCTCTCTCACAGTCAAGCTCCCTTGTGCACTTACACTCGCCACCTGATTGCCAACCAGGCTGAGGGAACCTTTGGGCGCCTCCGTTACTCTTTAGGAGGCAACCGCCCCAGTTAAACTACCCATCAGGCACTGTCCCTGACCCGGATTACGGGCCGAAGTTAGATGTCCAGAGTGACCAGAGTGGTATTTCAACGATGACTCCACCCGAACTGGCGTCCGGGCTTCACAGTCTCCCACCTATCCTACACAAGCCACACCGAACACCAATACCAAACTATAGTAAAGGTCTCGGGGTCTTTCCGTCCTGCTGCGCGTAACGAGCATCTTTACTCGTAGTGCAATTTCGCCGAGTTTATGGTTGAGACAGCGGGGAAGTCGTTACTCCATTCGTGCAGGTCGGAACTTACCCGACAAGGAATTTCGCTACCTTAGGATGGTTATAGTTACCACCGCCGTTTACTGGGGCTTAAATTCTCAGCTTCGCCCCCCGAAAGGGGCTAACCGGTCCTCTTAACCTTCCAGCACCGGGCAGGAGTCAGTCCGTATACATCGTCTTGCGACTTCGCACGGACCTGTGTTTTTAGTAAACAGTCGCTTCCCCCTGGTCTCTGCGGCCCACACCCGCTCCACAGAGCAAGTCTGTATCACGGGGCAGGCCCCCCTTCTCCCGAAGTTACGGGGGCATTTTGCCGAGTTCCTTAACCATAATTCTCTCGATCGCCTTGGTATTCTCTACCTGATCACCTGTGTCGGTTTGGGGTACGGGCGGCTAAAACCTCGCGTCGATGCTTTTCTCGGCAGCATAGGATCACCAGATCCCCCCATACGGGGGTCCCGTCAGGTCTCAGGCTTAGTGAACGGCGGATTTGCCTACCGTTCGCCCTACATCCTTGGACCGGGACTACCATCGCCCGGCCTGGCTACCTTCCTGCGTCACACCTGTTAATACGCTTACCTCCCCGGTTCAGGTCCCGCGCGCCCCGCACATACTGGCCCCGAAGGGCACGGATGCACGGTTTGGACGGTTAGTATCACCGGCTCGGTATGGGCGGTTTTTCGCCGGTACGGGAATATCAACCCGTTGTCCATCGACTACGCCTGTCGGCCTCGCCTTAGGTCCCGACTTACCCAGGGCAGATTAGCTTGACCCTGGAACCCTTGATCATTCGGCGGACGGGTTTCCCACCCGTCTTTCGCTACTCATGCCTGCATTCTCACTCGTGTAGGCTCCACCGCTGGTTTCCACCGCGGCTTCACTGCCCACACGACGCTCCCCTACCCATCCACGCCCCTGAACCAAGGGAACAAGTCCCCGGCTTGGGTAATACGTGAATGCCACAACTTCGGCGGTGTACTTGAGCCCCGCTACATTGTCGGCGCGGAATCACTTGACCAGTGAGCTATTACGCACTCTTTCAAGGATGGCTGCTTCTAAGCCAACCTCCTGGTTGTCTTCGCAACTCCACATCCTTTCCCACTTAGCACACGCTTAGGGGCCTTAGTTGGTGGTCTGGGCTGTTTCCCTCTCGACTATGAAGCTTATCCCCCACAGTCTCACTGCTGCGCTCTCACTTGCCGGCATTCGGAGTTTGGCTGACGTCAGTAACCTTGTAGGGCCCATCGGCCATCCAGTAGCTCTACCTCCGGCAAGAAACACGCAACGCTGCACCTAAATGCATTTCGGGGAGAACCAGCTATCACGGAGTTTGATTGGCCTTTCACCCCTACCCACAGCTCATCCCCTCCATTTTCAACTGAAGTGGGTTCGGTCCTCCACGCGCTCTTACACGCGCTTCAACCTGGCCATGGGTAGATCACTCCGCTTCGGGTCTAGATCACGCCACTGCAACGCCCTGTTCAGACTCGCTTTCGCTACGGCTTCCCCACACGGGTTAACCTCGCGACGTAACACTAACTCGCAGGCTCATTCTTCAAAAGGCACGCCGTCACAGCTGCTAGGGCTGCTCCGACGGATTGTAAGCACACGGTTTCAGGTACTGTTTCACTCCCCTCCCGGGGTACTTTTCACCTTTCCCTCACGGTACTTGTCCGCTATCGGTCATCAGGTAGTATTTAGGCTTACCAGGTGGTCCTGGCAGATTCGCACGGGATTTCTCGGGCCCCGTGCTACTTGGGATACTCTCCAAGCGGCAGCACACATTACGGTTACAGGGCTAACACCTTCTCCGGCCGGCCTTTCAAGACCGTTCACCTATGCATCTGCACTCACTTCAGCTGTCCGGCAGAACAGCAACGGAAAGTCCCGCAACCCCGGCCATGCAACGCCCGCCGGCTATCACACATGACTCGGTTTAGCCTCATCCGCGTTCGCTCGCCACTACTAACGGAATCACTGTTGTTTTCTCTTCCTGCGGGTACTGAGATGTTTCACTTCCCCGCGTTCCCTCCACGTACCCTATGTGTTCAGATACGGGTCACCAGGTAACACAAGTGCCCCTGGCGGGGTTTCCCCATTCGGACATCCTGGGATCAAAGTTCGGTTATCAACTCCCCCAGGCTTTTCGCAGATTCCCACGTCCTTCTTCGGCTCCTGATGCCAAGGCATCCACCGTGTGCTCTTAAAAACTTGACCACAAAAGATCAAAATCAGCATTTAATATCGAGAGAACCACAGATCCAAAACAGATCCAGGTTCATCAAAATTGCTTCTTTATAAGATGCTCGCGTCCACTATGTAGTTCTCAAACAACAACCCCGTCGCACCCATCCCCGCACCACGTATTCACCGTGGCCCGGACCCGGACTGCGCAGGAAACCAGAAACAAACAAACACCGGCCCGAAACGAACCGGTCCCTGTTGCCTCAGGACCCAACAGTGTGCCAAACAATAACCCCCCGGACAACCCCCACACGTTCCAGGCACCCCCGCAAAAGGGGACACCGTACTGGCATGGAAACCGCCAAGAGAAAATCTATCCGTTGATATTCCACCCTCGAGCACCCACCGCAGAACAAACGCCTGCGCAATGGGCTCTCCTGCAAACCGCACAACCAACACTTGGGAAGGTTCCGCGAGTCCGAGGCGCTCCTTAGAAAGGAGGTGATCCAGCCGCACCTTCCGGTACGGCTACCTTGTTACGACTTAGTCCCAATCGCCGGTCCCACCTTCGACGGCTCCCTCCCACAAGGGGTTAGGCCACCGGCTTCGGGTGTTACCAACTTTCGTGACTTGACGGGCGGTGTGTACAAGGCCCGGGAACGTATTCACCGCAGCGTTGCTGATCTGCGATTACTAGCGACTCCGACTTCATGAGGTCGAGTTGCAGACCTCAATCCGAACTGAGACCGGCTTTTTGGGATTAGCTCCACCTCACAGTATCGCAACCCTTTGTACCGGCCATTGTAGCATGCGTGAAGCCCAAGACATAAGGGGCATGATGATTTGACGTCGTCCCCACCTTCCTCCGAGTTGACCCCGGCAGTCTCCTATGAGTCCCCGCCATAACGCGCTGGCAACATAGAACGAGGGTTGCGCTCGTTGCGGGACTTAACCCAACATCTCACGACACGAGCTGACGACAACCATGCACCACCTGTAAACCAGCCCCGAAGGGAAACCGCATTTCTGCGGCGGTCCGGTCCATGTCAAGCCTTGGTAAGGTTCTTCGCGTTGCATCGAATTAATCCGCATGCTCCGCCGCTTGTGCGGGCCCCCGTCAATTCCTTTGAGTTTTAGCCTTGCGGCCGTACTCCCCAGGCGGGGCACTTAATGCGTTAGCTACGGCGCGGAAAACGTGGAATGTCCCCCACACCTAGTGCCCAACGTTTACGGCATGGACTACCAGGGTATCTAATCCTGTTCGCTCCCCATGCTTTCGCTCCTCAGCGTCAGTTACAGCCCAGAGACCTGCCTTCGCCATCGGTGTTCCTCCTGATATCTGCGCATTTCACCGCTACACCAGGAATTCCAGTCTCCCCTACTGCACTCTAGTCTGCCCGTACCCACTGCAGACCCGGGGTTGAGCCCCGGGCTTTCACAGCAGACGCGACAAACCGCCTACGAGCTCTTTACGCCCAATAATTCCGGACAACGCTTGCGCCCTACGTATTACCGCGGCTGCTGGCACGTAGTTAGCCGGCGCTTCTTCTGCAGGTACCGTCACTTTCGCTTCTTCCCTGCTGAAAGAGGTTTACAACCCGAAGGCCGTCATCCCTCACGCGGCGTCGCTGCATCAGGCTTTCGCCCATTGTGCAATATTCCCCACTGCTGCCTCCCGTAGGAGTCTGGGCCGTGTCTCAGTCCCAGTGTGGCCGGTCACCCTCTCAGGCCGGCTACCCGTCGTCGCCTTGGTGAGCCATTACCTCACCAACAAGCTGATAGGCCGCGAGTCCATCCAAAACCAAAAAATCTTTCCACCAACCACCATGCGGTGAAAGGTCGTATCCGGTATTAGACCCGGTTTCCCAGGCTTATCCCAGAGTCAAGGGCAGGTTACTCACGTGTTACTCACCCGTTCGCCACTAATCCCCGGTGCAAGCACCGGATCATCGTTCGACTTGCATGTGTTAAGCACGCCGCCAGCGTTCGTCCTGAGCCAGGATCAAACTCTCCGTTAATGTTTACTAACAGACACAACACCGGCCCCCGGGAAAACGGGAACCAGCACTGCACTAAATTCAAACCAGGCTAAAAAACATCGCGGCACACCACGGAGGCGGTGCCCCACGACAATAATTCAACCAATAAAATAATTGGTATCAACAAACTTGGCACACTATTGAGTTCTCAAACAACAGGAGCA
>NZ_JBNHFQ010000020.1:0-3784 GCF_059090425.1 Arthrobacter sp. B055-34
CCGACCATGAAGAAGGCGCTCATGGTGCCGCGCAGCCGTGCTCCCTGCTGTCCTTGCCATACCAGCGCCATGGGAGCCCCGCCGATGGACGTCGAAGTCCCCATGACTCCGGAGGCAGCCCCCGCCGCGATCAAATTTGCCCTGCCTGGGAAGGGTGACCAGCCGAAGAAGGCCAGCACCACCCCTAGCAGAACAGCTGCGGCGACCAGCCAGGCCAGTCCCTCGCCGGGGAGGACCACTACCAGCCAGGCACCGAAGAGACTGCCGGGAATCCTGCCCACCAGCGCCCAGCCGGCCCCCTTGAGATCAAGATGAGCCCGCTCCCGGGCAGTGACCATGGTGGTCAGCAGCAGAGCCAGGATGATGATGCTGGCGGGGAGGAGAGCGGGGTCTACGAGTGCGATGACGGGTGCGGCGAGCATGCCCATGCCGAAGCCGATCGAGGACTGCAGGCCGGCTGCAGCGAAGACGGCTACGGCAATGAGGGCATACTCGGCCGGGGTCACGGGGCCGGGGCCGGGTCCGGGTCCGGGGTGCGGACCTTGATCGTCTCGAGCGGGAAGTGGCATTCGGCAGCATGCGAGGCATCTTCGGGGGCGGGGACGGCCGGGGGCAGCTGCTCGGCGCAGATGTCCTGGGCCTTCCAGCAGCGGGTCCGGAAACGGCAGCCCGAGGGCGGGTCCAGCGGCGAGGGTATCTCGCCCTGCAGGATGATCCGGTTGCGTTCGGCGCCGGTGACATCGAGTTTGGGGGAAGCAGACATCAGCGCGGCCGTGTACGGGTGGCGGGGACGGTCGAACACTTCCTCCGTGGCACCGGTCTCGATGATCCGGCCCAAATACATCACGGCCACCCGGTCCGCGACGTGGCGGACCACGGACAGGTCGTGCGAGATGAACACATAGGCCACCCCGAGCCGCTGCTGCAGGTCGTTGAGCAGGTTCAGCACCTGGGCCTGGACGGAGAGGTCCAGGGCCGAGACCGGTTCGTCCAGGATGATCACGTCGGGGTTCAGGGCTAGCGCGCGGGCGATGCCGATGCGCTGGCGCTGGCCGCCGGAGAATTCCTGCGGAGACTTCTTCGCGTCCGAGGGCCGCAGCCCCACCATGTGGAGCAGTTCGCGGACGCGGGCATCACGTTCCCGCGACGTGCGGTAGAGGTCCTTATGTGCCCGCCACGGCTCGGAAATGATTTCTCCGGCGTTCATGCGGGCGTTCAAGGACGCGAACGGATCCTGGAAGACCATCTGCACCCGCCGGCGCCAGGCCAGCAGTTCCTTACCGCGCATGCCGAAGGGGTCCTGCCCGTCGAAACGCACGGTCCCGGAATCCGGCCGTTCCAGCATCATCAGGGTCCGGGCCAGCGTGGACTTGCCGCAGCCGGACTCGCCAACCAGGCCCAGCGTCTCGCCGCGCTCTACCGAGAGGCTGATGCCGTCCAGGGCACGCAGCCGGCTGTTGCCCGAGGGACCTTTGGGGACGTGGAAGGTCTTAGTGACGCCCTCGACTTCGAGCAGCGTCCCGCTCCCCTGCGGCCGGGTCAGTGTTTCAGTCATTGTCCAGCTCCTCGCTGAAGTGGCAGGCCGCAGCCCGCACGGTGACAGGCAGTGCCGTGGCTGTGGCAGGCCGGACGGAATGGCGGCCCGGGTTCCCGCCGTCGTCGTTGATTGGCAGCAGTTCCGGGCGCTGGGCCCGGCAGATCTCCTGCGCCATCGGGCAGCGCGACTGGTAAACGCAGCCGGGCGGGATGTTGTGCAGTTCCGGCGGGCTGCCGGGAATGGAGTTCAGCTCACCGCCGCGTTCGGCGTTGACCGGCACTGATTCCAGCAGGCCCTTGGTGTAGGGGTGGCGGGGGTTGGAGAAGACATCGGCCACGCGCCCGGTCTCCACCACATTCCCCGCATACATGATCGCCACGGTATCGGCTTCTTCGGCAACAACGGCCAAGTCGTGGGTAATGAGCACTACCGCCATGTCGCTTTCCTCGCGGAGACTGCGCAACAGGGCCATGATCTGGGCCTGGACCGTGACGTCCAGGGCCGTGGTCGGCTCGTCCGCGATCAACAGCCGCGGGTTCAACGCCACCGCCATCGCGATCAGGATCCGCTGGCGCATGCCGCCGGAGAACTGGTGCGGGTACGCGTTAACCCGGGACTCCGGCTCCGGAATGCCCACGCGTTTCATCAGTTCGATGGCCTTTTCCTTGGCCTGCTTCGCGGAGAATTTATGGTGGATCCGGAAAGCCTCCCCCAGCTGCGTGCCCACCGGATAAACCGGGTTCAGGGCGGTCAACGCGTCCTGGAACACTATGCCCAGGTCCGGTCCGGCGAACTTGCGCCGCTGCCGCGGACTCAACGCGGCCAGGTCCGTCCCGTTCAGGACGATCTCGCCGCCGGTCACGTCCGCGATCGGATCCAGCAGCCCGGCAACGGCCTTGGCCGTCATGGACTTGCCGCAGCCGGACTCGCCCAGCAACGCCAAGGTCTCCCCGGCACGGGCCTCAAAACCCACATTGTCCACGGCCCGCACCGTGCCGCGGCCCGTGCGCAGGTCCACGGTCAGTCCCTCGACTTTCAGCACCGTGGTGCCTGTCTGCCCGGCCGTAGCCGGCGAGGCCTGGGTGAGAGCGCTCATTACTTCGACTCCTCGGTCTTGACAGGAATACGGGCGATCAGGCGTTTGCGCGGCAGCGCCAGACGCCAGCGCTGCGCGGGATCGGTGGCGATCCGCAGCCAGGCCGCCAGCACGTTCGCGGCGATGGTAGTGATCACGATGGCCAGCCCGGGGAAAATGGAGAGCCACCACGCGGTCTGCAAATACTGCCGGCCCTGGGCCACCATCAGGCCCCAGCTCACGTCCGGCGGCTGGATGCCGATACCCAGGAAGCTCAAGGAAGACTCGGCCAGCATGACATAGCAGAACTCCAGCGTGGCGAGCGTCAGCAGGGTCGGCAGCACCACCGGGATGACGTGCCGGCCGATGATGGCGTTGGGCCTGGCACCGAAAGTACGCGCCGCGTCCACGAAGGTCCGGCTTTGCAGTTCGGCCGACTCGGCGCGGGCGGTACGCAGATAAATCGGGATGCGGGTGATCGCCAGGATCAGCACAATGTTGGCGACGCTGGGGTTGAAAACATAGAGCACGACGACGGCGAGCAGCAGCGAGGGGAAGCTCATGATCACATCGGCGATGCGCATCGACACGGTCTCGCGCCAGCCACGGTGATAGCCGGCCCATACTCCCCAGAGGGAACCGATGACCAGCGCAACGCCGACGGCGGGCAGCGCCACGGAGATCGTGGTCCGGGTGGCCACCACCAGGCGGCCGAGAACGCTGCGGCCGAGCGAGTCGCTGCCCAGGAAGTACTCCCAGCCGTTGGCCAGGGTGAACGGCGCCTTGTTCGCGAACATGAGGTTCTGTTTGGTAGCCAGGTCTCCCATCAGCATGGGGCCGAAGATCGCCACCAGGCCGACGAAGACCAGTACGGCGGCGGCTACGGTGGCGAACTTATCGCGCAGCAGCAACCGGAAGAGGCTGAGCTTCTTGTCCGAACTGTCGGCTTTCGTGCCCTTGGGGTCGCTGCCGGGCGGCGGAGAATCCGGGAGGGTGGTGTCAGGTTGTGAAGCGTTAGCGTGCGGCGGCTCGTGGCCGGAGGCGGTGATGGGCGTGGTCATGGGTTCCTCCTACGCCTTCACTGTGGCCGGGCGGACGCGTGCATCCAGCAGCGCATAACCCAGGTCAATGAGGATGTTCAGGACAAAGATTGCAATGGCGGTCAACAGGAC
>NZ_JBNHFQ010000021.1:0-1202 GCF_059090425.1 Arthrobacter sp. B055-34
GGCTTATAGGCAAAAAAGTGTGTATGACCCGGGCGTGTTTCATGGCCTGCCTGCCCATCCGGAGCGGATCCAGAGTCCTTCTTCGGCGACTAGGGCGGTGCCGAGTTCTTCCGGGCCGATCTGTTCTTTGAGCGCTGACGGTTTGCGGGATTTGGCCGGGGCGTAGTGCTCGGGGCGGATGAGTGTCCATGCCGGCTGCGGGTTCTCGCTGCGCATGTAGAGGAACCATTCGATGGCGCGTTTGGCGTGGGATTCGCTCATGCCGCGGTGGTGGCGCAGCAGGTACCGGATGTGGGTGTTGATGCCGCCTTCGAGCCGGTTCGTGGTGGGCTCGATGCCCAGGTCCCGGTGCTCTGCCTGCAGGTAGGTGAACAGGGCGCCGTTCTTCACGAGTTTCTCCAGCAGCCGGTACGCGGCGCGTAGCCGTTGGTGCGTGTACCACCAGGTTTGTCCGGGTCTGACCCATGCCGGTGCCGAGGTAAGCGAACTGCGGTGGGTGCGCTGCTTGGTCAGCTCGCCGTAGCGGGAGTGCCAGCCTGCCAGTGACGCGGTCCAGGCCGCGGCCTGGTCGGGCGTGGTGATCTTGGTCAGAGCCTTGGAAATACGCAGCAATGCCCGCCCGGCCTCGGTACGGGGACGGTTCGTCAGATAGGTGCGGACGTTGCGCTGGACATGGACCAAGCACCGCTGGACCTTCGTCTCCGGCCAGCATCTGCGCACCGCTGAGGCCAGACCGGAGCCGCCATCCGTGATCACGACCGTGGGGGCCGGGAACCGCTCCAGCAGCGCCGACCACGCGGCGGTCTTCTCCTGGTCGCACCACTGCCAGCCGAGCACGTGCTGCGGGGTGCGGGCGATCAGACAACACCAGGAGCCGACATAGATCCCGTCCACCTGCACCTGGTCGTGGATTTCGCCCGTGACCGGAATTTCGGGTGCGATGTTCCAGCACCACGCGATCTGATGCCGGAACGTCCTGCCGGTGGAGCCGCTGGAGACCTCGACCTGGGAGTGTTTACCCAGCAGCCATGCCAGGAACGCATCGAGCTGCCCGCGGCGGGTGACATCGGGACGTTTTCGGGTGCTGCTGGAGCCGCACCTTTTACAGCGCCAGCGCTGCTTCCCGGCAGAGGTCCTGCCGTTCTTGACCAGTACGTCTCCACAGACCTGACAACGGGAGGAATTGCAAGCACCATTCACAA
>NZ_JBNHFQ010000022.1:0-964 GCF_059090425.1 Arthrobacter sp. B055-34
GGGAGAGTAGGTCACCGCCGGACATCTTTTGAGCGTGAAGGGCTCCACCATGACGGTGGAGCCCTTCACCCATTTAAGGCCGTTGACGGAAACCATGCCAACCTGCATAACCCCAACTCCGTTCCCGGTGCCCTGGCTGCGGGCCTGCCGTGCCGGCTCCCGCTGCCGCTGGGCTGCAGCTGCTGCTCCGTCGGGGGCGGGCCGGCCCGGGATTCCGGTGCTCCTGCCGCGGGGCGTTGGCCGTGCCGGCGTCCTGGCCCGGGTGTTGCAGGTGGCCGGCGCTGCCTGGTTTCGCTGCGGCATGCAGGTGGTGGTCCTGCCGGCCGTGGGGCCGGCGGCCGCGCAGCGGGAGGTGTCGGCTGGCGTTGGATTTTAAGCACACTTTCCCCGCGAGGTGCCGGTTGCGTTCTGGCGGCGGGCGGTCGGTGGATATCCGCGCGGATTCCGGATGCGGGCAGGGAGCCGCGGGCGCATTGAGTGCTTGGCCACACCGGCAGCGCCGCGGACGGGTCTTTGCCGCCGGTTCCGGTTTCGGGATAACGAACCTGGTTTTGCTGCCGTGCCCGTCCGGTGTGCGGCCGGCCGGGGCCGGCGCAGCGGATCCGGGAGTGGGAAGATCCGCATGAATCCGCGGTTTTCCGCGGCAGGCGGTGCTGTTCCCGGAGGCGGATTTGCAGTGGTCCGCGAAGGCGTGTAATGTCTTCCAAGCCACCGCAGCTAGGGAGCGAAAGCGCTTAGCAGGCAGGGAGGCCAACCCCTTCAAAACAATCACTTTCAAACGGTTCGATTTACCGTGCGGATGAGGTTGCGGGGACCGTGGTTGCAGCGGGAATCAGCCGGAAGGCGATTTGCGAACTGCTGCAGGATCGGGTAAATTTGAAAAGTTGCTCCGGAGCGATGGAGGGCCTTGAAGAAGGGTCCGACTGGTGCCGGGTGCTCCTGTTGTTTGAGAACTCAATAGTGT
>NZ_JBNHFQ010000023.1:0-941 GCF_059090425.1 Arthrobacter sp. B055-34
ACTGCACCCGGGAGGGTGTGGGAGAGTAGGTCACCGCCGGACATCTTTTGAGCGTGAAGGGCTCCACCATGACGGTGGAGCCCTTCACCCATTTAAGGCCGTTGACGGAAACCATGTCCGGTCGCTGAAGCCATGGCCCGCCGTCGTAAGTGGTATCACAGCCCAGTCAGCCTGCCGTGTCGATGGTCTGCACTAGACTGGTCTGGTGGCACATGTCGTGCCGCGTTCTGATCAATAGATCAACACAAATCACCAGATAAATAGAGATGGCGGCTGAAGGCTCCTTTGAGGGGTGCCAGGCCCGCACTGAGAGGAGCTCCGGCATGGCTGATTTCCGTGGTCGTGGGGAACGAGACGACAAGGGCGGTGCCGGACGGGGCAACTTCGGCGGCCGCTCAGGATCTGACAAACCTGCTGGACGTGGCGAGGGTCCACGTCGGGACAGTGAAGCACGCCGGCAAAGCGGTGCCTATCGTGGCACAAGCAATTCGGGTGGAGACCCACGCGGCTTCCGGGGACGCGACGATCGCCGCGACGGCAGCGGTGAAGGTGCAGCAGGCCGGGAACGATCCGGTCCCCGCCGTGAATATGGCGACCGTCCGCGTCAGGATCGTACCGATGGTCCTCGCCGTGAGTACGGGGACCGTCCGCGTCAGGACCGCACTGATGGACCGCGGCGGGAGTACACCGATCGTCCGCGTCAGGACCGCGGCGCCCCTCGCGGCTCCGGCCAAGGAGGCGAGGGGTATAAGCCTCGCCGTGAGTACGGGGACCGTCCGCGTCAGGACCGCACTGACGGTCCGCGGCGCGAGTACACCGATCGTCCACGCCAAGACCGTGGCGCCGAGGGGTATAAGCCTCGCCGTGAGTACGGGGACCGTCCGCGTCAGGACCGCACTGACGGTCCGCGGCGCGAGTACACCGATCGTCCACGCCAAGAC
>NZ_JBNHFQ010000024.1:0-852 GCF_059090425.1 Arthrobacter sp. B055-34
GAAGTCGATGCGGCCGAGTGCCTGTTCGAAGATTGACACCGGCTCGCGTGTCTCGTCCGGTTGTTCTGTTGCCGGTGGTGTGCCGGGCAGTGCCGGTGCGGTGGATTGGTAGGTGTGCCCGGTCGGGGTGGTCGTTTCGACGGTGTGCCGTGGTCCGGGGATGGTTCGGGCGTGCCAGCCGTCGGCTTCTTTCGCGAGGTTGCACGCTTCACATAGGCCTTGCCCGTTGATCTCGCTGGTCCCTCCGGCGTCGCGCCAGGGCACGACGTGGTCGTGGTGGCGGATCGGCGCGTCGCACCAGGGGGTGCGGCAGAGCTGGTCCCGTGCCTGGATGACCCGCTGCATCCCGGCGGGCATCAGCCGCGCCCGCGAATCCATCCCGAGCAACTGCCCGCTGCCGGGCGCGGTGTAGAGCCGGCGTACCCACACTTCCACCTCTTCCGAGTCGCCTGCATCCCCGGGGTCTCTTCGCTTCGAGTCCGGCGGCCCTGTCGCCGTACCAGTAGTGCCCGTGTTGCCCTTGCCGACCTCTGCATCGGCCGCCGGTATCGCTTCGGCTGTGTCTGGCGGGCCGGCGCCGGTAGCGCCGTCACCAGCGCCGGCATCCGAGGCGCCGGCAACGATCTTGTCTTCCTCTGCGCCCCTTACCGGATTACTGGCCGCGGGGTGACCTGCGCTGCCGTTCCCGGCGTCGATGGTGTCCGAGCCGACGCCGTCGGCACCGTTCTCGTGGTCGGTGTCGCCGGTGCGGAGCAGGTTCCGGGCCCATTGGGCGGGGACGATGCCGTACCCGCTCAGGTGGGCCGGTTCGGAGTCGCCCTGGAACAGGGTGCGGTCGGTCATGACCAGCTG
>NZ_JBNHFQ010000025.1:0-745 GCF_059090425.1 Arthrobacter sp. B055-34
ACCTGGACCTGCCGCGGGCCACCGCGATCGCCCGCGGCTCCGCCGACCTGCCCGAAGAACTCTTGCCCGCGTTCGAGGCCGGGGTCCTGCCCCAAGCCGGCGAGATCACCGTGGACAGTGTGCGGGCCCGTGCCCGCAAGGCCCGTGAACGCCTGCACCCCGAAAGCCTGACCGTCCGTCATGAACGCGCGAACCAGTCCCGGAACGTCGGTCTCGTGCCGCAGGATGACGGGATGGCCGAAGTCTGGTTGCGCTGCAGCGCGGACAAGGCGGTGATGGTGTTCAACCTGGTCCAGGCCCTCGCGAAGAAGCTGCAGGGCCCCGACGAGGCCCGGACCCTGCCCCAGCTGCGCGCCGACGTCATCACCGACCTGATCCTCAACCCAGGTACCTGCAACGGCAGCTGTACCGGCAGCGCAGCCACCGGGACCGGAACCTGTATCGGCGCCGGCAGCGGCGCGGGGACTGGTGCCGGCGCGGGGGTGACGGCCAGCGTCGCGGTCACGTTGTCGTTGGAGACCGCGGCGGGGTTGAGCGAGGAACCCGGTGAACTCGCCGGGTACGGGCCGATCCCGCCGGACATGGCCCGGAAGCTCGCCGGACTGACGGAATCGTGGCTGCCGGTGTTGACCGATGGATACCGCAACGCGATCGCGGCCGCGAAAGACCTGCGGCACCCGCCCGAATGGCTGAAACGACTCGTCCGGTTACGCGACGGGCACTGCAGCGGCCCCGGCTGCCGCGT
>NZ_JBNHFQ010000026.1:0-707 GCF_059090425.1 Arthrobacter sp. B055-34
GCCGACGCCACCAAAGCCGCACCAATACCGCTGGCAGCAACATCAGCCTTCGCCTCGGGCTTCGGCGCTTCCTCAGCCTTCTCCACCGGGGCAGCAGCCTTCTCGGCGGCTTCCTCAACCACCGGAGCAACTTCCTCGGCCACAGCCTCAACCACGGGCTCCGGCTCTTCAACCACCGGAGCGGCCGTCGAGGTCACACCCGAACGCTCAAGATCCAGCTCAACAGCAGCAGAAGCCTGCACAGCCTCAACCTGCACCCGCGACGGAGCCGCAGCAGCAGCCTGAACCGACGCCTCACGCTCAATATTGGTCGCCTGCGCCGGAACGCCGACAGAAAGAACCAGACCGGACGCGGCAGCAATCACAGCAGCCTGGCGGCCCACGGAACCGGCATTCGAAGAAACAGCCTTGGAAATAGTCTCCAACGGGCTGGTACGGACGGGCACAGCACGGTGGCGGCCCAAAGCAGCAGTGTTCTTAGACACGAGTGATTACCTCTCCCAATGCCTGCGAGGTGAGCTGTCGGGTTCGGATGGGAGTCATCCGGCCATGGGAGCCCCGGCCTCAGCCAAGAACACCCACAACTTAACCCCAAGGGCCTCCAAAGAAGCCCGGAAGTTGGTTCCCCCGCCCCTGCCATGCGAAATCGTTGCGAACGGACCCCGGGAAGTGGCAGAGCTAGGCAATCCACCCGGAGGTGCCAAACC
>NZ_JBNHFQ010000027.1:0-559 GCF_059090425.1 Arthrobacter sp. B055-34
GGCCAGGCCATCCATGGTGGCTGGACTGGCTACACGACCGCGCTGGCCGATGCTTACATCGGTTCGGGCCCGGTCTTCATCCGCCCCAACGGCTAAGGCGCAATTAGCGCAGACCCGGCTGAACCGGCCGGCCGGCATATTCAAGCGGACGGGTTCGCATCCGTAAAGGATGCGGGCCCGTTCCTTGATTTCTTATGGTGTTCTTTCCGTGCCGCCATTTTTTGGCGATCTCCTGTATTCCGGACCGCATTCTCCTGCCCTTCTCGTCACATTCAGGTAACGGCGAGAAAATGTGAAATAAATCACGGGAAAGAGAAAAAAACCGCGAATTTCCGGGGTCTGATGAAACGATACGGGCTGGGCTGACGCTGTCTGGCTGGTTCAAAGCGGATTGCCCGTGATCTGAATGTGACTTAGCACTGGAAATCGTATACCGTCTTGTTCGTGCCAGATCGGAATCATGGTTTGGCACCTCCGGGTGGATTGCCTAGCTCTGCCACTTCCCGGGGTCCGTTCGCAACGATTTCGCATGGCAGGGGCGGGGGAACCAACTTCCGGG
>NZ_JBNHFQ010000028.1:0-523 GCF_059090425.1 Arthrobacter sp. B055-34
GGATCCAGCCGCAGCGCGGCCTGCTTCGCCAGCGCCCCGATCCGTTTATCCCCGCACCCGTGCAGCGTCTTCGGATCCGCACACAAGTCCTTATCGATGCGGGCGCGGTCTTCCACGCTCAGGCAGGCGGTTTCGCGGACCAGGATGGTCGCCCGCCACTCGTTCAACCGGCCCTCTGCCAACGCCCTATAGGTGTGCGGCATTTCCCTGATCAGCGTGGTCGACAAGCCCAGGTGCTTCCCGCCCCGGTTCGGGGAGTCCTTGCGGGCCAGGCCGATCTCCTTGGCCAGGCCCCGGCCCCGCCTCTCCGCCGGGACCCCGGCCGCGGCCCGGGCCTCCCGCCGCGAGGCCACAAACGCTTCCGTCTCGCGGGCCTGCGCAGCAGCGAGGGCGCCCTTGAGTTCCTCCAGCGCGGTAATCCGGTCGATCCGCACCCCCTCCGAAACATCCTGATCCAGACCTGCAAGTTCGGCGGCCCAGCCCCGGACCAGCACAGCACCCGGATCACCGGGAACCGGCTTCA
>NZ_JBNHFQ010000029.1:0-466 GCF_059090425.1 Arthrobacter sp. B055-34
GCTGCCTGCAGGACCGCGAAGTCACGTTGCAGGATGGAGTCGATCATGAGCTTGCCGATGCCGGGCCAACCGAAGATGGTTTCCACCACCACCGCCCCGTTGACCAGGCCCACGGTCAGATCGCCCGCCACTGTCAGCGCCGGGGCCGCGGCGTTGCGCAAAGCATGGTGGGTGACCACCCGCACGTCGCCGGCGCCCTTGCTGCGGGCCAGCTTGATATACGGCTCGGACAACGCGGACACCATGGCGCCGCGGACAATCTGGACCAGAACACCGAACGGCCGCAACAGCAGCGTCGCAATCGGCAACACCCACGCCGACGCGCCGCCAACACCGGAAGTCGGCAACCAACCCAGCGTGATGGCAAAAATCCAGATGCCGACAATGGCGAGCCAGAAGTCCGGGATGGAAGCCGCGGCCATGGACACGAAGCTGGAGATACGATCCGCGATGCCGTTGGGCTTCA
>NZ_JBNHFQ010000030.1:0-292 GCF_059090425.1 Arthrobacter sp. B055-34
GCTTGGGGCAGGACCCCGGCCTCGAACGCGGGCAAGAGTTCTTCGGGCAGGTCGGCGGAGCCGCGGGCGATCGCGGTGGCCCGCGGCAGGTCCAGGTTCCCGGCGGCCATCGCCTCCACCGTGGCCGGCAAATGGTCGCACAGCTGCGCGGCCTCGGTCAGGTCCTTCTGCACAGCCCCGCGGGGCTGGGCCAGCGCCGCGGCGATCTCCGTCGCCGCGCAGGAAGAGAACCCGTGCGCGTTGCCCATCTCGGCGCCTTCGGCCGGGCGCAGCTCGGTGAACCGGCTCAACG
>NZ_JBNHFQ010000031.1:0-264 GCF_059090425.1 Arthrobacter sp. B055-34
TGATCAGGGAAATGCCGCACACCTATAGGGCGCTGGCAGAGGGCCGGCTGAACGAGTGGCGGGCGACCATCCTGGTCCGCGAAACCGCCTGCCTGAGCGTGGACGACCGCGCCCGCATCGATAAGGACTTGTGTTCGGATCCGAAGACGCTGCACGGGTGCGGGGACAAACGGATCGGGGCGCTGGCGAAGCAGGCCGCGCTGCGGCTGGATCCCCTGTCGGTGGTCCGGAGGGCCGCGAAAGCCGAAACCGAACGCCATGTCT
>NZ_JBNHFQ010000032.1:0-246 GCF_059090425.1 Arthrobacter sp. B055-34
ATTCTCTCCAGCGCGTTGCCGTTGGTTGCAGTGATCGTGGGAGTGTTCGCGCTTGCCCGACTGACCGGTAATCCGGCAAACCTGTATTTGCCGCTGAATGCCACGGACCAGATGCGGGCGGACTTTACCGCCCGCCATGGTCTGGACCAACCGCTGCTGACACAGATGGCCGATTACTTCGGCGGGGTCCTCAGGCTGGACTTCGGTGAGTCCCTCAGGACGGGGGAGCCTGCGGCGGCCATGGCG
>NZ_JBNHFQ010000033.1:0-246 GCF_059090425.1 Arthrobacter sp. B055-34
GGAAGCGTTTGTGGCCTCGCGGCGGGAGGCCCGGGCCGCGGCCGGGGTTCCGGCGGAGAGGCGGGGCCGGGGCCTGGCCAAGGAGATCGGCCTGGCCAGGAAGGACTCCCCGAACCGGGGCGGGAAGCACCTGGGCTTGTCGACCACGCTGATCAGGGAAATGCCGCACACCTATAGGGCGCTGGCAGAGGGCCGGCTGAACGAGTGGCGGGCGACCATCCTGGTCCGCGAAACCGCCTGCCTGAG
>NZ_JBNHFQ010000034.1:0-211 GCF_059090425.1 Arthrobacter sp. B055-34
GCCCTAGTCGCCGAAGAAGGACTCTGGATCCGCTCCGGATGGGCAGGCAGGCCATGAAACACGCCCGGGTCATACACACTTTTTTGCCTATAAGCCCTTTTTTGCCTATAAGCCAGGCTTATAGGCAAAAAAGTGTGTATCGAATCGGCTTGCTTCCCTGTGTTGGTGCAGTAAAACGGGGTTCGTTATGCCTTAGCACCAGTACTTGTGA
>NZ_JBNHFQ010000035.1:0-207 GCF_059090425.1 Arthrobacter sp. B055-34
GGGCCGCCGAACTTGCAGGTCTGGATCAGGATGTTTCGGAGGGGGTGCGGATTGACCGGATTACCGCGCTGGAGGAACTCAAGGGCGCCCTCGCTGCTGCGCAGGCGCGGGAGACGGAAGCGTTTGTGGCCTCGCGGCGGGAGGCCCGGGCCGCGGCCGGGGTTCCGGCGGAGAGGCGGGGCCGGGGCCTGGCCAAGGAGATCGGCC
>NZ_JBNHFQ010000036.1:0-204 GCF_059090425.1 Arthrobacter sp. B055-34
CGATCGCGGCCGCGAAAGACCTGCGGCACCCGCCCGAATGGCTGAAACGACTCGTCCGGTTACGCGACGGGCACTGCAGCGGCCCCGGCTGCCGCGTAGAAGCCCGCTTCTGCGAAATTGATCACACCATCGCTTGGGAAGACGGCGGCAAAACCGTGCTGGAAAATCTCAAGGCGCTTTGTAAACCCGAGCACGCTGCTAAGC